>JACMKX010000132.1 GCA_014379905.1 Ferruginibacter sp. | reverse complement strand
TGGCCTCTCCGCTGTAGAGTTTCCAATCCAAGGGATTGAGGGAAACAGACTTTACTTTAACAAGCACTTGTTTTTCGCCTGGTTCAGGCTGGCTTACGGTTGCCAATTCTAAAACGTCTACAGTGCCGAATTCGTTATAAATGATTTTTTTCATGTTAATTGTTTAATTGTAATTAAAATAGACTTCTTAGGGTTTCATCTGCAGGCTTCGTTCTTACTCTATAGCCGTGCCCACCCGCCGTCGTTTACCAGCGTTTGGCCTGTCATAAAAGCTACGTCGTCCGATGTGAGAAAGGAGACGATGTTTGCCATATCTTTCGGGTCGCCTGGCCGGTGTATAGCTTGCAATTCTGGGAGGGAGGTTAGGTATTCACCGGCATCTTTGCGCACAGTACCTGTGTTGGTTATACCTGGCGCAAGGGCATTCACTGTAATGTTGTCGTCGGCTACCTCAGTGGCCAAGGCTCTGGTAAGACCGATAACGCCCATTTTGGAGGCAATGTAATGCAGACTGTTGGAAGCCACATAAAAGCACTGGGCCGAGGCCAGATTGGCAATGCGTCCATATTTCTGTTTCCGCATGATGGGTACAATGGCCTTGCACATCAGGAAAGTTCCGTCCAGGTTCACACTCATCACCTGGCGCCATTGGTCAAAAGTCATATCGTCAAAGGTTACAAAAGGATAGATGCCCGCATTATTCACCAGGATGTCGCAACGGCCGTACTCCTTCATCACAAACTCCGCAAAAGCTTTGGTATTTTCTTCCGAGCTTGTATTGCAATGTTTGAATACTACACGACGGCCGGTTTTCCTTACGAGTGCCTGAGTTTCGCTTGTATCAGCGATGTCGGCAATGGCAATGTCTGCGCCGTCTTCGGCCAAACGTCGTACAATGGCTTGTCCTATTCCTTTAGCAGCGCCTGTTACAACGGCAACTTTTCCTCCCTTGTTATTCATTTTATTTTTTATTTTAGATATTAACTTATAAGTAATTTTTTAAAATCCGGGGTATCCGATAGTTTTTACTTTAATTTTTTGCCCAGTTGTTTATGCTTCTACGAATGTTTAAAGATGGGAGTAGCAGGCTTTTTATTACTGTTCGTTTTCATTCGCTTCAAGGTTCTATTTGCTGCGTAATAAGCAACTAAAAGCAGGAGAAACACTATCATATCGAGGGCTAATTGACCCGGAATTCCAAACAACCGTGGCGTTGCTCCAAACTGGGGATCAATAAAAGCAGTTTCCGGAAAAAGAATACTGATTGATTGAGCCATCCAATACACCGCTGCTAAAAAAACCGCTATGCTAATATTAGTTTTTTTACTTTGCGTATCCGTTGTTTTTTTCCATGAATACCATATTGACCCTATGCCTAACATTGATCCCAAAAGCATTGTTTGTGCATTGTGAAATTTAGCCTGTGGCGGCCAATTTTCATTGAATATGTGAGTTTCATTCCAGTCGGCAGCGTAGGGGCCTATGATAGCCACCAGCCCCACCATGGTGATAATATAGCTGCTTAATCTGAATTGTTTTACATCGCTCATTTTAGTTTATTAAGTATTGAGTTATTTAAACATTGCTTCTCACCACACTAGCTATCTATCAAGTTGTAAGGTATCAATCCAATAAAAACCTTTTTGGTACTTTTCAGGCGCCTATGTAAGTTTCTACTGCATTACTTGGCCTTCCACCAAAGCGATTTATAATATTCCCCCATACTTTATATTTTAAATATCAAAAAATAGCATTCAGGAAAATCACAATTTTCCATGGGCTTAATAATCGACGCTCGTAATTAAGAAAGCCTTAGAATGTTGCAAATGTGAAATATGGAAGGAGAGCGCTTGTAGCTTTTTGATTGAATTGTAAAATTAATTAAGCCCAGACAAAAAGTGGCACGGATTGTTGCGCACTTTGTATGGATTGTTGCTTAATAAAGTCAAGATAAATCTATAATCCTCTCAAACAGTCATTAAGCCCGATAGATCTATGAGTTCTTAAGACTAATATTTTGGAGATTTCGAAATAAAATTTCAAATCTTATACATTTAGTGAAGGGCGAAGCGTAAGCCGTTGCGCTTTGCCTTGTTCTTGCCAAAGTTTTTTCATGGGCATAAATTCCCCTGTTTGCGAACGAAAAAAAGATATTAATAATTTATCTGGCATAAAAAGCTATGGCAAAATCAGTCAGCAGTTGTTATGGCAAATATTATGCAATCGTTTACAATTATTTGTCAACCGTTTGCGTAACTTTTTTAAAGCTAGTGCACTTGCTCGGTGTTCTTGGCAGTTTTATTGCCACCTATGTTAATCATACCAGTTGCAATACCTCCTTTTAAGTTGGCTATAAAGACAATGATATTTTCCCCGACTATGGTTATCTATCGTAAAGGCTTTAACTACAATTTATTTAAGTAGAAAATCTAATTACAATTAATCGTTAAAGAACCGGCTATGTACCATTATATCATTAAAGAAAAACTCAAAGATATTTTTGAAAGCTTAAACCGTGGTGATTATGAGGCACTTCTAAAAAATGTATCACCTCAAATTACCCACAGTTTTTCCGGCAGTCATCCAATAGGCGGAACCAGGCACACGATTGAAAGTATGCGCAGGTGGTTTAAAAGGCTTTATATTATCACACCACAGATTCATTTTACAATAAAAAAGTTAATAGTGAGCGGATTTCCGTGGAATACAACAGCAGCAATAGAATGGGAAGATAAAGCTACTCCTGCTAATGGAGAACAATACATCAACAAAGGGGTGCACGTTATTAAAATGAAATGGGGGAAAGCCGTTTACATCCATGGATACTTTGACACCCAACTTTTTAATGACCTTTGCAAAAGGCTCGCTGCCACTGGCTTAAAAGAGGCGTCAGAAACCCCCATTACCGATTAAAAAGAAAAAGTCAATGTGGCCTATAATTATTAATAAGGTTATTTTTTAAAGTCAATTAATTTAAAATGTCACTAGACCTACAGTATGCAACCATGCTAAATACCCTTGACCCGGCGACAAGCAATTCCTTTGTGGTGGAGTCTGGGCATGGTCTTCAGCATACTGAGGTTACGAAACGAGAGCAATGGAAGCAATTATTGATTCAGACGCATATCGAACCACCGCACATATCACTGGTTGAAATGAAGCCAGTTCCTGAAACTCAAATTATATTAATAATGTCGGGTGCAATGCGGATGAAAATTACTTCTAATGGGAAAGAAAAAAATTATGATAATCGTCCTGGCCACTTGTTTTTTACTGCGGCAAATGCTGACCCTTATCAAATGCAATGGAATAGTGTAACAAACATTCCCATCCACGCTACTCATTTGTATCTGAGTAATGACTTACTAGCCCAAACTGCACTATCAATTGCTGGCACAGATCCAGTTACGGTAAACCTTATGGAAAAGTATTGCGTAATTGATCCCGTGCTGGAGCAGTTAGGGTACAGTTTAGTTAAAGAGATGGAACAGCCTGAAGCATCCAGTGAAATCTATGCAGAAACAGCAGCTCAATTGATTGCAGTTCATTTGCTGCGTAATCATTGCACCACTTTGCACCGCCTGCCTGAATCGTATAGCAAATTGCCATCTTTTCGGCTTAAGCAGATCAATGAATTTATTCATTCTAATATGGAAGATTGCATTACCCTTAGCCATTTAGCCTCTATTGCTTTTATGAGCTGTTATCATTTCTGCCGCGTATTTAAGCGTACAACAGGGGTGAGTCCTAATCAATACGTCATTATTCACCGGATGAAAAAAGCAGTGCGGTTGTTGACATCTGGCTTAGGAGTAGAGGAAGCAGCCAATGCCGTTGGCTATAAAAATGTAGGACATTTCACTCAATTATTCAAGCGGCATACCGGATACCTTCCTGCGGCCCATCGCAGAGCCTTTATGTGAAAAAGCAAAGAACGATGAACAGCAATAATCCGTACAAAATGCGCAAAACCCGTTCCATCTTTTTCCTCTGATTTATTAATTTTATAATTCAACAAATAATCTTTAGTTAAATGACAATGCTTCGCCGTCGGTTTTGATTTCTATTAATTCTTCAACCTGCGGGGCGTCATCGCCCAACGCATTTCGGCTCCAATCATAATTCGCCCATACCCGATATTTACCGGCTTAATATTTTTAATTTCAAACTTTCCGTGCGCATCAGTGAAAATCAATTTGTATATTTCTGGCACTCATCTGAAAGTCCGTAAGTTTTTTTTCATAAGTTACTATGTAAGTTTACAGTATAAAGTTGGTAATTAGTTCTTATTTGTTTGTAGAAAGAAGTTTGTATAACATGGCGGTATATTGCGCTGTGGTTTGGGCTCCTCCGTTACCAAGCTGGTCATATTTTGCAAGAACCTTTTCGTTTTGCACCTGGACAAGCGTTTGACCTTCTTTTATTTTTGTTTCAATAATTGTGATCGTTTCTTTTAACATTACCACATAAGTCTTCAGATCCTGCATAGTGGCTAATTTTCCATGCCCGGGCACTATGATGGCATCCGGTGGTATTCTTGTAATTATTTTTTCCAGTGATGTTACCAGTTGTTTTATGTTTCCTCCGCCTTCGGCGTAAACAGCCGGAAACATTTCAAAGAAAAACATATCACCCAGGTGAAGTACTTTTGATTTTGTGAAGTAGATCATCGCATCGCCATCAGTGTGGCTGTTGGCGAAATGAATCATTTGTATTGCTTCCCCATTGAAATTTATAACCAGGCTATCTGCAAATGTAACTTTCGGCAGCAGGGCAATTGTAGGGTCCGATTCGTTATTGTTTTGTATAAGACGTTTGCCTATGTTTTCATGACCAACAATAACAGCAGATGTATTGAATGCTTCATTCCCACCAATATGATCACGGTGAAAATGAGTATTTAGTATTATTTTAACGGGCTTAGGTGAAATTGTTCTTAGAGAACTTTCTATTTTTGCAGACATACTGGAATACATATCGTCTACGAGTAAAATTCCATCCTCGCCAACAGAGGCTGCCACATTTCCCCCGCCAAAACCATTGATACAATCCAAAAAATAAACATTGCCGGCTGCTTTGGTTATTCTCACAGCTATAGAATCTGCATTTTCATTAGTAGCGGCTGTGGGTTTAAAATTCATACCCGCAGTTTTCAAGGGGTTGCTTCCCCTCATATTTTTTGATAAGCTCTGTTGTGCATTTGCCTGCAGTAAAAAACTAAATTGTAAAACAAATATCGTGGTGCGTTTTATCATTTTATAATTTTTCTATTTTGGTGATGGATGATAATATGCATATCAAAAGTGCGCCCGCTAAACCCTGATCGATCTTTTCTCAAAACATAAGTTTAAGGGTTGAGAAGATACGCTTGCCTGGTCGCATTTTTATTCAAACCCCGCCTAATTTCGGCCGGGTAGCTTGCTTTCAAAGAAAAGCATAATTGGAGTTTTACTGCTGGGGGATTTACCCTATTTTTTGAATGACCCCCTTGTTTTATGAAATTAAATTTGTGCGCTGGCCTGTTTTCTACCCGATTTTGGTGATATTTTCCCCATTTAGAATTGTATAATTTCATATATAAAACCATATTGAAATGGAGCTGGTAGAAAGAGATCAATTTCTGGCATTATTGCAAAAGCAATTGGAAAGTGTTGATGACGGCGAAGGGCACTGTGCGTTTGTAAACGGTGAGGCCGGAATAGGTAAAACTTCTCTTATAAAAGCGTTTTTGGAAAAAAATAAAGGCGCCTACCTTATTTACCAGGGAGCTTGTGATGCATTGTTTGCCCCGCGCCCGCTGGCGCCGTTGTATGATATTATGTGGCAGATAGATAAACACTTATGGAGCAATAATCGTGTGGGTGAAGAAAGGTCGGAATTGTTTGCCAGCATCTTTCGTGAGCTAAGCAAAAAAAAAGAAAAAACGATTATTGTATTTGAAGATCTCCATTGGGCTGATGAGGCTACCCTTGATTTTATCAAGTTTTTTGCAAGACGTATTGCGCAATTGGGATGTTTTTTTATTCTTACCTACAGGGATGATGAGATACACTCCCGGCATCCCTTAAATAATGTTTTAGGCCAGCTTCCACCAGATTCTTTTACAAAGATAAAACTTACAGCTCTGTCCAGGCAGGCTGTAGAAAAAATGGCCTCCGAAAAAGGGTATGAAGGGGCGGATGTTTATGCAATATCCGGAGGCAACCCATTTTATGTGAACGAAATACTGGCGAGTTACAGCACCGGCGTTCCAGATAATGTTAAAGATTCTATATTATCTATGTATCATCGCCAGGACGAAAAAACCAGGCGTGCCTGGGAAATACTGGCCGTACTTCCAACTGGTTTTGATCTGAAATATTTTGAACAAATGGAACCGGAGTGCATGGAATCTTTGTACACTTCGCTTGAAACTAAGATCATTATTTTAAGAGAAGGAAAGCTTTTTTTTAAACATGAATTATACAGGATAACAATTGAGGCATTCCTGTCACCACTCAAACGGGTTATATACAATAAACAAATACTGGGCATTTTTATAGAAAACTATGAAAAGAAACCAGAGATTGAACGAATTGTACATCATGCTAAAAATGCAAATGCCTATGATGCAGTGGTACATTACGCACCATTGGCTGCCGGTCATGCAGCTAAAGTTGGTGCACACACTGAAGCGTCAAAATTATATTTAACTGCTATCGAATACTACCAGGGAGTTGATAAAGATGTGCTAATCGGACTTTACGAAGGGTATGCCTATGAATGTTACCTAACAAGCAATATCACCGAGGCCATCATTTATGCCCGAAAATCCCTGACTATCTGGAAAGAGAAGAATAATACAGAAAAAGCAGGAAACTGTTTACGATTTTTATCACGGTTGTGGTGGTTAGCCGGAAACCGGAAAAATGCCGAAGGTTTTGCAGAGCAGGCTATTGAAGTTTTAGGTTCTCAACCTTCCTCCTCCTCCAAAGCTATGGCGTTCAGCAATATGTCACAATTAAAAATGCTTGCTGATCAGTCTTCTGAATGTATCTCCTGGGGCCGGAAAGCTATCGCCATTGCAGAGGAACTTGGCGACGAAGAAATATTGTGCCATGCACTAAATAACGTAGGTTCAATGCAAATGAAAATCCGGGCATCCACCCAGGAAGGTATGACACTACTCCGGCAAAGCCTGGATATAGGACTAAAGAATTCATTTCATGATCATGTAGGAAGGGCTTACTCCAATATTACCGGCATCAATTGTATGTTGAAAAACTATTCATTGGCTGCAAAAATGCTGGATGAAGGCACCCTTTATTGTGAAGAGCGAGATCTTGATACTTACACTTTTTATTTGTTATCCTGGAGAGCCCGTTTGTTTCTTGAAACCGGGTCATGGAAAGAAGCCTGCCGCATTGCGGAAAGCCTGCTTAAATATGAAAACCAATCAAATGCCGTCAAGATCGCCGCATTGTCTGTGTTGGCAAAAATAAAAATGCGAAGCGGTGCCCCGGAAATGCTTCCCTTATTTGATGAAGCAAAAATAATGGCCTTTGAAACTGTGGAAATACAAAGGATCATCCCGGTGTTAACAGGTTTGCTGGAATACGAATGGATTACCGGCAAAACGCTCATTGAAACAAAGGATATTGATTTCACAGTTAGTATGATTAATGGGCCGGACAGTATTATGTATAATGATGAATTTGTTTTTTGGCTGTACAAATCCAGGAAAATTAGCATTTTTGGTAATAAAATTTACGAAGGCTTTGACCTGGGTAATATAAACAAAGCACAAAAAGCGGCCTTACTATGGAATAAAACAGGGAACCCTTATATGGAAGCCCTTGCCCTGTATGAAGGCGATGATGATAATAAAAGAAAGGCAATAAACATAGTTCACAGGCTTGGTGCAATCACAGTTTATGAAAAAATGAAGCGGGATATGAGAGCGTCGGGAATAAAAAATATTCCCCGCGGTATCCGAAAAACGACACAATCGAATACTGCTCTTTTAACAGCCAGGGAATTAGATGTTTTAGTGCTCCTTAAAGAAGGCTTGCAGAATAAAGAAATTGCTGCCCGTCTTTTTATTGCTGCCAAAACGGTCGATCATCATATTACGTCTATACTCTTTAAACTGGATGTGAACTCACGGAACAAAGCCGTGGCAGCAGCAGTACAACTGGCAATTATAAAATAGGTAATCTTCGTAATAAAATAGGTAATCAGGCCTTTTACCTAAATTAAATCCAGCACTAAAAAAAATATAAATAAACAAAACAGTATTTAATTTAAATCCAGGCAGGGTTACATTAAAGACCAGTCAGGTACAGCAGATACGCGGCTTTTGGCCTGTGTGCTTTAACGGTGTTTATAATCTCATTTCCGCATAATATCTCCACAATCGCACTTAAGTATACTTCTACTTTAGAGAAAGCCTGCTGAATAAAGAAATTGCTATCTGTTTTCTTACTCATTTAAAACGGCCCTGTTTTTCCCCCTTACTATTAAAGTAGTTTTTGTAAAACTGCGCAATAATACGCTGTAAGTATAAGGCTGAAAATTATAAAATAGGTAGTTGCTTAACAATAAATAGGGCATACTTCTAATATCATATAAAGATGATCATTGCAATTTTGTAATATAAATTATGTTACCAATATTGCTAATGAAAAATGCTTCACCCGCTATTTATTTTTAAAGAGAACTCCTTTTTTACTTCAAATGATTTTCATGAAAACATTTGATGAAGAAGTAACCCGGAATGAACCGGAGAAGCAATTACCCGAAGAAACCGAAGTCAGCCTGAAGCTAAATGCTGACCCGGATAAAACAGCAGATAAAACCTGTAACAGGTTACAGCCCTTTTTACTTCCAATCCCAATCAGCAATTGCTGCAGCAAGGACTGTGGTATTGGAAAATGTAGTAAGCAACAGTTGCCGTGTAAAGAGTAGGTAAAACAGCTTTATTCCTTACCGGGAGCAGTAAATGAATTAAATAAGGATAGATAGTGCGACTAAAACAATCAGCAACGAATTAAAATTAAAAAAAAAGAGAATGACGGATAATTTTCTTTATCCGGAAAAATTGAAAGTATGAAAAAACAGATTTGCAATCAAAGAAGAATTATCAAAAGTAAAGGCCATCGGAGTTATGTTTCCAAAATCATATTGTTAATCAGTATGAGCTTACCCTTTTTGACATTTTCTCAAAAAACAATTACCGGAAAAGTTTTTGACGCATCAGGAAAACAGCCACTTGCAGCGGCAAGTATCGTTGCCAAAGGTGGTACAACGATGACCGGCAACGATGGCAGCTTTTCAATTAATGGCAGCGGCACTATGAAAAGTTTTGTAGTAAGCTATGCAGGGTATATCACACAAACCATTATAATCAATAATGCTGTTACACACTATTCAATAGCACTGCAGCGTTTACAGGAGCTAGCGGGAGTTACCATGATTGGGTCGAGGAATTTAGCAAGAACAAAAGTGCAAACACCCGTGCCTGTTGATGTAATTCCGGTGGCTGCTATGGCTATGCAAGTGGGGCAAACGGATCTTAACCAGTTGCTCACTTTTGCTGCTCCTTCATTCCACTCGGGCAGGCAAACCGTTGCCGATGGTACGGATCATATTGATCCTGCACAATTAAGAGGGCTCGGCTCCGACCAGGTTTTGGTATTAATTAATGGAAAACGAAGGCACCAGTCGGCACTCGTAAATGTAAATGGAACGGTTAACCGCGGACAGGTGGGGACAGACTTGAACAGTATTCCAATTGCTGCAATTGAAAGTGTAGAGGTTCTGAGGGACGGCGCTGCTGCCCAGTATGGATCTGATGCAATTGCTGGTGTGATAAATATTGTGCTGAAGAAAAATACAAATGCGTTGAGTGGCAGCATTTCTTATGGAGAAAATTTAACCAGTTATACAAAAGACTATGAATTAGGCAAACTAAGAAATACGCCTGTTAAAAATGTAAGCGTAAAGGATGGAGGAAATTTTCAAGCCGGTTTAAACTACGGATTTAAAGTGGGTACAAAGGGGCTTATGAATATTACAGGGGAATACACTTTGAGGGAAAGTTCTAACCGGGCAGGTACCTACAGCGGCCAGGTGTTTGCCAATGTGAATGGAGTAAATAAAGACGACTCTATTTTGAATGCCCGTTCTTTAACAAGAAATGATTTTGACATGCGGATAGGAAATTCAAAGATTGCTTCCGGCGCACTATTATTGAATGCAGACATTGCATTGGGCACCAACTGGAATTTGAAAGTATTTGGCGGATACAGCCAGAAGAATGGGGAAGCTGCCGGATTTTTTCGCTATCCCACTTCAATAAGTTCCGGCGCGGTTATTTATGCCACGCAGGTTTTTTCGGTTTATCCCAACGGTTTTTTACCTTTTATCAAAACCGATATTAAAGATTATTCTTTGTCTGCAGGTTTGGAGGGTAAGCTGGGAAAATGGCATGCAGGGTTATCCAATACTATAGGCATAAACAATTTTGATTTTAATGTAGATAATTCGGTCAATTATACCCGGTATGCAGTAAGTGCCAATGCGCAAACAAAATTTAATGCAGGCGGGTTGAATTTTTTGCAGAATACTGTCAATGCAGACCTTAACCGAAATTTTAATGTACTAAGCGGACTGAATGTAGCATACGGAGCCGAGTTCAGGATTGATCAATATGCCCAGCGTGCAGGCGAGGAAGCATCCTATAAAAATTATAATACTGCTGCAGGTGCAGCTTCGGGCGCCCAGGTTTTTGCCGGTTTTGTACCCGATTATGCGAAAACACATTCACGCAGTAATGTTGGATTATATGTTGACCTGGAACAGGATTTTACAAAAAACCTGCTTCTTGAATTTGCTTTGCGTTTCGAAAACTATTCCGATTTTGGAAGTACCCTTAACCATAAAGTTGCTACGCGTTATAAACTGGGAAATATTTTTACTGTACGGGCAGCAGCTTCCACCGGGTTCAGGGCACCCTCCATGCAGCAGAAGTTTTATGCTAAAACCAATACACTTTTTGTTCCTACTCCCACGGGCCTGGTACCTACCGAAAGCGGCACTTTTACCAACGACAGTAAGCCTGCTGAAATATTGGGAATTCCTTCTTTAAAGGAGGAAAGATCGCAAAATTATTCTGTTGGCTTTACAACTATCCCGGAGCGGGGCCTGGAAATAACTGTGGACGGATATTGGATAAATATTAAAGACAGAATAGTACTGACAAATAATTTTAATGGCGGAACAAGTGTTGCATTAGCACAACTGTTGAAAGACAATGGAGCTACCACAGCAAATTTTTTTACCAATGCAGTAGACACGCGTGCTAAAGGTATTGAAGCTGTTGTAAATTATAGTAGCAGTTTTAGCAAGCTGCATAAACTGAGATTTACGCTGGCGGCAACATTCATTAAAAATGAAGTAAAGAAAGGGGCCGATGGAAAACCTGTTGTAAAGGCATCTGATACCTTAAATAATTCCGGCCAATTGGGAAATTATTTTAACAGGGAAGACCAAAGCAGGATTGAAGTTGCCAACCCAAATTCGAAAGCAAGTTTTTCTACTAACTACAACTATAAAAAGTTGGGAATAATGTTGCGGTTCACTTATTTTGGTAAGGTCAGCTATCTTGATCCGACTATTAATCCTTCGAACCCCGTGTCATTTCCTGTTAATCTCTATACGGGTCAAAAACAAACACTGGACCAGGAGTTCAGTGGTAAAACAATAACTGATCTTTCCTTCAGTTATAAACTTACAAAGATTTTCACTTTTACTGCCGGGGCGAATAATCTTTTTGATGTGTACCAGGATAAGCATACACACAGCAGCAATGTGTCCTCAGGCAGGTTCATCTACAGCAGGCGCGTTCAGCAAATGGGCTTTAACGGCCGGAATGTATTTGCAAGAATGTCTTTCAATTTTAATAATCCGTCAGGTCATGTGGGCACGAAATGATGAAATAGCCTTGGGTTAACATGAATGTATAATTAAATTAAGTTATCCCCAGGTTGATTAGGTATAGCAGCATCTTCCACGGTTGTTTTATGACTCACCCGACAGAATAGCAATTCAATGATCGGGTGCCAATATAATTACACGGTCATACACAAGACCGTTCACATTAATCCAAAATTTAAAAACTAATTTATGCCAGATCAGATTCCGGAGGGATGTATTCCTTTAAAAACCCGGTTAGACAGGTTAATTACGGAGCTGGCAAACCTGCGAGTAGCACTTGCGGAAGCCGATCCATCAGACAAGCCGCGTTATCAAAACCTGGTAGGAGCAAAAGAAAGGGAAGTATCGCAGGCAAGAGTTGCTTACCAGGCCTGCCTGGATAACCCACCCGCACCGCCACCTCCACCTCCACCACCACCGCCTCCGCCAGCACCAATACCCGGTGTGCCGGATGCCTGCAGACCAGCACACAGTAAGGTGCACACGCTAACCGCGGAATATGAAAGGCTACAACAAATGTTGCTTGAAGAAGCTGAACCATCAGAGATCACCAGGCTTAAAAATCTTTTAGGTTTAAAAGACAGGGAGTTGTTCATAGCAAAATTTGAACTCAAAACATGTATTGAGCTAAATACACATCCAACGTTTTACCCCGCACCGGAAACGGTTATTCCAAAAATTAGTGAGGACAGAACAGCTACGCAGGTAAAAAAAGTGATCTCCTGGACTGTCTTGAAAAAAAAGCTGGATGAATTTATTAACCTGCGCAACGATGAACCGCTTTTTAAAATACGGTTGCATAACAAGGGCCAAAGAAATGACGTGACGCCTGGAAGTGATATTACTATTTCCCTGGTAGAACCTGCTGTGGCAAATAATGTATTTGTGGCTGAATATGGAAAGATTGGTTATGCCGACCTCGGTAAATTAGGTTACGGATTTTATTTTAACGATATCAATAGCAATAAATTCCAATTCAATATTCACCCGGGTTTACCTGAGCCCGCTACAATTAAAATTGAATTTGAAACAGGTGGCGGAGCAGATGTAAGAAATGACGGATGGTTATCGGAGCTTAAGCTGCAAGAGTTTAGCCTGGCTATCAATCTCTCATTCGATATAAAAACAAGTAATATTCATAATAATCAAATTACCCGGCTTGAATTCTTTTCATGGCTGGATAAATTGAAAGACGTGAATCCTGACAGGCTGGTAACCGAAATAGGAAAATATATCGTACTCAAATTTGTTACCGGGGCAACGATAGATGCAGGTGGTGAATTTCGTCAAACCGCGCTTGAAACAATCTATACCAAGCTCTCTGATCCTGCTGTAAGGGAAGAACTCAATGGAACCTTAAGCAGGTGGATATTAGGAGGAGACGGGTTATTTAATGTAACATCATTGATTAAGGATGAACAAAACATAAACATCACCTATGATGTACCCAAAAACATACTGGATCCTTTTCCTGAGGCTGTTCACAGGGGTACAGGCTGGCCTTATTTAGGCAATCCCAATCCCGATACCAAAATAAATTTTTCCAACCCGGCCAGCATGCGAAATATAAAAAATGTGGTGGTGTTAATGATGGAAAACCGGTCGTTTGATCACATGCTTGGTTATTTAAGCTTACCGGTAAGTGCAGGCGGTGCAGGCCGAACGGATGTGAATGGTTTAAGAGGAGGTGAATTTAATCCGGATAATGGAGTCAACCATCCTTCTTTCCGGCTGGCCCCCGGCGATACCGTTTTTTTTCCGGATGCACCGCATAGCTTTGCACCGATATACCACCAGATAAATTCGCAGGTGGATGCCGATAAAAACCCTATTCCCGGCCTCGGGCAAATGAATGGCTTTGTTAAAAGCTACCGCATGGATAAAAATGCCGGAGACCGTGCGCCCAGGATAATGGGTTATCATACAGCCGAAAATGTACCGGTGTATGATGCATTGGTTCGTGATTTTGGTATAAGCGACTATTATTTTGCATCACACCCGGGAGCTACCTTTTGTAACCGGTTTTACGAACTTACCGGCAGGCTCAACCTGGCAAGTGGATTAAATCTGGGAATAAGAAAAGGCGCCTGGGAACTGAACAACAGCAGCCCCCTTACACCAGTTTTTACAAAAAATATTTTTGACTATTTAACAGAATACCGCAATAAAGTTGAAAAAAATGTAACCTGGAAATATTATGAGCACGGATATAGTTTCATGCGCTTTTTTTCTAACTATACATTTGACGGAACCAATGTTGTAAGTGTTAATGATCCTGATACCGGTTTTTTTGCTGATGCAAAAAGGGGCACTCTGCCATCTGTTTCTTACATAGATCCGCATTATACCGAAATGCCACCCAATTCAAATTGCGATGGCCCGCCGGCAGATATTAAAAGAGGGCAGGAGTTTGTAAGGAAAGTAGTGGAGGCGGTGATTACAAGTCCGCAATACGCCAATACATTACTCGTGATAACTTATGATGAGCACGGTGGATTTTATGATCATGTGCCACCTCCGCCGGCACTTCCTTATCTGGATGAAAGTTCGGGCCCTACTGCCACTCCCGTATTTCCGGTTAAAACCTACGGTGTAAGAGTTCCAACTTTTTTTATTTCCCCATATGTGAAAGCCGGTTCTGTTTTTGGCCACAAGGCTGA
This sequence comes from Ferruginibacter sp., assembly GCA_014379905.1. Classification (GTDB taxonomy): domain Bacteria; phylum Bacteroidota; class Bacteroidia; order Chitinophagales; family Chitinophagaceae; genus Ferruginibacter. The sequence continues at coordinate 110,635 of JACMKX010000132.1, read as the reverse complement.
TGCAAAAGGCGAAACACTTTATTTTGATCACACTTCTGTATTAAAAACAATATCCCGCAGTTTTATGAGCAAAAACCCACCGTACATGGGTAAACGCTATGCTGCAGCTAAAGATTTTTCAGTAGTAATGAATTCCCCGCTCAGGAGGCCCAGGTTCTTCCCGTTTGTTGGCCATAATTTATTATACAATGCCAGCTCGATGCGGCTGAATGTGGAAGGGGGTACTGCCTCAGGTGCATTAACGGCAACAATAAATATAACAGAATCGGAGGTCCAGAAATTTTCTTTCGAACAGGAAGGCGACTTTATCTACATCCGTACATTTTGCGGCAACAGGTACATTACGGTTGATGTGCCTAACGGAAATACCACCGTGCCCGCGGCAGGGTTAAGCATAAAACAGGATCTGAAGTATGATGGGGCACAGGCCCTTGCAGATCCGGTTAAATTTAATGTAAAATACCAGCTATGGAAATTTACAGCACTGGATACTACTGAAGCAGGCAAAAACCTATTCACCATTACCAATGCTTTTTTCCCGACCCTGTTGTTGAGGCCGGCAGACATTTCACAAAATGCTACAGCGATCGTGATAAATAAAAAGCAAACAGATACTCAAAGTTTGTGGAGTGTAAAACAAATGTTACAGCGATAAGTCCTGGTTTACCAGGGATGGAAATTGTAATGCTATATGTTTATTCTTACGTAGCTGAAACACAAATTTCACACTAACCTTTTGCTGATGGCTGCAATAGCTGCGAGCAAATGCATATGTGAAAAAATTAAGTAACAAAAAATATAATTGTATGTCCAAAAAAATAAAAGAAATCATCGTAGAAGCAATTCTTCCGGCAATTAAGGCAGTTGGGAAGGTTGAAATGAAGATTGTTCTTTCTGGTATCAAAGAACATAATACGCCGGAAATTTATCGCAATACTATCCAGGGTTTGTATGCTAATTTCTCACTGCTGAAAGAAGCAGCCTTTAAAACCAGGTCTAAAATCGACGATGGTATAGTGGACTTAGTGCTTGAAGCGGTAAAGGATAGTGCCAATAATGATGGCATTGTTCTTTCCTAAGTCCTATATTTTGTTTTAAATCTGCTACAGGGATCATCAGTAAAGTTCCGGCCTGGGATTATTTAACATTTATCAAAACAAACATAGCAGCCCTGCGTATGCACTCCTTTTATTTATGCTTACTATTAATATCAGATTATAATGAACCCGTTAATTATTTCGAATCGTTTTACCAAAGAGTACAAAGTTAAATTTCCTTTTGTTGCTGCAGGGATGGCTTTTATAGGCAGTACACCGGATCTGGCCATTGCAGTTTGCGAAGCAGGAGGTATCGGATCTCTTGGGGTTGGCCCCTTGCCTCCTGAGGCTATTCGTCCGCTTGTACGTGAAGTAAAAAAAAGCACAAGCCATCCTTTCCATGTAAACTTTATTACATTGTTTGTAACCGAGGAGCATATAAAAGTATGTATCGAAGAAAAAGTGCCCATCGTATCATTTCATTTTGGACATCCTCCTAAAAAAATTATTGATTTATTACATGCGGCAAAAATAAAAGTTTGGGAACAGGTTGGCTCCGTTGAAAATGCAAGAAAAGCCGTTAAGGATGGTATTGACCTGGTGATTGCCCAGGGTTCGGAAGCTGGCGGACATAATTTTAGTTCATTACCCACTTTTGTACTGGTGCCCCAGGTTGCGCAAGCAATTAAACCTGCAATGGTATTAGCTGCGGGCGGCATTGCGACCGGCAAACAGGTTGCGGCAGCATTATGTCTGGGTGCCGATGCTGTGTGGGTAGGTACCCGCCTGGTGGCAAGCAATGAAGCATTTGCACATCCGGAATATAAAAAGAGACTTATAAATGAAGACGGCACCGGTACAGCAATTACTCCAATTTTCGGCCCCGAGTTACCAGAGTTCAATCCTATGCGGGTGATCAGGAATGCTGTTGTAAAAGAATTTACAGGGAGAGAGGATGAAGTGCCTACAGACACTTCAAATGAACGTGTAATTGGAAAGACCAGTTTTTTTGGACAGGAATTTATCTTAAGGCGGTTTAGCAGCTTTCCCCCCATTCCTGCTACCGAAGGAGATTTTGAAGAGATGGCGTTATTGGCGGGGCAGGCTGTGGGCCTGGTTCATAAGGTTGAACCGGTTAAACAAATTATCAGCAGCATGATGGACGAGGCAGCTAAAACCCTTGCATCAATTTTATAAAACAAAATATTGGTGGGTGCAATTAATAACAATGCCACCGACTTGCATAAGGGAAGCATCCATCTCATAAAATATAATAATTTAAAATCCACTGCTAAAAGATCGGGTACATTTTAAATTATTTTTTATCATTCCAATTATTAGCAACCTTCTCCCGGCAGGGAAGGTTGACTTCCGAAAAATTTATTTTTTTGCCGTTTAGGACTAAAACGCGGCGGCGTCTGAACGGCAAATTAAATTGGCCGCTTCCTCAACCAGGGGCACCCCTGCTGAGCCGGTCTTTCTTTAGAACGGAGCCATGCCAAAATATTGTTTCAATAAAGGAAATATTGTTTTGCCGTTCAGGCGTTAAGACGTCCTGGCGCATAAATGCTAGTCTACATGACTTAGTCTATACCTGTGTTTGTTTATTCATTGTAGCTTCATTCCTGTTTTTCTAAAACCAGTGTTCTCGTGTAAAAATGTGGAGAAAGAATGCAGGAACGATTTAAAAAATAGGGCGAAATGCATTTTTAAATAGGGAATACCTCTGTAATCATTTGTAAAAGGTTGTTACACTTTTGTGCTGGTCATTTATAATTGAATCGGCTATTCCGTAACGGGAGACAAACATCAGTTGCATAGGTTTTATCAACATAAAATTTGCTGTATTCGTATTGTATTGATGGAGATTTTTTTACGGCATCGCAGCCAGGCAACTTTTTAAAGTAAAAGGATCATTAACGGTATGGCTGTGGATTAAATTAGCAGTTGTTGTTTTATAAATAATTAATCACTCAAAAACAAAAGGGGCGCATGAAAAAAAAATTCATTTCATCAATTATTTCAATACTATTTTTTCACGGAGCATTTTGCCAGGGTGTCGGAATAGGAACTAACCTACCTGATGTGTCGGCAGCACTTGATATAACGGCGGCCGGCAAAGGTTTGCTTATACCACGAATGAGTACTGCGGCTATCAACGCCATCATCAGCCCGGCCAAAGGGCTGCTGGCGTATGATTCTGTGACAAATAAATTAATGGCCAATACCGGAACACCGGCGCTGCCCAACTGGCAACCCGTTGCATCAGCGGGTGCAAATAATACCTGGAACTTAAACGGTAACAATAACACAGATCCCTTTAATCACTTTGTTGGCAATACCGGCAATCAGCCGTTGCGTTTCAGGGTAAACAATATCCGGGCAGGAGAGATACATCCGTCAAACGGCAACGTTTCATGGGGCTTGAGGGCAAACGGTCTTAATACGAGCGGTAACAGTAATGTTGCCATCGGCACCGACGCTTTGAAATTGAATACCGCGGGAAGTAACCTTGTAGCCATTGGCGATTCAGCATTATTTAATAATATCAATACCGGGGAGGATAGTAATGATCCTACCTCCGGGATAAGTAACACAGCGGTAGGTTCAAAATCATTGTTTTCCAATACAAGTGGTAATACGAATACTGCAATCGGCGCCGGTGCACTTTTTTTAAACACTACCGGTAACGGCAATACGGCTAACGGGGTTGCAGCACTTCGTAATAACAGCACCGGGAATTTTAATACGGCTATTGGCCTGCAATCCCTGGTTGCCAACACAACCGGGTTCTTTAATACCGCTGCAGGCTATCAATCACTTCAATCAAACACCACGGCAGGCTACAACACGGCTTTCGGTACTTTTTCACTCAAATCAAATACCACCGGAACCGGTAATGTAGGCATTGGTTATGCGGTGCTTGATTTTAATACCACGGGCAATAAAAATACAGGTGTCGGGCACCAATCACTTTTATTCAATACCACAGGCGGCAGCAATACAGCTATAGGCGATCTATCGCTTTTAGGCAATACCACTGGAGCGAATAATACGGCATCAGGCGCCGGTTCCCTTAGTTCAAATACCAGCGGTAATAATAATACGGCTTCCGGCTTTAATTCACTTTCTTCCAATACAACAGGTATTAGTAATACTGCTACGGGCGACAGGTCAATGCAGTCAAATACAACCGGTCGCTTTAATACATCCACCGGTAGTGAATCACTTCGCTTCAATACAACAGGTGAGCATAATGTTGCATACGGAAGTTTTGCCTTGAATAATAATACAACGGGCAGTGCCAATACAGCCACCGGCAGCTCAGCTCTTTTTTTTAACACAACCGGTAATGTTAATACGGCTACCGGCGATCTTGCACTCAATGCCAATACCACAGGAGATAAGAATACAGCTTTCGGAGTGCAATCACTTTTTTTTAATACAACCGGCAATGCAAACACCGCCGTTGGAGGCAATGCATTGGGCTCAACGTTAACTGCATCAAACAATACTGTGATGGGATTTAATGCGGCATTTGAATTTGACCTGGGCCCTGACAATACTATTATCGGCGCAGGTGCAGATGCTACTGCCGGTGGTACAACTAACAGCGTTGCAATCGGCAAAGATGCAAGGGTAACAGGTAACAACCAGGTACGATTTGGTAATTCATTTACCACTTCAATCGGTGGCATTGTAGGCTTTACCAACCTGAGTGATGGCCGCTATAAAAAGAATATCAAAGATGCGGTAACGGGCCTTGATTTTATTATGAAGCTGCGCCCGGTAACTTATCAACTGGATATGCCGGGGCTTAATAAAAAACTGAATATAAAAACTGACGATGCTGCTTCCAAGAAAAGTACAAACGATAACAGTAACAGCATTTTTTCAGGCTTTGTTGCGCAGGAGGTAGAACAGGCGGCCAAAGCCGTTGGATATGATTTTAGCGGGCTGGATAAACCCATAAATGACAATGATATATATGGATTGAGATATGCAGAATTTGTAGTTCCGTTGGTAAAAGCCATACAGGAGCAACAGCTGATCATTACTGAGTTGCGTAAAAGATTAGACGAGCTGGAAAAGAAAATAAAATAGTTGAGAGTTGGAGTTGCATTGGTTCAATGTACTTGTCGCAAAAAAAAATTTTATGAAAAAAAATCTGTTGTTATTACTTGTATTGATACTGTTATCCTTAAGTATATTTTCCCAGGGTATAGGCATTGGAACTACAACCCCGGATGCTTCGGCTGCGCTGGATATTACCGCAGTTGCCAGGGGTGTACTGATACCCAGAATGAATACAGCATCTATCAATGCTCTTGCAAACCCTGCAAACGGTTTGCTGGTATACGATTCCGTTAATAATAAACTGATGGCGAATATCGGAACGCCTGCGGCCCCCAACTGGCAACCGGTTGCAGGTGGCAACAGTGCTGCATGGAACCTCACGGGTAACGGCGGCACCAATGCGGCCAGCCAGTTCCTTGGCACTACGGATAACCAGTCATTGCTTTTTAGGACAAATAATATACGGACCGGAGAGTTAAACCCGGTAACAGGGAATATTTACTGGGGATTGCGTGCCGGCCAAAGCAATTCAACCGGGCTCAACAATATTGCTATTGGAGCCGATGCACTTAAATTAAATAAAGATGGCTTTGGGTTGGTGGCCATTGGAGATTCAGCATTGTTCAATAATGATAGTGGCAATCCCGGCCCCGGAATTTTTGCTGTTTCCAACACAGCAGTAGGATCAAAAGCTTTGTTTGCTAATACATTCGGAAGTAACAATACAGCTACTGGATCTAAAGCACTTAATGCAAATACCCACGGTAATCTTAATGCAGCTTATGGCGCATCCTCGCTTTTGTCGAACACTACGGGAGGTTTCAATACAGCTATTGGCGGTTCGGCGCTTGCTTCTAATACCATTGGTAATTTTAATACAAGTGTTGGCGCTAATTCGCTTCTCTATAATACTATAGGCGATAATAATACAGCTGCAGGTGTTTTTGCACTAACTGTAAATAGCAGCGGCGCTGATAATACTGCCGCAGGCTTCGGGGCACTTACTTCCAATTCCAGCGGTAACTTTAATACCGCCATCGGTAGTCGTTCGCTTTTTTCTAATGAAACAGGAAACAGGAATACCGCATCCGGCGATTCCTCGTTGTTCGCCAATATTACTGGTCACTCCAACACGGCCACAGGCCACGGATCACTTTTGTCAAACAAAACAGGATTCAATAATATAGCTGTAGGAAACGATGCTTTGAAATTGAATGTATCGGGGTTCAACCTGGTAGCAATTGGAGATTCAGCATTGTTCAATAATGGTAAAGGCGATCTGGTAGCTTTATTTGGTTTGAATAATACTGCGGTCGGTTCAAAATCGCTTTTCTCTAATACCAGGGGTACAAACAATACTGCTACAGGTGTTAATGCACTTTTTTCAAATACTGTTGGCTTTGGCAATACTGCTTTTGGCGCCGGTGCATTACTCGACAATACAACAGGCGATCTTAATACGGTTACCGGAACAGGTGCTGCCAGTGCAAATACCATTGGTAGCGCAAATACCGCTTATGGATGGGAATCATTACATGCCAATACTACAGGCAATAATAACACGGCCTACGGTAGCTTGTCACTTGCATCAAATACTTCGGCCACCGGTAATGTTGCCATCGGGTATATCGCACTCAATGCAAATACCACCGGCGATCATAATACAGCGCTAGGTCACCGGTCACTCATGAATAATACTACCGGTAATTTCAACAGTGCTGCCGGGCATCAGTCACTCTTCAAAAATACTTCAGGTTTTTCCAATACTGCTTTTGGAAGTTTTTCATTAAATGAAAATACAACTGGTATTGGCAATACAGCTGCGGGCAGCGGGGCGCTTTTTGCAAATACGTCTGGGGCAGTTAACACAGCTGCAGGAAATCTTGCATTAAATAGCAACACCACTGGGAATAATAACACTGCTGTGGGTGTACAATCACTGTTTTTTAATGTAACCGGTAACTCAAATACTGCCATAGGTAGAAATGCTTTAAATGCAACCTTAAGCTCATCCAATAACACCGTAATGGGATTTAATGCTGCCTTTACTTTTAACCTGGGCCATGATAACACTTTTATAGGAGCAGGCGCTGATGCGGTTGCAGATGGTATCACCAACAGCATCGCTATTGGAAAAGATGCAAGGGTAACCGGTAATAACCAGGTAAGGTTGGGCAACGGGCTCACCACGTCAATTGGAGGAATAGTGGGTTATACAAACCTGAGTGATGTCCGGTATAAAAAAAATATAGAGGAAACGGTAAAGGGAATTGATTTTATTATGAAGCTGAGGCCGGTAACCTATCAGCTGGATATGGAAAGCCTCCGGACGAAATTGAATATAAAAGATGAAGACATCAAATTGAATAAAAAGCCGGAGGATAACAGGAGCAGGATTTTTTCCGGATTTATAGCGCAGGAAGTAGAGCAGGCAGCTAAAACTGCTGGCTATGACTTTAGTGGCGTTGATAAACCGAAAGATGACAATGATATATATGGATTGAGATATGCTGAGTTTGTTGTTCCAATAGTGAAAGCTATGCAGGAACAACAGAATATAATAGCGTTACAACAGCAAACCCTCAACGAGCTAAAGATACTTAATGCTGATCTGCAAAAACGAATTATTGCTCTTGAAAAAAAATAAAGCAAACTGTTTAGCAGCGGGCAGGATTTGTAAGTGGTATTTACTAAAAATTATTAAAGATCATCCCAAAAATATTTTATGAAGTCAACATTAATTGTGCTGTTACTTTTATTTTCGGCAGGCAATGTTTCGGCACAACTCACCATAACTGCCGGCGCACAATTTTCTGTAAACGGCAATATGCAGTTAACACTTGAAAATGCTGACCTGTTCAATGATGGCAGTTTTTCAGCAGGAAATGGTACTACCAGTTTCACCGGCAATTTAACATCGCATATTGTTGGCAGCCAACAGATAGAATTTAACCAGTTAGAGGTGAATAAAACCGGCCTTGCGGTGCTGTTGTTACGAAGAGATATTTCAGTGACGCAGCGTATATTTTTTTCATCAGGTTTTTTTATACTTGGAGGCAGGAAGATTGACCTGGGTACAACCGGCTTCATTGCCAACGAAAGAGATAGCAGCCGGATTGCAGACGTAGCCGATGGCGAGGTACTCTTCAATGTAAACCTGGATGCGCCGGTGGCGGCCAATCCTGCGAACCTCGGTTTATTTATTACCTCTAATCAAAACCTGGGTAATGTAACTATCAAAAGAAGACATTATTTCGATGCAGACAATACCGGTGCAGCGGTAAGTATCCTCAGGTATTACGACATATTACCAGCGGTTAACAACAACCTGGATGCTACGCTTAAGTTTACCTATTTTGATTCTGAATTAAATGGATTTAATGAAAATACGCTCAGCCTTTTTCAGAGGCTCGCTAATCAAAGCCGGGTTGACCTTGGTTTTACTTCGAGAGACGGGGTAGCCAATTTTGTGGAGAAGACCGGAATGGGGAGTTTAGGAAAATTTACTTTATCCGATGCCCGGGGCATGTTACCTGTGCATTTTATTTTATCTGATACAAAATGTGAAACAGGTACTGTGCTCCTGAACTGGACAACAGCCCGGGAAGTAAACAGCCGCGATTTTAATATTGAAAGAAGTATTGATGGCAATAACTGGGTAATCATCGGTAGCATGCCGGCGGCCGGCAACAGTAGTATTGAACGAAGCTATTCTTTTACTGATAGAAACCCTTTGCCACGAGGGCTGTATCGCATTGCTGCACATAATTTAAATGGAAGTATACAGTATACGGATATACACAGCTCACCCTGTAATACCAACGGCCTGTTTATTGTTTGGCCTAACCCGGTTCATGATGTACTATTTATCAATTTGAGTGCGACTAATCAATCCCCGGCTGTAATTAAATTATTCGATAGCAAGGGTGCATTGGTAAAAATACAGCGGCCAGCAATTTTGCCTGGAAGCAACCAGCTTCGGGTGGATATGAGATCACTGGCCGCAGGAATATATGCCTTATCACTCGACTGGGAAAATGGCAGGATGAAAAAAATAGTAAAAATTGTTAGGCAGTAAATATCGCAACGCAAATAATAAAATAGCAGTTGAAACTACATTAACATTTTGCTAAACTGTTGCAAAAAAAAATTTAAACGATTGCAATTATATAATATGGATTCAAATATATCCTCTTTAAACCAGGTGTCTGCAGCTCAGCAAAACCGGATAAATATACTGGATAGCTTAAGGGGAATTGCAATACTTGCTGTGTTTTTATTGAATATTCCTTTTTTCGCTTTGCCTTCTCCTGCTTCGTTCGATCTTACCCTGAATAATGAAATTGGTACCATCAATGAGAAGTTTTGGTATTTCAGTATGTGGTTTTTAGACGGAAGCCAGCGCGCTATCTTGTCGATGCTCCTTGGTGCAGGCATCATTATATATGTGGCACGGCTGGAAAACAAAATGCAGGGAAGCTTTCCGGCTGAATATTTTATACGCCGCCAGTTATGGTTGCTGGTTTTTGGCCTGGTAAACGCCTTTGTATTTTTATGGCCCGGCGATATCCTGTTTCAATACGCTATATGTGGCATCATAATATTTGTATTTCGCAGGCTTCCGGTAAAAGGGCTGCTGGTTGCCGCCGGCATTTGTTTGATAGCAATGACCGCCAGGGAAAATGTTGACCTCTTCCGCCAACATCAAAGAATATGGAAGGGAGAAGTGGTTGCTAAGCTGGACAGCAGCAAAACAAAACTTACTGATTTGCAAAAGGATGACCTGGCAGCTATGACGGCATTTAAGGAAAGTTCATTACCGGCAATGCAGAAAAAAGAAATGGAGAAAAACTTAAAGCAAATAAGAGGTAATTATAGCCAGGTTTACAAAAGTCAAAGTGCTTTAGGTGCGAGGTTACATTTTTATACATCGTACTACATCATTTGGGACACATTGGTGTTTATGTTTATTGGCATGGCACTTTTTAAAACAGGCATCTTGACCGGGGCTGCTGGTACAAGAGCGTACTGGATATTTTGCATTGCAGGACTGGGGCCTGGCTTATTGCTTTCCTATTTTAGAATACAGCCAATATTAACAGCAAAGTTTAACCAGTTTGAATACACAAAAAAGATATTCGCCGAGTTTTATGAAATTTCAAGAGTACTGCGGTCTTTGGGAATCTTTGGGCTGATAATGTTATTATTTAAATCAGGCTGGTTTGATTGGTTCTTTAAATTAATGCAGCCCGTGGGTAGGATGGCCTTCACCAACTACCTGGCGCAATCAATTATTTGTGCTTTTTATTTTTACGGTTTTGGCTTTGGGATGTATGGTCACCTGCAACGGTACGAAATATATTATGTTGTTGCCGGGGTATGGGTGCTGCAAATAATATGGAGCCACCTATGGCTTAATTATTATCAATATGGGCCACTTGAATGGGCATGGAGAAGCCTTGTTTACTGGAAAATTATACCATTGGGAAAAAAATCACTGCAGATTTAAGTCGGGGTTACATCTTTCAATAAAAATATTTTACACTTAAAAATTAAGAACATGCATTTAAAACAAAATGGTTACCTGCATTCCGCTTTGGCAATTACTTTTCTTGTAACGGCACTTGTTGCCTGCAACCGTGAAAAGGAAACTATTACCAATTCCCCGGCATATCCGTTTATCCAAAGTGAGAAATTAATCATTCCTGCAGCAATAGCACTACCGCAAAACCTTCCCGGGGGGAATAGCCGGGTGGCTACTTATTTTGCCGAAGGTGTTCAGAAATATAGATCTCAGCAAATAGCAGGAAGCTCCCCTGCTACATATGAATGGATATTTGTTGCACCGCAGGCAAATCTCTATGATATTAATGGTGATAAAGTTGGAACACACTCAGCGGGACCCAGTTGGCAATTGACTGGCGTTAACGATTCAATATACGGCCAGCAATTTTCACCGCCTCAATTTGCACCAGGCACTGATGCCAGCAGCATAGACTGGCTGTTATTAAAACCACAGGCAGGGAGAGCCCCGACCGGAATCTTTGAAAAAGTTTCTTATATACAGCGTATTGCAACTGCTGGTGGCAAAGCACCGTTTAGGCTGCCGAACGGACCCGGGGAAACGGTTGATGTAATATACACGGCTATGTATCGCTTTACAAAAATAAATCCATAATGCAATTAAGAAATAACCGGGTTGAGTCAATCGACGTTTTAAGAGGTTTTGTCATGATAATAATGGCACTTGATCATGTTCGTGATTATTTTCATTACGATGCTTTTATGTACAGTCCCACAGATCTTGCTTTTACCAACAGCTTTCTGTTTTTTACAAGATTCATTACGCATTATTGCGCCCCTGTTTTTGTTTTTCTTGCAGGTATTTCCGCGAGTTTGTATGGCGCTAAAAGATCGCGAAAGCAATTGCGCTTTTATCTTTTAACAAGGGGGCTGTGGTTAGTGTTTGCCGAAATATTCATTATCACGCTGGGATGGACCTTCAACCCGGCGTACCCTTTGGCTAATTTACAAGTCATCTGGGCAATAGGTGTCAGCATGATGGTTCTGTCGGCAATGATTTACATGAAAAGGCTTTATATACTATTAATTGCTGTGCTCATAATTGCTGGTCACAATCTTTTTGACCAGGTGCATGTAGAGGGTAATGGAATTACTGCTTTTCTTTGGTCTATACTGCATCAGCCCGAAGATTTTGTTGTTGGAAATTTTAAGATTTTTGTTCGTTATCCTGTTGTACCCTGGATAGGTATAATGGCACTTGGTTATTATCTTGGAAGTCTTTATCATGCCGGGTATGACGCTGTGAAGCGAAAGAAAATACTATTGTTTACAGGGCTTGGCATGATCACAGTTTTTATTTTGCTTCGGTGGTTTAACTTTTATGGGGACCAGGCCCAATGGTCTGTTCAAAAAAATAAAGTATTTAGTTTGTTATCCTTTTTAAATATCAGCAAATATCCACCGTCTTTTTTTTATACACTGGTAACATTAGGTCCTGCCATGGTTTTTTTGAGTTTAGCGGAGAAACCTTTGAATGCCATTTCAGATAAAGTGGCCGTTTTTGGAAGGGTGCCGTTTTTTTATTATTTGGCCCATCTTTATCTCATTCACTTTTTAGCAATCATCGCGGTAATTATTTCTGGTTTCAACCCGGCCGATATGATATTATCAGAAAGGGTTAATCGCGTTGCCGCTCTGAAAGGATATGGTTTCAATTTATTAGTTGTTTACCTGGTATGGATCGGCATAATAGTATTACTATATCCTTGTTGTAAATGGTTCGATCGTTATAAACGAACTCACCAGTCTGCTAAAACCTGGTTAACCTATATGTAATTGTACCGGCTTCCTGTTTTGGATTCCTGCTCATTACAGTAGTAACATTAAGGCTCCGGATTTAAAACATTTTAAATAGCAATACAGATAGATGCTGAAGAAAAATAGAAAATAATAGCTGGTTTCATGTGCCCATTAAAAATGGGTCGTTCTGTGTTTAAGTATAGGCCCTGTTATTCTTAGCGGGGCATTTTCATACATTCAAAGAAACAGGAAACAATCAGGCACACAATGCAAACTTTTGCTGTTTCAGCATTTAAAATAGGGGATTCTAATTGCTAATTAGGGAATTCCTCTGCTGTGAAATAGTAAAAATGATGGCAATTTTGTACTGATCATTTTTCGTTATAGAAATCATTTACATGAAAAAATTTGTAGTTGAACGGAATTTACCTGGAGCCGGAAATTTAACAGCCGAAGAACTGCAGGCCATTTCTCAAACTTCCTGTGAAGTTATAACCCGCCTCGGCAAACCATATCATTGGTTACAGTCATTTGTTACCGATGATAAAATTTACTGCATACATATTGCAGACAGTGAAGAAGTGGTGAGGGAGCATGCCCGCCTTGGCAAACTTCCTGTTCATACCATAGCAGAAGTAAAAAATATGATGGATCCATTAACTGCTAATCTATTGTAATGCGCTGTTATTTTGTACTGCTTCCAGTTTAAAACATCCCGGTTTGAAGTTGTTTGCTGCGGTCTATGGGAACAGTTATATACCTGGTATAAAAAAAGTTGGAAAACATGAAATTTAACCTGGGTTTATGTGCAGCCTGCCTGTTTGTAATTTTGGCATCAGCAAGTTGCTGAAAAATCTGCTGAAGTTCCGCAACCGGAATGCCGGTATCCTTAACCGAAAGATTATTTGTTTTACTAATAGTATTTTTTAAGGTATGAATAGAGTATATCGTGCGTAGTGGTTATCTAAAGAAAAATCAAATTCTCCGGCATTCGGTTCCTGCTCCAAAAATAATAAAGCATATGCGGCAGTATGCAAAGAAAATGGTAAAAAAGGTTTAAACCAGGTAATTGCCGGCAGTATAAATAGTTCATTAATTTTTAGAACCAAAAAATAAAGTTTATGCCTAAGTATGTTATTGAAAGAGAAATTCCGGGGCTTGGAAATTTTACAGCACAGCAGTTTAAGCAGGCGTCACAAACTTCCTGCAGCGTATTAAAAAACCTGGGCCCACAAATTCAATGGAAGGAAAGTTATGTAACCGGCAATAAAATGTATTGCATTTATATAGCCCCCAATGAAGATATCATTAGGCAGCACGCTAAGGAAGGTGGCTTCCCTGCAGATGTGATCAGCGAAATAGTGGAGATGATTGACCCCACCACTGCTGAATAAACACATTGGCGGCAAGATGAATTTTTCCGTAAATGCTGACCAGTTTAAATAAGCAGATAATCCAGGTTTATGAAAGCTAATTTGTGTTTTATCCTATGTATAACGGCAGTAATACTATTTTGCTCCTGTAACGGACCGCGTTATATATATAGTTCTTCGCCCCTTGTTTCGCCGGTTGCAGGCAGCAAGGGATCAACAAGTATTGATGCAGCATATTTTTCTCATATTAATACGTCAAATGGTTTTGACAGCACGGCTAATAAGGATAATGCTTTTAGTTTTGATGTTTCAAATATGCTGACAAAAAAAATAAAATTTTTTGTGCATGGTGATTTTAAAAGAGAGAAAAATATATTTCCGCTTTTAACAGATTCAGCCGCGATTAACATTTACAACGGCGGGTTTGATAGCGCTTCGGTGGCTACTCAAAGACAATCAGCAGGACTTGGAATAGTTTATTTTTTTAATTCACGGGGCCGGGGTAAACGGATCGTTCCGGGTATCGCCGGATCGGTTTACCTCCACCAGGTGAAATTAAAAGAATCGGGCTTGTTGGCCAATAACAGCTACGAACGCTTTTTTAACGCAAATCAGCTTTCTTTTTCACTTCAGGGCCATTTATTGTTCAAGATAAACAAACGAATCAATGTGACCTATATCACCCGGATTATCCTGGTTAAATTCATGACGGCCAAAACTGATTTTACGAAAGAGGAAAAAGAAATTACGGGCTTACATAGAGATGGAAAATCAGGTATCTATCCTTGTTTTATCGGGGGATATGCCAGTTACCAGCCTCTACGCAACATACCGCTGTACTGTAATTTCCAATTCTTTAATGATGTTGCTCTTTGGGCTCAGGCCACTGCAAAGTATGATCCGCCCAGGTCAAATATCAAAGGATCCGGTGTTGCAATTGGTCTTAGTTATTCTTTTAAAAAATGATTGGCAAATTGCTTACTGCAGGTTTCGCTGTAACACGATGTAATCAATTGCAGCTGTCAGTTTTTTCGAATGAACTATCGTAAAAAAAATATTTAGTATGAAAACCATCTACAATGCAACCTGTGCAGTTTCAATGATATTACTGCTTGTTGCCTGTTCCAAAAAGGAAATTTATTCACCCGCACCAGACAGCGGAGACACTGCAGTAAATTTATTAGACAGTATTGTCTGGACTGATCTGCAGGAAACAACCTATTTCAAATATCGTACAGATTCCACGCCGGATAAGATATTTTATGGTTTTCCTGTTGTGAAGGATACGGTATCATTTAGCTATACAGGCAACCGGGTTTCGCAAATCACCAGTTCAAGATCCCGGAGGGCGAGCGACTACCGGTACAATGCCGTAGGAAAAATAACTGATATTACCATCCACCCGGCTTCGGGTTCTGGTACAAGCTATATATTGGAATTTAGCTACAATGGTGCAGGAAGGCCAATATTGCTTGATTATTTTTTAAAGAACGAAGCTGGCAAGCACCTGCAATACCATTCTTTATACAATTACAATGCAGCAGGGCTCCTGGAAAAAATAACCCAGCAAACTCCCGGCGGTATAATCATTACTCATGTTATTGAAGCCTGGTCTGACAAATGTAATTTTAACCCCTGGGCATTTATTGATCCTGTTACCATTACCGAAACTATGACCATTTATAATTTACCGGTATTACAAACAATGGATAAACTGCCTGTTAAAGTAACAACAACATTTACCGGTTCCGTGGAATCTGTTAAACGCAGGGAGTTTATTATTCAAAATGAAAGAATCGATAAAATGCTTGCGCTGTGGGAGTATCCCGGTAGCCCTTCTTTTAACTATCAAACGCGGGTAAATTTCTTCTATCATCCATAACCTGTTTCAATTTTTGATATTTAAACGCATGTTGTGACCGCAGCATTGCTACGAACAAACTATTAAGTCTTTAAAGTAATTAAATCTGCAGGATTAGAAGGAGCGATTTGGAAAACGTGCGGATGTATTAAATGGATGCGTCACCAAAAATTTACATCTAAATGAGCCAGCTAAACTTTAAAAGCAACATCCTGTAATAGATGTATTGGGTACCGGTGCCATAAAATACTGGGCTGTTTTAATTCCCGGTGTACTTTTCTAAAATGAGTATTGGATTTCTAAAAATGGGTAAGATCTCTGTTATCAGTTAAGAGATGAATTTACAATTTTGTAATTAATTAAATGCAGGAACCTTCGCAGGCTTTATTCTTTTAGATATAACATTATGACAGAAAGAAAAAATTTCAATACAGGGAAAGCTCCCCGGATGGATACCATATTTCCCCAGGCTGTAGTCACTAACAATTTTATTTTCCGTTCGGGTATGCCAGGATTGGATCCTGGTTCCGGCCAGGTAATAAGTAGCTCGTTCGGGGAACAAACCGGGCAGGCATTGGAAAATACCAAAACTTTACTTGAAGCGGCCGGAAGTAGTATGAGTAAGGTTGTTAAAACAACGCTTTTCATGGTTGCCGTTAACGATATGAATATCGTTAATAAAATTTACCAGGATTTTTCCCGGGCGAGGCACCCGCTCGCAGTACTCCGCAGTTAATGCCTTTTCCTGCAGGTATTTTAATTTCTGTTGAGCGCATTGCCTTATTGTAGCCGAAGTTATAGAAGTAAAAATTTAGCAGGCTGGTGTGTTTGCCACTGTCAGCATTTCAACATTTCATGGTCTGCAATTCGCAATTGAAATCAATAGAAGTCCAATAGTTTTTTGTGTTATTTCGGATGTGTGTACCCGCAAATTAAATATGTATGATGCAGCGTAAAGAATATATTTTGAAAGAAATTTTATCAGAAGCGGAGTTGGAACTTTTTCTCCGGTTGCGATACGGCTGTTTTTCTAAATCAGCTTCGGGTTTATTTATCAACGAAAATGACAAAGCCATAGATGTTAACTATTACGATCGTAATTCATTGCACTATGGAATTTATAAAACGCATCCACTAAAAACAGAACTGGTAGGATATTTTAGAATTGTATTGGAAGAACCGACACTGGCAAACCACTGGGTTCAAAACATTTCATCGAGAGCCGGGTTATCCCGTATAACAAATCATAAGCCGGCATCAGTATTTCCCTGCCTGGGCATTTATCCCCATAGCAGTTTAGAGCAGGGGTTTTATGCTAAAAAGAAAGCGGCAGAAAAAGCTGGTGAAGTAAGCAGATTTTTTATTGTAGAAAAGGAACGGTCGCTAAAACTATCGCTCCAGATTATCAAAGGAGCCTTTGCCATAGGGCTCTTACACTTACAACATGGTTTTGTAGGCTGTTTTAATGAACATTCAAAAGCTTACATGAAATTCGGTTTCAGGCAATATCCCCAATCAATCACGTTTTCGTTTGACACCCCGTTAAAGCAGAAAAAAGGTATCATCCTTTATTGGAGAACCAGTTACCTGACAAGCGAATTAGAAAAAATGTTTAAAAATATCCAGGACCCATTCCTGGCAAACAATTGCCTTACAATTAGTATTTGAGTAACAATAAAGTACTCAGATTATTGACAACCTGGATTTTTTGTAATAGAATTAGCGAAAACTGAGGTTTGAAAAAATTAAAACCGGGACGATGGAAAAAGTAAAAACAATCGGGATAATTGGTGCAGGCCTTAGCGGGTTAGTAACAGCAAAAACCTGCCTTGAATATGGTTATGATATTAAGCTGTTTGAGAAGGATACGGAATTGGGAGGTGTTTGGGCTTCTTCAAGAAGATATCCCGGGCTCACACCCCAGAATACAAAAGATACTTATTGCTTCAGCGATTTTCCTATGCCAAAACATTACCCGGAGTGGCCTTCCGGACAACAGGTGCAGGCTTACCTTTCGGATTATGCAAAAAAATTCAATGTTTTTCCTGCAATACAATTCTCACATGAAATTACGGATGCAAGTTTCCAAGACAATAAATGGACAATAACCGGCAAGAACAACGACACAGCTTTTAAAATACAAACTGATTTCCTGATTATATGCAACGGAACTTTTTCGGATCCCTTTATACCGGATTTGCAAGGAATGGATAGTTTTATTAATTCCGGGGGTGAAATCTTTCACAGCACACAATTTCATAGTACCGAAACATCTAAGGATAAGCGCCTGGTAGTAGTTGGTTACGGAAAGTCTGCAAGTGACCTTATTACTGCAGCTTCAGAAACTGCAAAAAGTTCATTGCTTGTGTTTCGGGAACCCAAATGGAAAATACCCCGTTATGTGAAAGGCATCAATATGAAATACTTGTTGCTTAACAGGCTCGGGGAGGCCTTCATCAAACCAAGTGATCAGCATAATAAACTGGAGCAATTTATAAATAAAGCCGGCATTTCCCGGAGAATGCTTTCTTTCCTTGAAAAATACTGCACCCGGAAGCAAATGCTGACAGCACTTAATCTTGTTCCCACTTCTACCATAAAAGAGCAAGCTTTTGGTGAAATCACGCTTGAAACTCCTCTTTTTTTTGAAAAAATAAGTTCAGGAATAATCGCAACCAAACAAGGCGAAATTATTGCATTCAACGGCAGGCAGGTCATATTTTCTAATGGAGAGCAAATGGAGAGTGACATGATAGTTTTTGCAGCAGGGTTTAAACAGACCATACCTTTTTTATCGGATGCGCTTGTCGAAAAATTTACAGATAGCGATGGTAATTACATTTTGTATCATCATATACTGCCCGCGGGCGTTCCGGCGCTTGCATTTGTTGGATATAATTCGTCTATACAATCTCCCATTTCATCTGAATTTGCTGCCTTATGGGTTTGTGAATATTTAAAAGGCAGAATTACCCGGCCGACAGAATCACAAATATTTCAGGAGGGAACAGCGTTTATAAAATGGAGATCAAAGTTCAGGCCCAATGGTGCTTCGCGTGGTCTCAGTACCATGCCCGGAACGATTCATCACGTGGATATGCTTTTGAGGGATATGAATGCAGCATTACCTTTTACTGCATTAATAGCAGACTGGTTAATAACAATTAACCCAACCCGCTACAAAAAGATCAGGGAAAAAATAATTAAAAGAAATTAAGGGTGGTGGTACAGATAAGGATCGGTACACAGGAATTTTAACAAAAACTATCACTACCAGTAAACCTATTCCAGGATGATTACTGTATTTACTATTGGAATAATTTTCTTCCCCATGGGGGTTTGTATTCAACTCACAACCCACACCCAATTGCGGCGTGTGATTTTTTATAGTGATAGCCGCGGGCATTGGAACAACAAAATGGGAGGAACTAACACATATCTTTGGAAACAGAAATTATTTTAAGTGGGCAATTCAGCGTACGCGACACTTACTTGTGGTACTTTGAGATCCTTCGCCGCACAAAAAAATAGCCCCTCCGTAGAAACGGAGCGGCCTTTTCGATTGCTTGCCATATGTAAAATTCTTAAAATCTAACTTATTTCTGTCTCACACCCTGTTTTTAAGGAATAATAGCCCGAAAATAGCCTGCCAGCGTTTTTCGATTGCCATTATTCGCTTCTTGATAACAAATTTATAAAATATTTAAGGGTTTCAAAATCATGTTAAATGATGTTATCGGATGTTTAAGCTCCTATTTTTATGTTAAAGCCCTTACCTGTAGTAGCTTTCAAGGGTATTTTGCTACGATGCCCAATGGAATTTCACATTAAAAAAATAGCCCCTCCGTAGAAACGGAGCGGCCTTTTCGATTGCTTGCCATATGTAAAATTCTTAAAATTATTTTTTTGTAATCATTTTCCTCTTATCTTGCTGTTAGTAAAAACGGCCTTTAAATTGCCTGCCAGCTTTTTTCGATTGCCTGCCATTTGTATACCTTTGCTTTCTGAATACAAATTTAGTATCAATTTTATTGTTTTAAAATCATCTTATAGCGCCTTTCGGGATGCTAAAGGGTGATTTAATTTTTTAAAAGCCTTTACCACAGGGCCTTTCAGGCAAAATACGTTACGATGCCCAACCGTTCAACCGATATTGTTTTCCAATTGATCCGATCACTTCAAAAATCGGAAAAGCGCAATTTTAAGCTCTATACCAAACGAAATTCAGGCAACCACGACCTTAAAATTGTTGATCTTTTTGATGCAATGGATAAACTCGAGGATTATGACGAGGCTCAATTGCTCAAAAAGATTCCTTCCATTAAAAAACAACAACTTTCCAATACCAAGGCACATTTGTATAAACAAATACTGGCCAGCCTCAGGGTTTTAAAAAGCACAGAGAGCATTGACCTGCAGTTGCACGAACAACTGGATTATGCCCGCATACTGTATAATAAAGGTTTGTACCTGCAAAGCCTTAAAATTTTAGAGAAGGCCAAAGAACTTGCCATCTCTCATAACCAGGATAGTTTTTTGATACAGGTAATATCCATGGAAAAAAAAATAGAAACGCTACACATTACCCGCAGTATGCAAAACCGTGCAGAAACATTGGCCAACGAGGCATTGGAAGTGAACGAAAGAAGAAAGATGATTACCAGTCTTTCTAACCTTGCGCTGCAATTATATAGCTGGTATGTGCAACACGGGCACTCCCGTAACAAAGAGGACGAGATATACATCAAAAAATATTTTACAGAACATTTACCGGCAGAAGCCTACAAACAAACAGGTTTTTATGAAAGACTTTATTTTTACCAAAGCTATTGCTGGTATGCATTTATTCGCCAGGATTTTTTAATGTATTACAGGTATACGCAAAAATGGGTTAATCTTTTTCACAGCGAACCTGCCATGCTTGAAGTGGAAACAAGCCACTACATAAAAGGGATGCATAACCTCATGAATGCACATTTCGATCTGAGAAATTACCAGCAGTTTGCTATTACATTAAAACAGTTCGAAAATTTTTCAGAATCACCGGCAGCCAACCTTCATGATAACAACCGCATCCAGACATTTGTTTACCTCAACAGCGCCAAATTAAACCTCGAGATGGTTGTTGGTAATTTTAGCGCAGGGCTGGTGCTGGCGCCTACTATTGAACAACAATTGGAAGAATATTCACTTTACCTCGACAGGCATAGGGTGCTTGTATTTAACTATAAAATTGCTACACTTCATTTTGGTGCGGGCAATTACAATGAATGCATTGATTATTTAAGGAAGATCATTAACGACCAGGTTGACCTGCGAAATGACCTGCAATGTTATGCACGCCTCGTACACCTGCTTGCGCATTACGAACTGGGTAATATGGACATCATGGATCATCTTATAAAATCTGTATACCGCTTCATGGCCAAAATGCAAAACCTTACAGTAATAGAAGAAGAAGTATTTAAATTTTTGCGTAAATCATTTTCTGTACACAGGTCGATGCTTAAACCTGAACTGGAAAAGTTTTTACAAGCCATCAAGCAGTTTGAAAAAGATAGATTCGAAACGAGGGCATTTGCTTACCTGGACCTGGTTAGCTGGGTAGAAAGTAAACTATACGAGAAACCGATGGGCGTTGTTATCAGGGAAAAATACCTGGCCAGTAACAGGCGGATCGCCTATGGTACATTATAAGATCATGAGCCCGCAACCCCTGATATCACTATTGTCCAGGCGACCCAATACTTCAAAACTTCCGTCAGCATATAATTTACCCATGTCATCTGTTGCAATAAAAGAACAGCTGTAAATATTGGCGAGGTCAATAATATTAATAGCGCCTGTTATAAATTTTTTATCTGCCGGTACGCTGGCATTCACATCAAAGGGATCATCTTCTGTACGCAATAAAATTTTTATAGAATTGCCGGGCTTAAAAATGCCACCGCCCAAAGAATAGGCCTGGGATAATAATTCCGTCATACCATATTCTGAATGAACTTCCTTTATGCCTAATTGTTTTTGTAACAACTGGTGAACTTCTTCCCGCATCAACTCTTCCCTGCGACCCTTCATGCCACCCGTTTCCATTACCATTGTATGCTTCAATTGCATCGGAAATTTTTCTGCAAAGTCCAGCAATGCGTAAGTAACTCCGATTAAAATAGCAGGCTGCCCGTTTGCTTCATTTTGAAAAAGGGTTTGTTGAAGTTTTTCATGTTCGTATAAATAAAAGCCACTGAGCGGGTGCCCGGATCTTTTGATAAGATGGTTTACCATATAAACCAATGAAGAACTTCCTCTTTCCAGGTATGAAGGTAATAATCCAATGATACAGTAACCAGCTACATTGCCATAAAATTTTTCAAATCCATGTAAAAAATTTTCCTCGTATAAACCGGTATCTTTTACAAAATGCCTGCTGTTAACAGATCCGGTTGTGCCGCTGCTTTCAAAAACAATTTGCGGCGCAAATTGCCCGGTAATTACCTGGTGAGTTTTAAAAAACTGGATGGGCAAAAACGGTATATTTTCTATTCTTTGCACATCAGCGGGTTTTATCTTTAGGATATCACAGAACTGACGATAAATAATATTGTGATTGTATTGGAAACTAAATATTTTTAAAGCAGTGCTTTCCAATGCAGCATTGTCTGTAGTAAAGATATCCTTAATGATATGTGAGCCGGGTTCGTTCATACAATGCTGCAAATTTGGCAAAAACATATGAAACCAGCTAATGGTTATATGGAAAGGGTTGCCTAAATTTGACTACAATTTTTATATATGAAAAATACGCTCCTTGTTATTTTTGTTTTTATTGGATTTGTTTCCTGCAAAAAAGATAAATTTACAACAGCACCTCAAATATCATTTGTGGATATTACTCCGGGATTCGTTACTTCGGGTCTTCCCGTTACAGCACCTCCCGAACTTATTCCTAAATTAATTTTCAAGATAACAGATGCTGAAGGAGATTTTGGTAATGATCCCAGCTCTCCACAGGACAGTTCCTGGATCTATATAAAACACTTGTTAACAATGGACCTGGATTCTTTAAGATTTCCTGATCTGCAGCGGGCTCCTAAAAATAATTTTGAGGCAGAGGTTACGGCAAGTCTCTTTGGATCAATTGACTGTATCGAACCAGGTCCTCCGAAACCCAGGGTAGATACTGTTTTTTATGAAATATATGTCAGGGATGCTAAAGGAAATAAAAGCAATGTTATAAAAACGTCCAAACCTCTTTTAACTGAATGCAAGTAGGTTTAAAATTACCTCTACTTTCTGCAATTTATCTTTAGTAACTGGCGGTGCCGGATTCGTGTGTAATTTTCTATTTAAATATTTTAGTGTAATAACTTTTACTTTTGCAGTATTAAATTATTTCACATGGCCAAAGCAGTAAAAAAGAAATCTATCATCTCAGGCGAAAGCTACCAGTTTTTAAAAGAATATGTCAATAATTCATCGCCTACCGGCTTCGAAAGTAACGGGCAAAAGCTTTGGATGAAGTGGCTGGAACCGTATGTAGATGAATTTTTTACCGACCCTTACGGAACTGCTGTAGGCATCATTAATCCTTCCGCAAGTTTTAAAGTAGTTATTGAAGCCCATGCTGATGAGATCAGCTGGTTTGTAAATTATATTTCTCCAGAAGGGCTGATGTATCTTAAACGCAACGGCGGGGTAGATCACCAGATAGCTCCAAGTATGCGGGTAAATATATTTGGGAAAAAAGGAATTGTAAAAGCTGTATTTGGCTGGCCTGCTATTCATACACGTGTTGGCGGCTCAGAAAAAGAAGCACAGCCTAAGGTGGAAAATCTTTTTTTGGATTGTGGGGCAAGAACCAAAAAAGATGTAGAAGCATTGGGTATTCATATAGGCGCGGTGGCTACTTACGAAGACGGGTATGATGAACTGGCCAATGATTTTTTAATTGCCCGGGCTTTTGATAACCGCATCGGCGGATTTATGATAGCACAGGTAGCCAAACTACTAAAGGATAATAAAAAGAAATTGCCTTTTGCCTTATATATTGTAAACGCGGTACAGGAAGAAATTGGTTTGCGTGGTGCAGAAATGATAGCCCGCCGTATTAAACCCGATGTGGCCATTATTACCGATGTAACCCACGACAGTACTACTCCCATGGTAAACAAGATTATTGAAGGCGAATGTGCATGCGGTAAAGGACCTTCGCTCTGCTATGGACCGGCGGTACACAATAAACTGCTGGATTTTGTACAACAAACTGCCGACAAATCCGGCATACCTTACCAGTTAAGAGCAGTAAGCCGCAGTACAGGCACAGATACGGATTCTTTTGCTTATGCCAATGATGGTTGTCCTTCTGTATTGATTTCCATCCCGCTGCGCTATATGCATACTACCGTGGAAATGCTGCACAAAGATGATATTGAAAATACTATTAAAATGGTCTATGAGAGCTTGATTGCGCTTACCCCTAAAACAAACCTGAGCTACTTTAACTAAACAACCGATGAAAATCAGTATCATTTTTTTGCTGTTATTGTCATTCCTGCTTTTTTCATGTAATGAAGTTTTACAAAAAGAAGCAGCAGCTAAAAGCGCCGGTCGTGGGGTTGATAGCATACTGAACGAATTTAAGAAAACAGACAGCAGCCTGCTGGTAATAAAAGTTAACAATGATAGCCTGGTGGGAGTTGGCGCTTTTAAAAAATAAATTGTAATGGAAGATAAATTTACCAAATACCTGCAACTTAGTAACAGGCTGATTATTATCCTGGTTAGTTTTGTAGCATCGCTGTTGTTATTGTTATATGGTTTGCGCCTGGCTTTTGGTTTACTTGATCGCATTCCCTGGTTCGTATACCTGTTTACTTTGTTTATCATCATGGTGCCAACCATTTTATTTATTGGGGTATTTCTTATTTATTTTTCAAGAACTAAAAAGCACCCTGCCCCATTTGTAAGATACCTGTCCTGGAGTTTATTTCTTGTTGCTTTAATAGTATGGGGTTATTTTTTAGTAACTGATATGATCAGTTTTTTTAGAACTGCCTCGCAGGAAATAGGAAGTTATCATAGTTACTCTGTAATATTTTTGGCAGGAAGTGTGGCGCTGATATTTATAGTAGGAATCATCCAGGCATTAAGTACAGCAAAAGAAAAAGACTGGATGGAGAAACGAAAAGAAAGGCTTCAACATTAATTTTATAAAATATAAGCGATGAAAAAAACTATTTTATACATCTTTTCCAATGGCCGGGTTGCTGCCATTGATAAAAAAGACGGCAAGATCATTTGGGAAATAAAGCTCAAAGAGCTTATTGGAAATTCTTTAAGTCATGCCGTAGGACAAATAAATGTAGAAGGCGATAATATTTATATCGGTGTGTATGGTATATTAATTTGCCTTAGTACAAAAGATGGTTCTTTAAAATGGAAAAACGAATTGAAAGGCTGGGGTTACGGTTTTGTAAGCATGGGAAATGTAAGTAATGAAGCCCATGCCGCTTCCATTGCTGCAACTGCAGCAGCAGCTAGCGGGGCAGCTGCCATTTAATCTGGTATTTCATCATATTTGCGCAAATGGGGAAAATAAATACACAGAATACAAGTTGAAAATAAGTTTTGAAGCATAGATCTATTAATATTTAAGGATGGCACGGAAGTTTCAATAAGGTTAATAAATCATTCATTAACTCTTAAATATTATTTTATGTTACGTTACACAGTCGTATTTCTGGTAATTGCTATTATAGCAGCTATACTTGGTTTTGGTGGAATTGCAGGGGCTTCTGCAGGGATCGCTAAAATATTCTTCTTTATTTTCCTTGTAATTTTTGTAATATCTCTTATTGCAGGAAGAAAAGCAGTTTAGAAAGCATACGCTTAAAAATTATCTCCCAAACTTCATCCAAGGGTATAAATAGATTCCCCTGCAGCAATGCGGGGGAATTTTTATGCATACTACTGCCACTCCGTAACCGTTGCCGCTAACGTTACCGCTAATTTTCGTTGCAGAATACCTATTTAATTTCGACAGATCCCCGACATTTCATGTACATTAAGCGCGAATATTTATAAATCATCTAATGCCCGTAATCATATGCTCCTGCGTCTTTCTGCTACATTAACCTTTCGGTGATTGCCTGCAAGTATAAATGATACATGGTCGTATGTAAACCTGTTTTAACGTAGTAATAGAAAATACTACTCCCATCATTACCGTTCACTATGCTGCTGCTTTAAATGGTGTGGCTTTCTCCAATAATATGATGTATCCAACTGCTGGTTCAACGCTGGGTATGACAGCCACTGCAGCGCAGTTAAATGTAACGGATCCCAAATTGGTTTTACCTGTTTGCATCGCACCATCGGGTTGCAACAGCACCAATGCATCTAAAGTAATGCGCCTGTCTGCTGCAAGTCCTGCAATAAATGCAGGCGCAGGAATATACTCTTTTATAACCACGGATAACGAGCTGCAGGTAAGAACCGGATTGAAAGATATTGGTGCCGATGAGTACAGTAATATATCTCCGGTTATCGTTGGACTGAGCGCTTTGAGTGCCGTTGATGTAGGACCGGATGCTGTTACACAAAGTTATTCCTGTATTTTAACGGGAACTTTGCCGTTGAACATCATCAGTTTCAATGCAAAAAAATTAAATGGTGTCACACAACCGGGGAAGAAAATGAAATGATGTATGAAATAGAATTGAGCAGCAATGGCCGTGAATTTACAAAAATAGGTTCGGTGAATGCATTGCGGAATATTGCCTTGCAACAATAGTTATTTAATGATGCGGCCCATCAGTCGGGAAGTAAGTTTTACCGGTTAAAAATAGTAACAAGGGATGCAAGGTTCACTTATTCTAAAATCCTTTCTGTGGATTATGGTATAATGGTTCAAACCTATCCAAACCCGGTAACCCAAAATTTATTTGTAGAATTACCATCACTATCCAAACAATCGGCTGTAAAATTATTCGGTGCTGACGGAAGGATGATTTATTCAAACAATGATGACAGGAACAAGGTATTAAAAATTCCGGTAGCAAGCCTGTTTGCAGGGATTTATTTACTATAGGTTTCCAATGAATCCGGGGTATTGCTTTCCAGGAAAATAGTGAAGGAATAAGCGCCTTCAGGAAAGGGTTTGACAGGCTAAGGCTGACGGATCTTTCTAACTGAAACATAATCAGACATTAGCTGATGTGCTATAAAACAAATTCCCCCGCAAGAATACGGGGGAATTTTTTTTAACCCTTAAAACAACCAACATGAAATCAGTTGAATAAACCAATTACGTATAAAAGGCAATTTGGGTTGTGCATTCGCTGCAAAAAAATTATGTTAAAGCAATATCCAGTACCTGTTGCATTGTTTTTACGTAGTGAAACTGGATCCCTTTAATGAATTGCGGGTTTATTTCTGATACATCTTTCTCATTTTGAAAACACATAATGATTTCTTTAATACCAGATCTTTTAGCTGCCAGCACCTTTTCCTTGATACCGCCAACTGGCAGCACCTGCCCACGCAGGGTAATCTCGCCGGTCATAGCGAGGTAAGGTTTTATTTTCCGGCCGGTGTAAGCACTGGCAAGTGCCGTCATCATGGTAATACCCGCACTTGGACCGTCTTTCGGCGTTGCCCCTTCAGGAATATGAATATGTGCGTCTTTTTTATTGAACTCCTCCACCGTCAATCCCAGTTTTTTACCGTTGGCTTCCAGCCAGGTAAAAGCGGTACTTGCACTTTCCTTCATCACGTTGCCCAGGTTGCCCGTTAATTTCAATTCACCCTTTCCTTCGCTCAGTTGTGTTTCAATAAAAAGAATATCACCACCCACATAGGTCCAGGCAAGCCCTACAGCCACGCCCGCCATATTGGCCATCCGATAGATCTCGTTGCTGTAACGGGGTTTACCTAATATCTTTTCAATATCCTTATTGGTAATGGTTGGTTTTAATTTTCCACGCATTACAATTTCTTTTGCCTGGTTGCGCATAATACTCGCAAGCTGGCGGTCCAGCTCACGCACACCACTTTCCCGGGTATAATCTTCAATAACTTTCTCCAGCACAGAATCACTCATTTTAAAACCATTGGGTTTTAAACCGTGCATTTCTTTTTGTTTTGGAATAAGATGGCGTTTGGCTATCTCGATTTTTTCTTCTACTGCGTAACCACTCAGGTCAATTATTTCCAGCCGGTCTCTTAAAGCCGGTTGAATATTATTGATATTATTAGCAGTGGCAATGAATAAAACTTTGCTCAGGTCATATTCAAGTTCAAGGTAATTATCATAGAAAGAATTGTTCTGTTCAGGATCCAGTACTTCCAGTAAAGCAGAAGATGGATCGCCACGATGATCCGTTCCCACTTTATCAATTTCATCGAGTATCATTACCGGGTTACTCGATTTTATTTTCCGGATAGATTGTATGATCCTGCCCGGCATAGCACCAATATAGGTTTTACGATGCCCACGTATCTCGCTTTCATCATGCAGGCCACCCAAACTTACCCTTACATATTTCCTGTTAATAGCAGCAGCAATGCTTTTGCCCAAACTTGTTTTGCCGATACCCGGAGGGCCCAGGAAACAGAGGATGGGACTTTTCATGTCGCCTTTTAGTTTTAAGACTGCCAGGTATTCCAAAATTCTTTCCTTGATCTTATTCATTCCGTAATGATCCAGGTCCAGTACTTTTTTTGCTTTTTTCAGATCATATTGATCTTCCGTATAACTGTCCCAGGGAAGATCCAGCATCAGGTCCAGGTGATTATACACAACAGAATAATCAGGTGTGGAAGGATGCATACGTTCCAGTTTTTCCAAACCTTTATGAAACATGTCCTTTACAGACTCCGTCCATTTTTTTGCTTCCGCTTTTTTCTGCATCTCCTTCAGCTCCGCAAAATTTTCGCCGCCCAGTTCATCTTTTATGGCTTTCATTTGCTGTTGGAGAAAATATTCCCGCTGCTGCTTATCCAGTTCCGCACGTGTTTTATTCGTTACTTTATTTTTGAGTTCCGCATATTGTAATTCCGTATGCATCAGGCTCATTAATAATTCTGCCCGTGCTTTTATATTGCTGATCTCCAGTAACTGTTGTTTCTGGCGAATATCACTATTGAGGTTGCTGCTCACAAAGTGAATAAGAAAAGAAGGGTTTTCAATGTTCTTTAATATAATGCCCGCTTCACTGGGGAGGTTGGGAGAAAGACTAATGATCTGCGTAGCAAGATCCTTGATGCTGCTAACCATTGCATCAAAATCTTTATCACCTTTGCTGCCTTCTTCTTCCAATACTTTTATAGTAGCTTTAAAGTAAGGATCTTCCACAGTTATCTCTTCAATTTTAAAGCGTTTACGACCCTGGATGATGATAGTAGTACCCCCATCCGGCATTTTAATCAGTTTCACAATTTTTGCAACAGTACCAATATCTTCCAGGTCACTTACCGTCGGTTCTTCAATAGCACTGTCTTTTTGCGCTACAACACCTATCAATTTGTCAGCCTTATAAGCATCATTTACTGCTTTAATACTCTTATCCCTTCCAACAGTGATCGGTATTACAACGCCTGGGAAAAGCACAGTATTTCGTAAAGGGAGTAAAGGTAATTCGCCTGGAAACGGCTTCCCGTCTGCATCATCCTCATCTTCTTCCGATAATGGAATCATGGGCATAAATTCCATTTCGTCTTCCTGGTTGTTTAAATAAAAATTATTATCCATAGTCTTTTTGTTCGTTCGCCAATATGGCAAAATTAATTGGTAATCAAGGTATTTTATAATGGATTATTAATTAGTCAATATTAATGCCGTGTTTAAGGTTCAAAAGTTCAAAGATTGGCCATTTGCCTTTACGGAAATCCTTTTTTCCTGTTAAGGATAACGTTGAACCTTGAACTTTTGAACCGTTGAACCTTTTTGCGGTATTTTTGCACGAATGGACATTAATTGCACCCATAAAGAACTATTCATATTTAAACAAATTTCCCATGCTGCTGCCGAATTGGGGGTAGATAGTTACGCCATTGGCGGTTTTGTGCGGGATAAACTTTTGGGCAGGCCTACCAAAGACATAGATATTGTTTGTACGGGTGATGGTATTGCACTGGCAAAAAAAGTAGCAGAACGTTTTGATCCGATTCCTGCGGTTAATATTTTTAAAACCTATGGTACCGCACAAATAAAAGTGTTTTTTAATACAGAAGAATCTGACGTCCCGGTTCCCTCTTCTTTGGAGAGAGGTTGGGGAGAGGCTTTGGAAATAGAATTTGTGGGCGCCAGGAAAGAAAGTTACCGACCCGAAAGCCGCAACCCGGATGTTGTACCCGGCTCATTGGAAGACGATCAGAATCGCAGGGATTTTACCATTAATGCGCTGGCCATTAGTTTAAATATAAAAGATTACGGGAAATTGACAGATCCTTTCGGCGGCATAAAACACCTGGAAGAAAAACTGATAAAAACGCCACTTGAACCTGGCAAAACATTTAGTGATGATCCGCTTCGGATGATGCGTGCCATACGTTTTGCTGCTCAACTGGATTTTGAAATTGCAGATGAAACCATTGCATCTATTACTGCCCAGGCTTCCAGAATAAAGATCATCAGCAAAGAACGTATCGCAGATGAACTCAATAAAATACTAATGAGCAAAAAGCCATCTGTTGGTTTCGACTGGTTATATAAAACAGGATTGCTGCAAATTATTTTCCCCCAGATGGTGGCCCTGGCCGGCGCTGAATACATTGACGGTAAAGGCCATAAAGACAATTTCTATCACACGCTGCAGGTGGTAGATAATATATGTGAACACACCGCTGATCTTTGGTTACGCTGGGCTGCCGTATTGCACGATATTGCAAAGCCTGTTACCAAGCGTTTTGAAGAAGGCCATGGCTGGACCTTTCATGGACACGAAGTAGTGGGAGGACGAATGGTGCCAAAGATCTTTGCACAACTCAAACTGCCGCAAAATGAAAAAATGCTTTTTGTAAGAAAGATGGTGGAATTGCATTTGCGCCCAATCAGCCTCACAAAAGATAGCATCACGGACTCTGCCATACGCCGGTTATTATTTGATGCCGGCGATGATTTTGAATCTTTGATGATCCTGTGTAAAGCAGACATCACTTCCAAAAACAAACAAAAAGTAAAACGCTTTATTGAAAATTTTGAAATGGTTCAGGAACGCTGTGCCGAGTTGGAAGAAAAAGATCATATCCGCAACTGGCAGCCACCCATAACGGGTGAGATCATTATGGAAACATTTAACCTGCAGCCATCAAAAGAGGTGGGTATAATAAAAGATGCTATCCGCAATGCAATTTTAGATGGAATAATTCCTAACGACTATGATGCAGCTGTTGCCTACATGCATGTGAAGGCGGTTGAAATAGGGGTAGCTATTTGATACCGGATGCCGGATCCTGGTACCCGGTATCCAGCATCCGGCATTATCCATCTAATATAAAAATCGTTAACTTTATACCATGGCAATTTTAAAATTCAGAACATATTGGGAAGAAGACGAGAGTATTTACCGTGATGTAGCGATCCGTCATACACAAACTTTTAAGGAACTGCACGATGCCATTCTTAAAAGTTATGAATTTGACAATAAACATAAAGCTACTTTTTACAGAAGTAATGAGAACTGGTTGAGGGGCCGTGAAATATCGCTCGAAAAGTATGAGAAGGAATATAAGGCAGAACCACTCATTATGAGTGAAGTTGCATTGGCAAGCGAAGTAACAAATCCCAATCAGCGATTTATATACGAATACGATTTTAATAAGAACTGGCATTTTATGATCGAGTTGATCAATATTGATAAAGAGGAAAATGCAAAACTCAGTTACCCGGTTTGTGTGCGTACGGAGGGCCTGGCACCGTCTCAATACGGCACAAAAGGGTTGGTTGATAAACGCCTCGCCGAAATGGAAGAAAAATACGACCTGCAACCCGAGGCCATGCGTGATGGCTTTGGCCAGGAAAATGAAGATGGTGAAAGTGTGGCCGATGAAACTGAAGAAGCAGGCGATGACGGAAATGATGCGAACGACGGATTTTAGAATAATGGATAATAGTGAATGGATAATGGTTAATGAAGGCGGCTCAATGTCGTTTATTTATTTTGGAATATCAATTTCCTGATTATAAATCCACTGGAAAAATTATTCATTATCAATTTTACAAGTATCCATTAAAAAAGGCTCTGTACAAGCCCCAACGATATGAACAAAACCTGCATTATAATTGCCGGTCCAACAGCAGTAGGTAAAACGGCCATGGCTATACAGTTGGCCAAATATTTTTCCACTGAAATTATATCTGCAGATAGCCGGCAATGTTACAAAGAATTAAACATCGGCGTAGCCAGGCCTTCAGCCGAAGAACTCAATGCTGTTCCTCATCATTTTATTGCTTCTCATTCTATTCAGCAGGATATTTCTGCCGCTGATTACGAAAATTATGCATTGAATTGTGTAAATGAAATTTTTATAAAGAGGGATATTGCAGTCATGGTTGGCGGAACCGGGCTCTACATAAAAGCTTTTTGCGAGGGACTTGACCAGATTCCAACTATAGAGGCATCACTCAGGAATAATATTAAACAACAATACCAGTGTAATGGTATTGAATGGCTGCAACAACAATTAAAAACCACTGACCTCCTTTATGCAGATAAAGGAGAAATGCAAAATCCCCAGCGAATGATGCGTGCGCTGGAAGTAAAAGCCGGCACCGGGCAATCTATTATCTCTTTTCAAGCGAAACAAAAAAAGCAGCGGGTATTTAATATTATCAAAATAGGAATGGAATTGCCGAGGCCGGTTTTATATGAAAGGATCAACCGGCGGGTAGATATAATGATAGAAGACGGATTACTGGCAGAAGTCAAAACTGTTTTACCCTTTAAAGACCGGAATGCCTTGCAAACAGTGGGTTACCGGGAATTGTTTGATTACCTGGAAGGTTTTATTTCATTCGAGAAGGCTGTGGAACTGATTAAACAAAATTCCAGGCATTATGCTAAACGGCAGCTTACCTGGTTTAAAAAAGATGGAGAAATTACCTGGTTTGATATGGCAGATAAAATCAGGATTCAGGACCTGATAATACAAATTGATAATATGCATGATACTCCAGGTCGATAGTTATACCCGTAGGGGTACTTCAGTAGTCACCGCCAGTTGGGGATCAATAGCTAAAGAACTACTTATAATAATTAGTTCAAACGTATATGAAAAAATGTAACCTGCAATCTGATTGCAGGCTACATTTTCGCCAGTGCTGTTAATTTTCAGCGGTACCATTAACGTAACACTTACATTTAAAGGTACTAGTGTTACAACATGCAAAATAACCTGCATTACAACTCACTGAACAGACCTGAGTAGTAGGAAATCCCTCTTCAACACTGCAGGATGAAGATCCAGCCCCTCCAGAATGACAAGTTACAGCTGGAACAGAATTGGAGGTAATGCCTTTTTCTAATAAATGAATATCTGTATTTACTAAAATATCATCGGAAGATTGCACTTTGGCCTCGCTTACTAATTTTTTATCCCAATGACTTTTCATGTACGAAAGGCCATAACCTAAATAGGTTTGTTGCTTAATTGCTATCTCAAATTTTTTACTGATGTTTCTAATTTTTTCTTCGTCATCAAACAAGCCAATGTGCAAAACTAAATTTTTATCCAAGCTGCTAATTACTAAATTTCTCCTCGACTTGGGAATATAAATTTCATATTCACCATTCTCAATATCCAATGATGAGAATGCTTTGTCTGATTCCAAAAGTATGGCCGTATTAAACTTTCCGCTATTGCTATTTGCTGAATCAATAAAAAGCAAAATGGAGTTATTGGTGGTTTTCTTCAGCACCACATTTCCTTTAAATTCTTGAAATAAAGGTTCGCCAAAGTTATTTTTTATTGCTTTTGTAGTTAATTGCGCTTTACTGCAACTACAAATTACGATCGCAAAAAAGAGTAAATTTTTCATTTTAATATTTTTATATGATAGTTTATTTGTTTCGTGTCATTATTTAGAAGAATTGCGTTTGGTGGGTGAAAAAAACTAATATGAAGCCAAACTAGTTTAATATGCTTTTCAAATAATTGTATGGATAACAGTTTTGATACCTTGACGGAAGGGGGAGAGGGAATTTTACAGTGAAAGGCACACATTAGGGTATACTGGTATTCGGGTATTCGAGTATTCGAGTATTCGAGTATTCGAGTATTTGAGTATTCGAGTATTCGAGATAGTTTTCATTATCGTAATATAACAATAATATTTCAAAATTTCTCAAAATACCTAATTGAAAATACATGTCAGGTAATTTCCAGGAAAATAAAGGCCCAACCGAGTTAAAAAAGATCCTGATATAAAATGGATGAATGCAACAGATGATAGTATCAGTAGGGGGTTAACTATGGTGCAAAAAAAATGATCCTGCATTTTCTACCGGATCATTTTTGTATGTATGTTACTTTATTTCTGTTTTTATCCTTCAAAAAAATTTTAAAATTTCCAACCCACTGTGGCTATAACATTCCCAAGATTTTGTTTGGTAGCAGCAAATGTATCCAGCCTGTCTTCGAGCCTGTAAGGAAAGTCAGCTTGTTTGGTGATCTGGTGTGCATAAGTAAGGTCAACAAAAACTCCTTTGTGCCTGTAGCCCAATCCGCCACTTAAAACCATTTTGTTTACTTTATAACTCACGGCTTTGTAAGGGTTACTGTAATAACCAAAGCCTAGTCTCGCCATAATAGTATTAAATTTCAACTCTCCACCTACACGGAAATTGAAAGCCCCTTTATACATATCTTTTACTACATTATTCAGTGCTTTGTAATAAGTTTTTTCATCGTCAGTAGGTTCTTCATTATCGCTGTTGAACCTGCTGCCCCGATGGTTCACATATTCAATATCAGCAGAAATAAAGCCTTTCTGTTTTTTTACATTTTCTATTTCACGAAAAACATAAGAACCACTTATTATTGCTCTCCATGCGGTGAACTGAAGGTATTTACTCACGCCCTCCTGGTTATTGGTAAACTGCAATGAGCTGGCTGAAAATGTTTCGGCCTGACCGGTAGGCGTTTCCAGGGTGGTGGTTAACGATGCGGTGTGTTCATCTTTTAGAAACATAAAACTTGGGGTGTGAATGGCCAGACCAAAACGTATATAATCCTGTGGCCTGTAGATAACCCCCAATTTTAAGTTTGCACCAGCGCCTACAGTACTGAATTTATCATTGTACGTAAAAGATTTAAATCCATTCATGGTATTGGCTGAAGTATCCCATTCTGAAAAAGTGGTATTACTCCGGTAGCTCACTATCGGAATACCAATGCCCCCACCTACATACCATTTATCATTATCATTGTAAGCGGCACTCAGGGCAATTTCATAAATTCCGCCACTTGATGTACGCAGCATTTCCTGGCCTACAGCCTGGCCTTCGTCAAGAATATTTTCTGATGCACCTCTTACAATTGTTTGCCCGCCGATGGTTACTGTATCTATAAGATACGATTGCAAGCCTATGGCAGAAGTGTAGGGCAGTGGCGACAAAGTAGTCAGTACCTCATCGATAGTATAATCACTTTTTGCAAACTCTTCTGCAAGGGATTCACTAAAAGAAGTGTAGTTATTCAATCCCTTGTAGTGAATTCGATTATTGAAATTGGCTGTTTGCGTAACTGCAACACTAAATGCACTGCTGGTTTTTGGATTATACCGATGCGCTTGTCCGATTACAATTCCTATTGGTCCAAAAGCAAAACTATTTTTCTTTTCGGTAGTTTTTTCATCCCGGAAAGTAGCTTGCTGGTTATTAAGAGAGAAAGAAGGCGTTAAAACAATTTCCCGTGTTTTGTAAAAGCCAAGCCCGGCGGGGTTTACATAGTTGGCCGTGATATCGCCTCCCAATGAACCCATCACACCACCTGTTGCCAGGCTGCGGGCTGTACCATTTTGTGGATAGAAGCTAAAGCGTATAGCATCTTCAGGCACTTGTGCAAAGCTCTTTGCAGCAGGAAACAGTAAAAAAATGTATATAAATTTTTTCATTGTAAAATGATTGACGGTAAATAATCTTTCAATAATGGTTCAAAAAAAGCCGGCTGAAGAATTACAGCCGGCAATATTTTAATTTCCTCTTGCAGGCCTTGATACAGGCGCGCCTGAACTACCGGAACCTGAGGAAGAAGAGCCCGAACTGTTACTGGAAGAGGGGGTATACGTTCTGTTGGTGTTACTATTATTGTTATTGGAGTTATTATCAACAGAAGTAAGTATCCTTCTAACAACGCCACCATTATTTTTGGAACTATTGCTGTTGTTATAAGCCTTTGGCGCATTCACCCATTTCACTTCTCCTGTTTTAGGATTGTTCACTACCAGTGTTTTTGGATTATAGCCTGCCAGGTTGGCCATACGTGGGGTGGTATTTTTTGGATTCACATATTTATAACCGGAATAAACAGGATAAGGATAATAATACGGATTGTAATAATATCCATAACTATATCCATAGCGGTATGGATCGTACCTGCAATCATAATCATCGTTCCAGTCGCGCCAGCGCCTGTCGCGGGAAGACATGCGGATTTCTCTATCTTCAGCATCTACCTTTTCTTCTTTTCTTTCCTCTTCCTGCTCATTTTTTTCTTCCACAACTTTTACTGGCGAAAAATAAACATCATCAGGTGTTTGCCCGCTTTTATAAGCGGTACTACAGCTTCCAAGGGAAACTGATGCGATGGCAATAAGTAAAATTTTTAGGCTCATGGCGCTATCATTTAATGGTGATAAAGTTAAGAATAAAACGGGCGGCGAAAGGTTAAAATTACGACCCATTTTGGGATAAGACGTACAAGGAGAAGGAAATGATGTTAAAGATGTCATAAAGACTGAAGGTTCAAAAGTTCAAAGGTTCAAAGGGTTCAGGGGTTCAAAATTTTGAGCCTAAGATTGAACTGTTGAACTTTTGAACCGTCGAATTAATTAGCTTTGTGCCCCTTATTTAAAATAAATAACAGTGAGCAAAGAACTAACATCAAGAGCAGAAAATTATTCCCAATGGTACAATGACCTCGTGCTGAAAGGTGGGCTGGCAGACTATTCCGCAGTAAAAGGTTGTATGGTAATAAAGCCTTATGGTTATGCCTTATGGGAGAATATGCGTGACCAGTTGGATAAAATGTTTAAAGAAACCGGGCATGTGAATGCTTATTTTCCTTTATTTGTTCCAAAAAGTTTATTTGAGGCAGAAGAGAAAAACGCAGAAGGATTTGCAAAAGAGTGTGCCGTAGTTACGCATTACCGTTTAAAAAATGATCCATCCAGGCCGGGTAAACTAATGGTTGATCCGGATGCAAAACTGGAGGAGGAACTCATAGTGAGGCCAACGAGTGAAGCCATTATCTGGAACACCTATAGGGACTGGATACAGTCATACCGGGATCTGCCTATTTTAATAAACCAATGGGCCAATGTAGTTCGCTGGGAAATGCGTACCCGCTTATTTCTTCGCACTGCAGAATTTTTGTGGCAGGAAGGACATACTGCCCATGCAACAAAGGAAGAGGCGGTTGAAGAAACCTTGAAAATGCTGAATGTTTATTCAACCTTCGTGGAGGAATATATGGCAGTACCCGTAATTAAAGGGATAAAAACAGCCAATGAGCGCTTTGCCGGTGCAGAAGATACTTATTGTATCGAAGCGCTTATGCAGGATGGTAAGGCTTTGCAGGCGGGCACGTCTCACTTCCTCGGGCAAAATTTTGCCAAAGCGTTTGATGTTAAATTCAGTGATAAAAATAATACGTTGGATTATGTATGGGCAACATCCTGGGGCGTATCTACCCGTTTGATAGGCGCCTTAATAATGGCACACAGCGATGACCAGGGATTAATAATGCCTCCCAAAATTGCTCCGCTGCAGGTAGTGATTGTCCCAATTTATAAAGGCGAAGAAAGCAAACCTCTGATTGATGCAAAGGCAAAAGCCATTTTGGATGAATTGAAAACACTGGGCATAAGGGTTAAATACGATGACAATGACAATGCCAGGCCGGGATGGAAATTTGCAGAACATGAATTAAAAGGTGTGCCCGTGCGCATAGCCATGGGTCTACGTGATATGGAAAACAATGTAGTAGAACTGGCAAGAAGGGATACTAAAGAAAAGAAACCTGTATCAATGGATGGGCTAGCCGGTTACATTAAGGAATTGCTGGAAGAAATTCAGCAAAACATTTATAATCGTGCACTGTCTTTCCGCAACGAAAATATCAGGGAAGCCAATGGTTGGGAGGAATTTGTACAATTGCTGGATGAAAAAGGCGGTTTTATTGCTGCTCATTGGGATGGAACACCGGACACAGAGGAAAAAATAAAAGAGCTTACCAAGGCCACTATTCGTTGCATACCCCTTGATAATAAACCGGAAGATGGGAAATGCATCCTGACCGGAAAGAATAGTACGCAAAGAGTATTATTTGCAAGAGCATACTAGATATTATCATTTTATAGAAGGGCATTGAGAAATTTCAATGCTCTTTTTTTGTGCACGTAAGAAAAAAGTTTAATATTCGTTATAACCAAAACAACTGGACTACCATGGAACCAAATCAAAATTTGTTATCTGCCGATATACAGGTCGATTCAATTTCTCACCTCAATTTAAAGGAAATAGCTATGTGGGGTAAGCTGCTGGCTATTGTTGGCTTCATCTTATCTGCATTAATTGCCCTGGCCGCGTTATTTGCAGGAACCGTTATGGAAATAATGTCTGGAGGTATGCCGATCTTTGGAGGAGCCGGAATTTTGGTTTCAATCATCTACCTGGTTATAGCCGCTATTTATTTTGCCCTGTCATTATTTATGTTTCGGTTTGCTACTAAAATGAAAACAGCTTTAGAAACTACCGACCAGGAGAATTTTAATACTTCACTCTACAATCTTAAAATGGTGTATCGCATTACCGGTATTATCGTTATTATTTACCTGGCTATTTTAGCATTGGCACTTATCGTAACGGTAGCCGCTGCCATGTTTGCATCAAGCTAACCGGCTGGTGCGGCATGAAGCTGCGCCGTCATTTCTTCACTCATTCAATATCTAACTGATGGATACTCCGGGAAACCTGCTGCAAAATAATCTCTATATTGATGAAGGGATAGAAAGCCATTTTAAAGAATCGGGTAAGTGGGCAAAGTATATTGCCATAACAGGAATGCTGTTCTCCGGGATCGCCTTGGTTGCTTCATTTACGTTGGGCGGACGTATAGAAGGAGCCCTCAATTCAGGCTTTATAATGTCTGGTACAGCGGGTTTCATGGTAATACTGGCAATGTTATTATTTGCTGTAGCGTACTTTATATTATCTCACTATATGTACCGGTTTGCCAATAAATTGCTGGTTGCTGTCGATACTTCAGACAGGTATGAATTTGTGGAATCCATGAGGCATTTAAAGAATACCTACAAGGTCATGGCTATTTTGTTCAGCATTTATTTCCTGTTATTTATAGGAGGCAGTATTGCAGATTTTATCTGGTAAAAATTATCGTACTTTATGGAAACACAACAGGATATACTTAGCATTGACTGGCAGGTGGATGACGAAGTAAAAAATTACCTCTATCAAACTTCTGTGTTGGCAAAATTTGTTGCCACACTGGGGATGTTTTTTGCGGTATTAACAACAGGTAAAACAGGGTTTGAACTTGTAAAAATGCTGCTGGGTTATAAAGAGATTTTTTTCAGTAATTATATTATTGGAACCATTATTGGAGCGCTCATGGCCGGAGCAGTTTATTTTGTGATCAGTCTTTTTACATTTCGGTTTGCAGTTAAATTGCAGCTGTCTGTCAAAACCACCGATCAGCGGGCATTTAATACGGCCTGGCATCATTTTAAAATGGCTTATCGCAGCATGGGGATCATGTTCATTATTTATACTGCGTTAATGCTGATGATATTTCTCTTCTAAATAATTATTCCCTTGTAGCCAGGTAATTATAGTCTTCCAGCAATTTTTTTAGAAAGTCCATTGTGTGCAGGTCTGAATTGATTTGCAATACTGATTTTATTTTGTATTCTACCCGGTAACTTATATCATGGT
Organism: Ferruginibacter sp.; assembly: GCA_014379905.1. Lineage (GTDB taxonomy): Bacteria > Bacteroidota > Bacteroidia > Chitinophagales > Chitinophagaceae > Ferruginibacter. Next base: position 70,794 of record JACMKX010000132.1, on the reverse strand, counting down.
TGTTTCTTTTCTCCGCCTGTATTAATACAGTTTTAATGGTATTGATATCATTGTCTGATAAACGCATCACTTCCGGGAACATTACTTTATAATTACCGCTGTCGTCTATCTGCATAAATACAGTATCATGTAAACTGGTATCAGTACGGGTATCAATCAATACGGTGCCGGCCGCCAGGTCGCCCAGCCGCTGATTTTTTGCTGTTAAAGAAATAGTGATCAACACGCTGATGCCTAATAAACCTGTAATAAATATGTATATAACGATAGCTCCAACGGAATCAAAAATATAGCCGAATAAAAAAGGCCATTCAAAAAATTTTGTGATCCAGCGCAGCACGAATTGTCCTGTTGTTGGTTTTTCCCCGTCAAGGCTTATCACTCTTATACCTGTAATTCGCTTACCTACGGTTTGCCCATTCATAATTATTTCGCACAAGAGTGAATAAAGGAACATAGGCAGGGATACAAGGATTATATCAAGACCCACATATTCCTTTAAATTGATATCTAATGCATCATATAATAATGATTTAATGCTGTAGAGGTAAATGACAAGAATAAAAAAGTCGATGATATAAGCCAGGAGTCTTCTGTGAAAAGGAGCCGTTTCAAACTCGAGGTCAATATTAAAAACAGTATTGATTTGAATAACTGACATGCTGGCCGCAATATACAATGCTAAAGCAAAACAGTATTCAAAAGCATATTTTTTTATTTCTGAAAAAAGCGGCAAATTGAAACCTGAATAATGATCTAAAAGAAATTTCAGCCATTCTGCACTATGAGAGAAGCGATGTTTATTAAAAAGAACGTGGAAAAGTGGACCCGCTACCAGCGGGAAAAAGCTGGCAGCCCCGATGAAACTGCTGAGCGTTTCGCCACTCTCATAGACGATCTTTCTTATGCTAAAACCTATTATCCGCGGAGTAAGGTAACCAGGTGGATCAATGGCCTGGCTGCCGGTATTTACCAGGATATTTACAGGAATAAAAAGGAAAAATTCAGCCGGGTTTTCGACTTCTGGAAGTATGAGCTCCCGATGACGTTTAGAAAATACCACCGGATATTTTTATTTACTGCCTTGATTTTTTCGTTGTTTGTACTGATCGGTGTATGGGCCTCTTTTTCCAACCCGGAGTTTGTAAGAGGGGTATTGGGGAATAATTATGTTGCGATGACTGAAGACAATATTGCAAAAGGTGATCCTTTTGGTGTATATAAGGATGAAAACCCTTTCAGCATGTTTGTGCGAATAGCATTCAACAATATAAAGGTGGCGTTCTATACTTTTATCGGTGGATTTACGCTTGGTTTTATTACCCTTAGAATTTTATGGTCAAACGGGATCATGCTTGGTTCCTTTCAGTATCTTTTCTTTTCGCATGGTTTGGGTATGAAATCTATATTGGTAATTTGGGTTCATGGTACCATTGAGATTTCATCCATCGTAATTGCGGGCGCTGCAGGATTTATCCTGGCCAGTGGAATGCTTTTTCCAGGCACTTATACAAGGTTGGAATCTTTTAAAAGAGGGGCCAAAGATGCAGCAAAAGTATTACTCTGCCTTATCCCATTTTTTATAGCTGCCTCGTTCCTGGAAAGCTATGTAACGCATTTAATGAGCCAAACTTATGACAAGGAAAATAATCCGGGTCTTCCCGTATGGGCCAGCATACTGATATTAACCGGGTCCTTATTTCTAATTGTATGGTATTTTATTATATGGCCTATACGTCTTCAAAAAAGAGGTGGTATGGTTAAAAAAGAAGGCATTGTTCAAAGGCTTCATAACGATAATGGGTAAACGTATTCTGATACTTTTTTTTATAATGAACTGTGCTGCTGTTTTGCAGGCGCAGTCTAACGATTATGATACAGTTACCGTTGAGGCTCCCATTGAAGAGGTTACTTCTGCAGAGCGTTATGAGGAGGAAATTGAAATGCCCCCGGATACTAACCTGGTAAAACATCTAATTAATATTGAAAAAGACAGTATCGATAGCTGGAGGAGAAAAAAGGCATTTGCTTACATGAGCAACATTGATAGCCTGCTAAAAGCGTCGCAGGAAACTAAATCCCAACCCCGCGTAAACACCAGGGGTCCGCAAGGGGTTTCATTTATGAGCCGGTTGTTGGGTGGGCCTGTAGTAAAAATTATCCTTATTTGCCTGGCTGTATTCTTTGTGGGGATCATTATTTACCAGTTATTAAAAAGCAAAGGCATCTTCCAGGCTTCATCTGCATCAAAAGTTTCAGCAACTCCGCAGGAAGAAGATGAATTGCTTTTACAAAATGATTTTGACCAATTGGTGCAACAGGCTTACAAACTGGGGGATTACCGTATGGCAGTACGCTATCTTTTTCTTAAAACATTGCAGCAACTAAGAGATAAGAACCAGATAAATTACGAACCTGATAAAACCAACAGCAGGTATGTATACGAGCTGCCTGCAAATTGGCGCAACGAATTTTCGAGGCTTATTTTCCAGTATGAGTATGTCTGGTACGGTCATTTTGATATTGATATAAAACAATATGAACTGGTTCAAAACGGATTTCACACATTTTTGCAAAAAGTATAAATAAAATTGAGCATTTCTAAATTTTATATTATCGGTCTATTGTTAATTGTCGCGGCAACACAAAGCTGTTACAATAAAGGCAACCTGCCAGATCTCCGGGAAACCTATCAGTACAAGGATACTAAACCTTTTGGAGGGTATGTTGCCCATTCCATGCTTACGACGGCATACCCCGATAAAATGATCAACGTCAATAAAAAATCTTTCAATGATTTTCGCTCCGAGACTTATGTTGACTCGTCTTCTTTTTATATGACCATTAGCAAAAAATTCTACTGTTCAGAAGCAGATGCCGAATCCCTGGTTGATTTTGTTACAGAAGGTCATACTGTTTTTATTTCAGCTTCTTATATTGATAGTACGTTATTGGATAAAGTGTATTGCAGCCAGGCTGATACTGAATGGTCTTCTATGCTTTTAGAAAGTCGCTATGCCGACGGAAAGTTATTTTTAGAAGATACATTTAACTATTACTATTATCCTTTTATTAATCATTTCACTAAAGTGGATACTGTTTTGGGGCGGGTAATTGGGAAGAGCCAGGCGGGCCAACCCAACCTCATCGTGCTATTTATTGGTAAGGGCAGAATGTATCTTCATTGCGACCCACGGGCCTTCAGTAATTATTTTCTGCTTAAAGAAAATAATTATCGTTACATGAAACAAATAATGGAATTCATGAAAGAAAGGCCGGGAAATATTTTCTGGGACGATCATTACAATCGTTTCAGTTTTCGGGAAAACGGAGGCCGGGGAGGAAAATCGGCGCTAGACATACTTTTCCAATACCCCGAACTTACGATAGCCTTTTGGATATTGCTGTTGCTGTTATTATTTTATATTTTATTCAATGGTAAAAGAAAACAACGTATTATTCCAATCATAAAACCTATCGAAAACAGTTCTATTGCTTTTACCCAGGCCATTGCCGGATTGTATATGGCCGAAAAGAACAACAAAACCATTGCTGATAAAATGATCACTTATTTTAATGAGCATATCCGTAACCGTTACTTTTTAAATATACACGGATCAGGTAAGGACTTTGTACAAGCACTTAGTAAAAAAAGTGGTGTATCTTTTGAATCTCTGCAGGCTTTGTATAACACTATGGAGCAGGTTCAATTGTCAGAAGAAGTGAGTGATTTCGAACTATTAACTTTAAATGAACAAATACAAAATTTTTATAAAAACAGAAACTAATGGAAGAACAATTTTTTCCCGAAAGAACACCGGTATCAGAACTGAATGTGAAGATAAATGAGATAAGATCGGAGATAGCTAAAGTAATTGTAGGGCAGCATCAGATGATAGATCTTTTATTGATTGGCTTACTTTGCGACGGGCACATTTTACTGGAAGGTGTACCCGGCGTAGCCAAAACCCTTACTGCAAAACTTATGGCCAAAATGGTGGATGTAGGTTTTAGCCGTTTGCAGTTCACTCCCGATCTTATGCCCGGCGATGTTATCGGAACGTCTGTTTTTAATCCAAAGGAAGGGTCTTTTTATTTTAAACCCGGACCTATCTTCAGCAACATTGTTTTGATAGACGAGATCAACAGGTCTCCTGCCAAAACACAAGCCGCACTTTTTGAAGTAATGGAAGAAAGGCAGGTCACTGTAGATGGACATTCACATCTTATGCAATTTCCTTTCCTGGTGCTGGCTACGCAAAACCCAATTGAACAGGAAGGAACTTATCGTTTACCTGAGGCACAGCTGGACAGGTTTTTATTTAAAGTGGAAATCGATTATCCAACCTTGCAGGAAGAAGTAAGCATACTCAATAACCAGCAGGGCAAAACACAGGCTGAATTATTAAAGAATATCAATAAAGTGTTGTCTGCAGAAAGCATTCGCCATTACAGGGAAATAGTACAAAATGTAAACATAGAACCAAAGCTGGTTGAATACATTGCCGGCATTGTACATGAAACCCGCAATAATCCAAGTTTATACCTGGGAGCCTCTACCCGTGCCTCCTTGGCCATTTTAAAGGCGGCTAAAGCTGCGGCCGCATTGAAAGGAAGAGACTTTGTAATTCCCGACGATGTAATTGAAATGGCTCCTCATGTACTTCGCCATCGTATTATGCTTACTCCCGAAAAAGAAATGGAAGGACTTACACCTGATGAGTTGATCACCAGTATTATAAAAGGCATTGAGGTTCCCCGTTAAATTAATATTTCTTGAGCGCAATAAAAACATACATAGGTGATCTTTTTTTCAGTAACAGGTTTTACTGGACAGGCGGCGCCTGCACTTTACTTTTTGTATTGTCGTATTTTTTTCCTGTTTTATTAAACTTCGCGTTAATTGGTTTAATCATCTATGTTGGATCTGTATTACTGGATTATTGCCTGCTTTATTTTACAGCAAAGGCACCCAGGGTTAAACGCTTTGTTGCAGCAAGGCTGAGCAATGGGGATAAAAACGATATTTCCATTGAAGTAAAGAGTAATTATTTTTTTGGTACCAGTGTTTATATAATTGATGAATTACCTGCCCAGTTGCAGGAGCGTGATTTTAGCATTACACAATGGATCAAACCAAAACAAATAAAAAATTTTCAATACCAGGTGATACCAACGCAAAGGGGCGAGTATTTTTTTGGCCAGGTTCATTTATATTTTTCTTCTGTACTGGGCCTGGTTACCAGGCGGTTTACCATGCCGCTGGAGCAGGTTGTTAGTGTGTACCCTTCCTTTATGCAAATGCGAAAATACCAGCTGGTTTCACAAACCGCTTATATGGGTGAACACGGAAGCCAGCGTTTGCGTAAGATTGGCCAGAGCATGGAGTTTGAGCAAATAAAAGATTATGTAACCGGCGACGACATAAGAACAATTAACTGGAGGGCTACTGCCCGCCGCGGACAACTGATGGTGAATAATTATGTAGATGAAAAATCGCAACAGGTTTATTGTATCATCGACAAGGGAAGACTAATGAAAATGCCTTTCAATGGCTTAAGTTTACTGGATTACTCTATCAACACGGTTTTGGCATTGACCAACGTATGCCTGCAAAAGCAAGACAGGGTAGGCCTCATGGGTTTTTCTACCAAGCTTTCTACATTAATCGCTGCAGATAAAAAACCGATACAAAGAGAAAATATATTAGAAGCGTTATATAAGGAACAAACTGCCTTCCTGGAAAGTGATTATGAAATGTTGTACATGCAGGTTCGCCATAAAATAAAACAAAGAAGCCTGTTGGTTTTATTTACCAACTTCGAATCATTGGGTGGATTGAGAAGACAATTAAGCTACCTTCGTTCTATAGCCAAACACCATTTGTTGATGGTGGTATTTTTTGAAAACACAGAAATGGATAAACTGGCGCATGCAGAAGCGCACAATGTAGAGGATATCTACCTGAAAACTGTTGCGGAAAAATTTATGTTCGAAAAAAAGCTGGTGGTAAAAGAACTCCAGAAATATGGCATCCTTTCTGTGTTGGCAAGACCTGAAAATTTAACCATCAGCAGTATTAATAAATACCTGGAGTTGAAAGCCAGGCAGGCGGTTTAGAAAATAAGAAATAAGAAATTAGAAATAAAGAAGTTGGCATACAGCCTGGTGATGAAATTCCAGCTAGCAAGTGTAAAACTTGCAGGGAGTGAACAAATGGCTAAGGTTCTCAGCTAAGAAGCTTTCTTAATTCGTGTAACAAAAATGGGAAAAAAAGGATCATATTTTGCTAATCACAGAAAACGGAGCGGTACCGAAGATGAGCCGGTTGAGCGGAAAAAAGTAGTACCCATAACTGAAGCAAAAAGAAATCTTTTTGAAGAAGGCCAGTTGATATTATTAGATAAACCTTTGCACTGGACTTCCTTTGATGCAGTTCGAAAGATCCGGAATGCGATCAAAATAAAAAAAGTTGGTCATGCCGGTACATTGGATCCGCTGGCTTCAGGATTGCTCATCATCTGTACAGGAAAATTTACGAAGAAGATCAATGAGTACATGGCAGCCGAAAAAGAGTATACCGGCTCCTTCACGCTGGGAGCAGTTACTCCCACGTATGACCTGGAAAGTGATGCTATGAGTTTTAAAGAAACCCCGGGCATCACTCCCGATCAAATTCAACATGCAACGCAACAATTTATAGGGCATATAAAACAGATGCCACCTCTCTATTCGGCCATAAAAAAAGAAGGAGTGGCATTATACACCCTGGCCCGAAGGGGGAAAACAGTAGAGCTGGAAGCAAGGGATATTTTTATAAGGGAGTTTGATATCACCGCCATTGAAATGCCCCTGTTGAAATTCAGGGTTGTATGTTCTACCGGAACTTATATCAGGAGCCTGGCAAATGATTTTGGCGCAGTACTGGGCTGCGGTGGCTACCTCAGTGAACTAAGGCGTACCCGCATTGGGGAATTTTGGGTAGAAGATGCAAAAACAATTGAAACTTTTATACATTCATTGCAGGATGAAAATGCTTCTCCTGTGGTGCACGAAGAACCATTTTAGAATGGTACACCTATACCCAGTGTAAAGTTGAAGTTCTCATATCTCCATCGCCGGTATTCCCGCCTGCCTGAAAATATTTTCTTAAAAACATCATCAAAGCCGATGGGGGGTAATTTCCAGCCTGCATTTTCATAACTTGTTTCAGGTCGTTTTAAACGGAAACCCAGGTCAAAACGAATAACCACGTAATTAAAATCCAGCCGGAAACCCGTACCTGCAGAGAGCCCCATTTGATTATAAAGATTTTTAAATTTAAATTGTGTACTATCTGTAGTGCCGTTTGTTTTGGAATTTCGCAGGTTCCACACGTTCCCGGCATCTACAAATACAGCTCCTCCTAAAGTGAGTATATTTGGTATCAACCGTGCAATCTCATAACGATACTCCGTATTTAATTCTATTTGCATATCTCCCCTTCGGTCGTTGAACTGATCAGAGGTATAACCAACCAACTGTTGTCCGCCCGCACCAATTCCACGTATAGGCCATCCGCGCATGCTGTTTGTTCCCCCGCCGAAAAATTGTTTAAAGAAAGGCAGGCTGGTATCTTTTTTTAACGGCACGCCCACGCCTAAAAAGCCACGGAATACAAAGGAAGTTTTTCTATAATTAACAGTGTACTTATACTCCGCGTCGAGTTTGGCAAAATTGGCTTTATACTTATAAGTATTTATGCCCGGTACCAGTAACCCCCATGTAAGGCCTGATTCTTCTATATTTAATTTTATGGAGCGTTCTTTCAATAAACTGTGAAGATGCCTAGGGTTTTGATATATGTGAGAGATACCAGCCCCCATGCCAATTACCAAAGCTGTATTATAGGAGTAACGTAAAAAAGGATTACGGTCCAGAATTGTTTTGAAACTATCTGTCCTGTTGTATAGGTAACTAAATTCAACATTAAGCGGTTTAAATACAAAGTTCCAGCCTTTTAGGAATTTTTTTTCAAACTTCCCTGCAAAACCGGCAGCAAGATTTACACTCTGCAGGTTAAACAGGTTGAGCCGGTTATTTAAAGAAAGCGTAGTATTAATGAAGGTTTCGCCCGGCTTTACGGGTGCTGCTGAAACCCGTACCCCCTGCGAATTCAATCTTGTCTTTTTAAAAGGATTGAGGTTAATACGCCGGGGAATAACAACATTGTTGCTGTAACTCAATTCATTTGAATTGATAAGACTGGTATTGGCAGCCCTGCTGTTGTTGTTTAATTCAACTCCTGCACGCAACCGGTGCGTCATCCTTATAGCTTCTCCTCCCAGTTTTTTACGGGTAAGCAGAAAATTTTTATTAATTAATGCAAGATTTCCTGAGAACCCAATCAGGTTTCCGGCCAGGGCACTGGTAGTATTACTGGTGGCAGAATAACTGGCTTCCACCGAAGCTTCAAATGAAAACTTCTTTTCCGGAATAAGTTCAAGTATAAGATCTACCTGGTTACTATCTGGTATTTCTTTGGTTTGAATGTTTACGCTTTGCCATGCATTGCTTTTAGAAAGGCTGCTCAGCGTTTTATTATAGTCATCCTGTCGAAATAACTGGCCTGGGCGCAGGCTTATATTTCTTGCCAAAAACCCCGTGCGGAACATAGGATAGGGTTTGTGATAACGCAATACAAAACTCCGTGTACGCCTTTGTATAATATAGGTGGTATCATCGAAGTGATCACCCGGGTAATAATCCTGTAGTATAAAAATTTTGCGAACCCGGTATTGGTTGAACCTGGAGGAATCGTCCGGCTGGTCAAGTACCATTGCAAGTTTTATTTCCGGGGAGTCTCTTTTTTGTTGTGCTTCGGCCAATAACTGCAATTGCTCAAAAGGATCATCACTAATGGTGGTAAGCGCAGCAATACTGGTATCACCTCTCATCTTTAATTCTGAGGCGGTAAATTTGTAGTAGCCATTGTTGCGGAAAGTGTCTACCAACCGGCCAATTTCACCTACAACAGCAGCTTTGGTAATTGGATTGCCCTCCTCAAGAATTGTTTTGTCGAAAGATTTTAAGGCCAGTTCCTGTAAATCGGGTCGCACAAGGCGGTAGCTGAATGTATCTATTCTTGTTGGATTACCTGCCTGAACCGTGTAATGAACTTTTACTTTTTTGCCGGAAGTATCAGCTTTGTAAGAAACTGCCGAATTGTAATAACCGATATGATACATGGAAGCCCGCATATTTGCCGCAGATAAATTTGAATACATGGTATCGTAGGTGGGAGGGCGTTTCAGTACATTTAAAACCAGGAACGAACTGGTTACCCTTAACCTGGAACTATCATCTAACTGGTTTAACAACCGGTCTACCACAGCAGATCTTTCCAGTTTACTAAAATCGCCGCCTTTTAATTCAATGGTATTTTTCGCAAGGTATGGCTTGCCCTTGGGTGCTTTTCTTGTAATATTGCAGGAAGAAAAAAGCAGGCACAATATAAAAACGGTGCAGGCAAATTTAAGAGAGCCGGTATTTTCCAATGATGATAAAGGCATAAATATTAAGCGATGTTTAGCAAATCCACCGTCAAATATATCCAAAGTTTACAGCACAAAAAATTCAGGGAGGAAGAAAAGCTTTTTGTGGCAGAAGGTCCCAAACTGGTAACCGAACTGCTGGAAGATGGGATTTTCGCCTGCCGTAATATCTACGCGCTGGCTGGTTGGGAAAATTCACTCTCAAAAAAAATTGAAGATGATCATAGATCATGCATCATTACCATACAAGATTTTGAACTCGAAAAAATATCTTCTTTGTCAAAACCGAATCTTGTATTGGCGGTTTTTGAACAAAAAAAAGTGCTGTCTTCGCCCGATCTGAAAAGTAAACTAACGCTGGTATTAGATGATATACAGGACCCTGGTAACCTGGGCACCATTATCCGTATTGCAGATTGGTTTGGAATTGAAAATATTATATGCTCCCTGCAAACTGCAGATATGTATAATGCCAAAGTAGTACAAAGTACCATGGCCAGTTTGCAAAGAGTGAATGTAATTTATACAAGCCTGGAAGAATGGCTGCAAAATCAATCCATAAAAAAATATGCCACCACATTAAATGGAAAAGCAATTGCCCACTTCAATCAAATAAAGGAGGGCATTATTATTATTGGCAATGAATCAAAAGGGGTTAGTGATGGCGTAATGAAACTGTCGGAAAATAAAATAACTATACCACGGGTAGGAAACGCAGAATCTTTAAATGCTGCAGTAGCAACAGGGATTATTTTGTATGAACTTAGAAGGTAGTTCAACAGTTCAACAGTCACAGTGGTTGAACCCGCCATTCTGGATCCCTGCAGCATCCAGCATTGAGTATCCAGTATCCACCAACCTCCTCACCTAAACTGGATAGCCTTTACCGGGTTTACTTTTTTAATGAGAAGGGTAGGAATGATAAGCGTGCAAAAGCAAATCAGCAGCGTAATAAGATCAACTACCAGCACCTGCAGCCAGTTTATATCAGCTTCCGCCTTACTCATATAATAGGCTTCTTCATTTAATTTAATAAAACCTGTTAGTTGCTGTAGTACGCAAATACCTATGCCTAGTAAAGTTCCGGTCAAAATTCCAATGAGGGCGATCTTCATGGTATTGTATAAGAATATCTTTTGAATGGTCCAGTCGTTACTTCCAAGGGCTTTTAGAATACCCGTCATTCTTGTGCGTTCCAGCACGAGAATAATAAGGCAGGTAATAAGATTAACAGTTGCTACAACCATCATAATGGCCAGTAAAATATTTTTTATCTGCCCCTGTAAGTCCAGCCAGTCGAAAATGTCAGGTGATATTTCTCTTATACTCCGGCTATACCAGCTCTGTGGCAATTCATCATAAATAAAATTATTCATGCTGTCTGTTTGCCTGTAGTCTTTTAATAAAACTTCGTACCCACCTATCTGGGTAGAATCCCAGTTGTTTAGTCTCCTTATAAGATTGATATCGCAAACTGCAAAACTATTATCATATTTATCTATTCCTGTTTTATAAATACCACACACAGCTAATTTCCTGGCAGTACGTGAACCATCCTGGCGAAAGAAAAATACAAGCATGGTATCTCCCACATCGGCTCTTAGCTGGTTGGCAGTATAGGCACTAATGGTAAGTTGTGTGCTATAGCCACTATCAGCAAAAGAAATCCATTTTCCTTTTTGTAAAAAACGTTCCCATCTTCTAAAATCAAAGTCTTTGTCAACACCTTTCAAAAGAATGCTTTCAATATCTGTTTCATATTTGAGGATGGCCGATTTAGTCGCATATTTTTCTACTGCCTGAACCTGGGGTAGCTGCCGGAGATAGTTTTCGATGGAGTCATTTTTTTGTATGGGCAATTCTTCGGCAGTGTTTACGTTCTCTTCCAGCGTCTTTTGTACTCTTATATGGCCCCAAAAACTAAATACCTTATTGCTGATCACTGTTTGAAAGCCATTTACAAAGCTCAATGCCACTATCATCACTGCCACACTAAGGGTGGTAGCGCCAATAGCAAGACCGATAATGAACCTGCTGAAAGTTTTTTGTTTAACTGCACCAATTCGGTTGGCTATAAACAGGGATATATTCAAAAGGCATAATTTTGGTATCTTTCAAAAGTAAATCAAATAACTATTAGATGAAGATTGTTTGTTGCTGTATATTTTTTCTTTTTACATTAATAATATCGCCTGCTGCTGCTCAGCAACCAGATAAGATTTATAAGTCCAATATTCAAACAGCTCAATTGTTTCAGTATGGTAACCAACAGGGGTTGCCGGTGCTAACTTTAAATGGTACAGACCGCATCCAGCTTGAGTTTGATGATATGGAAGGCAGTTTAAAAAATTACTACTACACCTATGTATTGTGCGACTATAACTGGAATGTGCTCAACCTTAATCCTTTTGATTATATAAAGGGGTTTACACAAAACCGTATAGGTACTTACCGTTACTCTTCTATTTCTTTTACCAGGTACACCCATTACCAGGCTATTTTACCGGAAAGAAATTCTGCCCCTTCCCGTTCAGGCAATTATTTGTTAAAAGTTTTTTTAGATGGAGATACATCTAAACTCGTATTTACCAGGCGTATGTATGTGCTTGATCAAAAAGCCACTATTACCGCCGACGTTGTTCAGCCCTTTACTCCCCAGTTATTTGGAACACATCAAAGGATTAAGTTTTCTGCCGGTATAAAAGGTATCAACAGTTTTAGCGCAGGCCAGCAGGTAAAGGCGGTTATACTACAAAATAACCGTTGGGACAATGCACAGAAAGACATCATACCAACTTTTGTGAGAGGAAATTCACTGGAGTACAATTCCGAATCGGTTGGTATGTTTGAAGGTGGGAAAGAATGGCGCTGGCTTGACCTGCGGAGCTTTCGTTTGCAAAGTGACCGGGTAGAAAAGGCGAGTTATAAAAAAGATTCCACGTATATTTTTTTAAAACCGGATACCGACAAAAGAGCAGAGCGCTATGTATACTTTGCCGACCTCGATGGCATGTACCAGGTAACTACCTACGAAAGCATCAATCCTTTTTGGCAGGGGGATTATGCTATGGTGTATTTTTCTTTTGTTCCTCCCGACGGCAGGGCTTATGCAGGACAGGATATTTATTTATCAGGTGGTTTTACCGGTTTCGACTTAAATGAAAAATGGAAGATGACCTTCAACGGGGAGAAATCCATGTATGAAACAAAAGTATTTATGAAACAAGGATATTACAATTACCAATATATATTAGCGGATGTCGCTGATCCAAAACGCAATGTAGCACTGGAAGGCAATTACTGGGAAACAGAAAATACCTATACTATTCTAATATATTATAAATCTTTTACCGACAGGGCAGATCAACTGATTGGGGTGGCACAAATAAATTCAAGAAGAGACAGGCCGGGGTTTAGTTTCTAGATGCCGGATGCTGGTTGAGATCTTCAAGATATTAAATAAATCTATAAAATTTTATAGACTCTTCCCAGGATCTGGTATCCGGCATCCTGAAAAAATATCCCTGCCAACAATAATAATTCTCCGATCCTTTTTTATTAAACGCTATTCTCCTTATCTTTGCCCCGGCAAGTCTTATACGACCAGCTCCTGTTGAACTCCCCCAGGACCGGAAGGTAGCAAGGGTAGATGGTTGAGCGGTGCGATGTAAGTAACTTGCCATTTTTTTTTGCCCCAACTCCTGAGGGCGCTTTTTACTTCCCGAATCTTTACAGCCGCTTCATTCATTTAAGCCGCTAAAATTTCTAAAGCAAAGCGATGCAATTACTATACTTTTGCAATAGAAAATGTATTCAATCACATTAAATCAAAATCCCCTTTAGGGGTAAGGGATATGAAATTTTTTATTGATACCGCAAATCTTGATCAGATAAAAGAAGCAAACGACCTGGGTATTTTGGATGGGGTAACTACTAACCCTTCCCTGATGGCCAAAGAAGGCATTAAAGGAATTGATGCAGTAATGCAACATTATAAAACCATTTGCGAATTAGTAGACGGCGATATTAGTGCGGAAGTAGTTTCGACAGACTTCGCAACGATGATCGAAGAAGGAAAAAAATTTGCCGCTATTCATAAGAATATCGTGGTTAAAGTGCCTATGATCAAAGATGGCATCAAGGCATTAAAATGGTTTACTGACAATGGTATCCGCACCAACTGTACCCTGGTATTCTCTGCCGGACAGGCAATACTGGCTGCAAAGGCAGGCGCTACCTACGTTTCACCTTTTATAGGCCGTATTGACGATAGTGGTTGGGATGGTATTGAGCTCATTCACCAGATCCGCCAGATCTATTCTGTACAGGGATTCAACACAGAGATATTAGCAGCTTCCATCCGTTATCCCAATCATATCATAAAGTGTGCTGAAGCCGGGGCTGACGTTTGCACCTGCCCGTTGAGTTCTATCCTTGGATTATTAAAACACCCGTTAACAGATATTGGTCTCGCACAGTTTTTAGAAGACGCTAAAAAATTCGCATAAATTATTACTCATACTAAAAAATCCTGGCTATAAACCGGGATTTTTTATGTTCGCTATCAACTATCTTTCTTTTTCTTCTTCTTTGTATGGTTAAGGATATCCTGTTCTAAGGGCAATAACTCATCATCCTTTTTTTTCTTTAAATACATATCAAAAGATTTGTATTGTTTCCTGTCGGATTTTAAGGTGGTGGTAATATTGATTTTATCGCCGGTAAAAGCAGGATCTATCCAAAGTTGGTTACCATAAAATTCGCCATGGCTGCATTTAAACTCAATATGATTGCTGTCGAGCGGCAACCATTTTCCGTCCGCTAATAAACCATCTACATTGATATAATTGTAAGTTCCTTTTTTTAAACTATCCGTATAGAGGTGAACAAACATACTGTCTACTTTCTGCGCCTTTGCCGCAAAACCGGTAACAATAAATGCTATAATAAACAGGTGTTTCAAATGATTAATAATTTTTTTGCAAAGTTGTGGAAACTAAATCCAATTTCAGTTAAGGCGGTCTTAAAGTCTGCAACGCTCCTTATGAATTACCAATACCCACACGCTGTTGTAAAAAATGATTTTTACTCACTTCATTTAGCATGAATAATGCCAGGTCGCCAATGTTTATTTTAAAACTGCCGGCAGCAGGCCTGCCTTCAGAAGCGGTCACGAATAAGCCCGTGGCCGCTGCATCTTCCAGATCCGGCGCACAAACAAATGTCCAGTTGAGCGTGGAAGCTTTTAGCAGTTCATATGCTTTCAGGTGTTCTTTGCCAACAGGGATATATTCTTCCGGGTAATTTTTTGCATCCATCAACAGGCTGCCATCTTCAGCCGGCAGTACACCCATGCCTCCCAATGCTACTATTCTTTTAACAGAAAGGGCCTCCATTTGTGCGATGATATTTTTTATTCCCAGGGAACGGCTTTTATCTGAACCATCAAATGCACCGCCAATCACGGAAAGCACCGCATCGCTTCCTGCAATCACATTCCTGACATCTTTTTCATCAAACAACGCACCGGGTATTAATTGCAGGTTAGCATTTTTTAAGAATTGAGTCGAAAACACATTTCTGCCAAAGGCTTTTACTGTATGGCCTGTTAGCAACGCCTGTTTAACCAGTTCTTTGCCAGTTTGACCCGTCGCCCCAAATATGGTAAGTATCATAAGAAATGTTTTTAAGAGATTCACTTTGGTTTATACTGGATACCAGATACTGTTTTACAATATAGTAAAAGTTTTTTTTGCTGTTTGATCAATCTCTGTTTACTTTGTACAACGAATGACAATTATCAAATCAAATAACAAATGCTGGTGGTGGAACATAATCTCCTGATTGTGTCATCGCTTATTTGTATTTGTTTAAAATATACCAGGCCCCGACACAGTCGGGGCTTTTTTAATGGCATCAAATGAAAAAAATAGTTTTTAAAACTGAATTCAAAAAAATGCTGGCAGATATTTACACGCCGGTGGGCATTTACCTTCGCCTGCGTGATAAATTCAGGGATACTATTCTCATGGAGAGTACTGATTTTCATGCTGGTGAAAACAGTTTTTCTATTATAGGAATCAATGCCATTGCTGGCATAGAGATCACCGATCAGCAACAGGTAGAATCAAAACTGCCCAATCGCAACCCTGAAAAAACCAATCTTGGCAAAGCCAATGATCTTGCCGGTATAATGGCCGGTTTTATGGATCAGTTTGAGATGGAAAAGCCTGCTGTAAAACCTGTAAATATTGCCCAGGGAATGTTTGGTTATACGGCTTATGATGCCATTCCTTTTTTTGAAAACATACAATTTGATCAAAAAAAAATAAAGGAAAATGAAATGCAAATTCCTTTAGTGCGCTACAGGCTATACCAGTATGTGATCATCTTCAATCATTTTAAAGATGAATTGTACTTATCCGAAAATATATTCAGCGGGTTGGAAAGCAGGCTGGCAGATGTGGAAAGCCTGATCAGCAATAAGGATGTTCCCGTGTTTCCTTTTTCTGTATATGGCGATGAAGCTACCAATATCTCCGATAAAGAATATGTGGATATGGTAAACACTGGTATAAAGGCCTGTCAAAGGGGCGATGTATTCCAGGTAGTTTTAAGCAGGCGTTTTCAGCAATCATTCAAAGGCGATGAATTTAATGTTTACCGAGCATTGCGAACAGTCAACCCCAGTCCCTATCTTTTTTATTTTGATTATGGCGATTATAAATTAACCGGATCTTCCCCGGAAAGTCAACTTATTATTCAGAATGGTAAGGCTATTGTTCATCCAATTGCAGGCACTTTCAAACGCAGTGGGGATGACGATATAGATAAAGCGAGCGCCATTGAACTTGAAAATGATCCTAAAGAAAATGCAGAACACGTAATGTTGGTAGACCTGGCAAGAAATGACCTCAGCCGGGTATGCAATAACGTTGAAGTAACTGCCTTTAAAAAAATACAATTTTATTCTCATGTCATTCATATGGTGAGTGAAGTACAGGGAACAATTGATCAAAGCGGTAATCCTTTTAAAATATTAGGGACTAGTTTCCCTGCAGGTACATTAAGCGGGGCACCCAAATACAAAGCCATGCAAATCATTGATGCCAGCGAAAGAACAGCAAGGGGATTTTATGGCGGTGCCATCGGTTTTATTGGTTTTGATGGCAGTTGCAATCATGCCATTATGATCCGTAGTTTTTTAAGTAAGAACAACACTTTGTATTACCAGGCAGGAGCCGGTGTAGTAGCTGCCAGTCAGCCGGAAAATGAATTGCAGGAAGTAAATAATAAATTAGGCGCATTAAAAAAAGCCATTGAATTAGCACAAACTATTTAACATGAAGATGCTCGTTTTTGATAATTATGATTCTTTCACCTACAATCTTGTGCACCTGGTGGAAAAGATCACTCATGAAAAGGTGGATGTATTTCGTAATGATGAAATTGCATTGGAAAAAATAAAGGAGTATGACAAGATCATTTTATCACCGGGTCCCGGCGTTCCTTCAGAGGCAGGATTGTTGTTAAGCCTGATAAAACAATATGCTCCTTCCAAATCAATACTGGGCGTATGTTTGGGGCACCAGGCCATCGGCGAAGCTTTTGGGGGAAACCTGATCAACCTGGATACCGTATACCATGGTGTGGCAACACCGATAAAAATTTTCCCGGATCAAAAAGGAATTTTAAAGGGACTCAATGCTACAGAAGAAGTAGGCAGGTATCATAGCTGGATAGTAAATAAAAATACATTACCGGCAGAACTGGAAGTAACTGCATTGGATGACAATGGATTTATAATGGCTATGCAACACAAAAAATATGACGTGCAGGGAGTTCAGTTTCACCCGGAAAGTGTATTAACGCCTTGTGGGGAACAGATCATGAGGAATTGGTTAAAGTCATAAATGTTGTTTATGGAAAAAATCGAAATTCCTTTAAGTAGAAGAAAGATGTTTTTGTTTTTATTAGGTTCATTAGTATTTTTTTTTATCGGGATGTATTTTATTGTTGAACTAGTTGATATTCAACAACCTTATAATACATTAATTATAAAAATTATTGGTGGGCTTTTCATACTTCTTTCAGGATTAATGAGCATTTATAGCGTTTATAAAATTTTTGATAGAAATCCGGGATTGATAATTGATGAAAACGGTATTTATGATAACAGCAGCGCTTCAGCAATTGGTTTTATACCTTGGAATGAAATAGTAGATTTAGAAATGCTGAAAGTTCAGTCTATAAGGCTAATATTTATACATGTAAAACAACCAGACTTTTTTTTAGCAAAAGTTACTGGCTTTAAAAAAAGTAGTTTAAAAGCAACCATGGATATCTATGATTCCCCATTGGTTATCTCTACTGTATCACTCAAATATTCATTTAATATTTGGAAAAACTATTAAATGAGAGATGGTCAAAATACAAAAACAAGGATTTATAAATAATGTTAATGATGAAGAAGATTCTAAATTATCTTTTCGAATACAAAACACTTACCCGGCAACAAGCCCGTGATATATTAGTGCAGGTTAGTGAAAAAAAATTCAATGAATCGGAAATTGCCGCATTGATAACGGTATACCTTATGCGAACCATTACCATTGATGAACTGCAGGGATTTAAAGATGCATTGATGGAATTAGCCCTGCCTGTAAACCTGGAAGGCGAATTGACAGATATTGTTGGCACCGGCGGGGATGGAAAAAATACCTTTAATATTTCAACCCTTAGCTGTTTTATCGTTGCCGGCACCGGTAACAAAGTGGCCAAGCATGGTAATTACGGCGCCAGTTCAATCAGCGGCTCTTCCAATGTGATGGAGCAGCTGGGCTATCGTTTTCAAACATCAGAAGCTGAATTGAATAAAGAACTTGATCGTTCAAACATTTGTTTTTTACACGCACCCTTATTTCACCCGGCATTAAAAGTAGCAGGAAACATTCGTAAAAACCTTGGGGTACGTACATTTTTTAACATGCTGGGGCCAATGGTAAACCCCGCATCCCCAAAATTCCAGCTGGTAGGTGTATTTAATCTTGAAATGGCCAGGATTTATAACTATCTTTTACAACAGGAAAATTCCGCATTTACCATCTTACACAGCCTGGATGGCTATGATGAAATTTCTCTGACCGGTGATACCAAAGTGATCACTAAAAAGGGAGAACAGGTTTTAAGTGCAGAAAAACTGGGAAAAAGAATTGTGTTGCCTTCGGAATTGTATGGCGGGAATACTGTGGAGGAGGCCGCTGCTATCTTTTTAAAAATCCTAAGAGGCGAAGGTACCTGGTCGCAGAACGCCGTTGTGATTTCCAATGCGGCCATGGCTTTGAACTGTATGAATAAATATGGAGATTATGAAAGCTGTTACCAGCTGGCAGTAGAGAGCCTGGAAAGCGGGAAAGCTTATAAGTGTTTGCAAACCCTAATTGCATAAAACATGAATATACTCGATAAGATCATAGCGCATAAAATTGAAGAAGTAGCCGTAAGAAAGATTATGCTAACGGAAGAAGAGATGAAAGACTGTTCTCATTTCACCCGGCCATGCTTTTCTTTAAAGAAAAACTTACTGGCAGAAAATTCAACAGGCATTATTGCGGAGTTTAAAAGAAGATCGCCTTCCAAAGGTTTTATCAATCAACATGCAGATGCAGGTGCCGTTACAAAAGCCTATACACAGTTTAGAGCCAGCGGTCTGAGTATATTAACCGATCACGAATTTTTTGCCGGCAATAACGAAGATTTAATAACAGCAAGAGTAAATAATATTCCAATTTTGCGGAAAGATTTTATAATTGATCCCTACCAGGTAACAGAAGCAAAAGCTATTGGTGCCGATGTGATACTGTTGATTGCATCCTGCCTTACAATAGCACAGGTAAAAGACCTGGCCGCCTATGCAAAAGAACTACAACTGGAAGTTTTACTGGAATTACACGATGAAACCGAATTGGATCATATTTGTAATGAAATAGATCTCGTTGGCATCAATAACCGGAATTTAAAAACCTTTGATGTAGATATTCATCAATCAATCCTGTTAAGTAAATCAATACCCTCCGGTAAAGTAACAATTGCGGAAAGCGGGATCAGCGATCCCTCCAATGTGCAGCTTTTGAAAAACGCGGGCTATAAAGGATTTTTAATAGGAGAAAATTTTATGAAAGAAAAGAATCCCGGTAAAGCATTTCAAAATTTTGTACAGAAATTGCATCAATAAAATACGCAATAAAAATAATTTATATGAACATTAAAGTATGTGGCATCAATTCCTTTAAACAATTACAACAGCTGGATGGGCTCAATGTAGATTTTGCCGGATTAATCTTTGTAAAAGATTCGCCCCGCTATGTGGATGGAAAAATTGAAAAGAACCTTGTAAAAGATGCAGATCTCGATCTTAAAAAAGTTGGCGTATTTGTAAATCCCGAATTGATAGACGTATTGGATGCCGTTGACAATTATAAACTCGATGTAGTGCAATTACACGGCAATGAAACACCGGAAATGTGCGATGATCTTTCTTCGGAAGTAGAAGTGATTAAAGCCTTCAGTATCGACGATAATATAACGGATATTGACGCAATGATTGCAGCCTATGATGGCGTATGCGATTATTATTTGTTTGACAATAAAGTGAACGGCAGTGCAGGTGCCACCGGGAAAAAATTCGACTGGAGCAAAATAGCAGCAGCAAAAATTGAAAAACCCTTTTTCTTAAGTGGTGGCATTGGGCCCGAAGATGCAAAAATGGTAAAGGCCTTTAAACATCCTGATTTTTTTGGCGTAGACCTTAACAGTCTTTTCGAAAAGGAACCGGGTGTAAAAGATATGGGTCTTTTACTAAAATTTATTCACGGGTTGAAATAGACCAATTGAAATGAGAGAGAAAAATAAATATATGCTTCACCCGGATAAGCATGGCTACTATGGCGAATTTGGAGGTGCTTTCATTCCGGAGATGTTGCACCCGAATGTAGAAGAACTTCGGAATAATTATTTAAAAATATCCCGTAGCAGTTCTTTTAAAAAACAATTCAGCCAGCTCTTAAAAAATTATGTGGGCAGGCCTACTCCTTTGTATTATGCAAAGCGGTTAAGCAAACAATACAATACCAATATTTACCTAAAGCGGGAAGACCTGTGCCACACCGGTGCACATAAGATCAACAATACTATAGGGCAGGTATTGGTGGCACAACAATTGGGTAAAAAAAGGATCATTGCAGAAACCGGTGCAGGTCAGCATGGAGTTGCCACTGCAACTGTTTGCGCACTCATGGGCCTGGAATGTATTGTATATATGGGAGAGAAAGACATTGAAAGGCAGGCACCCAATGTTGCCCGTATGCAAATGCTCGGCGCAACAGTGATCCCGGCTACCAGTGGAAGCAAAACATTAAAAGATGCTACCAACGAAGCCATCAGGGACTGGATCAATCATCCCGATGATACACATTATATTATTGGCAGCGTGGTTGGACCGCATCCTTATCCTGACATGGTTGCAAGATTTCAATCTGTTATCAGTAAAGAAATAAAAAAGCAATTGAAGCTGGCCACCGGTAAAGAATTGCCTACGCATGTAATAGCATGTGTTGGCGGGGGGAGCAATGCGGCCGGTGCTTTTTATCATTTTATAAAAGAAAAAAAAGTACAGTTAATTGCAGTGGAAGCTGCAGGCTGCGGATTGGATAGCGGCAGATCTGCTGCTACCACTCAATTGGGGACGCCTGGTGTATTGCATGGCAGCAAAAGTTTTGTGATGCAAACAAAAGACGGCCAGGTAACAGAACCACACAGCATTTCAGCTGGATTGGATTATCCGGGCATTGGTCCTTTACACGCTCACCTGTACAAATCCGGCCGTGCTGTATTTATGAGTGCTACCGATGAAGAAGCGTTATCAGCCGCTTTTGAACTCAGTAAATTGGAAGGCATTATTCCTGCATTGGAAAGTGCGCATGCTTTATTCGCCTTACATAAAATGGCATTTAAAAAAAATGATGTGGTAGTGCTGTGTTTGAGTGGGAGAGGGGATAAAGACCTGGCAACTTACATAAAATCTATTTGAGTATGAAATACCTGTTATCAGTCATTGTTATTGTCTTGGTTTGTTCCTGCAGCGACTCCTTTATCAACCACACACTTAAAGCAGAAGGTTCAGGTGAATGTAATGAGCAGCCAGTACCCGTAAAAATGATCTCCAATATTAATGGAGAACGGTATGAATTTCAATACTGCCTGGGTGAAGGATTTGATGAAAAAAATTATACCGTGGTAAGAAGCGGAGACAGTTTGCTGGTAAAATTTCCGGCAACAGGAGGTAAAAAGTTTTCCTATAAACTCATACTTGATATTGATGCCAAACCCCCTTATCGTTTTATCACATTAGGGGAGGGTGGCCAAACTATCCCCCTGGTACCTTCCGAAAGATTATGATTATGAACAGACTGGATATATTGTTTGCCCAAAAATTTAACAACATTCTTAATATTTATTGCACGGCCGGTTTCCCCAAACTGTATAGTACAACTGCCATCATGCTGGCGCTGCAACAACATGGTGCCGATATAATTGAACTCGGTATTCCTTACAGTGATCCTGTGGCAGATGGCCCGGTAATTCAGCAAAGCAATATGCAGGCACTGGAAAATGGGATGACCATTGAATTATTGTTTACCCAACTCGCTTCAGTTAAAGAACAGCTGCATATTCCTTTAATACTAATGGGCTATATCAATCCTGTGTTACAGTATGGTATGGAAAATTTTTGCAAAGCAGCCGCCGGCTCCGGGGTATCAGGCATTATATTACCTGACCTGCCCATGTATGAATTTGACAAAAAGTATAAGGGAGTATTTAAAAAATATGGATTACACGCTATTTTCCTCATCAGCCCTGTAACAAGCAGCGAAAGAATTAAAAAAGCGGATGAACTGAGCGGCGGATTTGTATATGCTGTTTCATCTTCCTCTACAACAGGATCTGTCAATTCCAGGGAAAACATAGGGGGATATTTAAAGAGAATTCAAAATATGAAACTCAAAAATCCTTTGCTGATTGGCTTTGGAATAAAAGATAAAGAAAGTTTTGATGAAGCCGCCTCCTATGGCGCCGGCGCTATTATTGGTACGGCATTTATTCAACATATTGCTGCTGCCGTTGATATAAACCACGCTACAGCACAATTTATTAGTGCCATTCATGGAAATTGAGGGTTGTTAATTATTTTATATAGCGATCTTTGATTGCACAAGAAAATTTACCTTGCAATCACAAATTTATAAAATGAAGCAATATCTCCTTTTACTTGCCCTGGTTCCGTCTTTCCTGTTTGCGCAAAACGGCGGTTCCGTTGCAAAAGCTGCCAATGAATTTATTATCACCGGTAATATCTCCGGTATCCCTGATAACAGCACTATGAACCTGCTCAATCCCAACAGCGGGGCGGTAGAGGCAAGTGGCACTGTTACCGGCGGCAAATTTATCATTAAAGGAAAGCTAGCCTTCCCTGATTTTAAAGTGCTGAGTGTAAATTCTCAGCCACCTTATATCAATCTATTTTTAGACAATAGCAACATCACTGTAACCGGTACAAAAGATGCTTTCGAAACCGCTGCAATAAAAGGTTCTGCATCACATGACCAGTTTGTTGCATTGAACAAGATATTAAAACAATACGAGGGATTATTTAACGGTACAAGTTCGGATGAAACAGCAGCAAAAAAAGCTTCGGATGAACTGGAAGCCTTTGCACAACAAAATTCATCCTCCTACATAGCACCACTGGCTATTTACAGGCACAACCAGTTAAGCCAGGATGCGGATAAACTGGAGGCGATGTTCAATAAAATGGATGAACCCGTTAAAAAAGGATCTATCGGCGCATACCTTGCCAACATCATTGCGGATAATAAAAAAATCCCGATTGGTAAACCTATTTCAGATTTTTCGCAGGCAGATCCCGAAGGTAAGATGATCAGCCTTTCTTCTTTCAAAGGAAAATATGTATTGGTTGATTTTTGGGCAAGCTGGTGTGGACCATGCCGCATGGAAAATCCTAATGTTGTAGCCACTTATAACAGGTTCAAGGATAAAAATTTCACAGTTTTTGGTGTATCACTCGATAAAACAAAAGACAAATGGATGGAAGCTGTAAAAGCCGACAATCTTACGTGGCTCCATGTAAGTGACTTGCAGGGGTGGAGTAATTCGGTAGCCAGGCAATATGGCATCACGAGTATTCCACAAAATTTTTTAATCGATCCCAAAGGAAATGTCGTTGCAAAGAACCTTCGTGGTCCTGCCTTGGAAGCTAAGCTGGCCAGCCTCATTAAATAATGGTAGGATAAATGATTTTCGACAGGCTCAAAATTTTTGAGCCTGTCTTTTTTTGTTGACAGGCAGAATATCTTTGGGCAACATTTTGGGCGACGCTCCATTCAGGCGTTGAATATCTATTGAACTTTAATTGTGCAATAGCAAAGATCATTTCGTGTTCTAATCGAACAAGGTGACACCTTTTTAAAAGATGTCACCTTGTTCGATCAGAGATGACATCTTTTTAGAAAGATGTCATCTTTTTCAATAAGTATTTAATAAAATTTGAAAGATTTTAAATGAAAGTCAGTCAAAAATGACAACATAATTCTGATAATCATCAAAACCTGATTGTGAAAATCCAAAAAGAAAATCTTTAATTAAACGGTAGTTTTTATAGAACAAATCTACATAAGCATTTGCAGACAAGGTGCCACTCAATTTCGCAATTTTTAATTCTTCTCTATAGAAAAAAGCGTCGTCTTTTAAGAAGCGTAACAGTTTGATCAGTTCTAACCGTTCTATAGGTTTATTGATTGAAATTATATTACATTCATAATATCCTCTGTCATCCTGAAGAGAAAATTTCATATCATTACCGGACCATAAGTAATATTGCGACATTCCACCAGTTGAAGACCCTGCTTCCTTAAACCCTAATCCCGCTAACATTTCCTGGCAGGCTCCCGATAGATCATTTGGTTTTTCATGAGCGATTAAGTTGCCTTTTATACAATTGCACGGTATTCTGCAGTCCTAAATAAATAGCGTCGCATATCAATGCATGGCCAATTGAAACTTCCAGCAAACCCGGAATATTCTGAGCAAAAAATTGGAGGTTATTTAAATCCAGATCATGCCCTGCATTTATCCCCAATCCCATTTCATTTGCTTTATTGGCAGCCACCATGTAGGGCGCAACAGCAGCCTGTTTATCGCGGGCATACTCGCTGGCAAAAGATTGGGTATATAATTCAATGCGATCGGTGCCGGTGTCTTTTGCAGCTGCAACCATTTCCACAACAGGGTCAACAAAAATGGAAACACGAATGGCTGCATTTTTAAAAACAGCAATAATTTCTTTCAGATAATTAGCGTGCTCAACAGTATCCCATCCGTGGTTACTGGTGATCTGTCCCAGTGCATCAGGAACCAAAGTAACCTGTGTAGGCTTATTATCCAATACCAGTTGTACAAATTTATCTTCGGTAGGATTTCCTTCGATATTAAATTCTGTGGTAATTATTTTTTTTAGATCAAACACATCCTGGTAACGGATATGTCTTTCATCCGGCCTGGGATGCACCGTAATTCCATCTGCACCAAAACGTTCAATGTCTTTTGCAGATTGAGCAAGATCAGGATTGTTGTGTCCGCGGGAATTGCGGAGGGTAGCCAGTTTATTGATATTTACCGAGAGCCTTGTCATGCAACAAAAGTAGGAATTGATTTGTGATTTTTGATTTCCGATTTCTGATTTGCCGGTGTCCAGTAATAAATAAATTATTAATTAATAATCAATCATGTCCCTGATAGCAACCGATGCCAGCACTGCTCCAAATGTGGCAGGCATATAACTCATAGTACCATAAGCAGATTTTTTGTAATTATTTCCATCAGTCAATACAAGGCTTTCCTTTACATTTTCTTCCGGGGAAAATACTGCTTTAAAGCCTTTATAAATTTTATCTGTCTTCAGCATTTTACGAACCTGCTGTGCAAAGGGGCAATTAAAAGTTTTAGAAATATCTACCACCTGTAATCGGGTGGGATCAAGTTTGCCACCGGCGCCCATGCTGCTTACAAAAGGAATATGGCTATTGTAAGCTTTCTTTATAAAAGTAAGTTTAGGTGTGATACTGTCAATAGCGTCAATGATATAATCATATTTTTCTGTAAACAGATGTTCCACCATTTCGGGATTGATAAATTCTTTTACCACGATCAATTCCAGCTCAGGATTAATGGCCTTCAATCTTTCTGCCATAATATCGGCTTTTGATTCACCGTGATTGGTAGCCAAGGCCGGTAACTGACGGTTGCGATTAGTTGGGTCTACCACATCACCATCAATGATCGTCATTTTTCCTATACCGGCCCTGCATATAAATTCAGCAGCAAAAGACCCTACACCGCCCAGGCCCACAATCATAACATGCTTTGTTGTGAGCGCACTTATTGCTTGTTCACCTATCAATAAACTGGTTCTGCTAAGCCAGGAAATATCATTCATCATACACTAATATTGAAAACTTTTTGAAGATTTTGTTTGAGCTGTAAACTTAATTCTTCCAGTGATATATTACGGATGCCGGCTGCGGTATTATACACCCCCTCAATGCCGGTATTTGCATCATCCGTTTCAAGAAATAGATGTGTCATTGAAATGCCTGCAAAGATTTCCGGCATGTGTGGTCTTTGCAGGTCTTTGCCAAAGGATAAAAAATAACCTTTGTCAACAATGCGTTGTGCCAATAGGCCTCCCTTATTGAATCCGTGGAAAATAACCGGTACGGTACTATGATGTTTTTCCAGTAAATGCAGAACATCTTCATGCGCCCTTACACAATGGAGGATCAAAGGCTTCTTAACCTGGTTAGCTAATTTTATATGTGCAGTAAAAACCTCTATTTGTAATTCATACCGGGTTGTGCAAACTTTATCCAACCCACATTCACCCAATGCCATCATGCGGGTATTAGCGCTTATTTCTTTTAATGTGTTTAATTGCTGTTGCCATGTTGCGGCACTTACATACCAGGGATGTAAACCTGCTGAAAAAAAAGCAGGCGGTAAATCAAAAAAATCTTTATGTATATTTTGTATAACCCATTCACCCGGCCGGGCGGGGGAATGGGTGTGAATATTTATGAGTGGAAATACATCCATTTTATTTGGAAGGGAAACCAGGCATCGCTTTTAATTCAACAATTTGTAAAGTATGCCTCCTGGTATGACCACTCAGGAGTAACAGGATCTGGTATGTATCCATTACGCCCAATTGAGAAAGCGAACCGTGACCACGCAGATCATCTTTTGTTATTTTTATGTATTGAATCAGGCTATCTCTTTTTTTCTCAAAAGCTGCGTAAGATTGTGCCGTATTACCAAACTGGCCACTCGGTTTAAAAATTTCAGGGGCCTTTCCTTTTACAGACCTGTCTGATACTTTAGCTTTGACATCTTCATCTTTAACTTTTTTGGAAAGATTAATGCTGCTGTCAGGGGCTGTTTTTAATGTACCCATTGCCCAATCAAAAATGCCTGTTTCTGTAACAGCTATATGTTCTACACAGTTAGCAACACTCCATACAGAATCGGCAGGTTTCCAGTTAAGTTGGGCTTCACTCAAGCCGGCTATTTCCTTTTGAAGGAAGGCTTTGGTTTCTTTAAAATATTCGATGGCTTTTTTCCTGTCTTCATTATCCAGTTCTTTACCGGCAGGTAAATAGGCGGTTAAAGAAAACGAAGCCAGTAATAGGAGTGCAGTTATTTGTTTCATATTAAAGTTTTATTGTTACAAGGTAGTATTTCCATCGCTTTCTTTACAAGAAAATGAATTATTTTATGCGATTTTGTATATTCATAGTACAAACGGCAAAAAAAATTGCTTATGCAGTCAACAGCTTCCACCATTGAGCAATACCTGGCAGAATTGCCTGAAGAAAGGAGAGTGCCGGTTAAAAAGTTATACAGCACTATCAAAAAAAATCTTCCCAAAGGTTTTAAGGATGTGATGCAGTACGGCATGATCAGTTTTGTAATACCACACAGCAAATACCCGGATGGGTATCATTGTAATCCAGCAGATGCTTTGGCTTTTATGAGCCTGGCTTCACAAAAAAATTTTATTGCTGTATATCATATGGGTGTATATAGCGATCCAAAGATTAATAAATGGTTTACGGATGCTTATGCAAAAACAACTGCTGGTAAATTAGATATGGGCAAAAGCTGCATCCGCTTCAAAAAGATGGATAAGATCCCTTTTGAATTGATAGGGGAATTAAGTACCAAAGTAACCGTAGATGAATGGATCGCCACTTACGAAAAGATGCTAAAGAAATAATTGTTTAAATAAAAAGGGGCTTCGTTAACAACGAAGCCCCTTTTTTGATACTTTTTGTTTATTAAGACTGAACTCTTTTTTTCTCCAGGTTTTTTTCCAAAGTCAGGAACATTTTATCTGCAGCCGCTTTTACCGACTGGTGTAACGTTGCTGATATGGTGGTGATTACGACAGGATTTGCTCCTTTCAACCTTGCTTCCAGTACGCATTTTTTGTCATCGCCTGCGTTTTTACTTCCATTTTCATCGCTTAGGTGTACTTCGAGCCGGGTTACCTGTTCATCGAACCTATCTAAACTTTCTTTTAAAACTTCTGTAAAATGAGCTATTAATTCTACAGTTCCTTCAATGTTTTTATCTGTATTAATTTGAATCAGCATATCGAATCGTTTTAATTATCTAATAATTGTTTATTCGGGTTCAAGATAAGTGTAAAGCCCCAAAATGGTGCCAAATGTTAACTTCGTTTAACAGGGAACTGTAAAGGTTGTTCGAAAAAAAATGCTTCGTACTGGCGAAGCATTTTTATGATTATTGTATTAGCTGTTTAAAAGTTCGTTCAATAGCATTGTCTGTTTTTATGTGGATAATAATTTCTCCTTTATAATTTCTTAACTGGGCGGTGAGGAAATTGAATTTATTAAAACCATTAAGAATAGTTACCGGCCTGCTCTGTAATAAATGTCCCTGGATATCGTATAAATTAATGATGCCTTTTTGCTCTTTGTCGGCAGTTACAGCAATATTGAAATCAAACACTGCAGGATTGGGATAGACGCTCACATCAAATCCTTTTTTATTGCGAACATTTAATACTGCTGGTCCAAATTGTCTTTTACTTCCGTTAAAATCAACCTGCCATAACCTGTAATAGTTGAGGCCAAAAAATGGTTGTGGATGTGTAATTTTATACCTGCGTAAAATGTTGGAGTCGCCATTTCCGGCTACCGTTCCTATTGCCGTCCAGTTAATATTATCCCGGCTGTGTTGTATCTCAAATTCTTTACAGTTGGCTTCTGAAGAAGTTTCCCAGAAAATTTCGGCACTGCCATTTTGCAGTAGTCGTGCATCGAGGCTGGCCAATGTTACCGGTAATACTACATAATCGATATAACATCCGGGCGGCGCTTTATGGGTATCAGCAATGATGGGTGCTTTTTCCGTTAAATAGCCCGACATACGTGCTGCCGACATTGGTTGGGTTCCATGTCCCATAAAATCCTGCAGCACTGCTGACCATACCCGCCTGTAATCAAATTGCAGGTCTGTTAAACCACGGCTAGACACTTTGGTAAGATCGATTGGCTTACCTGTAACACCAGGCCTCACTCCTTTGCCAATAATGAACATCGTACTAACCCCACCGTGATCGGTACCGAGCCCTGAATTTTCATCAATGGTTCTTCCAAATTCTGAATGGGTGGTAGTGATCACCCTGTCTTCAAAACCAAGCAAACCAATATCATCCTGGAAAGCTTTGATGGCTGCTGTAAGATCTCTTAAAAGATTGGCATGGGTACCGGTAGTAGGGCTACCTGCCACTACCTGTGTGCCATGCGTATCGAACCCATATTGATGAACTGTGTACATGCTGGATTTACTTCCGCCTTTTATTAACCGTGCAACAGTTTTTAACTGGTTGGCAATATTTGTATTGGGATATACAGTAGTGCTGTTACTTCCTGCATTAAACACTGTTTGAATGCGTTGTGCATATACATTACTCAGCCGTTGTACGTCATCTATAAAATGCAGGTCGTTTCCAAAATCAGAAACAGGAAAGTTAGCAGGTGCCGGCCCGCCAACTGCCACCAATGTATTATAATAAGAAGATACGTTGGTAGTAGTTAACAGGATAGATGCGTTATTACTGTTGGCTGTTTGGAAAAGAGTAGAACCGCTGGTAGCGCCCAGTTCAATACAGGGCGGATCGGGCATAGCGCTGTTGGGATTACCCAATAAACCCGGGTACCGGTATTCAAAAAGGTCCCCGGCCCAGCCGCTCATAAAATCAAAATTGGCGGGAGTAGAATCGCCGGCGGTATTCCAGAGATCATCGCTTTTAAAATGACTACGGTTATTATTGAGATAGCCCACCCCATGCACCACATTTAATTTACCGGCGTCGTACAAGGCTTTGAAGGGCGTCATGATAGGATGGATAGCCGTCTGCTGATCTGCTGGAAGTGTGGCGTCGAGTTCAAGATATTTTCCCGCACCCGTATCAGGGATACGAATGTTAGGCCTGTTGGTAGCATATATACTGTATTGCTGCATGGGCACTACGGTGTTGAGGGTATCGTTGGCTCCAAAGAGATTTACCATTACCAGGATCCTGTTATGAATTTCAGGGCAGGTGAAAGGCGGGGCCAGTGGACTTCCTTTTACGGAAATGCCATTCAATAATATAGAACCTATAGTTAAGCTTCCGGTCGTTTGTAAAAATTTTCTCCTTTGCATGTTATTGGGTTTTCAGTTATTTCAATTGATATTCCTGTGAAAAAATGATGGCTTTAAATAATAATTCAAGCCTTGGTTTAACAACAGTGAGTGAGCCGCTGTTAATATAATTGGTCCACTCATTGGCCCAGTTGGTTAAACTCAGTGAACCCAGCAAAGTTTGATTGAGAAAATAAGTACGCCTTGCTGCATCAGGAAGTTCCGGCAACAAGAAATTGACCAGTTCATCCACAATAGCAGCACCATTGCCGGGGTTGCTGATATTATTTCTAACCCATGTTGTAATATCTACCTGGATACCCAGGGCCGAATTGCTATAAGGGAGTCTTTTGTTTTCCAGGAAACATCTTCCTAAATAATATCGCTGAGAAATATTGCTGGCATCAAACCAATGTTTATCCCACTTAGGTGAAGAATAATAAGCCGGGAAGCCTGCAACCGTGGCAGTGCTGAATAAATACATGTCGGCATTTTTTAAAATATTTTCTCTTAAACCGCTTCGATAAAATGTTTCCCAAATGGTAGCAGGAGTAGCGGCAGTAAATGTATGAGGGGAGATGCTGAAGAAATTCATTGTCTGCAAAACAAGTTCAAGCGGAGATTTTACCATAGCACCGATCTTGTTGTCGGTAGCTACTGTATCATCCAGGTCATAAAAATGTTTGCTTTGTAATAATTGATTTAAGGCCAGGCTCAAATTATAATCACTGTTTTTTAAAGTAAGCGCTAAAGGAACAATAATATCTGTTTCCACTGCAAGGCTGATATCCCGGTGAACAAAGTAGCGATAAAGTTTTCGGCAAATATTTTTTGCGGTTTCTGCCTGGTCAAATACCAGGGTTACAAACTGGTTTAATTCTGTAGCCATCCCTGCAACAGTATTGGTACCTGCAATAGCTGCATTTTGAAAAGCGGCAGAAAATTGTTTGGTTGCGGTGGAATGCCTGCTGGCAGTGGCAGTGCAATAACGAATGCCTGTTTCGGTATCAATGGCAGTATTGTTTAAATTATATTGATACCCGCTTAAAACTTTAGCCGCGGCCTTAATATCATCTTCTGTATAATTGGTATAATTTCCAACACCTATCTGGGGGCCTTTGCCAATGGTGAACAGCTCTAAAAATTCCCGTGCATAGTTTTCATTTGGGTTATTACCTGTGCTTTGATGACCATTTAAATAAACGAGCATACGGTTATCACGACACATTTTTTTTGCCAGCATTTTATAACTGCCCAAACTGTACAATTCCAGGAGTTTTAAATAATCATACATGTTGTGGCTGCTCCAGGATTCATCATCTACCATCCAGTTTTGATGTAGAAATAAGATCATCTTGCTGCGCAATGAATGATCGCTTCGCATATTGTCCATCATCCAACCTATTATATATCCTCTCATGGTGGTGTCATCCAAGGTGTCGGGAGTTGGAATGGTATCTACCCAGGTGGCATTACCCACAGGTTCAACCGGTTTATTGGCAATGGGAGCAAATACCAATAACTGGGCGAGTGCTTCCGCAGGTGTTTTAGTTGCATACTCATTGATACTGGCTTTGGAAGGTCCAAAAGTGGTGCGACGCAACAGGTGTGCAGCTAAGCGTGCACCTAGTACGCCACTGTGGGCAGTAATGTCTGGCATGTTAATTTTGGTTGGTAGTTTATAATATTGGTTCTGTTTATTCAATCCCTCATTACTTTATAGCATGAAGAATTGATTATTTAAATTTAAACAATATTAATCATGCAAAGCATTTGATTTTAATGTAGTATAAGCGCAGCCTGGGTTGTAGGTTATTTACTACTCACTTTTTTACAGTGCATCCTGATGATACTCAATTGATTTTGGTAGACTAACCCGTATTTCTACGTGTTTATGATGCAGTAATAATGTTGAAAAATAATTCTAAAAATATTTTCAGTTTCTGGTATACCTACCTCATAATGATCACTGTTCCCTTTAAAACCGGTAGTTCA
The DNA here is from genome assembly GCA_014379905.1 of Ferruginibacter sp. GTDB lineage: Bacteria > Bacteroidota > Bacteroidia > Chitinophagales > Chitinophagaceae > Ferruginibacter. Next base: position 38,422 of record JACMKX010000132.1, on the reverse strand, counting down.
TTGTTGAGCCGGATAAAATAGATATAGGCGCCCATTTCCAGGGGCTGCCCTTTAAAACTGCCATTCCATGGCTGGTTTAAATGATTGTTTTCAAATATAGCCTGGCCGTAACGGTTAAATACTTTTAATTGAAAACCCGGGTAGGCATCCAGGGCCGGTATATTCCAGGTATCGTTTCGGCCATCGTTATTTGGGGTAAAGGTGTTGGGAATAAAAATGCCTGTGTAAAAATTTACATTTACCTGGTCGCTGCTACTGCCGCAACCATTTTTGGAAGCAACATTTAACTGGTAAGTAGCATCGGCCAAAGGCGACACCACCGGTTGTAATACGGTGGGGTCTGCAATGTCAGGAGAAGCTGTCCAGCTGAAACTAAGATAATCCCCTTCAATAACTGCAGATAAAGTTGCAGCACCTCCTGAAATAATTGTTTTATCCGGCCCCGCATTGGCAATGGCTTTGTTGTAGACATTTACATCAATCGTTGCACTATCTTTACAACCTGCAGCATTTGTTCCAATCACTGTATATATAGTTGGCACAGCAGGTGATGCGTTTGGTGTGGCAACGCCAGCCGCGGATAAACCTGCTGCAGGTATCCACTGGAAATTCGGGGCACCTGCCGCAATCAGCATAATACTGTCTTTTATACAAATAGCGGTATCGGGAAATGCAACGATTACTAACGGTGCCGGTTGAACGATAATATTGGTAGCAGCATTTGCTATGCAACCTGCTGCATTTGTTACCAATACATTGTAACTGCCAGCCTGCGTTTGGCTGGTATTTAAAATAGTTACAGATGCACCGGAGGCTGCATAGCCATTGGGGCCTGTCCAGTTGTACTGTGTACCGCCGGTTGAGGTGAGTTGTATAGTGGTTCCTTCGCACACAGGGCCGTTGTTAATTGCCGAGGCTACAGGATTGGCATTAATGGTTAGCCGGATGGGCAGGCTCGAAATCCTGCATTGCGGCGAAGCAATATTTCCCGCTTCTGCCACCGTAAGCCTGTATTCATAAATACCCAACGGAGCATTACTCAAAACGTTATTAATGTAGGTTGTTGTATTGGCCCCGGCTATGTCTGTCCAGGTGCTGTTATTAAATCTTTGCTGCCATTGAAAAACAGGTGTATTAAAGCCAGCAGAAACGGTGCAGGAATAGGTATAAGTTGTTGCAATACCTTCGCAAAGATTGGCTGATGTACCTGGTTGTCCGGCTACAGCCGGCGTTAGTTGCGGGCCGCAGGGTCTGAATGTGATATCATCCAAAGCCAGGTCATTACCACATCCACCTGGTGCATTGTTTACTATCCGAAGAACAATATCGCTAACACCTGCCGGGGTTGTAAAGAAAAATCCGTATTGTTTCCAGGTGGGCGCAGGGGTAGGCGGTATGTTATTGCTGTTGTAAGTCTGTAAAATAGTACCATTTGTCCGCTCAATGGTAAAAGTAAGATTGGGCTGGTTGCTGTTGCCATTGCAGGATGAAGGCAGGATAACATTCATAATCCATGCAGCGAATTCATATGTGCTACCACCACACAATCCCTTCACAGTATCAACATAAAATGCACTGGGTTGTAGGGAGGCATTCACCAGCATAAAATACCCGTTGTTATTTCCGGTATGATCGGCATTAAGGGTATGCCATGTATTTCCAAAACATGCTGATGTATTATTTCGTACAGAATAAAATCCATCACCCGGGCAATCGCCGCTAACAAACTGGTAACCCGTTGCTGCCGCAGCCAATGCAGGCCCCGGGTTGCTGCCACTGCCAAAGCTAATATTCACCAGTGGATCACCCAGGCTGCCGGTACATAACTGGGAATAAGCATTTATAAAATTGACAACAATAGAAACTGTCAGGAAGATCCTTTTATTCATGAGATCGCAAATATCTGTTATGTAAAGGAAAAAACGGCCCAAATATCCAAGCACTTTGAGCATAAACAAGAACGGCTGCCATTTTGTTTGCCTTCATCACTTATTTTTGCCGCATGACAGGAATTGAAAATGTAATTATCCGGCAGGCTATAGTACATAGGGTGGGCAATCCATCCCGTGGAGAAGCCCTTAAACTTTCCGAAAATGCGCTTACGCTAAACGATCCTTTCGTAAAAAAACTATTACTACAATATTTTTTGGGCGCCATCAACGAAAATGAATTGTACAGGTTTACGCATTTAAGTGATCTTCAACTGAATGAAGTATATAATTATGTGAAAGCAATTTTTAAAAAGGAGGATGATTTTGTAAGACAATCTTACTACCTGGCGCAATTTCTTTACAGTAAATCAACACATGTTAAGGTAAAAGAAGGGGAACTATGCATTGTCCACCTGGGGGAAGTGCCATTTGAAAATGAAACAGTGTCTGCAGTTGGGATTTTTAAAGCAGAGAATAAAGAAAGTTTCCTAAAAATATTTGAACATGGCGATAGCCTTGAAATGGTGCAGGAAGATGGTATCAATGTTAGTAAACCCGATAAGGCCTGCCTGGTTTTTAAAACCAGCGCCGACGATGGTTACAGGATTTGTGTTATTGATCATACCAATAAACAGCAGGATGCACAATACTGGGTAAATAATTTTTCGCAGGTGCAGCCGGTTGCAGACAGCTATCATCACACCGATAAATACCTGTCACTCTGCAAACAATTTGTTACCAATGAATACGCTGAAAAGTTTGACGTAACAAAAACAGAACAGATAGAAATGCTTAATCGCTCGATAGACTATTTTAAAACGAGGGATCATTTCAGTATGGAAGAATTTACGGGAGAAGTTATTCATCACCCCGAAGTGGTGGATAGTTTCATGGAATACAAAAAGACTTTTGAAACGGCACGCAACTACGAAATCGAAGATAATTTTGATATTCATTTATCTGCAGTAAAAAAGCAGCAAAAGCAATTTAAGTCCGTTTTAAAACTGGATAAAAATTTCCATATTTACATACATGGCCGGCGTGATCTTATAGAAAGAGGCGTAGATGAAGCAACAGGTAAAAAATTCTATAAGATATATTTTGAGGAGGAGCTTTGATCTGGATCATAATGGAGAAAATCTGGTTCCCGCAGATTTAATACCGCAGGTCTTCACTGATATGATTTGCTGATCTGCTTATGCGGCGGGCTTTCCAGCTTTGGAAGTCTTGGTAAAAGAGTACTAATCTCCACCGCAGCCACCGCAGGAACTTCCACAGGAACTTCCACAGGAACTTCCACAGGATGTCCCGCATGAACTTCCTGAACCGGAGCCGTTATCATACTTTCTTTCCACATAATTTACTATGGGGACAAAACTGACAGTTAAGGCAGCCGGGCCGGCTATAAAATAATTCCACTGCCAGTTACTTTGTAGTTGGGTTGTGGTAATAATTTCACTTTTATACATTTCCGGGATGGTATGGGTACAAACCAGTCTGGTAAGGCGGTACAACTGAATAAACATTATCATAGCCAGTAAAACCAACAGGCCGGTTATTATTATGATGGGTTTATCTCTTAAAATTCCGGTAACAAGTCTGATGCTACCCAGCAGCAGAAGCAGGGCCATCACAGCGAAATTGACATAAAATACGCCTGCAAATTTTTTTGATTTATTAAAATATTTTTTGAAAGCGTTCATGCAGTTCGCTGTATTCCAGAATACAGGTTTTCTAACTAATTTTTTGAGTAGTGTAGGATAATAAGTTTTACCGAGCGCATGTAAAGTATTCATCACCTGTAATTCCTCAATGGAATTGGTGGTGCCTCTTCCAGACATTTCAATCGTATAATCGGTATTTATATCGATCCGGTAATCTTCTACGAGTTCATTCACAACCCCGTTTACTACATTGGACAATCGCTGTGTTTTAAGGTAAACCAGTTCCAGCGGCTCCAGCTGGTAAATAAAAGAGTCTTTGTCAACTGCTTTTATAATTTCTCTTAACCGTTTCCGGTTGTAAAATTTCAAAAAAGAAATAACTGCTATGCAACAAAAAATAAATCCAAAAATAAAATCCGGGTTTTCGATTTTAATGTAAACAGGAGACAGCAGGTAATAAAATGGGACTATCATCAATAAAACAGCCAGTATACCGGCAATGATAAATGCCCGGATGGGGAACTTTGCTTTGTCTAAGCGTAAACTCTCATACATTCCCTTGTGGTCCCATATTGCCCCGGGTAATTCGCCAAATGTTTCTTTGTATAATTTTTTAGTTCTTTCCTTTGCCAACCTGAATTTTTCAAATTCTCCCTCGTTGTGCGTAGAAGGAAGATGTTGAACGGTTTTGCCGATCAGGCTGCAAAACTCCTGGTATGACTGGGAAAAGATAAGATGCTGGTGCCATACGGTATCAACGATGGCCGAAGGTGAAACCATATGATCTGCAGTAGCTGCCATATACATAAACCTCCGGTACTCAAGAATGGCTTGCTGTGTAAATGTTTTTATCCAGTAATTTTCATTGGCCAATCTTGTTGTAAAGCCATATTCACCGGGCGGATGATCAAAATCAAATGCCAATATATTATTCCAGAGTTGGTGGTTCATGGTGCAACAGTGCAGTTAATAATAAATCCAAGTTAAGCGATAAGCCTTAAAGTAAACAGGATAAAATATTTTTTTCGGAAATGCCGGGGGATGAATGTCAGAACATTTTCGTTTAACATATTTTTTGCAGCGGCGGTGTAAGAAAATATTTTTTTATCCGTTAGCTTCCATCTTCCCTGCAATTTTAACGCTAAATAACCAACACATGCAAAAGCCAGCCCGCTTATTGTTTTTATTTTTGTCCTTAACTTTTATCATTTCCTGTAATTCAAAAAACACAAAGACCGTTCCTGTTAAGGAATCTGTGGTACAACTGGTAACTGATACAGTACAAATAGCCGCGGCAGAAATGATCAACCTCGCAGATTATAATCATTTTTTCAACAAATTAAGTACACAAAAATTTACGGCAGATCATAAAAATGTTTCCGTAATCACGGCACAAAAAGGTCTAAAAGTTACCATCGATCCGGCTGTACTGGAAAAGGAGAACGGGCAGGCTGTTGATGATAAAATAGCAGTTGCTATTATTGAACTCACCGATTCCGAAGATTTCTTTAAAGCGAATGTGGCAACGGTAAGTAATGGAAAATTACTGGCATCGGGTGGCAGCTATTTTATTGGTATGGAGTGCGGCGGCCAAAAGCTGCGTATTAAAAAAGGAAAGACACTGTCGGCAGAATTCCCCGTGTTGAAAGCAGCAGAAATGGAATTATTTTATGGTGAGCGGGATTCCGTGCAGGATATGAACTGGATCCGCGCCGGCATAAAACTGGAACAGCCAGCACCGCGGGAAAAAATTGAATTCGCAGACAATGATCAAAGCAGCGGCCCCGATATATTACCTGGACTAATGACTACCAAAGAAGGTGTAGCCCTGATACATCCATCGCTAAAAAGGAAAGTATATTACGTAAATAAACTTATGAGCCTGGAAGAAATGGTAGACAGTATCAATGCGCATGTGGTAAAAGTTGTGATTGATACGGTTCGCATGTGGCCGGTGTTTACGCAACAATTAGCAAAAGGGCAGCACAGGGATACCGGTTATTTGTTAGCACGGTATGGCCCGGAAAAACAATATATATTGAGAACTTTCCGTGATATTGAAAAAGAAAAAGAAAGAAAAGCCCTGGCTGAAAAAAAGCGCAGGCAAGCCATTGAAAACTGGCAACCACAAACACTGGCGGGGCAGTTGCAAAAATATTATGACCCTGCCGGTATCAGCAGTCTTGGCTGGATCAATTGTGACCGCTTCTACAGGTCGCCATTGGATACAGAAGTAGAACTGGATCTTCCAATTACTTTCCGGTCTTCCGGTATACAATATTTTTTATTGTATACTTCTATCAACGGCCTTATGAAAGGGACGCTTGCTCCAAATGAGAATGGCTCCTTTGTACTGCCCGGCCAACCAGCCGGACAGCAACTTTTATTGATTGCCTTTATAAAAAAAGATGGAAAGATCTTTCAGTCCAAAGAATCATTTGTTATAAATAAGAACAAAACAGTAAAGCTGTACTTTACAGAAATATCCGGTGCGGCAATGAATAAAATGTTTGGAAGAAATGTAAGGATATAAACAGGGCAATATTTTTTAATCGGGTGGAAGTTTATAATATCGGGTGCTGTCTCAGCTCGAAAAGCTGAAAACATTTTTTAATATTCGTTTTAAACTGTTACACTACTAAATATTGAAACAGGGTGCTGCAGGTGTTCCTGCATTATTCTTTGGTAGAATTTACCTATTATTTCGACCGCTCATATTGTACCGGCCATTTGATATCGCTGTTGAGTTCTTTGGCTGCATGCAAGGGAAAATATGGATCCCTGAGCATTTGCCTGGCCATAAAAACGAGGTCAGCTTTTTCTTCTTGTAAAATATTTTCCGCTTCGGCAGCCGTGGTGATCATGCCTACCGCGCCGGTCATTATCCCTGTTTCTTTTTTTATTTGTGCTGCAAAGGGTGTTTGGTATAAGGGGCCTGTTGTTATTTGCTGGTCGCGTGAGTTGCCGCCGCTCGAGCAATCAATTAAATCCACAGACACTTCTTTTAAGATTTTCGACAAGGAAATGCTGTCTTCTATTGTCCAGCCGCCAGGCACCCATTCTGTTGCGGATATGCGTACAAACAAAGGGATATCATCACCAATAGCATTTCTTACACTTCTAACAATCTCCAATAAAAAACGCATCCGGCTGCCAAGGCTGCCGCCATAATCATCGGTGCGTTGATTACTCAGCGGCGAGAGAAACTGGTTTAACAAATATCCATGAGCTGCATGTATCTCAATCACTTTAAATCCTGCTCTCAATGCTCTTTGTGCAGCGGCTGTAAAATCTTTTATACATTGTTGTATGGTCGCCATGCTCATAGCAGCCGGCATCGGGTAGGTGGCTGCGTACGTCAGTGCAGATGGTGCTTCCGTTTGCCAGGCACCTTCTTCCGGCGTAAGCGTATTGGTGCCTTTCCAGGGTTCATGCATACTGGCTTTGCGGCCTGCATGCGCCAGCTGGATACCCGGCACTGATCCCTGGCCTTCGATAAAATTGCTGATCCTTTTTAAAAATTCAATGTGTTCATCTTTCCAGATACCCAGGTCGCCGGGCGATATTCTTCCCTGTGGTGATACCGCAGCAGCTTCGGTGATAATAAGGCCTGCACCACCAACCGCCCTGCTGCCCAAATGTACCAGGTGCCAGTCGCCGGCAAATCCATCCTGTGATGAATACTGGCACATAGGAGATACTACGATACGGTTTTTGAATGTGATGCTTCTTATGGTAAGGGGTTGAAAAAGTAAAGACATGAAGGCTGGTTGATATGATAAATAATGTGTGTAAATATAATAAATAGTTGGGCAGGCTTTTAATACTATGAGGGCATTGTAAAAGATCGGGAGCCCTGATAATAAAACTAATTTCCCCGGTACTTTTTGTTATTGCAGAAATATGAAAATAAAGACGACGCAGAGGTATGTCCAGAATATTGAAAACACAATATGAATTATTGTCTCAAAAGATTTTCCACGGCATGTCTTTGAAGAATATCCGAAGAACTGAACAAGCAACCTGGCGATCCAGAATATAGCAAGCGCCCCGGCGATCTTTTTGCCAAAAGCGGTATTAACCAATTCCTCTGCCGATGTAAAGCAAAGTAATCCCATCAGGAAAATAACAAAGGCAATAAAGAATGCATGCACATACATTAATTGCCGGTTAATAATGCTTAGGGAAGCTAGCTCTTCTTTCCAGTTAAAATATTTTGGAAACAAAAAATGAACCAGGGCGAGAACCATCAACGCTATCCCGATAATTTTCAGATGTATTTCCATAGCAAAAACATTAAGGCCTGCAGGTAAAAACAGACATAAACGGAGTGAATTTATTTTCCTTGAATGAAGAAAATCCAGCGCTTTCGAAAGCGTTTTTCCAGGTATGACGGGAAAAAAAATGAGTGAAGCCTATACTGAACGCAACAAAATTTGGGAAATCACGCAGGTGCTCTACCATAATAACCTGCGCATCAGGCTTGCAAATTCTTTGACATTCTTTTAGAAAGGCCACTTTTTCTTTGTGAGACCTTATTTCATGAACTGCCGAAAGCAGGAAAATAATATCTATACTTTTGTGTAGCAACGGGATTGAGTTTGATTCTATTTGTTTATTTGTGGGATAGATCAAACTTACTTTGCGTGCCCTTCGTATGGCAGGTTCTGTGTGCCTGGCTGCATTGTAAAAATCGAAAACGTTCAGATCAGATGATGGAAATTTATTTTTTATGATAAAACTTGTTTCATCAAAGCCGGCATTAATATTTACAAGTTGTTTTTTGGTTCCATCATCTTTAACGATATTATCCAGCCAGTTCAATTTATTAAAGCCTGAAAAATCATATACATATGCAGAAATAATCAAAGGCATAATAAGTCCATAAACAAATGCAGCAATGATGATCCAAAAAATTGTACCATGCCATTCCATAAAATACCTGCCGGCAAATAAGGCAGCCAATGCTATAATACCTCCCACATAAAAGTGCCGGTTAAAACTTAAAATATTCAATACACCCTGCAAAGGTTTGCGTTTTACTCCCATTGTTCAGTTTTGCCTTTTTTCCAATGATACGGAATATTCCGGATGATAAATGCATTGGCCAGCCTTGCATCATTTAGTTTTAAATTTTCTATAAAAGGAAAATTATAGCTGATCACTTTGACCGGCGCAGGTTTCCAGTTTTCTCTTACACCTTCAATGATCAATACTTCTCTTTTAGCTTCATTATAAGTGAAAGTAAAGGGTAGCGGGCCTGCAAATCGCCTTGCTTCTTTCCAAGTTGTAAAAGGAGAGCCTGCAGGCAGTTCAATGTTTTCATTACAGGAGTCTTCAACACTTATCCTGAAAGCTGATTGGTTAGAATAGATTTCTCTTATTCCATTGTTATTATTTTGATGAATATCTGTTGTTGTGTAATTGTAATGGGTAAATATATTGCCGAAAAATTCCATTTTCTTCTTGTCTGTTTCAGATTTTAGTATGTACAATCCTCTCAAATTTTTTCCTGCTAAATTTGTATATCTTACAAATACACGATAGCCAATTAAAAAAAAGTCATTACCCATTATTGAAGGAAAACCTTTTGGCCTTAACCCTTTTGTTTTAACCATGGCTACGGCAATAAATGCCCACTTATCATTATAAGTATCTAACGTTAAACACTCCGGCAACAGTTGTTGGATTTCCTCTTTTGGTACTGCAAAAGTGAACACAAGTGAACTTTCAAAAAAAGCTTCTACAGCAAAAGGATGATCTTTTAGGAATGATAGCATTTATACAGGTTTATGGGGGCTTCTGTTGAGATAAAATTCATTGTACAAAATAAGCAGGATAAGTATACATGCAAAAACAGCGTTCATCCTGCCCCACAAAAGTAAGTGAGGAGTTAAGATAAATTCCAAAGTATTCATTACAGCAATAATGATCACCTGTGTCCAGGTGTTTAGCCTCCGCGCAATCCCACTTAAGATCCAGGCTGCCATGGCTATTTCTGAAATGCCGATTAGTTTTGTTAGCAATGATGCATTTGGAGTACCCAGGATACTTGCAACAATTTCCTGGTGTCTTGGTACCATGTTCAGCAATTTACAAAACAAGCCGTTGATGAACCAGGTGATTGCTATGATGTAAGTTAAGATCCTGTGTATATACATGCCTGTAGAGTAAAGTTAAAAAGGCAGGCCACCATAATGTTGCCTGCCTTTTTTTCTAAAAATATTTTATTATTATTCAGCCCCGTCTAAGTGTCCTTTTGTTACAGCATAATTACCTACTTTATAACCCGTTTCCAAACCTTTATCACAATCACTGCGATAATGAATGGCGCCATACATACGTGATAAAGAAGCATCTTTTGCCATGGCCATATAATCAGCCGCTTTGGATGGAACGATATATGCCAATACCGTAGCCGCCGCTCCGCTAAAAGTGCTGTGACCAGAAATATAAGATGGAAAGTTTGGTAAGCCTGTCACCGTTTTTATCCTGCTGTCCATATGAGATGGCCTTGGATTATAGTAAAAGTATTTGGCATCCCAACAGGCAATGCCTGCATCCATCAAACTAATATTCAGCAATGCCATATTGCGTGCCCATCTTGCTTCACTAAAATTTAATAAGGCAAAATCATTGGCTGCAATATAGTTCCAGTGACCGGGTGGAGTGTAGGTATTTAATCCATCTGCCCAAAAATGAGCAATAGCTCTTTGAGAAGAGGACAGGTTTTTACTATATCGGTAAATTTCTTCCAGCTCTGTTTTAAATTCCTGCGAGCCTGTTAATGGCGGCGGGCCGGGGCGTACTGCATTTACCATTGTGGCCGAGTCAAATAACCACGCTCTTACTTTTCCAAACAAGGGTAACATGCCAGGTCGTTTTGGGGTTTCCTGGCTGATCCAGGGAATTTCGCCCCTGGCAACACAATCAGCTTCCGTTTGTGCCCATATAGCTGGATTACCAACAGCTGCACCAGCCCTGTCGCCTCTTGCCCTTGCAACAAATTTTGCAGCCACTGCTTTTCCCAGGTTCTCGCCTGCGTCGAGGTCGCTTCTAACATTAGCGCCGGAAATTAATCTTGCTCTTTTATGCTCCGCGGCTCTCTGGTCAATATAATCCTGGTCGCCCGGAAATAATAATTTTAATAATTCAACACTGGCTCCCATTACTACCGCATCTTCACTTGGGTAAGATGGCAGGGAGGATTTTGGCAACAAAGTTCTGATCAATGTATCTACTTTAAAAGGCGCAGAGCGGTTGTAAACTGATTTGTAATGATAACCTGCAATACACGCATCATATTGTGCGGCACTCAGGTATGCATACGCCCTTGCCGCGTAAGGAGGATTGGCAAAAGGGAAAGTTGGATATGCCAAAGGATTTGCTGCACTAGGAATAGGGTAAGTGCCATCGGGGTTTTGATACGGGGGAATATTATGTTTTGCTACCAGTTCCCGCATAATTTCATTCCAGCGCAGTACTGCACCTGCTCCCCAGTATTTTACCAGGGCTTTTTCTTCCGAAGTAATATCATCCTGGAAACTTTTGATCTCGTTTAATTGCAGCACATAATCCGGGGATGCTGTGGCAATAGGAGCAGGGCAGGTAAATTCCGAAGGCGATGTTAACAGCAATGGTTTCCATGTACCCGCATTGGCATCTGTACGAACAGGATCAATAGCCGGGTAACTCATATTAACCTCATTGATTTGTTTTGAACAAGCCATAAGAGAAATTGCTGCTATCGCCACCAGGCTGCTATATAAAAATATTTTTTTCATAAAAGGTAATTGTAACCAGGTCTGTTTAAAATTATTTAGAAGATTTATCCGTTTTTTTCTTTTTGCTAAAATCCATTATATAAAATATTCCACCACCATAATTGGTACTCTTGCCTACGTTGCGGCCGGCAACAGTGGTACCTGCATCGGCTACAAATGACAAACCATTTATGAAATCAGTTTCATATTTTATATGCACACCCACTCTTGTTGCATTCATTTTATTGCTGATGAAAGGCATATTGTTTTTAGTGATGTCGTAACCGCCCAGTGTTTTCCATTGGTCGGCAAAAGCTTCCAGTATCCAGGTAGTGCTCCTGTAACCGGCCCGCAGGTTAATATAAGAGGCGTCCGGCATTCTCACCTCATTTGTATAGTGCATCTGTGTAGTGTAATAAGTATTCCTGTCAAGTTCCACATTGCTGCGAAAATTATAGGTGCCGCTCAGTGTGCCAAACCAATTGCCTGCCTGGTAATCGGCCATCAGGCGCAGCATAGCAGTTTTGCTTTTTAAACCTATAGAAGTAGGTAACATATCAGGCGTATAATCAGATAACGGGGTACTAACCCCTCCAATTAAAATTCCTTTCAGATGTCCTTTGCCAATATGCTTTTCAGCAGCTATCCATTTTATAAAAAACGACAGATCCTGGAAACCTTTTTGCCCGGCCAGCTGCCCGGCACCTGCTTTTGTTTTTACGTAGGGAACTCCAAATAAAATATTCAGTTTATCGGTAACGCCATAATTTCCCATTACCATGGCCGTGGTAGTTCTTACCCTTCCAAGGTTAAGGTTTTCTCTTTTGTTAGTGCCTTCCCAATATTCTTTCCAGGAACTTTGGCCGATAGTGGGGCCAATACAGAAGAAATTTTTCTCCATAAACAATCCATCAATATCTGTTTGCGCCTGCACCTGTTGCTGTGCTGACAACAACAACAAAAGCGGGATCATGAATCGTTTAAACGGCATAAAATTATTGCCGGAAGTTTCACTGCTGCGGCAGCGATTAAAAATAGCGGTCATCTAAAATTAGTTTTGGTATATGGTTCACCTTCTTACAGTTGCATACCTTTTTTAAACGGAGCGATCTGATGACAAAGTAATTACCAAATATAAGAAATTGTCGCATTATGCACTAAATCCGCTAGCAGGTGGATTGTAAAGTGCCGGGCAGGCCAGGCAAACAAATGGGTATTTATTTGTAAAAACCTGACCTGCAAATATTTAAAAGATTGATGCTATGATTAGCATCCCCTAAAACTGGAAATAAATAAACGAGCTCGTACTCTCCTGGCTCCAGATCAATAAGATCAACAAAACAGCCCAAATGAGCCCTAATAACCACCATGGCATTTTATTGGCTACTGCAATAACACTGGTATTGCGCATTAACCAATGAAAAATAATAAGGAAAAATACGATCACGGCTACTTTAATAATGGCAAGGGTAGTGAGTATGGTCGCACCATTTCGTACAGCCGAAAACATGGAAGTCAGCAGCTGCCGGGCCGAATGAAAATCCGGAGCCCTGAAAAATACCCAGGTTACATTAATGAAAAAGAAAGTGATCATGGCCAATAAAAAATTGCGAAGATTATTTTTCTTTACATCTTTCGGCATCACAGGAATAGCGCCTGTTCCTTCGGCCACAATTACGGGTACCGGAATCCTTTTTCTAAAACCCTGGATCCATTTTTCTACCCATAAATAAAGACCATGCAGGGCACCCCAAACTACAAAGGTCCAGTTAGCACCATGCCAGAGGCCACCCAGCAACATGGTGATCATTAAATTGATATAAGTTCTGAACCTCCCGTTTTTATTGCCTCCCAATGGTATGTATAAATAATCCCGTAACCAGGCGGACAGTGTGATATGCCAGCGCCGCCAAAAGTCGGAGAAGCCAATGGCGGCATAAGGATAGCGGAAGTTTTCCGGCAACACGAAACCGAGGCATAAAGCCACCCCAACCGCACAGGTTGAGTAGCCGGCAAAGTCAAAAAATATTTGTGCAGAGAAGGCGAGCACGCCTATCCATGCATCCAGTGTTTGTAAAGGCGATCTTTCATTAAACACATCATCTGCCGATGCAGCCAGCATGCTATCTGCCAATACAACTTTCATAAACAATCCGAGCGACAGGAGTAACAGGCCGTTGAGTAATTGCTGTTGCGATGCTGTTCTGGGTGTTTCAAATTGTGGCACCAGTTGCGGCGGACGAACAATAGGCCCGGCAACCAGGTGAGGGAAAAACGTTACGAACAAAGAAAAATCCAGCAGGGATTTAACAGGTTTACTCTCCCTTCTGTACATATCAATGGTATAACACAAAGTAGTAAATGTGTAAAAGGAAATTCCCGCGGGCAAAATAATATTGGGTTTGGCGGGATGGTAATCAGCGCCCATTAAATTAACAAGCGAAGTAAAATTATCCAGCAGAAAAGTGCCATACTTAAAAAAGCAAAGCATACCCAGGTTGCCGATTAAACTTATTACCAGCAATAGTTTTCGTTTATGGCCATCGGGTTGTGTGTACAAAGCCCTGCCCACATAAAAGTCTATTACCGTAGAAAGCCAGAGTAATAAAATAAACGGGGGGTTCCAGGCGGCATAAAAAATATAACTTGCTAATAACATGTTTACTTTTTTCGTTTTCCACGAAAACGGGAGGTTATGCAGCACCAGCATTATAATGAAAAATACAATAAAAGTATAGGAGTTAAAAACCATGACAGGAAGGGTTTGGGTTGATTTAATTTAGTTTGCCGAAGTAGTAGCATGGGAAAACGTCCAGCCTTTTTCTTCCTGCATTACTCTTACTATTTCTTTTGTAAAAACAGCTGCGTCGGCCATGCTGAGATGTGAAAATTCGGGGCATTGCAGATTTTTCGTGGCAGCATAATCTAAAAAATGGATGCCTTTGCTATTGGTGACGGTCAATAACCTGTCAAAATATTTTTCTCTTGGGAAGCCCATATTTTCTCCCATCCAAAATGGTCCGGTGGAGGGAGTTCTAACAAAGATCACATCTCCACCTCTCGACCTTATTTTATCCACTGCATTTTTTACAGAAGCAAACAGTGTGTCTATCTTGCCAGGGGAAGGCGGCGGCATTCCTGCCCCCATTTTTGCCAATGTTCCCCAAACGCCTCTGGTTTGATTTTGCTGGTTTGTATCGGCTAAGAACTGTTCGGTCATATATTCCTGCCGGCTAAACTTGGATCTTCCGAATCCGTCGGGGAACAAGGGGAATTCAAACACCCCGGGCCTGTTGGGAATTTGCAGCTTTGCTAATTTCGCATTCAAAGAAAGCCTGTCTTTATCTAAAAAAACCAGATTGGATTCTAAAAAACGATTGATCTGGAAGCCGGCTTTTTGTGCCGGCGTTTCTTCTTTGTAGTATTTTAAATTTTCATCAGGTGTAGCCCTGTTGGGTGGCGCACCAGAAAAAAACAATACTTCCGTTACATCTACTACTGTTTTGCCTTTGTATTTTTTATCTGCAGCCAGGTCAAATAAAATGGGCAGGGGAGTACTGCCCACGCAGGATAACTGCACTGCTTTGGTGCCGGTGAGTTTTTCCCAGAGTTCAACGTCAATATCAAACTTTATGCGGGAGGATCCAACAAATACAGTGGTGATGTCAGACGGTTCATACACCATTTTTCGCTTGTCCGTCCATAAGGCACCGCCATCATCATAGGACGTATCAAAACCCTTGCTGCGAACATACCATTCCCAGCTGATGACAGCAATAATTACAAGTGTAAAAGCAAGTATCCCCGCTTTTTGTAAAGGAGAACTATTCATTATTATTGGTTAAGGGCTAAAAATCAGTGTTGCACACAAAGCATTCCACACGGTGGTTTAAAGGAGTAGCACAGTCAGTATTTTGCAGGAAGTTTGGACTTTAAAAATTCCGGTTGAAGATAATATATAAAAATTAAAACATCTAATTCTCATTAATCTTACAATCCCGTTATTATTGACTGTGTAAATTTACAGCGGTAAGTTTGCTCTGCCAGTTACTCATCGACCAACCTCCCTTTAAAATCGATGAACAGCAGTTAGGTAGATCTGTTATCCCGGTTTTATTGCCGGGATGTAGAAAAAAGCAGCGAAGGAAACTGGTTATAATTTTATTGACATAGACAACCCCAAAAATGAAAATCATTTCTATGGCCTGCCTTATGCAGCATTTGTAGTGCCGCTGGGATAAGCCATGCAGGAGCAACAACAAATAATTGAAGCATTTACCCTTAAACCGGAAGAACAAAATGCAAAAATTTTCCTGCTGGAAAGAACCAGGTGAACAGGCAGCGATTATCCACGGACTACATCAGGCAGTCTGTGGATATATTTTACAATGATCAGTCTGTTCTTAAACTCTTTACAGGATTAGCTATAGCTGCTTTTATAGCCTGGAAACTGATCGTTACAAAAGCAATTACTATCACCATCATGCCTGCTGAAGCAAAGAGCCACCAGCTAACCGTAATGCGGTAAGGATAATTATCCAGCCATTTGTTGGCGGCAATCCATGCTGCAGGTATAGAAATAATTAGCGCAATAATTACCAGTTTTAAAAAATCTTTGGAAAGAATAGCTATTATGGCCTGCACTGAGGAGCCCAGAACCTTGCGTATCCCAATTTCTTTGGTTCTTTTTTCTGCGGATAAAACTGTTAGCCCAAACAGGCCTATACAGGAGATGAAAATAGTAAGTATGGCACCAAAAAGAAGGATCTGTTTCCACTTCTCCACGTTTTTATAATTGGTATAATTCTGCTCGTCTTTAAAATTGTAGGTGTAAGGACTTAGCGGGAAAAATTGCTTGAATGTTTTTTCAATATGCTGTAAGCTGGCAGTATTGCTATTGGGTTTTATTTTTATGTTGAGCGTTCCAAAATGATTGCCATGCTTCATGGTGAATAACTGAGGCATAATTTTTTGATCAAGGGAAGCAAAGTGATGGTCTTTTACGACTCCGGCAACGTTATATATTTTATTGTCGTACCAAAAATTTACGCTTTCACCTACGGGGATTTTCCAGCCTGCTTCTTTTACAAATGCTTCGTTTACGAGGACTGAATTGTTGGAATCTGCAGGAAATTCGCTGGAAAAATTTCGGCCCTGCACTAAAGGGATTTTATACAATGGGAGGTAAAATTCATTCACCGTTTCATAGGCAAAACTAATGGTGGAATCGTTACCCAGTTTTGCAGTGGTTTGCCAGCTGCCTTCATTTTTGGGTGCCACACTAATGATGTCTGGGTTTTTGATCAATTCATTTGTAAAGCGTGCGGCTTCGCTATGTGTAAGAGAATTTTTATTTACTAAAACAGTATTACTGTCGTCATATCCCAGGTCTGTTCCGGTAAGATAATTAAACTGTGAATAAATAATGAAAGTGGCGATGATCAAAAAAGAAGCCAGTGCAAATTGCAATACCACCAGGGATTTTTGTAAATAATTTTTTCCTGCGAGATTAAAACGGCTGTACAATGTTTCAACAGGTTTATAACCGGACAATACCAGTGCGGGATAAAATCCTGCCAGCAAAGCTGTAATAAGGAATAAGATAATGTAACCTCCTATTAATTTTGCATCAAATAAATAGGAGAGTGCCAGCGCTTTATTGGAGAGGTTATTAAAAACAGGCAATATTAATTGTACCAGCATAACGGCTAAAGCAAAGGCAATAGTACTTAGTAAAAATGACTCGCCCATGAACTGGAAAATAAGTTGCTTCCTGCTGCTGCCAACCACTTTGCGAATACCGATCTCTTTTGCGCGCTTTACAGAACGGGCAACCGTGAGGTTAATGAAATTAATACAGGCGATCAGTAAAATAAATAATGCAATGCCTGAAAGAATGTAGGAATAGATGGGGTTGCTGGCGTCTGAAAGTCCGTTTTGCGAAGGAAGTTCAGTGCTCATGTGCATGTCAAGAAAAGGTTGCAGGAAATACTGTGTGGGCGTACCAATATCTCCATATTTTTCAGAGATAGTTTTCATTCCTTCTTTGGAATCTGCGATGTATGCTTTTTGTATTTTATTATTTACAGCGGCTACATCGGCTTTGGCATTAAGTACCACAAATGTATTCAGGAAAAAATTAAACCAGTTTTCATTGTTCTGCTCATCCCCGGCCGAAACTATTAATGGCAGCAATACATCAAATTTTATAGAGGAGTTTTGCGGGCATCTTTTTGCTACGGCAGTAACTTTGTAGGGTACAAAAACATCACCCTCTTTCAACATCACTATTTTACCATTGGCATCTGTTGTTCCAAATTGTTTTTTGGCAGCATCTTCACTCAAGACAACAGAACGTGGTTCTTTTAAACAGGTAGCAGGATTGCCATTTATCAGTGGAAAAGAAAAAACGGAAAAGAAACTTGAATCAACATACAATAACCCCTGTGATTTTATTTCTTCGCCTGTTTTAATATCCTGCGATCCACTCTGTACCCGCACAAAAGACATTATTTCCGGTACCTGTTGTGTAAACCTGGGTCCCTGAAAAAAACCTGTGTTACCATCCTTTCGCTCTTTGTTTCCGTTCTGATCAAAATTTTGCGTAACAATACGATAAATATTATTAGCCTTTTGCTGGAAGCGGTCATAGCTTGCCTCATCTTTCACATACAGCATGATCAACATGGCGCAGGCCAACCCAATACTTAACCCGGCAATATTAATTAAAGAATAGATCTTATTGCGTTGAAGATTTCGCCACGCAATTTTGAAATAAGTGTTTAACATAAAAAATGATTTTTACTAAAAGGCATGCTGAATTCACTAATAAATTTGTCCTGCTTTAATTGACCAGGGCCTGGTATTTTATAATAGCCATGTGAATTTACCAAACAAGAGGCCAGATTCTTTAGTATTGATAATCAATTAATAACCGGAATGACAATTTCCCCGCTGTTCGTTTTTAATACAGTATTGTCCGGTTTTGATACAACCCGGCCCTGGTATCCAAAAAGTTGTAAAGAAAAACGGGTAAAGAAAAAGATGAGCAGGTAAGAAAGCTTTTTATGAAATATTTCCCCCGTAAAAAGATTTTTAAAAATTTATCGCAACAAATATTTGGACTTTCCAGGCAAATTGATGAACCTTACAGCACATTCTATTTCGCCGGCCCCCTTTACTTTTGCTGGAAATTATTAAACATAAAAAACCAAACAATGAATCCGAACAAAGCACTCTGGGAAAAAGGCGACTTTACCCAACTGGCTCAAACCATGCGGGAGAGCGGGGAAGCATTTGTGTCCACACTGGGCATCACAAAAGACCTTACTATTCTTGACCTGGGCTGCGGCGATGGTACCACGGCAATTCCCGCGGCTAAACTGGCTGCAAAAGTATTAGGTGTTGATATCGCTGCCAACCTGGTAGAAGCAGGCAATAAAAGAGTACAAGACGAAGGTCTTAACAATATAAGTTTCCGGGAAGGCGATGCCATTGCACTCACCGGCCTGGACGATAAAAGTTTTGATATGGTAGTTACCATCTTCGGTGCCATGTTTGCACCAAAGCCATACGATGTAGCTAAGGAAATGGTGCGGGTTACCAAACCCGGCGGAAAAATAGTGATGGGAAACTGGATACCACAGGATCCTACGCTGGTGGCACAGATTTTAAGGATCAGTTCTGCCTACACACCCGCACCTCCCGAAGGTTTTATAAGCCCGATGTTGTGGGGGAAGGAAGAAGAAGTGACGGATCGTTTTGTACAGGCCGGTATATCAAAAGAGAATATTTCATTTTCAAGGGATACATTTACATTTAATACTCCTTATTCGCCGGCTGAATTTGTGCAAACATTTAAAACTTATTATGGCCCAACCATGAATGCATTTGAAGCAGCCGAAAAAGAAGGCAAAGCTGCACAGCTACAGGATGAACTGGAAGTATTGTTCAACAGCCAGAACAAAAGTACCGACCCGGGCAAAACTTCTGTACAGGCTACTTTTTTAAGGGTAACGGTTAAAGTTTAATGAAATTATTTGGTTGAATATCAACAAAAAGTCTGCAGGGTTAAACCTGGAGGCTTTTTATCTTTATTCGTCCGGCCATCGATTTCAAATTATTTGTTAACCCTAAGCCGGCTGTGCGACTACCGATGTTTTCAATCACTGAATAATTAAATTTTCAATAAGCCTTAACCTGGCATTGGGTTCTACCGTTAGTTTTGAACCCGGTAAAAAAGTTACAGGTTGATTTATATAACATTCTAACGGCATTCCACTTTTTATTATCACTTCAGAACCAGCAGTTACCGGATTGGGAGGAGTAATATTATTTTGCCAGTTAGAAGGAAGAAAATAATCACCATTTCCGGTAAAATAATATACCGCTACTGCCTGTGTGGTAAACTGTTTTATGTTGCTCCACTCACCGAATCCCTGGCCAATTCCATTAAGGCCTTTTACACGCCAAAAATATCTTTTATTGGAGATACCAGCCGGGTAAAAAAACAGTGTACTGCTGGTGGTGGTTTCAAAAACAGGAGCGCAAAAATCTTTACAGGTATCAATCTGTAGCTTATAATTTTGTGAATTTAGCCCACTCCAGGATAAGGGTATTAGAAAGGAAAGAATAACAGCACTGTCGGGAGGAACATTTAATACTGGTTTAGCTGGTAATGCATTTTGTTGGGGATTCCGCAAACTATAGGGTACCCTTGGTGGAAACACCGGTTCGTTGTTATTAAAAAATTCAATTCCCCTGATGGTAACCATTTTAGTTACACCGGGTTTAAAATGAAACCTGAAAATACTGTCGGTAGCGGGTGAAAAAGAAATATATTCATCTACAGCAGGCAGGGTTTGTTCCAGTATTTGTAAAAAATTATTATTGTTGTATCTATCAATTCTTACGCTATCTGCTTTTTGATAAATGCCGCTATGTTGCGAGTGAATTCCCACCTTATTTAATGTAACCGGTACAGGGAATTTTATCACTACACTAGCCCATGCCGGCACTTCAGCCGAATGCCACATATTTTGATAATCGTATGCAAAGGGCATACCGGGGTAGCTTAGTTTTATTTCGTTTTGCACAAGGTTGCCCGCTAATGAGCTATATGTTTCACCGGAGCTGGTAGTAACAGTTACCCGGTAATCTTTCTGGCCGGGAATATCCATGATGCCAACCAGTGGTATTCCTTCGTACATACTATAAGCAGCGGGGATATCAACCAAAGAATCAAAATTTAATCCTGCAAACGCGTTTTCATGTAAAGCAAGGTTACGAATATCTTCCGGTATAAGAATTCCGGGTGTAGGGCTGGGATTAAAAAAGTTAGTTTGATGACTGGGATTGTACGACATAATGGATGCATTGCTGTTCATACTATATCCATAACTATCTACATGAGGCAAACTAAATGCATGGCCAAGTTCATGCTGTAAAGTTGATTGAAAAATGGGAGAAAATTTAAGATCCCCACCCGACATAATAATTATCCCGCCCCCTGTATTTATCCCGCCGTTCAATGTCCTGGCTCCGGCTACCGGAAAATTGCTATTGTAATCAATGTAAATAACTAAAATGGCATAAGGACAGTTAAACCTGCTGTATCCAAGGTAGGGCAATAACTCTTCAAGGTAGGCGGCGGCACCCCTGTCTGTAAATGATTTGTAGTAACTATCGGGCCTGGTGCCATAATAAGTAATAGCGCCTGTATCAGCCAGTTTAAAACCTGCCCTGTTATTCAGCATCTCTTTATACCTGGTTTGTGCCCAAAGTAAATGTTGGTTGATCCTGTTTTTCTGATCAGAAAAATCGGGAAATGACACATTTTGAGGAACGAAAAATACCGGTAACACTTCAAGCCTGCTTGCATTGAGGCAACCTGGCTGTGCCTTCAAAGCAGGAGATGCCAGCATGAAAAAGAGGAGGGCTGTTATGCGCAGATTCATTAAAGTTGGTATGATAAGATTAACTAATCCATTATTGTAAAACCAAAAGTAACAGATAAATAATATTTATGGTAAAATATTATTATATATAGAAACTTCCTCAAATCATTGGTATAGTCTGATTAAGCCGTTGGATGATGTAGCGTCCAGGCTGAAGATTTTCATTAATACCTCAGCATTATTGGTAGGTTTTCATCAATTCTTCCATACTATTCTTTAGTACACCCGAACCTTCATCAAACAACTTATCCTTTGCGGGCTTTGAATGTTTACTATGTGAAGAATTTTTGATCGTTGCTCTCACCGTTTCAAGGTCGTCAAAAAAAACAGCCACGGCTTTTTCGTATGCCGGCTCTGCTTCAATACCGAGTAATATATTTTCATACGCATCAAGTATCTCATTCAGTTCCTTTACATTCTCAACCGTATGCCGGCGGGGAATGCGGGCGAAAAGCGAAGAAAGTTCATCAGAATTCGTACTCATATAATAGTATTAAAATTAACTCCTTGCAAGTTAGGTTATGCTTATAAGAAATAAAAGAGGTGAAAGAGATAAGTGCAAAGAGAATAAAGAAGGAAAGAGGGAAAAGAGCAGCCTTTTGTTCTCCTTTTCTCCGTGTATTCTTTGTAAAAACTTTGGTAATTTTGAAGATCCCGTTATAGAGCGATCGCTGCATGCAGTAAATTGCCAAAGCCTACCTCGAATATGGTTTTACAACCATCCGCGACCTGGGCTTAGAAAAAGATTTTAAAAATGTATTGTATAAAATAAAATTGGTGATGAAAGATGGCTAGATCTATTTCCAGCAGGAATGATGATGCTAACTTCCGGAGATTAGGATCAATAAATCACTTTCTTATTCATCGCCTTTAGTATTATAGGGCGTATAATTTTCCCATTGCCAGGGAGTATAAATATCACCGATGCTGTAAGCCAGCAATTCTTTAAAAATACTTTCGCCATTGTCATTGTTCGTCATAATAACTATGGCAATTTTTTTATCGGGAAAACAAACAGAATAATGTCCCCAGCCATCATCATGCCCTTCTTTAAAAAAGGCACGGCCATATTTGGTTTCAAAAACGCCTACACCTAATCCGTAGCTTAAGTTTATGTTGTCATTATCGGTACTGTCTACTCTTGAAAGTGGTCCGAACTGTCGCCTTGATCGTATGCGTACCTGTGGTGAAGTCATTTGTTTAAAAGCCTTACTGCTTAACCCTTGTTTACTGATGAGTGCAGTATAAAATTTAGTAAAGTCGCACAGCGTAGTGCTCATACTGCCTCCTGCACTCGCTTCTTTCCATTTCATTAATTCGTACCGTTCCCCTTTGTTATTATGACCAAAAACAGTGGCACTGTCAAAAGCCGGCTGCCATACCTGGCTTGTGTTGGTTAGGCCAAATGGTTTAAAAACTCTTTCCTTCGATATGGTTTCATAGTCTTTGCCGGTAACTTCTTCTATTACAAACTGGAGGAGATACAGTCCCTCACCTGAATAACTATACCTGCTGCCAGGCTCCGTTTTTATTTTCAATTTCCTGTCTGCCTCAAACCATCGCCAGTTAGGAAAGCCGGTGCTGTGGGTGAGACACATGCGGGCAGTGATCTTTTTATAACGTTCATCATTCGCAAGGTCCTGGTAGCCGCGGTTCCAGCCTTTGATCTTGTATTCGGTTAATGGGTGAGGCAGGTATTGATACAATGGTTTATCCAGGTCAATAACTTTTTCGGCTACGTATTGCATGGCTATATAAGCAAAAACCGTTTTAGCAAAAGAAGCTGCATACATTACCGATTCATTGGTGAAGGGCTCTTTTTTTGGAACATTTCTCCAGCCATATGTTTTACTGAAAACAGGTTTGTTGTTATTGAAAATAGAAACAGCTACACCGGATACATTGGCTGCCTGCATGAGGTATTCAATTTTTTGCTGAATGCTGTTTGCAGAAATTTCAGTTCCGTCAATGCGTTGAATGCTTTGTGCGGATAAAGAATTGGCCAATGATAGTATAATGAAAAAGCTAATAATTTTTTGCATGATGGTAGTTGCTGAAATGTTTTGCTAAGATAACAATTAGTTGTTGTGTTATAACACCGGCACTTTCCTATCCCGCCGGCCTACCATATTCATTTCCCTAAGAAATCCATTTAATTTATCTTTGACAACTTGTGGTAACAATATTAGATATTTGTTTTACTAATCTTATGAAACACTTGTTGATTTTTGCTGTATTCATTTTTTCTACCATTGCTGTAACGGCTCAAAAGCCTGCAGCTACTCCTGTAAATGAATATGCTGCTATTGATGTAAAGGCATTAAGGATGCCGGATTCGCTTACCCACACTACGGATGGAATAGCAGGTTATATAAATACCAATTTCACAACGGTCAAAGAAAAAACAAGGGCCATCTTTATCTGGCTGGCTTCCAATATTCAGTATGATATTGAAAATATGTTTGCTATTAATTTTTACGAAGAAAAGGAAACACTTATTGCCAGGTCGTTGACCATAAGAAAGGGGATCTGTGCTGACTATGCAACACTGTTTAATGATATCACTCTTAAATGCGGTATCAGCAGTGTTGTAGTGGAAGGGTACACCAAACAAAATGGTTTTACAGATTATATTCCACACGCCTGGTGTGCAGCAATGGTGGACAGTAGTTGGTTTATTTTTGATCCTACCTGGGGCTCCGGCTATGTGAACGGCGGAAAATTTTATAAGAAAGTCAACAATGCTTATTACAAAGTAGCGCCGGCAGTGAGTATCAAATCACATATGCCATTTGATTATTTGTGGCAGTTCCTTTATTACCCTGTCAGCAACCAGGAATTTTACGAAGCCAGGGCAATTGAAAACAAAACGAAACCATATTTTAGTTTTAATGATTCTATAAAAGTTTACCAAGAGCAGGATACTATTGCCCGGTTAACAGCTTCGGCCTATCGTATAGAAAAAAATGGTGTAAAGAATGCAATGGTATTTGACAGGCTGCGAAATATAAAAATGGAAATTGAAAATTCCAGGCAAAAAAAAATGGTAGCATTGTTTAATGCCGCTGTTGCAGATTATAATGCATCTATCAGTGAATTCAACGCCTTTATACAATACCGAAATAAGCAGTTTATTCCCTTAAAAACAGATCCGGAAATTCAAAAGATGTTGGATGGAGTAATGATTTTACTGGAAGATGCGAAAAATAAAATAAGCAGTATAAAAAACCCGGATCCTTCGACCATTACTTTAATCAGCCAGTTCAATAAATCCATGGAAGAAATGGCTGTTCATGTAAAAGAGCAACAGGATTGGCTGGAAACGTATTTTGGTAAATCTAAATCGAAAAGGAAAGCTATGTTTTACGAGAAAAAGGTTACATGGTTTGGGATACCGGTTAATTGATTTTCTTCCCATAAAAAGCAATGCTGTGTAACTCATAAAACATACGTGGTTCCGTTTCCGTTTTCACGAACGGGGGCGCAACAAATACCCGGTTTGTTCAGCAAACCTAATCACAATTAGGATTTCCTTTCAGCGAAACAATTGCGCCTGCAGCAGTAGGCCTAAAGGATGCGCCAGGGCCTATTCTTATAGCATGTGAAGTCATTCTCATCTGTGCAGCGCCGGAAATATTGTAAGAACTGCCCGTAACATTGATCAGGTCTTTTGCGGTAAGGGAAAAGATACCACCGGTATAATTTACGTTGGCCGAAATAGTTAATATATCCGGCGCGATACAATTATACAACATCGTTTCGGTTAAAATAAAATCCCTTGCACGGGAGCCCTGGCCATTGGTAAAAATATTCCGGCAGGAACGGCGGCCATAGGTCATGATATTTCTTGTTTCAAATAAATAGGTCTCATCACCGCAGGACGTAAGGGCATCACCGTTATACTCACAGGCTGTGTTTACAAAGTTTTCCGGCAAACTGAGATCTGCCTGCGTATCGCATAGAAAGTCACCCCTTGTTTCACAATTTTTACAGGTACCTGTTCTGGCAACGTTTTCGGATCCGTAATAAGTTTCAAACGTATGATACAGTCCAAAACAATGCCCCATTTCATGCGCCATGGTAGAAATATTGGAATAACTTAACACAACATCATCCACGAGTGAGAGGTAAGTATTGGGAATAACATAGGCTGTACCATTTAAGCCGTTGCCGAGGTCAGTATGTATAAAAATGGTGAGGTAAGATGGCCGGGTATAGGAGAGTAACGAGTTCGGATTGTTGATATTAAAGTCTGCCATGGCCGAATCTTTTACATATTCTATATCACTCAATACAAAACAAATATTCTGCGGCCGGTAAAAGTTGGCCATATTGGTGATATTGCGCAATATATGAGCATCGTTCACTGTTGGAGAATTTTTATAAAATACCACCACCTGTATGCGCATGGTGTAGGGCAGACTGACCCTTTGCCAGGTTTCATTCATGCGCTGCTGTAATATGGCCTGATCAACAGATGGTCCTGCATTCTTTATCATATTAGGGTCGCACTCTGTTTGCTCTACCTGTTGTGCAAATGAATGGCTGAGTATAAATACAGTGATGGCAGAGATAAATATTTTTTTGAACATTTGAAACAGTTTAAAAGGATCTTATTTTTTATTTTGCATGGCCTGTATTTTTTTCTCCAATTCAATAACGTGTAAAGTGAGTTCTTCTATTTTGGCCATCATTTTGGTTTGTAGTTTGCCAAGTGCAAGACCGTTTTCCCGTATTTCTTTGGCAGAAGGAATGCCGGGCAGGTGTTTGTTTTCCAGGATAAATTTTTCTGTTTCTTTCAGGGAGGTAAGTGTATACCCTTCTTCAAAAACATAATCGGCCCAGCCGCTTTCCACCACTACTTCTTTGGATCTGATATTTCCATTAACTGATAATTTATAGGTAGGATTGCTGGTGCCTATACCCACATTGCCATTATTGGCTATGATCATGGAAAGATTGTAATTATTGGTGGAGAACTGGATTGGGTAACCCGCTTCTGCGCCTATGAGTAGTCCTTTTGTAAACGGTGCAGCAGGTGTTTGTGATTTTGCTGTGATGTAACCATATCTAAAGGAACCTTCTTCAAAGGTCATTACGGGGTTCCTGCCTCTTAATTTTAGCAATAGCGTTTGTCCCCCGCTTAATCTCGTATCACCCACAGTTAGTTTAAAATCGCTGGAAATATCCCCTATGCCAACATTGCCATTACTGAAAAAATCACCGTATTGCAGGTATAGGTTTCCGGCTTCCGGGTTGCCGGCGTCAAATGGATTATAGGAAGCGGCATTGAGGGTAAGGTGTTTTGCATTAGCGCTCAACCTGCCGGAAAAACTATTTCCATCATATAGATATATGGAAGGGTCTATACCCCTGAACTCCGTTGTATAATCCGGCCGGAAGGAAACCTGCCTGTTACCGTTGTTGGTGTAAATATAAAGGGGGTTGTTGGTGCGGGTGCCCAGCCATCCGCCTGCAGGTGGCGGGTACAAAGGATCTTCGGCTACAGGAACGCCAATCTTCGTTGCCAAAGTAATTGTATCATTGGTATGTGCTATACCAAATGAATCTCTCACCGTTTTTATGGTGAGTCGCTGCAGTGGTGTAGTGGTGCCTATACCTACATTTTGAGCAATTAAGGGTTGTATGCAGCATGTTGCGATTAAAAAGAGGAATGACTTTTTCATGTGTATATTATTGAAATGACTTTTTTTGACAGATGAGTACAATATTATGCATGGCCGGTTATTTTTATACCGGGCAATAGATGAATAACAGTTTTAATAGACGAGTAACAGTCGGCGCAGTAATCACTACATTTGTACTATACCATAGCTTCGGAAAAATTTACACTACTCATTATCACCCATTTACATTAATAATCCTTGATTTCATTAGTTATAACCTATCTTCACCCTGGTGATCATAGTTCATTAAGCGCTTTCGTTAGTTTAACATTTATTGTTTTTCCTTCTCTGTAATAATTTTTACTTTTCATTAGCCAGCTTTCTTCTGCCATTATCACGGTATTATTTATTAATTAAAATTTTTTTTATGAACCTTTATGTTTCTAATTTAAGCTTCAACACATTGGATGCTGAACTAAACGATTTGTTTGCCGAATTTGGCGCAGTAACTTCTGCAAAAGTTATCATGGATAGGGATACCGGCAGGTCACGTGGCTTTGGTTTCGTGGAAATGTCTTCGGCAGAAGAAGGCAATGCTGCTATTAAAGCACTCGACAATAAAATGCTGGAAGGCAGGAATATGTCGGTGAGTGTAGCAAAGGAAAAAACAGAAAGAACCGGCGGTGGCAACAACCGCAACAGTTATAGCAATAACAAATGGTAATGAAAGTAAAAGGGCCGGTTGGCCCTTTTTTATTTGGGGTCGGTAACGGGGTCAAACCCGCAGGAAATGGCTTTTCTCAATAATTGCTACCCGGTTGCTGCCATCCTTCCATATGAATGCTATCTTTATTGGTGAGATACTCTGTTTCTCGCAAGATTGTATCGGGGCAAGCAAGAAGACAATAAAACTTTATTCCCCACTTTTAAGACACCGTAAAACTCAATAACTGCGGCCCGGCCCGAATTTTTATCGGGCCCCAGGCCTGCAGCGTTGGTTTAAGCACCTATTAGGTTGTTTATTTTTTTACCTGTTGTATTTCTTCAACACCATCCCCTGTGTACTTCAGCGTAATAAATCCTGTTGCACTTTCCAGCACCGCCTGGTAAGCCGTTTCTCCATGCGCTTTTATTTCACTGCCATGAAACAGCTGGTAGCCTACATAATTTTTTTTGATGGTTTTGCTGAAAGCAGCCGGGAGGTTTTCTGTACTGCACTGGGTAATCACATAATTTATCTCCCCCCGTGCATTAAAACTTGCAGTGGCTTTGCGGCCATTGTTTAAAAAAGAAACAAAACTGTTTACACCCACATTGTGCCATTTTTGATGTGTGGCATTTGGAAACAGGGACGAAAAATTTGCTTCGGCAATGGTCTCAATGTAATTCGTTTCCCCGTTTGAAACTGTCGTGTTTTTAGCTTGGATCGAATTAACTGCTAACATATCCTGGGCAAAAGAGAGGGTTGCGATACCCAGGCTTACAAATAAAGTGGCTGCAATAGTTTTGATGAGTTGTTTCATTTTTATGAGTTTTAAAAGTTAAGACCGGATGTTTGTTATCGGGCATAAAATTAGGCCACAACCCTGCCGGAGGGCTGTCACGATCGGTTCAAAAACTATCAAATTTGGGTCAGTCTTATATAGAAACAAGCTGTTGGTGGGGTTTTTTTGTGTATGCGCACACCTAATCGATGAAAATGGTTGGTATTCAAGCTGCGCAGGTTTGCGGCAAAAAATCAATCTTTTTTATCCACCCAATCGGAGGGGGTTACCCCATACTTTTCCTTAAAGCACTGGCTAAAATAGGAGGGGCTGCTAAAACCAACCCCGTAAGCAGCCGAAGCAATATCCTGTCCGGCCAAAATGAGACTTGCAGCTTTTTGCAACCGGTACTGCCGGATAAGGTCATTAGTGGAAATATTGAGCAGCGATTTTAATTTTCGATTGAGGGTACTCCGGCTCATGGTCATTGTTTTGCAGAGATAATCAACACCCAGGTCTGCATCATCCAGTTTGGCATCCATTTCTTGGTATAGCTGAATAAGAAAGGGGTCGGTAATTTCGGGCAACGGATCGGCCGGCGCAGTATGAGAGAGTTTCAACTGCAGCCATGCCCGTTGTTTTTGTTGGAGTTGAAACAGGTTGGCCGTACGCAATTCCAGTTCGGGGAGACTGAAAGGCTTGGTAATATAATCATCTGCGCCGGTACCCAGTCCCTTTATACGGGCATCATGTGCTGCTTTGGAAGTAAGCAGCATAAAACCAATATGCGCAGTACGGTTATCTGTTTTGCAACTGTAACACAAATCAAAGCCATCCTGGCCCGGCATCATTACATCACTGATCACCATATCCGGCAGTTCCTGCAAAATAATATCCCAGGCCTTTAATCCATCGGAAGCTTCGAGCACCCGGTAATATTTGCACATGCTTTCTGCTAAAAAAGACCTCAGTTCATCATTGTCTTCCACAATCAATAGAAGGGGCAAATCCGTTTCGGTCATTGCATTCAGCTGCGTATTATTAATAAATGTTGCTACAGAATCCATTCGTGCTTCGGGAGTTACTTTTTTTACAGGTACATTTACCACGAAACTGGTGTGCTTACCCGGCTCACTTTTTAAGACAATATTTCCCTCCATCAATTCCGTTAATTCTTTTACCAGTGATAATCCTATACCTGTGCCGCCATAGTTACGAATGGGTGAATCATCTACCTGGTAAAAACGGGTAAATATTTTTTGCTGCTGCGCTGCCGGTATGCCTGGCCCGCTGTCTGTTACCCCCAATTGTATTAATTCACCGGTGGAAGACAGGTTAACAGCAACCGTACCATTGACGGGTGTAAATTTCAACGCATTGCTCAACAGGTTGGTTACAATTTTTCCCCATTTTTCTTCATCAAATAAATAATAACCTTTTACACCAGTGACAGAAAAACCGAGTGTAATATTTTTCTCTTTTGCAGCTACTTCAAATGATTGCACGCAATCTGCGGTGAAAGTATCCAGTTCTCCTGCCGCGGTTTTTAATGTAAGCTGCCCATCATTTAATTTTGAAAAATCGAGGAATTCATTAATGAGGCGAAGCAATTGTTTTGAATTTCGTTGCGCTGTTTTTACGCTGCTTATGGCTGCGGCAGACAATGAACTATCCTGTGCCAGTTTTTCGAGCGGTGTGATAATGAGCGTTAAAGGCGTTCTGAATTCGTGGGTGATATTGCTGAAGAACCTGTCTTTTAATTCATCTACTTCTCTTAATCGAATGGCCTCTCTTTTTTCAAAAGCCAGGTTTTGCTGAATTTGTAAAGTACGTTCCCTGAATACAAAATACCATCTTATTAATGCGGCAACAAGTAGTGCATAAAGTAGCCATGCCCACCAGGTTGCCCAAAAAGGGGGGTTAATTACCAGCTTTATTTCTTTAACGGTATCACTCCATAAACCATTGTCATCGGTAGCATTGATTCGAAAAGTATACCTGCCCGGCGGAAGTGCGGAATAGGAAGCTATGTTTGAATAACCGTTTTCTATCCAGCCTTTGTCTGCACCCTTGAGCTGGTAACGGTATTTTATTTTTTGCGGTTGGTTATATAAGAGAGCGGCAAATTCGAAACGTATATAATTTTTAAAATAGGGTAGCTCAACAGATAATAAAGTGCTCAGCGATTCTTTGACGATGCTGTTGGCTATGTTAATATCCTGCGGTTCATTATTGATCTGCAATCCTGTTAACAATACGGGTACCTGTCCCGTTGTATTATCTGTATCAAAATCGCCGGGGTTAAAAATGGTGTAGCCATCCAGTCCGCCAAACACCAATCGCCCATCGGGTAATATAAATTTATGGGCCCGGTTAAATTCATTGCTCTGCAGGCCATCTGTTTTTTCAAAAGCAATAATATGACCGGTAGCTGCGTCCAGCCTGAAGATGCCTTTGTTGGTACTGCACCAGATCCTTCCTTTTTTATCGGGCAGTATGCAATAAATCGTATTATTGGGCAGGCCATCTTCTGTAGTGTAAATGCGTTGTAATCCTTTGCGGGCATCCCATAATATCAACCCGCCACCCCGGGAGCCAATCCAGAATTTGTTTTTGTCAACAGGATCAACACATATTTCTGTCAGCGTTTTTGGAACCGTGTTAGTACCAACCGGTCCTGCGTATTTGGCAATGACTTTATTTCCATCACACTGAAATAAACCATGCATGTAGGTGCTTATCCAGATGTATCCGCCCGCATATTTTGCATCCGCCAGTTCTACATCTGTAAAGTTGGCTACATCCGGTTGTAAATGTTGAGGCATGGCATCGGGGTTGCTCCAGGTATACCACATGGCCTGTGATTGATCAAATGCCCATACCTCATCATTGTCCTTTGTAATAACGGCAGCGAATAATTTATTGTCCGGTAAATGCGCAAAGCGCCGAAAGCCCTGCGATGTAAGTTGAAATACACCGGAGCGATCATACCAGCTGTTACATGAATAAATATTTCTTTTGCTATCCGCAGCCTGTCGAAAATAGTAACTGGCGTCGGGGTGTTCCCAGCCTTCGGGCTGCACAGCTTTGCCACTCATCCAGGCAGTCATTTCGCCTACAAAATTGCTGCTATATTTGTACGATTCAAAATGAAGTGCCTGGAGATCTATTTTCAGCAGACCCTGTGCATTCAAACTCACCCACAACACTTCCGACCTGTCTATAAAAAAAGAACTTACCCGGCTGGGCTCACCACTGATCTCCCATAATAATTTTAATTCAGCTTTGTCAGTAACACGATAGATGCAGCCATAATATTCAAAATAAATCCTGCCGGACGGATCTACCTGTAAACCATTGTGACCGGCTATGGCATTCAATTTGGGAGCAGGAGGAGTAATGATACGGGTGGTTTTATTGTTGACGTCCAGCAGTATTAATGTATCTTTTTCCAGCATGGCCAGTTTATTACCGGGACAGGCAACGATAGAAAATTTTTCTCCAAATACATCCCAGCCAAGTTTTGTCCATTGCTGTTCCAGCGTAGTATTAAATTGATGCCATTCAAATTTTGTTTGAGCGGTGTCGCTTACCTGTACACCATTTGCACTGACCAGGTATATATGCCCTTCCGCTGACTGTACCATAGCGCTTACGGTATCTGTGTGCAACATACCATTTGCCTTGTTGGCATAATGAATTTTCCCGGTAGTACCATTGAGCCAGCCAATGCCTTTATTATTATTTACAGTAAAAAACCAGTTAGGACTATCGTAGCCAAAACGGTAAGACTGCCAACGGATGCCCGGTATTTCGGCCAGGCGTTTGCGGATATTGTTGGGCGTGGTTTTATAGGTTCGCAGGTTAAATTCATCTGCCTCTGTAGGGCTGTAGTATATGGTAACGATATTGTTGGCCAGTTTTCCCAATCCGTTTAATGTATTGGTGGCAAGCCCTGATGTGTCTTTGGGGTTGTAGCGGAATGTTTTAAAGGTACGGCCGTCGTAACGGCAAAATCCATCGAAAGTACTCAGCCATATAAACCCATCGGCATCCTGTAAAATTCCCGTTACATAGCTTTGCGGTAATCCATCGGCTACTCCAAAATGTTGTTGATTGGTAAAAAGGCGTTGTTGTGAAAATATATTTAACGAAAAAAGCAGCAACATCACAGGCAGTAGTGATCGCCGTATAGATTTTTGCGAAGGGGGATGAAAAAGGCTGTTGTGCAAGGTAAAAGGGTTAGTTGGTTCTGTAGTAAATATATTGAATAATGCTCAATGACTCAAGGCGGTAGATTAAGAGGCTGTAATAATTTTGAAATGAAGGGCGGCAATACGCTAAAAAGGTAATAGGCAATGTGGCGAAGTGTAGGGGTACATGCATTAACTTTAAAAAATAAAACAGCTCCAATGTATAAATATTTATTTTCTGTAATTGTTTTATTCAATTTTTTTTTCATCAACCTGCAGGCACAAACACTTGAACTGGTAAAGGAGATCAGCACCGGTTTTGGAAGTTCCAATCCTTACAATTTTACCGTGGCGGCCAATAAATTATTTTTTGTTGCAAAAGATGATGCCAACCAGTTTAAATTATATGTAACAGAAGGAACCAATGCCACTACATTGTTATTGGGCCCGGCTGCGGGCTTAAACGGATCAATCAACAACCTGGTAGCGTACAACAATAAATTGTTTTTTAGCTGCAATGATGGGGCAAATGGCCAGGAGCTATGGACAAGCGACGGAACAGCTACAGGCACTGTATTGTTTAAAGATCTGTATCCCGGCGCAACCGGTTCATTTCCTTCTGCCTTCACATTAGCCAATGGAAAATTATTCTTTATGGGCAATGGGATAGATGGGGAAAGAAGGTTGTATGTGAGTGATGGTACCGCAGCCGGCACCATTATTATCAGGAACAATTACATCAACCTGTTTAATGGCTTTAATAATTTTGCCGTGATGAACAATGAAATATATTTTACCGGGGATGGGGCACCAAATTTTCCTTACGGGTTGTGGAAAAGCGATGGTACTTTGGGCGGCACCGTTTTGGTAAAGGCGGGTGGATTAATACCGGGAACGGCGGGAAGCAACTACGCTGTGCTCAATAATAAAATGTATTTCAGTGGCTTCGATTATACCAATGGCAGTGAACTGTGGGTAACTGATGGAACAGGGCCCGGCACCCATATGGTCATCAATATGCGTGCAGATGCCGGGGGTGTTTTAAACAGCGGTGCTCCCATGGCCATGACAGTGTACAACAGCAAAATATATTTCTCTGCAGCAGATGACACACATGGCCAGGAATTGTTTGTGACAGATGGCACAGCCGCCGGAACCACTTTGGTAAAAGATATGTGGCCAGGACCGGATAACAGTTTGCCTTATCAAATGGTTATTCACAACGGGCTGTTATACCTGCTCAATAATTACAACAGGGAAATGTGGAAGAGCGATGGTACAACTGCAGGTACACAACTGGTGGCAACAGCGCCCGAGTCTGCCAGGTTTGGTGCTGTATGGAACAACAAAATATATATCATCTCCAATACCAACCAGTATCTGTGGCAAAGTGATGGAGTGTCTGCAACCATTGGTTATGCCACTGCCACCAATACTGCTGCATTGATCGGTATTTATGCAACCGATGCTGGTCTTACAGCTTATAATTCGGCCCTCTACTTTGGCGGAAATAATACGGTGATTTCTCAAAGTACAGAACCATTGAAACTGGTAGCTGCCTCCATGGTTACCAATTATATATTTACAGGAAATGGCAACTGGAGCAATCCTGCCAACTGGGCCGGGGGCCTGGTGCCGCCTGCTGTTTTACCTGCCGGTTATACTGTAGTGATCAATGGAAATTGTGTGCTTGATATTGCGGTAACCGCACAGGCTGGTTCATCTGTTACGGTAGCAACCGGGGGAAGTTTGGTGGTGCCGGGATCGCTGACGATACTATAAGAAGTGGCGAGTGGTAAGCGGTAAGGCAATGGAGTAACTAGGGATTGGTAATCAGGGATCACCAGGATAAACCTGGTGCCTGTCATTTATTTCCGGGCTCACGGAGTCTTCAGATATTTATCAAGCCAGCCGAACGCCTTAGCCTTTACACCCGGCGGGAAACTATGTCTTCCGCCTTCCTCATCAAAATAAATAGTTTGTAAATGCTCCCCAACATTTTTAGCCTTGTAAGCTACCGTGGATTCTTCCACGAGTTGCAGTGTGGAAGCCACGTGGCGCTTACTGTTTTCCCGCTGCCTGCTATTTTCTTTGCCCCATTCAAACAATCCTCTTGTAAGAAGAAGGGGGCGGGGTGCGAGTCTGCCCATAAAATCTGATGTACGGGCCAGTAATGTAAAGCTGGGTATCACTGCCAGCAGGTTCCGTTTACTAATGGCATCTTCTGCAAACCAGTCTGCCTGCTCTACTACACCACAGGAGGAGATGCCGGCTGTTATGCGCCTGTCAGCAAACATAAAATAGGGTAATATTTGCCCACCGGCTGAATGACCAACAGCACCAATACGTTTACGGTCGATTCCCTGGGTTTCCATTAATACATCTGTAGCCAGCATAAGATCATACACTTCTTTACCAATGAAATTTCTGCCGGTGGATAATAATTGTCCCACCCAATGTTGTTCTGCTAAATCAGCTTTGTCAAATACATCTGCCAATGTATCAGGATTGGCAATACGCCTTCTTTTATTGTGCAGAAAACGATCAGGGCAGATAACAATGTATCCTCTTGTATATAATTCTAAGCCATAGTGTTGGTCTGCATCTCCGGCAATACCCGCTGTCTCCAGGTAACCCAGGTAATTATGGCTGCCATCCTGGTGAATGGCCACCATGCCGGGTAATTTTTGCCGGGCTGCTGCATCCGGCACAAACAGGTAAGCATATATAAAATCTTTTGGTGTGTGGAGTAATGTGCTGCTATCTTCGGCCAGAAATTTTAGATGGTATCTCCAGCCATTATCAATTCGCAGCTTCTCTAATGTATCAGGTCTTTCATGCGGTTTGGCTGGCATGTTGCCTAGTAATGAGTGCAGTTGCTGTTTGGATTGCGCCTGCGTGACATAACCAACCGATAACAAGAGGCAGCTAAGGAGGATGGAATATCTGAACAGCGTCATATTTTGGTTTTAAGCAGAATTTAAACATACAAAACGATTGTAGCCGCGAAAAGTTACAGGCCTGTATCTACGGGAGATGCCTGGAAAACTACCGAGTGTTTATATAGCGGTATGATTTTTAATTTTCTTCTAAATCCGAAAACACTCCGGGCCTGCCTCCGTGCCTCAGCCAAGGTTCTGCGAACGCCCATATGTTTCCCAACCCCAGCAAAAAAAACTTTCAGATTAATGTAACGAATTGCCTCCCCCAACTGTTTAATTACTATAGCTAATGCATTATGACCGAAAAGGTATTTCATGAATTCGTTTTTTGTTACCGGGATATTATGTACCGGTTTGCAAGGAATGTATTGAATGACGCCGCCGAAGCCCAGGACTGTGTTCAGGTGGTGATGATCAAAATGTGGCAACAAAAAGAAAGGCTGGCAACCATAGCTGCACTGAAACCATATATAATGAGTGCCCTCCGGAACGAATGCATTAACAAAATACGCCGGCAGCAAATGAACGGGAAACACCTGGCATTGGCAGGCGCCCAACAGCCAGCCATGCATAGCCAGAACCCTGGAAATATGGCGCAACTCATTCGGGGTTATGTTGATACCTTGCCGCCAAAGCAAAAAGCAGTAATACTGCTTAGAGATATAGAAGAATTGGAGACCAGTGAAATAGCGGCCTTGCTGCATATGGATGAAACTGCTGTAAGAACCAACCTGGCAAGGGCCAGGCAGAAAGTAAGAGCATACCTGCAAAAAATTGAAACGTATGAACAGCAACAAATACAATGACCTGCTGGAAAAATATTACAGCGGCGGGAGTTCTGTTGAAGAAGAACGCTTGCTTAAGGTCAACAGGCACCTGTTACAGGAATCGCTTCCGTTGGTGGAACCGCTTGCCGGCGCTCCTGTAATGGACTGGAGCTTTGAAGAATTTTTAAGCGAAGCAAATAAACAGCAACAGCCCCTAATAGGAGCGCTGCGAAAAATGCCACTGGTAAAATATGCAGCGGCAATAATAGTGATGGCCATAGTAGCCATAGCAATTAATTACACAAAAAAGGACACAGCCGTTTTTCCGCCCGGGAAAACTGCTCGGGGTGTACCATTAGCCTCAGCAAAAGCAGCGCAGGCAGCTAAGGATAGCAGCAGTGGGCCAACTATACCGGTTACCCGAAAAGCGATTGTAAAATACGCACCATCTATAGTCAACAAACATAGTATAAAAGTCCGGGGGGCAGGTGCGCAACAAAAAAATGACGATTTTTTTGTGATGGTAGATGGCAGGCGAATCAGCAATGAAAACGAAGCCCTGGCCGTCCTGCAAAAGTCCATGGATGCGTTATCAGGAGATATACGACAAACGATGACCGGCATAAACAATATTCCAAAACTGGATGTAAAATTTAAATGACATGAAAAAACTAATGACGGTTTTATTGGCGCTGCATATAAGCTTTTGCGGCATTGCACAAAACAAAAAAGTGGAGCAGGTATTCGATACCTACCAGCATATGGAGGGTGTAATTTCTGTAAACGTAGCCAGGCCTATGTTTAGCCTGCTAAATAAATTAAAAATTAATACCGGCGAAAAAACCATCAGCAATTTAATGTCTATGTTAAAAGAGATCAATTCGCTCAAGTTGCTGGCAGTAGAAAATGGGTTGCTGCAAGAATTTACAGAAGCCCTGTCTGCAGAAAAATTACCGCCTGAAAAACTAAAGCAACTCCAGGCAGATATAAACAGGGCCGTTGCCGATGTAAATTACATGGAACTCATTACGGTGAATGCAAAGGGCAGGAGCCTGAAATTTATGACGGCACAGTCGGACGGGACGGTCATTCAAAACCTGTTGCTAAGCATCACTTCCGAAAAAGAAGGCAACCTGCTCCTGTTTCTCGATGGTAAAATAAATATGGAAGAAGTAAATAAATTTATAGCCGCAGAAAACGAATAAACATGACAAAACAACTACTGCTTTTATTAACCGGCCTGGCTGCTTTATTGAGCATGCCATCCTGCCTTATCAACCGGGATACCCAGCACGACCTGCGTAAGATGGATACCAGAGAAGTATATGATGTACGTACGGTTCGGGTGCCGATGTTCCTCGCCCGGCCCGTGGCAAAAATACATTTGAAAAATGAGGACTGCTCCAAAGAATTGCTGAAATATGTAAACCGCATCAGGGCTATAAAAGTAACCCTGGCGGTAATGCGGCCCGGCTTCGATATGCCTGCCTTTAGAGCAATGGTAACAAAGGCGCCCTACCAAACATGGATGAATATTAATGCTTATGGCAACCTGGTATATATAAATGCGGCAGAAAAAAACAATAGCATCCGTAAAATAAATATTGTGTTAGCGGCCAAAGACAATGCCCTGGTATATGCCATGATAAAATGTAAATTATCTCCCGAAGAGCTATCTGGTTTTATCAACCTGGTTTTAAGCAATGAAGAAAGTATGACAGGTATGATGAAAGCTATCAACAGCGATGCTGTTAAAACAGTCTTGTAGCAGGCTAGGATCAGCATTTTTTGATTAGTAGGCATACTTCGTTCTTAAAATGGCATCGTAGTTGGCAAAATTTGTGGCCATTGCTGCATCCTGGATATGAATTCCATACACTTCAAAATATCGCATACCCAATAGTAAACCATTGCTGATACTGCTATCCATCACCACCTGCTTCGAATTGGGCAAGATACCACATCTGTTCATTCTGGATGGACCATCCTGCACATTCCAAAGCATTTGCGCACCCGTTCTATAACCAGCAGCATCAGGGCAACTTCATTAGAGTATAAACCCTTGAAGTACCCTTCAACGGGGTAATGCGGAGCT
>JACMKX010000131.1 GCA_014379905.1 Ferruginibacter sp. | reverse complement strand
AAATATCTAAAAACCGATTTTACATATCGTCCCTATGGGACGAATTGAATCATCATTAATTCTTTCTACCCATATATCGTCCCTATGGTACGAAGTATTAATCCTTAACTAAATGACATTGATTGACCATTGCATATTCAATATCGTTTACTTAAAAATGCTATTGAGAATCTCACCCTGCTTTTTAAATTAAATGCGAAGACCTCACAGGTTTTAAAAACCTGTGAGGTCTGGCAAAAACTTTCAGTTCGATAGGACGGGATTCTGATCTCATTCCATTTGAAATATAAATACACTTCCGGTGAAACCCCTGACTTATAAACCTGTTCGTATTTAAGACGTTCATTCCCTAACATTTAATAACAATTGCAGGATTAAAAATTACGATAGATAATATATTGCGTTCTGATTTTACTTTCATAAAAATTTACTGAATTCATATCATTCCCAAAGGATTGTATTGTTATTAATTGAAACACCCCACTAAGTTATTTACAGATCATTTATATAATCAAAAAAAGGGAATGGTATCCCCTTTGGAAAACGGTACTTTATTAAACCTGTTAAACGCCTGGCTGTTGCAGCCTTTTTTGTTGGGATGGTAGTATAAACAAAATGCACAGGCAAGCCCATGCATTTTGTTTGGTAACAATTTTTATAAAAATGAGTCGTCCGTTTAGAATTTCTCAAATTTCATTACACTTGATTCTGTACCATCCGTGTTCAATACCTTAATCAGGTACTGGCCCGGAGTGATATTACCTAACTCATAAGTAAAGTTCGGTGCAAAATTCAATTGTAATTCTTTTGCACGCAACTGTTTGCCAGTAATATCAAACAGGGTGACTTTGTACTTACCATTTAACTTACCCTGTGCAACTTTAATCATTACTGATTTTACGTCTTTAGCGGGGTTAGGATAAACTGATAGTTTCAGGTTGCCCTCTGGTATAGAACTAACCAGGTCAAACTTTTTTGTTACCCTGTAAGCCAAAGCAGCTCCGTTATTTGCGCCGTTTTCATCTGACAAAACCACTGGTGTTTTGTGATTGGTGATCAGGAAATTTGCAGTGATGGTAGATTTACCTTCAATAGCGCCTTTAACCCTGAAAGCCACTTCCACTGATTTTAAATCAGCAGGAAGGGCATTGATAAGGTCGCCTGTAATCTGCAACTGTCCGCTGTTAACAGAAGAAGTCCAGCTAAAATAGCTACTCAAACCCGCACTGTTAAGATCAAACTGCGGATCTAATTCCAGTTTGGAACCAAGACCGATCTTAATTTTACAGCTACCTGCCGGTATTGATTTACCATGGCTTTCGCCTGCAACAGGAATTCTTAATTTGATCAACTGGTCTGGCTGGAGGCTGTTTGCATCCAGTGCGTAACCCGCCATATCCGAAAGTTCTATTGCGCCTAGTTTAGGATCGGCCATAACTGCTGTTCTCTGGCCAATGCTGTTCAGCGATACGGCGAATAAACCAGCGAAAAACAGGCACTTGAAACCCATACCTGTACTTTTTGATTTACATTTCATAATAATAATTTTTTAATATTTTTTTGAAATAACAAAGGGGTAAGGTTACCCCTTTGTTGTTGTTAATTGAATTAATCAGCAGTCAAAACAACTGAGTTAAAGTTATTCGAAAGCGCCGTTTCGCCGTTCGCTTGTCTTAACCTTGCACTCAAAGGAAAGGTAGAAATGTTGGACGTGTTCCTTGTGATAGTAACCGCCACATTTACCAGTTGATTACAAAGTAAAGTACCTGGACCGCCTGGATTTGCAGGATCAGTCAAAATGATTGAAACAAATGCAGGGTTGGTATTATCAATCTTCCACCGTGGATTATCAAGTGCGTAAGTAGTAGCACCAGGACCACTTCCAACTACCACTGAGAAGATGGTTGGGTTGAAGTTGATAGTAAAACCAGCCACTTTCGTAATCCTGATAGTATCACCAACTGCAGAGTTACCATTGATTTCAGCAACATTGTAAACGACAGTTTGGGTTACACCCGGTGTTGCGAACAAACTTCCTGAGATGTCTGAACCAAGGGTAATATCTGGTATTCCGCCTACAGGCTGTGTAATTATAATTGCTGCGGTAGTAGCGGTACAGCCATTATTATCTGTAACGGTTACGGTATAACTACCAGCGGCAAGTCCTGTAAATGCACCGGAGTTTGCACCAGTGGTATTAACGGTAGGGCCTGCGATTGTGTAAGTATAAGGTGAAGTACCACCAGTAGCAACTACTGTGATAGATCCGGCGGTTGCATTAAAACAATTGTTGTTTGTACTGCTGATGCTGGCAACAGGAAGCGTTACTACTGTTGGTTGAAGTATTGTTGTTGTAACAACAAGGCTGCAACTTCCAAGAGTGGCGTCACTTGCTGCAGTAACAGTTGTAGTGTATACGCCCGGGGCCAGGTTGTTAAGCGTAAAGTTATTTACACCAGATGCTAAAGGTGTTGTATTAGTATAACTGGGGCCGGTGGTAACAACGGTAGTACCTGAGCTTACAACAAAGTTTATGCTACCATTCGCAGCACCATTACAGGTTACGTTCACCTGTGCTTTGGTAAGTGTTATTGGCAATGTGTATTGCAGTGTTGCTTGATTGTTGAGCAAAACGTCATCAGATAAGGTCTGCAATATATTGGTGATAATGATGTTTGAAACAACATTAGACCTGCACGCAGAATCACCTTTTACCCTGAATTTAGCGATGGCATCAAAGTCTGCGGGTATTGCAGCTATCTGAGTACCAGTGATAACAACATTTGCGCCAACTACAGCCGAAGTGAATGTAAAGTAAGCGCTTAATGGAGCAGTTGCCAGGTTAAATCCTGGGGCAAGTACCAACTTAGAACCAAGGTTGATGGTAAAGTTGATTGTACCATTTGGCACAGGGTTCAACTGGTTAAGATTGTAGAAAGGAATATTGATATCATAAAGATCGGCTGCAGGAGCTAACAACAATGTGTTGGCGCTTTGCACCGCACCACCTGTAGTGGTAAAGAACATCTGGCCAACGGCCGGATCAGCAGTAGCTATACCTGGGCTTGGTAAGTTAACAGTTGCTGTTGTTGTACATGTATTTGCATCAGTAACAGTAAATGAATAGCTGCCTGCTAACAAACTGGTAAATATACCCGAAGTAGCGCCAGTTGCGTTAATGGTAGTACCTGAAGTAATAACAAAAGTCTTGGTACCTGTACCACCAGTAGTAGTTACGGTGATAGTGCCTGTGCCGCCTGGGACAGCGATAGCGGTAGAAACAGTGGCAGTAGCTGCAAGAATTGCAGGCTGGCTAAGGGTACCAGTTGCTGTTTGTGAACAAACCGGGTTGCTCACTTCTCTTGCTATAACAGAATACGCTCCTGCTGCAACACCTGTAAACACATTACTTGCCTGGAAGGCACCGCCATTCAAACTATATTGATAAGTAGGGCCTGCTGGAACTGCAGTTGCAGTTAAAGTAGTTGTACCTCCATTACATAAGATTGTTCCTGGAACAACTGTTACACCTGTGAGGATACATGCTGCCGGATCTGCCAACACCAGTGGCGCTGTAACTGCAGGGCAACCTGCCTTGGTAACAGTGAAAGTGTAAGTACCGGCCAATAAACCAGTGTAAGCGCCAGTAGCGTCACCAGTTGTGTTGGAACTAGAAGTACCACTTGTGATATCATAGATAGTTGTACCTGCTGTACCACCTGTTGAGCTTACTGTGATAGCACCAGTACCGCCCACACTAGGGATAGGGGTTGTAATAACGGCCGAAGCAACAACTGGTGTTGGCTGGCCAACTACTACTGATGTTGATGTAGCCGTACAAGATGTATTAGTAACTTCCCTTGCAGTAACGGTGTAAGATCCTGCTGGAACTGTGAAAGTATTCCCAGCCTGGAAAGGAGC
The DNA here is from genome assembly GCA_014379905.1 of Ferruginibacter sp. Lineage (GTDB taxonomy): Bacteria > Bacteroidota > Bacteroidia > Chitinophagales > Chitinophagaceae > Ferruginibacter. The sequence goes on along the minus strand of JACMKX010000131.1, from coordinate 21,146 downwards.
ACCGCCAGTAATGCTGTATTCAATTGCTCCAAGTGCACCTGATGGTGTTGCAGTCAAAGTGGTAGTACCACCATTACATGCGATGGTGCCTGCTGCTGCAGATACGCCAAGGGCGCAAGCCGGAGCTGGTTGTACAGTAATTGATGTTAAACCTGTATTATCCAGTGGATTATCACCAGCTAAAGAACCAAATCCCGTACCTGGGGCGATGCCATTTGAAAATGTCAACCCAGCATTAATTGATGAAGGGCCTCCTAAAGCGGTTCCATTAATAACAATAAATATATTCCGGGCAGCGCCTACGGGAATAACATCGGTACCATTTGAAAGAAAAATTCCGCCAGCAGTTTGGCTTGTTATTGTCCAGCCACTTGGTAATCCGGTTTGTAAAGCAAATGGAGCTACCTCGCATATCGCAGTTGGAACACTGACTTGCACCCTCACCTTGTAAACACCTATAGAAGAAGTTGGGCCGGTATTATTAACAGTAATTTGTAATAAATTAGTTCCTCCCAAATTTGTTGTTCCTGCATTTCCCATAACAATATTCAGGGCTGCATTTGCCTGCCCGGCAGCGCTTGAAATTGCAAAAGCGCCCGCCAAAAACAGCAATATTAATTTAAAAAGTTTCATATTTTTTTTTTTAATTATGATCTAAATTAGTTTGCGCTTAATGAAGTCAAAGCACCATTATTTAATGGTGTAGTGTCTCCACCACCGCTAACATTGATACTCAGATTTTGAGTCGTACCGTTGCCTGTTGCCAGTTTGCGAGTTGCAATAAAACCAACCTGAGAGACATCGCTTCTTGGTATAATAACACCAGGTCTTGATGTAGCAATTACATTGGTACCGTCATCACGAAAATCCCACTGGGTGTTGTTATTAGGACCTCCAAGAGAGGTACTAACAGGACCTTGGACAGGTGTAGCGGTAAGTGTTGCGATACCAGGTACTTTAATATCCCAACCTGAAGGCTTCGGTATGGTAATAGTAATTTGACCATTTGTAGCGCTGTTGCCGCCATTTTCAAGTACGACCGCCACAAAGTCCCTGGATTGATTGGCAGTGTATAAGCCAGATTCAATTACAGGAATTGGAGTTAAGTCTGCACCGGTAGATAGATTGGCTAAGTCTGTTACCGGATTAGAAGTATAGGCGGGGTTATTACTAACAAAAGCAGCATTTGGCCGAAGATCTGCAAGCGCCGGATTTGCATTCCATGCGTCTGTCAAAAGGCTACAGGTATTGAGCGAATCATTTCCGTAAACTGCAAAGGTTCCAATTGTACGGGAAGGAACATCTTCATAAGCTAATGATGTTGTGTTGCCGTATGTATTAACTGGTACATTTGACCAAACAGAAGTAAAATCTCCGGCAATGATATTATTTCTGAAAACGGCTGAATCTTCGTTAAAATTTATGGTAGTAGGCTGTGTAGGATTTGTTCCTACTACGGCATCATCAATAAATAAACCCCTCCAGTTATTCATTAAAATACTGTTGTATATTTTCAGGTCGGTATTTCTTCTCAAACGTGCACCTCTTCTATGCAGGAATGAACCTGGCCTTTGACCAGAAAAATCAGCATTAGAAGCACACCTGAACGCACCTATTTGTGTTACATTGTAAAATTTGGCGCTGGTTTTTGGCGTACCTGCCGGAAGAATCGGAAGATGAACACCAGTGGCGCTATTATCAGACTCAAAACCTTCAGATTGTGAGGCATCAGAACGACCCGGAGCTTTGATAGACAGCGCATATTGTACAATGCCACTATAGCCATTGTCTGTATCCCAATCATCATCCAGGCACTGGTAAGCTATCAGATGTTTGCAATTAACTGAACCGCCAAACCACTCAAATGCATCATCATTATTAAGAGTAACTTGAACATAATCAATTGTTGTACCGCGGCCTATAGAACCCATAGTCAAACCATTGATTTCGTTATTGGTGGTAAAAGCAAAACCGCTATATTCAATACGTACATATTTTAATGTACCTGAATTATCATCGTCATCTGTACCGCCATGTAAACTATTTGGATCTCCGGGGGCTATTCCTTCAATCTGGTTAGCGGTACCAAGATTGTGTTTGGCTCTTCCTAAAAGAACGAGACCTGACCAATCTCCCGAGGCCCTGCTTCCGGCAGCCTGGTTAGAAGTAAATACAATAGGCCTGCATGGTGTGCCTTCCGCAACTATTTTAGCGCCTCGTGCAATTACCAACACAGTTGTGGTAGTACTACCCTTAATAATAGTACCGGGCTCAATTGTAAGTACAGCATTATTTTTCACAAAAAGAGTTCCGGTCAGTACGTACACATTACCGCTGGTCCAGGTAGTGCTTGCACTAATATCAGTGGTGATAGGTACCACTGGTAATCCTACACCGTAAGGAGTATTTTGAGGATCCCAGTTCGTCCAGTCTTCTGTCCACTGACGTGTTGGTGCGGGAGCAAAAGCTCCACGGTAGGTCGTTAGATCTTGTGCGTTAACCAGTATTGTTGTAAACAGCAATACAGATAAAATAGATAGAAATTTTTGTTTCATTTTAAATTTTTTTGATAAATAAATGTGTGTTCGAATTTTTTTTGTGAGGTTGTTTTTTTTTTCAGTTTTTTTAAGTTTTAATTTTTGTTTGTTATAAGATTTTTGTTATGATGAGAATTTCATGATGGTTTGACCAATAATAGTTGTTACGAATATTAAATGAAACCGAAGCATACGGCAAATAAGCAAGACAGTTATAAAAGCATCAATTTTATGTAAACGGAAAGGCATACTATTATTGTTTACCATTTTATACAATGATATCAGGTCACTCAGTTTTGAGTGGATAAAATCTATTTGTTAAGATTTAATAAATGCAGGCACGTCTTCAGTTAGGATACAAATTCAGTTGAAGGAAATTGGAAATTAAAAATTGCAGAGAGTTTTTTTCAATGGCAATTATTTAATAGAAGGCAAACCTATAACAAAAAGTTAAAAGCTTATGTTACCAAAAAGGAATCAAATTGTTAAGGACAATGCAGGATAAATTGCTGTTGTTTGAATAACACGAAACGTAGAAAAATTCTTCAAAAACCGATCAGGATTGTATTGCCTGGAGATACAGAAAAAATATTTGTTTTAAAGAAAAATATAGACGGGTTTAAATTCAAGTTGTTTTTTATCAGCTCTTTCGGGCTAACTCTTCGGAAACAGGGACCAAAATTGAATTTCAATTTAAACGCAAGGCTTCGGTTACATTTTCAAGTGCGATACCTACAAAAAAATAATACCGGCAATTTTAATGTTAGGCTGGATGGAGCTGTGTTTATTGTTGGCGGTTGTTGTTACAAAAATTTCAATAATATGAAATGGTAATAAATGATAGTTGTATAAAACGGGCTAATAACTTTTTAGTTTAATCTGCTATATTTTCCTTCTGATTTTTTATGCTCCCGGCTTACGTGGTTCGTACTTCCACGCTCAGCGACAATTTGAATGCACATTTAATTTTTTTTCCAATCCTTCTAAGCAATATTTCTCTTTTGTTTAAACAGGACGGGGACGTCACGGCGATAAGGCATTGCTGCAATACTACAATTGTGCTAGTTCCCTCCCTCGTCATGGGGTGGATCAAACATGGAACCTGGCTTTCTAAGGTGATGTATATCTATGTGGAGTAAAATAAAAATTACAACTGTCAGAATTTATAAGTCGCACTAAAAGTGAAAACTTTAGGTGCTTTATAAGATGAAAAATAAATGTCTGTGCCTGTAAATGATTTACTCTGATCGTTGTCAAAGTAAACACTTATATTTTGCGCCAGGATATCTCTTGCGGTGAACCTAAATTCAAGCTTATTTTTTAAGAATAATTTTGCCAACTGAAAATCTACAACAGTTCTTGCCCTTTCATAAATATCAAAACTCTCGTTTTTAACTCCGGCAACTGCTAATCTGTCGCCCACCCTATTTACCGAAAGGGTAGAAGAAATTCCTGTTTTTTCATCATTAAATCCTACACTTCCATTGACGAGGTAAGGCGATTGGCCCTGCATGGGGCGATCGGCTGCCACCCGGGAAACAGTTCCAGCTCCGGCAACGAATGGCAATTTTACATTCGATTTCATATAAGCGGCGTTTGCTGCCAGGGTAAATTTACTTAAAAATGCATCCTCTGCTTTTATTCCAAAAAGGGTAGAAATGAGTGTCCTGAATTCCGCTTCAACCCCATACACTTCGGCGGATTGTGAGTTTACATAAGCCGCCTGACCAGCAATTCCGGGAACAAAAATAATTTCTATCGGGCTTGTAAAGTCTTTATAAAATGCAGAAACAGAAAATAATTGTGCTTTTCCGGGAAAGAACTCAAACCGGAAATCATAGTTTTTTATCGTTGCCCTTTGCAATTTAACGGATCCGGAAATGGAGTATTGCGCCTGGTAGTCATAAAAAACAAATGGGGCGAGTTCCCTGAATTCGGGCCTGTTTACAGTTTGAGAATAAGATAACCGTACATTCATTTTCGATGTAAGTGCATATACAAAATTAACGGATGGCAAAAAATCTGTTATAGTTGAATCGATTGTAGTTGGTGGTCTGTTAACACTCCCACTGGGTGAATTTAATGTCTGATTAAACCTTTCCATCCTTACCCCATATATGAACCTGAATTTTTTAAAGAAACGCTGGTCATTCATAATAAAGGCCTGCGTTGTTGCTGAAGATGCATCATAATCTGTATTGGCACCAGTGCCATCTTGTAGTAAAAACCCTCCCTGGCCACTATCCATTTTACCTAAATGCTGTGGTAAAAAAATCTGATCTTCCGGAAGCTGATTTAATGAATAGTCAAACTGCACCCCTCCCTGTTCGTAGGGCGCAAAGCCCAGCAACCTACTGGTAAAATCTCTCTTTCGAACCTGGTATCCAGCTCCTATCTTTAAAAGATTCTGTGAGTTCTTCATGAATGAATAGGGTTGGGTAATTTCCGCTTTTATACTTTTTATATTTTCATCCGTATTGGCAAAAAACATGGTACCCGAACCAAAGAGCTGACTTGGAGTACCGTTAAAAAAAGCAGACCCAGGGTCAGCTTTACTTCCATAATATGATGTACGGGAGTAATTGGGTAATACTCTTTTTACTTTACTGTAAGAACCCAGCCAGTTGATTTTTGTTTTTACCGGGCCTACTAAATGTTCGCCTAAAAACTGTGAAGAAAATATCTGGTTAGAAGTGTACCACCTTACCGCATCCCTTACGTAAGTATCGGGATCGCTGTCCAAATCTGGAACCCCTGTTCGCTTTACTAATTTGTTATCGGTATTAATACTCAGGTTGTTTTTCCAGCCTATACTGTTGCGGTTATTTAATTTAACCGAAATATTAGCTAATGCTGCCAACACCACTTCATCATTGTAAATTGAATCCTTGAATTTACCATTTGGTGAAATCGTATTTCTTTCCCCTTCGCTAAAGGTATAGCTTCGCTTATAATTAAGGGAAAAGAGGGCACCTAAAAATTCTTTTTGTTTTCTTTCTACATTAAATCCCTTTGAAATCTGGAAATTAAAGTCCGGACCTGTATTGCCTTGTTTTATTCCCCATTTGTAATTTGCAAAAAGCTTTGCCAGGTCAGCTTTTTTTGCAAAAGTTAAATTTCTTAATTCTGTTGTTGACGGAATACCTGCAGGTATTCCCCTTGATCCATCATCTGTTCCAATCCAATCTTTTTTGCCCTTATTTTCTGAAAAATAACGGGTTTTACCGGTAACTAAACTGTTGAAGCCAAGACTAAAACTGATAGAAGTAAAGTTTTTTGGTAAGATAGATTTTGTAGTAATATCTATAATACCGCCGGCGAAATCTCCACTTTTATCGGCTGTAGCGGTTTTATAAATTACGAGGTTATCCAGTATAGAAGCTGGAAATATATCGAATGCAAAAGCTTTTCTGTCACTCTCAGTACTGGGCAGAGGGGCGCCATTAATAAATGAAGCATTGTACCTGTCATTCAATCCACGAATAATAGCAAACCTGTCATCTTGGATACTGGCGCCGCTTACTCTTTTTAATACATCACCCGTACTTCTGTCTGGTGTTTTCCTGATTGATTCTGCGGATATCCCATCGCTTACATTGGCACTGTTTTTCTGGGTTATCAGCAATGAAGCTACTGATTCCGCTCTCGCCCTTATTCTGGAAGTTACTACTACTTCATCCAAAGCTTTCTTTTCCGTCAGAGAAATATTAAGCGCAGTGTTGTCTTCATTTTTTACAATAATTTCATCAATTATTTTTTCAATATATCCTGCATAGCTACATTTTATTGAATAGGTACCTGCCTCAAGTTTGTTGAAGGTGAAATTCCCGTTCTGATCGGCAATTTCTGTTTTTGATTTTTCAATGAGTGTAATCGTTGCATTAGCCAACACCTGGCCTGAACCGGCGTTCATTACCTTACCTGTAATTTTACCTGATTGTGCCAAAACAGCATTTGAAATAATAAAAAGTAATCCTATAAAATATATTTTTTTCATTTAATTCTAGTTTCTACAAAGAACGCAGAATATTGTCTAATTCAAGTCAAGAAATTGTTATCTCTTTTAATATAAATCTTTCATTGATTCCGGAGACCACCAGTTCACATGTTTAAAATGAGTTACTTCATATCTGGCCTTACAATATTATTGGGGGATCCCCGGTTTCCTGGCAATTATAATTATGCTTTTGCCTCGTTGTGGGATAATTGTCAAAACAGTGTTATGAGATTAATTTTGATGACACCATATAAAATAAAAAACAGTTCTTACCCACACTTAGCATATTCAAAACCGGGTTATTGGGTAATCTCTCCAAACTGGTTCAGCCATTTCATTGTTGGATATTCAGATATTGTCAAAAGGAATAACATTTATATAATGATTAAATAATAATGCCAATACAATATTGAATATTATATATTTTAATTTCGCCCGAACGCAAGAAATAAGCAAAGGGGAACACCGCACATGGCACTACTATCCTGCAATAACCGGTACAATTTCAACTCAAAATAATTTATACCACTTTCAAATAAAAAAAATGAAACCTTTTAAATTAATGCTGCTGTTTTTGGCAGGTGCCTTTACTTTTACGAACGCTGTTTCACAAAATGCCTTAATAAATATCTTAACACAAAACTCTGGGATTTTGCATAAAGGAGAAACCATATTTGTAGAAGTTACTGTTAATAATACCGACCCGGCTTCTTTTATAGGTGTGTATAAAATAAAGACCCATATCAGCGTTCCATCAGCAATATCCACGATAGCTAGCTCCGGTCACATACTACCAACAGGCTGGACAATTTTGAGCAATACTGGTGCAGAGATCGTTCTTTCGAATGGCAAGGATATTATTGCTGCAAATGATGCACGCACCATTTTAATCGCTATCCAGGGAAACAACCCCGGAGGCCCCTCAACCATTATGGGTCAGTTGTCTTTTTCTAATGGTACCTCCCCGGGCGCAGCACTGGGTTCTTTACCGGGTGATAATCCTGCAGATAATTCTTCTATCTCAGCTTGTAAGATTATCAGGTGATTTTTATAAATAATCTAATTTAATAACCATAATATAAATAAAAAAATGAAACTATCTACCTTAATCATGTTGTTTTTAGCAGCAGTTTTGACAATTACAAATGCCGCAGGCCAGGCAAATGCATCAATTAATATTGTTATGGGAAATGCAGGAATAACAAATCTAGGGGGGAATAATTTATTGCAAATTACTGTTAATAATACCGGCCCAACTTCTTCAATAGGAGTATATAAAATAAGGGTTCAAATCAGTGTTCCAACTGCGATATGTGAAGTAGCTCCATTTGCTTTACAAACGGGATTACCGACTGGATGGACAATTACAAGCCAGACTGCAGGAGGTATCTTTCTTTCAAATGGTACCGATATTATTCCGACAAATGCAGCTCGTAATATATACATCGCCATTACCGGAATTGCCCTTGGTGGCCCTTCAACAATTTCCGGTGGTTTGTCATTTTCAAATGGCGTCGCCCCGGGTACTGGATTTGGTAGTTTAGCGGGTGACAATCCACTAGATAATACCGGCGTAACGGCAATAACAGTAACTAATACAACACCTGTAACCCTTACAGATTTTAATGCAGCATTGGTAAAATGCCGGCCTGTATTAAACTGGACAACTGAAACTGAAATAAACAGCGATCGTTTTGAAATTGAAAGAAGTAGCCTAAATAACTCCATTTGGATATCAGTTGGGGTGGTAACAGCAGGGGGTAACACTAGCGCAAAGTCTCAATACAGTTTAATTGACAGAAACTTAAATGGTTCTTCAGAAGCAGTATTGTACAGGTTAAAAATGATTGATAAGGACGGGAAATATAAATACTCTAAAATAGTTCCTTTAGTTATTAATTGTAAAACTACCCAGGTGGATGTGTATCCTAATCCCGTTCAAAAGGGCAGGTTGTATGTTAGCCTTACTGGTGCAGGAAAATATACTGAAGCAACATTACTTTCACTCTCAGGCCAGGTAATATTAAAGCGCAAAATAAATAACGGCACTAATTATCTGAACACTGCAAATATTGCAAATGGTGTTTATATATTGAATATTACAGATGGCAGCGGTATTGACAGGAAAGTAAAGGTACTCGTTCAGAATTAAGTTAACTCCCTGAAATATTAAAGCCCTCCTGGATAAATGGGGGCTTTTTTTTCGGCCCTAACTACCAAAAGGCTTTTGTGAGTTTTCAGTCAAAATTTGCTGCGGCTGACAAGAATGTAAAGGAAACTATCATCAACAGATAGGATCAATACGCTTATACCAGTATTACCTGCATATTGAATATTCATTGGAGGAGATTACCATCAATACTAAACCGGTATCAAGCTAACTGTGAATTGGCAATAGTTACCCTACAGCTGTCGGGTGGTAATATTTCACCATTGACTATTCAATGTCGTTTAGTTAAGCCCGCTCCTCTCCTTTGGAGAGGACTAAGGTTAGGTCAGACAAGCAAAAAATATCTTAACTGGGCATTGATTGACTATTGACCATTCACCATCCGGTAGCCATCGGGTCACAAACCGATCCGTTATGGTATGCTAAACATAACACCGGCAGCAGCTATACATTTTCTATCGAAATAACTTTTTCCCCTAAGCGTTTCCGGTACTGCTTATGGCTGATAATTAACTGGCGAACAGATTTATGTTCCTGGTCGTACTGCTTTATTAAAACAGCCACCTGTTGCAGGGTTGCCTGGTAATTGCTGTACAGTTGCTGTAGCTTTTTTTCCTGTTGTACAATTGTATTTAAATGATCATCCGGCAGTTGAAAAATCTCGGATTCCAGTTGCAAACGTTGTAAATATCCCTGGAGGCGATCGTAGTGATACCTTTGAATGGCGTGCATAATTAGGATAAATAAAAAATAAAAAAAGTTCCTGCTGAAAGAGGATATGATAAAAATTGCTGCTTTATAAAAAATCAATTCGATACTCCCCACCCTTCTGTTACAAACGATGGCAACCAACCCGCTCATCATTCCAGAATACCCTTTTGCCCTATCAAAAATTGTTGCACTATTGATGAATAAGTTTAAAACTAACTTAAGGAATCTTATTCATCGTTAATAAATCATTATGTAAATGTTAAGCAAATTGTCATGTCCCGCTCAGCAGTAAAAATAACCTTGCTATTATTTATTCCAGCTTAGGAAAAAAAACCTGCAGATTTTTTAGGCATGCCTATAATATGGCGTAAATAAAATGTTATCTAATTGTGATTTTATCAATTTTGCTACTGTATCACCGGTAAAACAAGGAATTTTACGGCTAACCCTGAAGCTTGTATATGGTTTTTATGAAATGATTTGATATAGACCCCATGCTAAAAAAGAAAATCCTTTTTACAATTGGTTCGCCCAATCAAACTACCCAGATGCACCAGGTTGCGGCAGAACTACCGGATTACGATTGCTTTTTCAGCCAGCTATACAGCAATCATCCATTGATTAAACTGGTGCTGCAAACAGGCTTATTAGACTGTACGATTTTATCAGGCGAATTTAAAAAGAAAGGGGATGCTTATCTGCGGAAATACGCCCTGCATAATGATTACGCCGCTGCTCTCCACAAAAACCAGTACAGCCTGGTAGTACTCTGCTCCGATATGCTGGTTACCAGCCAGCTCCGCCAGTTAAAAACAGTTTGGATACAGGAAGGAATGACAGACCCGGTAACCAACTGGGGTAAAATCGTACAGGGGTTAAGCTTACCATCATGGTTAGCCGCCAATACCGCTTTTAATGGCGGTAGTAATATCTGCGATATTTATTGTGCCGCTTCTTCCGGCTATAAAAAACAATTTGCCGCGATGGGTACGGATGCAGCAAAAATTTTTGTAACCGGCATGCCTAATTATGATGATGTAAAAACTTTTTTAACAAACGATTTTCCTTACCGTGATTATGTATTGGCGGCCACTTCGGATATCAGGGAAACCTTTAAAAAAGAAGACCGGGAAAAGTTTATCGGCGACTGTATAAAAATTGCAGGCGGCAGGCAGCTTTTTTTTAAACTGCACCCCAATGAAAATAAAGAACGCGCCATTGCCGAGATAAAAAAAACCGCCCCTTCCGATACACGCATATTTACCGAGGGCAATACCAACCATATGATCGCCAATTGCGATGAATTAATTACCCAATACTCTACCGTAGTGTACGTTGGTATCGCCCTGGGTAAGAAAGTGCATTCCTATTTTGATATAGAAGAACTGAAGCAACTTACACCCATTCAAAACAATGGCACATCTTCAGCTAATATCGCGGGCCTGTGCAGAAATTATATTGAACATACCGGTACCAAAAAAGAATTTTTACAATCACAGCACCGCAGTAAACTTCAACTGGTATAATGATGTTACCATCCTTACCCCCCATTGTTACCATTATGCAAACGCGCACCGGTTCATCCCGGCTGCCGGCAAAAGTACTGATGCCGCTGGCCGGTAAACCATTGTTTGTGCAGCAGGTGAAAAGGGTGCAGGCCGCCGCATTGTGCGGAATGGTAGTTGTGGCAACCACCACCGATAACACGGATGATGTGATTGAAAACATATGCATTGAAGAAGGCTTTCACTGCTTTCGGGGGCACCCAACGGACCTGCTGGACCGCCATTACCAGGCAGCGCTTTATTATGAAGCATCCGTGGTGGTAAAGATACCCAGTGACTGCCCGCTAATTGATCCCGGTATCATTGACCAGGTAATTGGCGATTACATTATTCACCAGGAACAATATGATTTTGTAAGCAACCTCCATCCCGCCACATGGCCCGATGGCAATGATGTGGAAATAATGCCCATCCGGGTACTGGAAGAAGCCTGGCAAAATGCCGGTAAAATTTTTGAACGGGAACATACCACCCCCTATATATGGGAAAGGCCGGAAAAATACCGCATCGGCAATACCGTTATGCCCGGTGGTAAAGATCATTCGATGGTTCACCGTTTTACCATTGATTATATAGAAGACTACCATTTTATTAAAGCGGTATATGATGAATTGTATGCAACCAATCATTTATTTACCTGCGATGACATCATTACCCTGCTGGAGCAGCGCAATGATATTTTCAACATCAATCACCGGTTTGCAGGCATAAACTGGTACCGCAACCATTTTGATGAATTAAAAACAGTAACACCGTCCCAAACCAAAAATATGGAACAAGTATCATGACAAATGACAAAGCAGCATATCTTAAATCGGTTGCGCTAAAAGTAAGGGAACACATCATTGGATTGAGTGTTGGAGGTGGTTGCTTTATCGGCGCCTCCCTGTCCTGCGTAGAACTGATGGTGTACCTGTACGCAGAATTTTTAAATATCGATAAAGGTGATCTCAGTAACCCGGAGCGGGACTATTTATTTTTATCCAAAGGCCATGATGTACCCGCTTTATATGGAACCCTGGTTGAAACGGGCTTTATGCCGGTAGAAAAATTAGCCAACCATTTACGCTCCAATGATTCGGTTTACTGGCATCCCAATACCAATATTCCCGGCGTTGAATTTCATTCCGGTTCATTAGGCCATTTGCCTTCCGTGGCATCTGGCGTAGCATACGATTGCAAGATCAGGAATCAAAAAAACCGGGTGGTAGTGATAACCGGTGATGGCGAATTAAATGAGGGCAGTGTATGGGAAGCCCTGCTGGTAGCTAATGCTTACCAATTGAATAACCTTACCCTCATTGTAGACCGCAACCAGTTCCAGGCAAATATCAGAACAGAAGACCTTATTCCATTAGAACCATTGGCAGATAAGTTTAAGGCATTTGGCTGCCGGGTAACAAGAATTGATGGTCACGATTTTGTCTCGATTGAAAAAGCATTGAGCAGTATCCCTGACACTAATGATAAAGTAAACGTCATTATTGCGGATACAATACGAGGTAAGGGTTTGCCCAGTATTGAAGCAAGGGCCGACCGCTGGTTTTGCGCTTTCACTTCCGATGAAGCAGGGCAATTATCCAATGAATTGCACACTAATAAAAAAACGGCAGTATTGGAATCTGAAACATTAATTGTACGATAGATGAACTACGAAGCATTATTAATACAAACAGCGCTTGCAGATGAACGCATTATTGTGATGACTGCGGAAAACCGTGCGCTGGTAAAAAATATACCAGCCGCACTGGGCAATCGTTTTATAGATACCGGCATCACCGAACAAACCATGATTGGCATGGCTGCCGGGCTTGCATTGCGCGGACGCATACCCATTGTGCATGCACTGGCGCCATTCTTAACCATGCGGGCGTTTGAATTTATACGCACCGATGTGGGTATCGCAAATTTACCGGTAAAGCTGAGTGGCTATATCCCCGGTTTTTTGTCTGACGGTAACGGGCCCACGCACCAGGCCATTGAAGATATCGCGTTGATGCGCGGCATCCCCAATATGGAAGTATTTGCGCCTGCAGATGAAGACGACCTGGTTAAAATGTTACCGGCTATCTGGGGGTCAAACGCTCCGGCTTATGTAAGGGTCAATCATAAAGCCGGTACATTTATTCATGCCGCTTTTGAACCGGGTAAAGCGGAAGTAATCGCCACAGGAAGTGATATAACTTTATTGGTATATGGATTTTTATTTGACAATGCACTGCATGCAAAAGAAATACTGGAGCAACAGGGCTTATCTGTAGGGCTCATCAATATGCGTACACTGAAACCGGCAGATGAACAGGCCATCATTCAATCGGCGCTCAACAGCAGGTTATTAATTAGCATTGAAGACCATTTAAACAGCGGCGGACTGTACACCATTATAGCCGAAACATTGTTGCGCAACAGGCTTTCCGCCCATGTATTTCCCCTCGCAATCCATGAGCGCTGGTTTAAGCCGGCCTTACTTGCCGAAGTACTGGAGTTTGAAGGATTTACACCTGAAAAAATCGCGGAAAAAATACTAAATGAATTTCAACAACCAAAAAAATATTCCAATGCCTAACAAAGTGGATTTTAATCCCGATTATCCCATCATTGCTGCATCGGATGCCTTGTATGAACGTGCAGTGGGAATCATGACCCCGGTAACCCAAACTCTGGCCAAGGGCCCGGGGCAATATGTAAATGGTGTGGCGCCAAAATATGTGGAAAGAGGAAATGGCGCCCGGGTTTGGGATGTAGATGGCAATGAGTTCCTGGATTACAATATGGGCATCGGGCCTGTATCGCTGGGTTACTGTTATCCCAAGGTTGACGCCGCTATTATTGACCAGTTAAAAGACGGTATCAGTTTTTCACTGATGCACAAACTGGAAGTTAGTTTGTGTGAACTGGTCCACCAGGTAATACCCAATGCCGAATCTATCCGCATCAGCAAAACCGGGGCGGATGTTACCAGTGCGGCGGTAAGGGTTGCAAGGGCTTTTACCGGCAGAAAAAAAGTATTGTGCTGTGGCTACCATGGCTGGCACGACTGGTATATTTCCGTAACCAGCCGCAACAGTGGTATCCCCGAAGAAATACGCAACCTCAGTTCAACATTTGAGTATAATAATATTGAATCCGTAAAAGCTTTATTAGATGAAGATACCGCCTGCGTTATATTGGAGCCCTTTATTTTTGAAGCGCCCGCCAATAATTTTCTGCAGGAGCTTAAAGAATGTTGCTTGGAAAACGGTACGCTTTTAATATTTGATGAAATGTGGACCGGCTTTAGAATTGCCATTGGCGGTGCACAGGAATACTTTAACGTGATACCTGATCTTGCCTGTTATTCAAAAGCATTCGCCAATGGTATGCCCATTGCCCTGTTAACCGGCCGAAAAGATGTAATGAGCCTTTTCAATGAAGAGGTTTTTTTCTTCACCACTTTCGGTGGAGAAGCGCTTTCGTTAGCCGCAGCTATTGCTACCATTCACGAAATGATTGCTAAAAATGTACCTGCTTACCTGGCCCAAAAGGGCAAACAGCTTAAAGACGGTTACAATGCCATCGCGGAAGAATTGGGTATCCACCAGTACACAAAGTGCATCGGGTACGATTGCCGCTCCATGGTAACTTTTGATGCTTCGGCCGGTAATCCACTGGAACTAAAATCTTATGTACAACAGGAACTGATAAAAAAAGGCATCCTTTGGTCGGGCTTTCATAATATGAGTTTCAGCCATACCGACGAAGATATTGCCTATACTTTAAAAGCATACCGTGCTGTGCTAACCCTGCTGAAAGCCGCTGTTATTAACAATGAGGTATCGGGCTCACTAAGGGGAAATCCGGTAGAGCCGGTGTTCAGGAAACTGGGCAATGCAAGTAACAAGCCTGTGGTAAAAGCTTAATTCAACAACTGATGAACCTTTTTTCCCTTGACAATAAAGTAGCCATCGTTACCGGTGCCGCAGGGCTGTTGGGCAGGCAACATTGTTTGGCATTGGCCGAAGCCGGTGCGAATGTGGTGCTGGCAGACCTGGACGAAAATAAATGTGCGTTAATAGCCAGTTCGCTGGGTACCCGTCATTTGGGTGTTGGCATTGATGTAACCAACCACGGGTCAATCAAAACAGCTAAAGAAAAAATATTGGAGCGCTATGGCCGCATCGATGTACTGGTAAACAATGCCGCCATCAACGATATGTTCGAAAACCCGCTGCTGGCAGGTACACAATCCATGTTTGAGCATTACCCGCTCGAAATGTGGGACCAGTCCTGGAAGGTAAATGTAAGCGGTGTATTCCTCTGTTCCCAGGTTTTAGGAGCAGTAATGGCCGAACAGGGCAGTGGCAGCATCATCAACATTGCATCTACATATGGGATGGTGGCGCCTGATCAGCATATTTATAAAAATAAAGCTGGTGAACAAACATTTTATAAGTCACCCGCCTACCCCGTAACCAAATCGGCAGTGATTGGGTTTACAAAATTTTTAGCGGCTTACTGGGGCAATAAAAACGTGCGGGTAAACAGTCTTTCTCCGGGTGGTGTGGAAAACAGCCAGGATGAGTTTTTTAAAAATAATTATTCCGCCAAAACACTGCTTGGCCGCATGGCTTCTGCTGATGATTATAAAGGCGCCATTGTATTCCTGGCAAGTGAAGCATCAGCGTATATGACGGGCGCCAATTTGGTAGTAGACGGGGGCTGGACGGCAATTTAAAAAAAAATGTATGGATCAGCAATCATTAAAAGTTAGGGCCGGAAATATTTTATTGGTATTAACGGATGTGGATGGCGTGCTTACGGACAATGGCGTGTACTATGGAAAAGACGGGGAAATAGGGAAACGTTTTTCCATCCGTGACGGGATGGGGGTGGAACGGCTAAAAAAATTATGCGCCATCGAAACAGGGATCATCACCGGAGAAACCTCGGCTTCTGTAGTAAAGCGGGCCGAAAAATTAAACATTACTGAACTACACCTTGGTATAAAAGACAAGAAGGCGGTGTTGATGGAAATATTAAAAAGAAAAAACCTCGATGCGGCACAGGTAGCATTTATCGGGGACGATGTAAATGACCTTCCCATCATACAGGAAGTGGGTTTTTCGGCCTGCCCGAATGATGCCATGCAACAGGTAAGCGGCGTTGTACATTATATCTGCGAAAATAAGGGCGGCCAGGGGGCATTCCGGGAACTTGCCGAATTCATCATTCAATCACAACCATAGTAACCCATCTTTATTCTTATAAAAAAACAATCATCATGAAAAAGTTTCAGACCAGCGCCAACAGGAGCATCGGGGCGGGCCAATCGGTTTACATTATCGCGGAAATCGGCATCAACCATAACGGGTCGCTCGACATTGCGAAAAAGTTGATTGATGAGGCCGCCGCAGCGGGTTGTGATGCCGTAAAATTTCAAAAACGAACGCCTGAACTTTGTACCCCAAAAGACCAGTGGGATATATTGAGGGAAACACCCTGGGGCAGGATGAGCTATATCAACTACCGTAAAATGATTGAGTTTGGTTACGAAGAGTATACCGCCATAGATACCCATTGCCATGAAAAAAAAATTGACTGGTTCGTTTCCTGCTGGGACGAAGAAGCGGTTGATTTTATAGAACAATTCAATCCCCCGATTTACAAATTTGCATCAGCTTCGCTCACCGATCACGATCTGATTGAAAAAGTAAAGGCGCTGAACAAGCCTTATATTTTGTCCACCGGTATGTCTTCGATGGTTGAGATAGAGGATGCAATCTACCAGTTTGACACAGATAACCTGCTGATTGCGCATTCCACCTCCGCTTACCCCTGTTCGCCGCCGGAGTTGAACCTGAACATGATAAAAACATTGCAGGGCATGTATCCCGGAACACCGGTTGGCTATTCTGGCCACGAAACCGGGCTTGCCACAACAATTGCTTCGGTAGTATTGGGGGCCTGTTTTGTGGAAAGGCATTTTACCATCGACAGGGCCATGTGGGGTTCAGACCAGGCCGCTTCTGTAGAACCACAGGGCATGCATAGATTAGTGAGGGACATACGGGATGTTGAGCTGGCATTGGGAGATGGAGTGAAAAAGGTTTACGACAGTGAATTAGGGGCTTTAAAAAGATTAAGAAGAAAAATGTCGCTGGCTCAATAAACAGGTAATATAAAATGGGAAATACCGTTTATTACACTACGGGGATACTGCTGTTTTTTCTATGCCTTTTCATAGTGCTGGAAAGAAAATTCCCTTATAGTAATCCTATACCTTTTTTCAGGAAGGGGTTTTGGCCAGACCTGCTATGGTATACCCTCATACAAAGTTATTTTCTTAAAATTTTAATATTTGATTACCTGATCATTCCCCTCGATAACCATTTTCATTTATCCTCGCTACAGCTTATTACCAAATGGCCCATTTTTTTGCAGGTGATTTTTTTCCTCGTTACCCATGACTTTTACATCTACTGGTTTCACCGCTGGCAGCACAATTCCAAAATATTGTGGCGCACACATGAGGCCCACCATAGCAACAGGGAGGTGGACTGGCTGGCAGGCTCCCGGTCGCATAGCCTCGAAATACTTATCAACCAGACCATCGAATTCGCCCCGATTATTTTATTGGGCGCCCATCCAATTGTAGTACCCATCAAGGCATTACTTGATGCGGTATGGGGAATGTATATCCATGCTAATATTGATGTTAAATCAGGAAGGTTGAAGTACCTTATCAATAGCCCTGAAATGCACCAGTGGCACCATGCGGATGACCGGAAAGTATTTTATTCCAACTATTCCACTAAGTTCGCCCTGTGGGACTGGATTTTTGGTACCGCATTCCTGGCTGAAAAAAAGCCGGATCGTTTTGGTTTGTACTATCCCTACCCGGATGATTATTTTCTCCAGCATATCCATGCGTTTAAAAGAATTGAAGAAGAGAAAATAGCGAAGCATAAATATTTCGGGGTTTATTTCCGCTTTACCATTTGGTGGCATAACCTGTTTATTGGTAAAGGAAATCCTCCCACAATACCACATCCCGGAGAAGATACCAGTAAAGCAGATACAACAACGGCCGACACTTTGAATGCGCTAAATGGAAAAGTATCGGACTAATAAAAATCTGCCACTACCTTTACTGGCATTGTTTATTATTAAAGCTATTTTATTATGGCATGGATATATCTTTTTATTGCTTCCTTATTTGAAATTGCCTGGACCTATTCGCTCAAACTACTCGACATGAGGAAAGTTGGGGATATTAAATGGTTGTACTTTTTTAATAACCCGGCAGGTTTGATTGTACTGTTGCCCTTGCTTGGATACATTTTTTTTGGCCTGGCCAATATTATTTGCTTTTCTGCAGCTATTAAATCAATACCGGCCGCAACAGCATTTTCGGTATGGATGGGGATCACTTTAATTGGTTTGAAAATTGTTGATATAAGTATATTTAAGCAACCCTACCATCTTTCCCAATTTTTTTTTATAGCGCTTATATTAGTCGGTATAGTGGGGCTAAAGGAAAGCAGCTAAGCGCAAAGTGTTACTACAATAAATGTTTATTATCCCGGAGAATTACGAATAATTTATCTCAATTTGATTTTCCCGGTTAGAGCGGAATAAAAGAACTCATTATTCTTTTGTTTTCTTTCGCTTACCCCTTTTTTTCATCAACTACAGAGCCTAAGTAAAGTCATTTAAAAAAATTCCTGATAAAATTCATCACCAGTTTACTAAATAATTTAGTAATATTGCTAAATATTTAAGCCGGAAGATTTATCAGCATTATTCATGACAGCACCAAAATCAGCTATTATTGCTCAATTGCAAAAGGATATTCTTCCTTTACAGGGTTTCAAAAAAAACCGTAACAGTACTATATTGGACCTGAACCTTGGCCCTGTAAAAAATGCTTTCCCCAATGCACAATTCCCCATAGGTGCGGTGCACGAATTTTGTTATACAGGCGCGGAAGATGCTGCAGCAACAAGCGGTTTCGTTTCAGGGGTGCTTGCTTCACTTATGCGTACAGGCGGAGTATCCATCTGGATCAGTGCAGACCGGATGATTTTTCCACCGGCGCTACAATCCTTTGGTATTGCACCGGATAAGATCATTTTCATTGACCTGCAAAAAGAAAGTGACATAGAGTGGGCAATGGAAGAAGCACTCAAATGTAATGGCCTGGCAGCAGTTGTAGGGGAAATGCCGGAATTAAGTTTTACTGCTTCCAGGCGGCTGCAATTAGCGGTTGAGCAAAGCCAGGTGACAGGTTTTATCCTTCGCCGCAATCCCCGTAGTTTGAGTACTACGGCTTGTGTAACACGGTGGAAAATTACTTCTATACCCACTATTTTAGCAGATGATATGCCCGGTGTTGGTTTTCCCTGCTGGAAAGTAGAATTATTAAAAGTAAGAAATGGTAAACCCGGTACCTGGCAAATAGAATTCGCTGCAGGAAAGTTTCGTCACCTGCCGCCTGCAATTATTTTGGATGTACAGGAACCACAAAAGAAAACGGGATGATATGCCAAAACGTTTTGTTACGATATGGTTTCGTTATCTTAAAACCGACTGGTTTACCCTTCGTCGGCCAACGCTTGCTTCAGTACCTTTTGTATTGGCTTCTGCTGATCATGGAAGAATGGTGGTAACAGCCGCGAATTTACTGGCACAACAAAAGGGAGTAGATATTGGGATGGTGATTGCAGATGCAAGAGCGATCATTCCTTCCCTGCAGGTATTGGATGATAAGCCGGAACTCTCCAACCAATTACTCAAAGCCCTGGCTGAATGGTTTATTCGTTTCACGCCAATAGTTGCTCTTGATCCTCCTTCCGGACTTATCCTCGATGTTTCAGGCTGTACCCATCTTTGGGGGGGCGAAAAACAATACCTGGCAGATATCATTGCTCGGTTAAAGCGATCAGGCTACACCGCTAGGGCAGCAATGGCTGATACCATTGGTGCATCCTGGGCGATTGCCCGTTACGGAACTGATACGCTTATCATTGAAAATGGCCAGCAAACTATAGCGCTGCTTTCTCTACCTCCAGCCGCGCTTCGACTTGAATCGGAAATTGTAGAAAGACTTGAAAAGCTTGGTCTTCGGCAGCTTAGCCAATTTATCCCTATGCCCCGGTCTGCGCTGCGCCGGCGATTTGGTGAGCCTTTACTTAAACGACTGGATCAGGCCCTTGGGCAGGAAGAAGAGCCCCTGGTACCGGTACAGGTACCCTTGCCTTTCCAGGAACGGTTGCCTTGTTTGGAACCGATTGTAACAGCAACAGGTATTGAAATTGCTCTGGAACGTTTGCTGGATGCTTTATGCCAGCGTCTTAAACAGGAAGGGAAAGGCATAAGGACTGCTTTACTTAAATGTTACCGGGTAGATAGAAAAATCGAACAGGTAGCCATCGGCACCAATCGCGCCTCCAATAATACCCGTCATATTTTTAAATTGTTTGAATTCAAATTACCCGGCATTGAACCTGCACTGGGCATAGAACTTTTTATACTGGAAGCTCCCAAAGTAGAAGATGTAAAAGCGGCACAGGAAACATTGTGGGAGAATACCGGCGGTTTAAATGATATTGGTTTAGCTGAACTGCTTGACCGGGTAGCAGGAAAAATCGGCGACAATCATATTCATCGTTATTTACCGGATGAACATTACTGGCCGGAGCGTTCTTGTAAACCGGCAACTGACCTGCAGGAGAAACCCGCTTCCGCGTGGAAGACTGACCGGCCAAGGCCCTTGCAACTATTAACCAAACCTGAACCCATAGAAGTAACAGCGCCCATTCCTGATTACCCGCCCATGCTGTTCCGCTATAAAGCAAAACTGCATAAAATAATGAAGGCCGACGGGCCGGAAAGGATTGAACAGGAATGGTGGTTGCAGGAAGGACAACACCGGGATTATTATTGCGTGGAAGATGAAGAGGGGCACAGGTACTGGCTGTTCCGTTCCGGGCATTATGATGCCACTAAATCTTATCAATGGTTTATCCATGGATTTTTTGCGTAAAGATTTGAAATATGAATTACACAGAACTACAGGTAACAACCAATTTCAGTTTTCTCCGTGGGGCCTCTCATCCTGAAGAACTGGCAGAACAGGCAGCAATACTTGGATACACTGAAATAGCCATAACCGACCGAAACAGTTT
>JACMKX010000130.1 GCA_014379905.1 Ferruginibacter sp. | reverse complement strand
AAGTAAAATTAAAATCTGCTTTAGCTTTTGTGTGGAGGTATTCTCTTGCAGATGGAATATATAATCCCGGCGGATTGATTATAGTGAAAGATGCCGGGTACAACAACCATCGCTTTGTAGGTACGCAGGTGCAGCAAACAGTTGCATGGAGCCTCAACAGGTATGTAAGCCTTCGTGGTATTTACGGTCATTTTTTCGCTGGTAGTTATTTACGCAATAGCAAGCCTGAACGGCTTGACACAGATTTTTTTACAGCACTATTATCATTCATTTTTTAAATATTAACCTCATAACTAAAAACAATTCTATGGCACTTACTTCAGAGGATGTATTGAACATCTACAACCTGGTAACCGCATATTGCATTACCACAGACAATGCCGATGTAGATGGATTTATGAACTGCTGGGTGCCGGCAGATGAATTTGAAGGATATGATAGCGGTGCTTTTGGTAATATGAAAACATGGCAGGAGTTGAAAGATTTTGAAACCCACCATGTAGGACCAGGTGGCGATGCTAATGGCAAACGACATCAATCCACCAACGTTCACATCGAGGTTATCAGCGATGATCAAGTGTTGACAACGAACGATATGTTGGTTTTTGAAGTTGCTGAAATTCCTCACCTGGTTGCAACCGGTAGATATATCAATAGCAAGGTTGTAAAAACAAATGCCGGCTGGAAATTCAAGCGCCGGGAATTAATAATTGACCCCGGTTTCTTTAAGCTAATGGAAAAATTAAAGCAGGATGAAAAAGGTTAGTGAAATTGCTGATGATAGGGGAAAGTTTAGCTGCATTCTATTTTTTAATGCTTTTAGAAATTGAAACTATACCAAATTAAAATGGGAATTGCATTTAGCTAAAACAGAAACAAAGGGTACAAGTGAGCCCCGCCTCGGCGGGGACGATGTTGACAGTAGCAATTCTGCTTAGACAAAAATCAATTTAAATGGAACAATTAAACAATTTAAACCTCAATGAAATGAAACAGGCAACTGTAAAAATTATGTCGGCTTTATTAGTCGTTGCACTACTTTTTACCTCAAACACCCATGCACAAACAAAAAGAACGAGTGATTACCTGGGTACAATCACCAAAGACAACGCTGCGGTATTATTGATTGATCATCAAACGAATTTGATTTTAGGTTCATTATCTATGGAATCAAGATTACTTGTAAACAATACCCTCGCACTTGCAAATATTGCTAAAATCTTTAAACTGCCTGTTGTTCTCACGAGTACAGGAGGCGGTGCGAATGGCCCGGCAGGCCCTATCATACCTGAGCTGCTAGCAGAATTTCCGGGTCAAAAAGTTATTGACCGGCAAATGTATTTTAATGCTATGAATGACCCGGTTTTTAAAGCTGATGTTGAAAAGACAAAAAGAAAGAAATTAATTATAGCAGGTATTACCACGGATTTATGTGTAATGTTCCCTGCTATCACAGCAGTGGCTGAAGGGTACGATGTATACATTGTTGTGGATGCCTGTGCCTCGTGGGATAGCAGGATTGATACATACGCATTTAACCGGCTAAGCCAGGCGGGCTGTATTCTAACAAACATCAATGCCCTTATGGCGGAGTTACAAAACAATCTGGCTGTTTCCGATCCTGATGCGGCAAAGGCAAACCAAAAGAATTTATTGAGCTTTTACGGAAGGTTTGTCGGCCCGCTCTCTTTAATGAATGGAACTTTTTTCAAAGGCAGTATGCCTAAATAAAATATTGCTGTCGTTTACCGAAAAAGACAATTCTATGTCAAAGTTCACTTTGTATAATACCGCAATGCTTCTCATAGATCATCAAACCGGAACAATAAATTGGTCCCCCAGTTCTCCAAAAGAAAATATTATTCAAAATACACGAGCCCTTGCCCGCACCGCAATTGCAACGGATATGCCTTTGATTTTAACCAGCAGCCAGGAAGATAAAGCCCAGGGTCCTTTGATTAAAGACCTGGAGCAAATAGCGCCCGAAGCTTTTGAAGCCAGAATTAAGCGAGGCGGTATAGTGAATTGCTGGGATTGGCCGGAGTATAAAAATGCAGTCCTTGAAACTGGAAAGAAAAAAATAATTATGGCGGGCCTTACCAATGATGTATGCATAGTCTTCGCTGCAATAAGCGCAATAAAAGAAGGATATGAAGTGCAGGTTGTAGTTGATGCAGGCGGATCCCCTACAAAACTTGCGGATGAAACATCATTAAGAAGAATGGAAAATAATGGTGTCATCCTAACGAGTACTAACCAGGTAATGGCAGAGTTGGCAGAAGATTGGTCAACACCCAATGGCTCCAAGATTATTACCATCATGTTCGAAGAAATATTATCCAAATTATAAACGAGTAAAATGTATGACAACTCATTTATTAAAAAAGTCAACAATCACCGATGAGCGACTTCAATGGCTAAAGGAAAATTACACCGCTACAGATAGTCTAAATGCAGAAGCATACGCAAAATATCTTCATGAGGATATAGAAGTTCAGATGGGTAATAAACCGGGAACCAAAGGAAAACAAAATGCTATAGAAGGCATAAAAGAATTATGGAAGTCAATAAAAACAATGAACCACCATTTTATTAATGTGCTTGGTACCAACAATCAAATTGTGTTAGAGGCTATAATCGATTACACGAGACAGGATGATAAAATAGTAACTGTTCCTGCGGTAACAATATTAGAATTGACAGAGGAAAACCTTATTACATCTGCACGGGTGTTTATTGATTTGTCTCCGGTGATTAATGAATGATCACGACTAAAATCAAAAACGGAGTTATGCTTACACCAGAAGATATTGAAAAAAGTTATTGACAACTAATGACTAAACTTAAAAAAATGAAGATCTCATATTTTAAAAACACTTTTCCTGTGGTCCTGATGTTCATATTCGTTTCCTGCGATGAAAACAAAACATCGGAAAATGCATCCACTCAAGACACTACTGTGGCAAGTAATAAGTACACTGAAAAACTGTCTAAATCAAATTCAGTTTTAGTGATGGTTGATTATTTAACCGGCTTCGATCCGGGATTAAAAACCATTGAAAAGAACTTGTACTATCACAATGTAACCGCACTGGCTCAAATCGGTCAGATTTTTAAATTACCCACAGCGGTGCTGGGAGATACAGGCAGTTTCAGGGGAAATTTTTATCCTTTGATTGACAAATATTTGCCCGATGCTCCAAAGCTATCCCGGCATGCCCCAAGCGCATGGACAGAAAAATCTTTCCAGGATTTCTTGCAAAAAACTGGACGCAAAAAAATTATTATAGCAGGTATATCGCTTGACAATTGCACACTTCTATCCTCGCTTGACCTGCTTAAGAACGGATACGAGGTATACGTAGTAGTAGATGCATCAGGAACAGATGAAAAGCTGGTGGAGCAGGCAGCTATGATGCGATTAACGCAGGCAGGCGCTGTAATGGTAAGCTGGGTGACGATAGCATCAGAAATAATGGGCGACTGGGAAACCCCCGAAGGTGCATTGGTTGGAAAGTTATATAAAGACCACAGCGCATGGAATGGTCAATTGGGTCCCATAGAACGATAATGAAAAATTTTGAATGAAGATGATGAATAGAAAATATAAACCTTTTCTTTTCGCCGGAATAATGGGGATATCAATGGGCTTTATAATGTCTTTTGTCATGACTGCGATGAACGTTGGATTTGTGCCGCATTTTGTAACGTTATGGCTTAGGGCATTTGCCATAGGTGCGGCTGTGGGTATTCCTACAGCACTTTTTATATCTCCGCTAATAAACAAATTAGTTCAGAAATTAACCGGTGATTAATATGAGATGCAGCCTGGAATATTTTTTCTATAGAAGCTCTTATAAGAAGAAAGTTGTAATCTCTATTCTTATTAGTGCCTGGTGGACCACTATATACGCTCAATCAAAATATTATAGCGTGGTACGTTATAACGACAAAGACTTTTCATTCCTGAAAAATGATACAGCCGATAAGGATTTTTTCAACCCCATAAAATACATAAAATTGAATAAGGAGGGCAATTCCTATCTTACTATTGGAGGAGAGTTTAGAGAAGCCTATCAACTCGTAAAAAATGAGAATTGGGGTGATGTGGCACCCGCACGTGATGACAAGAACGGTTTTTTTTGGCATCGGTTTATGTTGCATGCTTCATTACATTATAAAAAATCGCTTAGGTTTTTTGCACAAATAAAAAATGCGAATGCATTTAACCGAAAAGGCGGCGCAAGGCCAACTTTAGATAGAGACGAATTAAGCGTGCACCAGGCATTTGTTGACCTGAATGTTAACTCATTTATTAATTTAGAAAAGCATGCCTTGGTTTTTCGCTTTGGCAGGCAGGAATATAATTACGGCTGGGGTAAATTGATAAGTGTAAGGGAAGGCCCTAATAACCGCCAGACCTTTGATGGGGGGACAATTCTTTATAAAACAGGAAAATTACACACCGATATTTTTTATGCCCACAATGTATCTGTAGCTAATGGAGTTTTTGACAACAAGAGAATCAATAGTCAAAAAATATGGGGCATTTATAATATCGTTTCAATGCCTTCTTTTTATAAGAGTGCGATAGATATTTATTATATAGGGTCTGCCCGGGATTCACTGCGCCTTGCACAATCTACCCAAAATGACAGGCGGGCAACTGTCGGATTTAGGCTCTCAACACAAAAGACCGGGCTTTTATACGACTGGGAAAGTATCTACCAGTTTGGCAAGTTTGGTAAACAAAACATCAGCGCATATAGTTGGGTAGGTATGTTAGGGTATGAATGGGGGAAATCAAAGTATAGACCGGGTATTACTTTTCATACAGGCTTTACATCGGGAGAAAAGAATTTTACCGACAATAAAATCCAGACTTTTAACCCTCTTTACCCGAGGCCTCCTTTCCCCCTGGGGCTGCCATTAGGCCCCTCCAATGTTAACGCTACAAAGTTTGAAGTATACTTTAAGCCTGCACCTAAATTTAAAACCAGCGTAGGGTTTTATGAAATATGGCGCAATTCATCAATGGATGGCACATATACGCCTTCAGTTATGCCACTGCGCACCCATTCTTCTCAAAATATTTCAAATAAAGCGCTGGCTTCTTTGTACTATATAGAAGGTGAATACCATACCCGCCATCTTACTATAAATATGGAAGCAGTGATTTCACCTGCAAAGGGGTTTACCCAAAAAACCGGTGCAGGTAAAACTATCTATTATCTTTTGATTCAGGCGGGATATAAATTTTAGTTTAAATCATTTGTAAACAAAATACCGGTTAATACTCGATAAAGTTTTATACACAAATAAATACTAAGATATGGACACAATCATTCAAACCGCTTTACAGGCCTACGCAGCATTGGCAGCGGGGCACAAAGCGGGAAGTTTTCAAAACTATATTGATATGCTTACTGAAGACTATGTGTTTTACTCACCGGTGGGCGAGTTTAGAGGAAAAAATGTAGGTAAAGAAAGAGCTATACAATTTTACAAGGCAATAACGGATGCAAAAGCGGATTTT
>JACMKX010000129.1 GCA_014379905.1 Ferruginibacter sp. | reverse complement strand
TTCTGGATTGATTTCGACAATGATTATGTACGGGTCTGACCTGCGGTCCCGACCCTATTGCCGGTAACTTAAATAGTCCTGGATTGATTTCGACAATGATTATGTACGGGTCTGACCTGCGGTCCCGACCCTATTGCCGGCAACTTAAATAGTCCTGGATTGATTTCGACAATGATTATGTACGGGTCTGACCTGCGGTACCGACCCTATTGCAAAAACGAGTTATTCCTCTTCTCATACCCAATAGTCGTTTCCTCCCCATGCCCGCTAAAAACTTTGGTATCATCCGGCAAAGTGAATAACTGAGTTTTTATCCTTTCAATCAATAATTCATAATTCCCGCCAGGCAGGTCAGTGCGGCCGATACTTTGTTTAAAAAGGGCATCACCACTTATTACAAAACCATCTTTTTCATTGTAAAAACTGAGGCTGGCGGGGCTATGGCCGGGTGTTAACAATACTTTTAACGAATCATTGTTTAAGGCGATTACTTCTCCCTCATGGATAAAATCACAGGTACCGTTGTAATTATCAAAAGGCATATTATACATAAGACCGCTGGAGGGCGCAAATTCCAGCACTTTTTTTTCGCCTTCATGAATACGCAAGGTTAAGCCATATTTTTCCGCTACAAACTTGTTACCAAATACATGATCCAAATGACAGTGGGTGTTAAGCAGCATTTTAGGCACCAGCTTCATCTTATCAATAAAATTGGCCAATGTTTCTTTCTCCTCATCAAAATAACAACCGGGGTCAATTATGATGCAGCTGTTAAACTCATTGTAAAGTATATACGTATTTTCCTGTATGGGATTAAATTCGAAGGATTTTACAGTCAGCATTCCGTTGATTTAAAAGATTTTAATGATTAAACCGAATAAAGTAATTTTAGTATTCAAATAATAACACCGTATGTCAAAGTTCAGTAGAATAATTTTAATATCCTTCGTCTTCATTTTGCCATCTTTAATAGCCAGCGCGCAGGTTAATTCGGTATTATTTGGAAGAAACAGGGTACAGTTCGGTAAGTTTAAATGGCAGTATTATCAAACAAAAAACTTCAATGTTTATTTTTATGATAATGGACAGGAGCTGGCAAAATATGTTTTACAGGCAGCAGAAGAGGAACTTCCACAAATAGAAGCAGCAACTGAATATAGTTTGCAACGCAGGGCCAATATAATTTTGTACAACCAGTTTTCTGATATGCAGCAAACCAATATCGGGCTGGAAACAGATATACTGCAAACGGGTGGGCTGACCAAATTTGTAAACAATAAGGTACCGGTTTATTTTGATGGCAACCATGCCAACCTTAAAAGGCAGATCCGCCAGGGCATAGCACAGATCATTACACAGAACTTATTATTTGGAGAAGACATAGGCGAAGTGGCAGGCAATCAAACCTTGCTCGATCTGCCTGCCTGGCTTACCAACGGTTATATGGCTTATATAGGCGAAAATTGGAGCGCAGAACTGGATGATGACTTAAAAAGTGAAATACTTAGCGGCAATTACAATAAATTTTCCGCTCTTTCCTATGAGCGTCCTTTATTGGCCGGGCATGCTTTCTGGTATTTTATAGAAGAGAAATATAAAAAGGAAAATGTTACTTATTTCTTTTACCTGGCCCGGCAATATAAAAATCTTAATAAGGCCAGCCAGCAGGTAACAAAATTAAAATTCAATGCATTACTGGCGGAATTTATGGAATACCAGTCTGATAAATATTACAAGGATATTTCCCGCCGTAAAGCATATCCCAAAGGAAATTATGTAGAAGGATTTACTATCAGCAAGCGCCTGAATTATTATCGTTTTAATGTGAATCCAAACAAACGCAACAACTCATTTGTGGTAACGCAATGGAAAAAAGGAATTACCAGGTTGATATTAAGCGAAGATTTTGAGTATAAAACCTTGTTGAAATTTGGTGTTAGAAATTACGAAAATCAACAAAACCCTACTTACCCTCAAATGGCCTGGGATCCTAAAGGAACCCGTGTTGCTGTTTCCTACGTTAAAGAGGGTAAACTGAATTTTTTTGTGTACGACCTGGTCACAAAGATCAAATACAATAAGGTTGTTTTAAGCGGCGAAATAGACCAGATACAGGATATGAAGTATATGCTCGACAGTAAAACCTTATTGTTATCAGCAGTAAAAAACGGGCATACCGATATCTACACCTACAACATAGAAACAGAAAAATTTAAGGCTATTACAAATGATGTGTATGATAACATGGATGCCAGCTTTGTAGCATTCCCCGGAAAGACCGGAATTATATTCAGTAGTAACAGGCCGGACGCAAATGCAAAATCAGGTGATACGGTATTGCCGAGCCACAACCGTTTCAATGTTTTTATGATCACCAATTTTGGTGATAAACCTGAACTGAATCAAATAACCCAGCTTACTAATTTAAAATATGGCAATGCAAGATTTCCCATGCAATACAACAGCAATCACTTTACTTTTATAAGTGATGAAAATGGTATTGGTAACAGGTATGCCGGATTTTTTACTACCACTAAAGAGGGATTGGATACATTGGTTTTAATAGGCGATGATATTTTGCGCAACCCGTCACAAAAAGAAGTAGACAGCACACTAAGGGCTTATAAAAAAACAGATATTGATTCTATCGCCGTAGTATCTGTATCGTCAGATTCGGCTTATAGTTTCCCGCTAACCAATTATCAAAGCAGTGTTTCTGAAACGAGGATTGCAGGCGATAATAACCAGGTTAGCGAAGTATCACGCCAGAGCGATGATAAGGTATTGTACAAATTAAAGATCGATGAATTTGTATTAAACAGGCGCAATGTGAGCGCACAACCAACAGAGTATGCAAAAAAGCTGATGCGGGAAAGCAGTCTTACCAAAGTTGACCCCTCTGCAGCTCCGCCCGTTGTAGCAGACACTGTAAAAAAAGAAGGAGACATTTTTCAAAATGAATTTGGAACAGATAGCACCAACATCGTTCCGATAGGAACAGTGGTACCGGCTACGGGATCTACCAATGTACTGGCAAATGCAAAACTATACCGTTACAAGCCAAGAAAATTCAGTGCAGATTTTGGCGGTGTTAATTTAAACAATTCGATATTAATAAATAAATACCAGTCTTATGGAGGGGGGCAGGGGCCTATCATGTTAAACAGCAGCAGCCCGTTGAACGGTTTAATTCGATTAGGTACTTCTGACCTGATGGAAGATATCCGGATAACCGGTGCCTTTAAAATAGGGACCAATTTAAAAGATAACGAGTGGCTGGCAAGTTTTCAAAATTTACGCAAGCGTATAGATTGGGGTTTCACTTACTATCGCAATGCACAGTCTGATATATACTATACCGACATAGACGTTTTCGGTAAAAACTTCACTAATCTCTACCAGGCAAATATTGCTTATCCTTTTGATGAAACAAAAAGTGTGCGTTTGTCAACAGGTATTCGCTCGGAAAACATTGTATTTTCAAGTGAGGTTGGAAATCGTCCCAGCTATGAGTTAGAGAACTTCAGAACTTTGTATTCTGTAACAAAGCTGGAATATGTATACGATAATTCATTGAACCCTACAGAGAATATCTGGAATGGTTTACGGTACAAAGCTACCATAGACTGGAACCGGCAGGTAAGCGGGATAAAATTTGCTGATGGTCCCAACACTTTTAATTTAGGTATAGACGCACGTTATTACTACCCCATCTACCGCAACTTTATATGGGCAGGCCGTGCCGCAGCTGATTTTAGCTGGGGCAATCAAAAATTTATTTATTACCTCGGCGGTATGGACGGCTGGTTAATGTTTGGTAACAATCAAAAAACAGATAATAATGGAAATATAAAAGACCGTTATTTTAATACAGGTAACCCACCTGATGCCGACCAGGCATATGCATTTCAAAGCCTGGCTAATAACCTTAGGGGATATATTCAAAATGCAGCCAACGGCAATAACGCCATTGTTTTAAACAGTGAATTCAGGTTACCGATCGTTTCCACATTTTTTGACAAAACAGTTAACAATGCATTCCTGCGCAACTTTATGATAACACAGTTTGTTGATCTTGGTACAGCCTGGAATGGTGCTTATGATGGATTAAAAAGGCCCATTATATCTTATAACACGCCTGATGGTAATGGTAATCCCGGCCCTGTTACAGTAAAAACAAAAGCAGGTGGTATTGGCCCCTTTGCAGGTGGTTATGGGTTTGGAGCACGCAGCACCGTGTTTGGATATTTTGTAAAGTACGATGTAGGCTGGCCCATGAACAGTTTCTTTAAAACCAAAGCTATCATGTATCTTTCCCTGGGACTGGATTTTTAGAATAAAATAACTAACCATCATAATAACAATACCGGGTCAATGCCCGGTATTGTTATTTTCAGCAAAGGCTTTGGGTAAAATCCGCAGGCAGTAATACAACAAAGAATATACTGCTGTAAATAAAACAGTAATGGCCCAAACCCTTATATTGTCAACAGGATTTACAATGCAGGTAAAAATGTTGAGTGCCAGCTCCAACGGATCATTTACAATATTCCAGCTGTTCCACCGCTCAAACCTTCCCAGGTAAACGCCGAATGATCCTAAGAACAGTAAAGAGAAAGTGATTGCGGGTACCATCTTTTTATTAAAGATGGAAGCCAGGTATTTCTCTGTATTTCGTAGGGATATAAAAGCCATTAACAAACCCACAAACGCAGCTGCAAATAAAAGCATGGCATCAAACCACCAGGGCATGTTTGTTTCATCACGCAGGTGAATAAGGTCCGTTACGATGTACAATGCATTAGGAAAAAACAGTAACCAGCTGCCCAACAAAAATAATTGCTTCCATTTTTCTTTTGCACGGTACAATCGCAGCTGGGTACTTAATACATAAGGTATCCAGGCTAAAAAAATGTTCCAGCCCAAAAATAAATACCGCGCATTTCCGGAATAGAGGATCCTGAAAACGATTAACATACCAATGAATACAAGAAAGGCAGTTAGCAATTTACCGAACGACGATAATGGTTTCATAATTTCAATCTTTAAAATATTTTAGGAAGAAAAATAATTGCCCCGCAAATGAGCGAGATCAATGCTACGAT
Organism: Ferruginibacter sp.; assembly: GCA_014379905.1. Classification (GTDB taxonomy): domain Bacteria; phylum Bacteroidota; class Bacteroidia; order Chitinophagales; family Chitinophagaceae; genus Ferruginibacter. Next base: position 10,204 of record JACMKX010000129.1, on the reverse strand, counting down.
CAATACGGCACCTGCGGCCACATCTTTTATGATCTTTACAAAAGGATGATGTTGAGGATGTAGCAGGTTGCATAATCTTTCTACAGAAGTATTCAGCATTTCAAAACCCAGTACAACACCAATGTTGATGCATACCATCATCCATTCTGTATGGCTGATATTAAAAACAAATCCTGCAATGATAACAGCTACAGCAAGGCAACAATGCACAATGAAATTTCTTTCTTTCATTATGCAATGTTTAATGCCTTCTGCTGCGTAAACAAATGATTTCAGAAATAACTTCATATCCTTATTTTTTTACGACAAGCTTTTTTAATGTTGCAGTAGGTGTTTTTAAAACGGTAAACCAGTTTAAACCGCCAATGGCTTCAGATTGATTTCCTCTTCGATAAGCTGTTGCAAAATGATGCCAGTATTCGGGCATGGTGGCAAAACAATACACCACGGTTGCAATAACCGGGAAGGAGATATGCCCGTTGCCTAACATGAAGCATTGCAGGCAACCTTCACCTTCGTCGGTAGTATCGTAGTCGAGCAATATATGCTTCATATCATGGCGGGCATAGTACGGAAGCAATTCAAGTTCTTTGTTATCCAGGAAATCAGCCAGGTCTCTACCCATCGTTCCGGTTGGAAAATGATTCAACTCATTCATACTATAGGGAAATTTTTCCGGCTTGCGAATAATCTTTAAAATGGGTAATGCCAGGCGATGCGTGAGCCAGACTAATATGCCTGACCTTGCTTTTATTATAAGTTTATACATTATCTACAGGTTGATCATTAACAATTGAATTGGTATTAACGGTATTTCCATACCAGTTTATTCGCCTGCTGGCAAACATTGCCATTGCCAACACAATGAATAAACCAATGCTTCCAACGAGTAAAGCAGTATCTTCCAGTCTTATAAGAATAAAGATGAAACCATACAGGCAACTCAGTAACGAGAAGAAAATACCTGCTGTTTTCCAGCTGTTGAAATGGCCCTTTGCGTACAGGCTAATCAAAGAAACAGTAGCAAGTGCAGCCACGAGGTAAGCGTAGTCGAATGGAATGTACTCGCTGATAGAAAGCAGGAGCGTATAAAATATCACCAATGCAATTCCCACCAAAACATATTGAACAGGGTGAAATGGTTTTTTTTGCATCAGTTCTATAATGAAGAAAAAGGCGAAGGTTAATCCAATAATCAGAATGGCATATTTTACGCTTCGCATTGTTTTGCCATACTGGTCAGCCGGCTGAACAAGACTTACGCCAAATGCTAATTTTTTATCGCCCACCATATTTTCCCTGATCACCGTTGCAAAAGGAAGATTGGCCTGGTTGAAACTCCATTTGGAAGTAAAGCCCTGTGGGGTAATGGTTCTTTCACCGGGCAACATTTCGCCATCAAACGAAGGACTTGGCCAGGAAGATTGCAGGTTGAATTTGCTGGTGCCGCTCATAGGTGTAAAATGGAGTTGCTCACTTCCTTTTATTTTAACCTGCATGTCAAAAGGAATACCCGTAACTAATTGTTCTGCCGTTAGCTTAACCGGAACTGATAAACCTGTCTTTCCAAAATCTGTTAGTGGTAAACCAGGCACCAGTAATAATTTGCCCTGGTTAATATTTATGTAAATCTCTTCTTCAATGCCTTTAAAATCGCTGAGGGTAAAACATAGTTTCGCATTGGCATAATCGATACCAGCTGAATCGATGTCTGCAGGAAGTTTTACTTTAAAAGAACCATTAAACCGGATATCCGATTTGTACAATAAAACTTTGTAGATAGATCGTGTACGTTGTTCGGGAATGATGGTACCGTTTACAACAGCATCATTGGCCAGCAGGATAAGGTTTGATTTGGAAATGGCTGTTTTTCCGTCGGAAGTTTGATAAGAGGAGGAATAGGGGACAACTAAAAACGGGCAGGAAAGTGTTTGAGCAGAAGCCCATTTACTGCTTACTTCTTTTACAATTTCTTTTTGCCGGGTTTCTCTTTCATTGATAAGCGATGTGATGAAAAGGGTAGGTATCAACATTAAAAGAATGAGACCACCGGTAATAAAACCCTTGATCATAGTGCGGTTGGTTGGTGCAGGCTGTTGGGGCTGCAAATGAGCAGGTTCCATATTTGTTGTGTTTTTTGTTGTATAAGAAATATTAAAAAATTCAGCCGGGGTGTGGTCGATGCCGTAAAACGGATCAAGGTATTTGCACACAGGTTTCCAAAGAAGGGAGAGAGCGATGAGACTTACAAAAAATAATCCCAGTGTAACACCGCACAAAAAATATACAAAGACATAACCGTCTTTATCAAAAACTACTTCCAGGAATTTATTGATGAGCGCAATACCTGCTCCATACAATAACATGATGAGAGAAAGTAATTTTATAACAGCACTTAATTTTTCTTTTACCGCAGTTTGAGCATTTCTGATCTTCCCCATTAAAAGCGCCAGCAATAACAACGCAGGCGTGCTGCAAACAAAAGATCCTATATAAATAAAGAAGCAAATAAAAAACAGGGACATGCCATTGATGAAAAGAAATACAAGCGAAATAATGGACCCGGCAATGAAGGCCATTAAAGCCCAAAGACGTAAAGAGATTGATATGGTTGATATATTGTTATTCATAAAAAGTACTTTGAATTTCAAAGTATAAGAACAAAAAAAATCATTTCGTAGCCCTGATCATTTTTTCCAGCGCATTGATATGGTCTTTAAAAGCTTTTTCACCTGCCTTGGTTATTTTGTAAGTAGTATTTGTTTTGCGTCCTATAAATCCTTTTTCCACTTTTATGATACTATTTTCTTCCAGTGCCTTTAAGTGACTTGCCAGGTTGCCATCTGTAATTTCCAGCAGTTCTTTGAGGTCATTAAAATTTACCTCGTTGTTCACCATGAGCGCACTCATGATACCAAGTCTTACCCTGCTGTCGAATAATTTATTTAAATGATTGATAGGATTCTCCATTAGTACATTTACGTTTTACCAAACAATAGCTTAGCCTTCTTTTCTTTCATATTTCTGCCACATGTACACGCCATAAACAATGTGCAAAATACCAAAACCCACTGCCCAGAAATACAATCCATACCCCACAAAGTTTAAATTGATAATACCCAGGATAATTTGAGCGAAGCCGAGATAGCGTATCTCTATCAGGGTGTATTTACTGGCGTTGATCAAAGCGAGGCCATAAAATAGTAAACAACCCGGTGCAACCAGGCCAAAAGTGCCCAACTGCATCAATTTAAAAATAAAAATACCCCCCACCAGCAAAGGAATGCAAACATTTAGAATTAGTCTTTTTGCCGATTTGCCCCAAATGGGAATTCCTTCTTTTTTACTTTTTATATAAGTAAAGAAAAAAGCTGAGACCAGGGCTGCCAGGAAAGTTCCGATAGCGATCCAAAAAAGCCAGGTATTAAAAATAATACCGTAGTCGTTGGCTAAGGCCTGGGCGATGGCCGCTTCCGTATTAATGATCACATCCTTTCTGCCATACACATAAGGATGAGCTATCCAGGCCCCCATCAATGCACATATACCGGCACTGATCCCGCTAAAGCCGCTCAGGCTGATAAACCGGCTGCTGCGTTCCATCATCCTTTTAATATCATGTATCGCTTCTAAAGACTGTTGTTGCTCATTCATAAAAAGCACTTTGAAATACAAAGTAAACGGTTGTTTTCTAGACAAACAAATTATTTTTTGTTTAACAGCTTATTTATTCCCAGCTGTATTTGCAAATTTTGCCAGTTGCCAGTAGGGTGGGCGATAATGATACTGTTTCCTGAAATCTTCAGCCATTTGCTGCACCGCAACATTTATTTTTTTATTCATGGCAACATAACGCTGGTTCTTTAATGCAGTGGTAGCACTCATACCTTCCGGGATAATGCCTTCTTTACCAAACCAGTTCTCTATTACGCACCAGGCTTTTATTACTCTTACAAAAGGAAGTTGCCAGTGATCATAACCGATCTTTTCACCTTTATTGGCTTTTTCCAGCATCGCATCCGTTACTGCATTATCAATATGATCCTTGAACAGCGTTTCGGGGTCACGCCATTCTGCTACAATAGAAAGCTGTGGATCATATTCAAGATCGGAAGGCATTTGCGTAATGAAATTTTCAACACCAAAATCGTTCAGCCAGTTCACAATGCCCGGGGATGAAATGGTGGAAAGTGTGGGCCATAATTGTACATCTTTTTTCTTGTAAGCATAGGAGGCTACTTCGCTGCAAAACATGGCAGCCGAATCCATATAATTCATTTTAAAATCATAGGGAATATGCCTGGTTAAACTTTCTTCATACATTTTTTTTGCGGCCTGGTGCGGAAGCATAGGATTGGCAATCATTGCCGGCAGGCCGGCCCGGGGCCGCATTAACATACATCGCAACTTTTTGTCTTTTGCATATTCGGTTGCTGAAGCGATGGCCAGGCCTTTTTCGATATGTGCTTCAATAAAAAATGGCTTATTCGTTTTTTCGTCAACATACAATAAAGCAATATGAGAAAAATTTCCGGGGTAGTCATTGGCTCTCGAGATGAGTGCTGATACTTCTGCACCGCCACGGGACACCAGGATATCACCACTGTGAAGAAATGTTCCAAATATTTTTGCAACGGGTGTAACAGAAGGCTCATGTTTGGCCAGCATCAGATGAGGCAACTTAGACAAATCGCTTTGCAAAACAACTTCTTCTATAGCGGCTCTCATACCATACAACAGGCTGTATATTTTATCGCGGGCTACCGGTTGCTGCATATCCCAATGTATGGATTGATCTTTAACATACTCCCGGATACGGCTATAGTAATTTATGTACCAGGCCAATTCTTCCATTGGTTTTGTTGCCATCAGGGGTGCAAGGGAAAAGAAAACAAGTTGTATCCCGTCAAGATTGGTATCGCTTACTATTTGCTGCCGCTTGTCTATATAAGCAAATTGTGATTCGGCCTCATTTTTTAATATAGCTATGGAGCTGTCAAGTTGCGATGCTTGCAATGATTTTGCGTATTGAAAATCTTTTTCAAGTTTACTCCACAAACTGTCTTTGTTCCATACAAAAGCAGTCCTACCCGGGTTTACAGGTGTATCTCTTTTTCCATCAGGGATAAGCAATAACAGGTAAAGCAATAATAATGATGTGAGAATGCGAAGAGATATTTTTTTGAATTTTTTCATGTTATTTAAACAGAAGTTAAGACCGATTGAATAATAGTACAGGCCCTATTTATTTCTTCATTGCTAATGTTAAGTGGTGGTACAATTCGCAATGCATGAGCAGCAAATAAAAACCAATCGGTAAATACGCCCTGTTCAATGCAGGCATCAATTATTTTCTTATTGATTTCGAAATCTTCAAATTCTACGGCCATCATTAAACCATGATTGCTGATATTTTTGATTACGGGGTGTTGTAACTGATCCCGGAACAATTGCCCTTTTTGTTGCACGGTAGCAATGAGATCATCCCTTAGCAAAACATTGAACGCCGCGAGTCCTGCTGCACAACTTACGGGGTGCCCGCCAAAAGTATTGATATGGCCCAGCACAGGATTAAAACTCAGCGAGTCCATTATTTTTTTATCCGCAATAAAAGCGCCCAGCGGCATACCACCTCCCAACGCTTTGCCCAGTAATAAAATATCGGGCACCACATTAAATTGTTCAAAGGCCCATAGGCTGCCGTTACGCCCAAAGCCACATTGAATTTCGTCGAGCACCAGCAATGTTCCTGTTTGAGTGCAACGATCCCGTAACGCTTTTAACCAGCCGTTCAATGGTACTTTTACGCCGGCTTCTGCCTGTATGGTTTCTGCAATAACACAGGCGGTGCGCTCAGTAATATTTTCGAGATCTTCGAAATTGTTATAGCGCAATTGTAATATGTCTGGCAGTAGCGGGCGGTAAGCCTGTTGCCAGTATTCACTTCCCATTACACTCAACGCCCCCTGTGTGCTGCCATGGTAAGAGTTTTTGAAGGATATTATTTGAGTGCGGCCTGTAAATCTTTTTGATAATTTCATAGCACCCTCCGTGGCTTCGCTGCCGCTGGCGGTGTAAAAAACAGCATTGAGCGAAGCAGGCAAATGATTAGTAATAGCTTTGGCATAGTGTACCTGCGGATTTTCCACCAGTTCGCCATATACCATGATATGCAGGTATTCATCGGCCTGTTTTTTAATAGCTTCCACCACTTCCGGGTGGCGATGCCCAATATTACAAACACTGATGCCTGCAATAAGATCGATGTATTCCTTTCCATCGGCATCCCATAGTTTGCTGCCGGAGGCTTTTACGATGTTGAGCGCAAGCGGTGCGGGGGATGTTTGGCCTACATGATTTAAAAACAATTGCCTTGTATTCATAATGCTGTTTGCTGCGAAATTAATGTTTAGTTTTGTCATAGGTTCGGGACCGCAGGTAAGACCCGTGCTTTTGAGCCACGAAGGCGCAAAGACACAAAGAAACGCGAAGGAAGGAGACTGATTAGCGCTGTAGCTAAATCGCGGACTTTGCGTGAAAAGCAATTCATGGAAAACAACTCTTGGCAAAATAAAAATACAATTATGAGTGTAATACTTCCTGTAGATGGTGTAATGCCGCAAATGGGCAATGATTGTTTTATAGCTCCCAATGCTACCATTGTGGGAGATGTGGTAATGGGGAATGAGTGTAGTGTATGGTTCAACGCAGTGTTGAGAGGCGATGTAAACAGCATTCGTATGGGAAATAAGGTAAATGTGCAGGATGGTGCAGTTATTCACTGTACTTACCAAAAAACAAAAACGCTCATTGGAAATAATGTGAGCATCGGGCACAATGCTATCGTGCATGGTTGCGTTATAGATGATAATGTGCTGGTAGGTATGGGTGCTATTGTAATGGATAATGTGAAAGTGGGGAGTAATAGTATCATTGCCGCCGGTGCGGTAGTACTTGAAAATACAATTGTGGAACCCGGTTCGATTTATGCCGGCGTTCCTGCAAAAAAAGTTAAGGAGATAAGTGAGGACCTGATCAGTGGGGAAATAAACCGAATCGCTGATAACTATGTGAGGTACAGTGAGTGGTTTAAGTAGTGAGTGGAGTAGCTGGTAGCTAGTGGGGAGTGGAAAGTAGCGAGTGGGGGGAGTAGCTGGTGGTAAGTGGTTACTGGCTTTTAGGTTTGGAGTTGGTTAGTTTACCACTCATTCGTGTAATTTGTGTAATCCGGTTAATTCGTGATAAAATTTAGGTTATGAAAAAAATAGTACTCTCGTTGTTCGTTCTTTCGTTATTAAGCAGCTGCTTCATCTTTAAAAAGAAAGAAAAGTACGGCTGTCCCACGAATGGCAGGAATGTAGGAGCTGAAAAAATTGCTTCCGGCGATGAAAAAGCCATTAAGGCGAGCAATAAAGCCAGGTTCCGGGGCAATTAATTTACAGGTTTTGCGTTTATCCTATACGCTAATAAAAACCTCTTACTATGTGTTACGCTCTGAAAACCCAATCGGGTGCCACTGAAGCCGTTATTGACGACAATTGCGGAATCTCTAAATTTTATGCTATTGCCAATGCACTGGCTGATCATTTACAGGTTCAGTTTATGAACCAGGTAGATGATGCGGAGACGCTTGACTGGGATTTTAAATACAAGAATCAATTTCTCACGCTTCACTATAATATTTTTAATGGTGTAAGCATTTATCCTCAGCAGCCCGAAAGCCAGGTTAATAAAAATAAACTGGTGATGGAAGTGGCGAATTTTTTAGAGCGGAGAGCTTTTTAGAAAGATACTGGATGCTGGATTGAAAAGAGCTACAAATTAAGGACACTAACCAGTAACAAGACTCTGGTATCAAAATCAATAAGGCATCTAATAGCTTTTATCCCCGATCGTATCCCTCATATTTAAATAACTAAGGTAGCGCTCTTCAAATATGCGGCCATCATTCACCGCATCTTTTACAGCGCAACCCGGTTCATGTAAATGCGTGCAGTTATTAAACTGGCATTGGGTTAGCAGGGCCCGCATCTCCGGATAGTAATGGCTGAGCTCCTGTTTTGAAATGTCTACCAGTCCCATTTCCCTGATACCGGGCGTATCAATTATTTTCCCGCCAAAAGGCAAGTCGTACATTTCTGCAAACGTAGTAGTATGCATTCCTTTGCCACTCCATTCGCTTACTTCAGTTGTCTTCAAATTAAAATCAGGGAACAAATAATTTATGAAAGTAGATTTGCCTACGCCTGAATGACCGCTGAGAAGCGTAGTTTTGTCTTTTAATAATGCTTCCACTTCTTTTACACCTTCGTCTTTTTCGATACTCATTAAACAAACCGTATAGCCAATGGGTTCATAGATATCTTTGATGAGTTCAAACTTTTCCTGTTCTTTCGTCTTAAATAAATCAGCTTTATTAAAAACGATAATTGCAGGTATATGGTATGCTTCTGAAATTACGAGGAACCTGTCTATAAAACCCAGGGATGTTTTGGGGTCTTTTAAAGTGGCAAACAACAAAGACTGGTTTAAGTTGGCAGCCACAATATGGTGCATGTTTTTATTGTGAGGAGAAACACGGTTAATGTAATTACGGCGTTCATGAATTTTGCTGATGACAATATTGTTCTCTTCCACTTCATTGTCAATTTCCACCCAATCGCCCACGGCAATGGGATTGGTGGAAGTAATACCATCCAGTTTTAATTTGCCTACCAGGCGGGCGCTAAAAGCCTGTCCGGCTTCGGTTTTAACCTGGTACCAGCTACCGGTGGATTTGTAAACGAGTGCACGCATGGGGGAGTTGAATATTCAGTAGTCAGTAATCAATAATCAATAGTCAATAGTCAATAGTTAATAGTCAATAGTCAATAGTTAATAGTCAATAGTTAATAGTTAATAGTTAATAGTTAATAGTTAATAGTTAATAGTTAATAGTAAAAAAGAATCTCAAAGTTACAGACTCCCAACGACAAACCAGAAACGAGAAACGGCTATGGAAATTTGCGAAGAATTAAATAACGTAAGGTCAATTCCAGTAACAGGAAGAAAATAGCAGCAGCTATAAAGGGTAAAAATTTATCGCTGTAGCGGATATTTTTTATCACATCTACTTTTGTTTTTTCGAGTCCGTCAATTTCATTATAAATCCCCTGCAGGCCTTCGTTATCTTTTGCACGAAAATATTTACCGCCGGTTTCAGCGGCAATTTCTGTCAGTAATTTTTCATCAATAGAAACTTTTACATTCTGCATTACAACGCCCATTCCTGTATTCTCCGGTTGTTTGGCATAACCATCAGATCCAACGCCGATGGTGTACACTCTTATAGCAAATGCTTTGGCAATTTCTTTAGCTGTTTTTGGATCTATAAGTCCACCATTGTTTTCTCCATCGGTTAACAGTACTACTACTTTCGATTTTGATTTACTGGTGCGAAGCCTGTCAACACTGGTTCCCAGCCCGGCACCGATAGCAGTTCCATCCTCCAGTAAACCATTGCGAATGTTTTTGATTGCAGCATTTACCACGGCATAATCGGTCGTTAAAGGGCACTGCGTAAAACTTTCTCCCGAAAAAATTACCACACCAATCCTGTCGGTTACCCGCCTGTTAACAAAATCGATGGCTACTGCCTTAGCAGCTTCCAGCCTGTTTGGCTGAAAATCCTGGGCGGTCATACTTCCGCTCACATCAATACATAAAATTATATCGATGCCTTCTCCTTCATTGCGTTGATTTTCGTTGCGGGTTTGTGGTTTTGCCAGGGCCAGGATGATAAACCCAAGACAAAGCATACGGCAAATGAAGGGAAAATGCCTGAGCGCCGACTTCCAGGTTGTGAGGCCGGGAGCCGCTACAGAAGATACCCGTACAGATGCACTGCGTTGATTGTTGGTAACGATATACCAGGTGATCAATGCAGGGATCATTAATAAACCGAATAAAAATTCGGGGCGGGTAAACTCAATATTTTTAAAATAATCTAATAACAAAATATGCGGCTTTATACAAATGATTTCTTTTCTAAATGTTCAATTACCTGTTTAATTAAACTTACAGCCTGTGTATTTTCATTTTCCGATGGCTGGAATTTGGCAAATTTCACTGCATCGCCAAAACGAAGTACTTCTGCGGCTGTTGAAACCACATCGGGTGAGCGGCTGTGTTCCTTTAATCGTATCAACAGGTCGCCGGTTGTTTC
>JACMKX010000128.1 GCA_014379905.1 Ferruginibacter sp. | reverse complement strand
TTTTTGCGTACACAAATAGCCATGATAGCCTATTATTTTGCAGCAGGGGAAGTAGATGAAATATGGATCACTTTTCCCGATCCTCAACTTCGCACTTCCAAAGCAAAGAAACGCCTGACCCATCCACAATTTTTACGGCTTTATCAGCAGGTACTCAAAACCGGCGGCAGTATTCACTTAAAAACCGATTCACCCAACCTGCATGTATTTACCAGCAAAATAATTAGTATGTACGGGCTTATTTTGAAGGAAGAGTCTGGTAATGTTTACGCGGAAGCGCACAAGCCCGAACTTGATATTAAAACGCATTATGAAGAATTGGACATTGCCCAAAGTAAAAAGATACATTACCTACATTTTGCCTTACCTCCATCATTGCCCGACAGGGATAATGAATTAATGGAAAATCTTAAGCAAACAGAAAATCAACATGACCAGGGTTAAGGAAGGAGAAGATTATTATTTTAATGAAGAGGGATTAATGGTGCTCACTGCAACTTTCCATTTAAAGAAGGGATTTTGTTGTGGCAACGGCTGCAGGCATTGTCCTTACGAATATATTAATGTTGCCGAACCTAAGCGTACGGAATTAATCAAAGCCTCTCTTAAGCTCCCGAAAGAACGGGACAGGCTCTCCGGGGAGGGCAATGACCGAAGCGAATAAAATGTAACAGCAAATTTTTGTATCTTTTGTGCAATGAAAAAGAAAGTGGCAGAAGAAAATCCTAAAAGCACCACGAAAGCATATACTTTCTTTAATGATGTATTTGACGTGGTGAGGCAGATACCAAAAGGACGCGTAACTTCCTATGGTGCCATTGCCACCTATCTTGGCACAAAATTATCTGCAAGAATGGTAGGCTGGGCTATGAATGCAGCAAGTACGGCCAAACCAAAAATACCGGCACAAAGGGTGGTGAACAGAAATGGTATGCTTACGGGTAAGTATCATTTTAAAACATTTACCCAAATGGAAGAATTGCTAAAGAAAGATGGGGTGAAAGTAAAAAATGATACAGTTGTAGATTTCAAGGATCTTTTTTGGGATCCCGTTAAAGAGTTGGGTTTATAATCTATTTAAAAAAATCATCATGGCAAAAACAGAAATGCTTGGCAAAGTTTCTTTCATTAATCATGAAAAAAAATATGCCATGATAGAATATGAAGCAGGCGGTAAAAAAAGAACGGTAAAAGGAAGCATTGACATCAAACTGCAAAAAGACCTGAAAGAAAAAAAACTAATAAAAAAATCCCATCATTTTATGATCGGCGATATGGTAAGTTTTAACACAAAAACTACGGATAAAGATGGCAAAATGATAGCGGTAAACATAGAATATCTCTACAACAATGCACTTGATATGATTGTGAATAAAGCCAATACCGATAACAGCCTGAAGGGTTATTTAAAAATTGCTGATGATAAGTTCTTTGTAAAAGAAATAGAAAGTTATGTTTTTTTTCCGGTACATATTTCTCCCTGGCAGGTATTGCCCACAGAAGAGGAATTGAATGAGCCGGTATTATTTTCTTTAGATCACCCGGAGAAAAAAGATAAAGCTATAGCCATCCTCAACAAGGTAAAATACATACCTGAATATAATACCGCTATCAAAATATTTAAGGACAAAACCATTGTTGAAGCACAAGTGTATAAGGTTTCTGAACACGGTATTTACCTCAACGTGATAAAAGATAAAGTTCAGGCTAAATTGCCTATTGAAGAAAAAGGTTTACAGGAATACAAGGTTGGTGATACTATCCCTGTACGCATCAATTTTTTAAGTCATAAAAAAATTGCAGTAGAAAAGGTTTAAGTATTGAGGTAACTTTCACTGATAGAAAGTTCAGCAGCAGCTTTTGAAGCAGTGGGTTTAGTGCTGATAAAAAGTAATAAAATAACTCCTGTAACCACCAATAAATTATAATTGCCTGTAAGCATAAATCCAACAATAGCAATAAGTACCGGGGCTTCCAGCATTGCCCAGCGGATAATACTGGCTGCACGGTAAGCCAGCAGTTTTTCATTTGCAGGTTGTGTACTATCTTTCAACGCTGCCAGCTTTTTTTTATACATTGAAAAGGATAATGTAACCATGATCAATCCTATGGCAGCAACACCTATCACTACAAACTTTGCATTTTCTCCCAGGTTGATTGAACCCATTGACTTTGAATAAACCAAATAATAACCGATAGCTGCAAATACAATTTGCCCTATCAGTAAAGAAAAATGCAATATGCTGAGTGCTTTAATATTAGAAGCGGGTTGTTGTTGCATCCTATTTATTTATAGTAAGGTTCAATCATCCAGTAAATAGCTACCCCGGTAATGGCAACATATAACCATACAGGCCATACATACCTCACCATTTTTTTATGTTTTTCATAATCTCCTGTAAGCGCCCTGTAAGCTGCAAATAATATAAAAGGCATAGCAAGGCCGGCCAGGGGAATATGTGTAATAAGGAGTGCCAGGTAAAAAGTACGGGTGGAACCTGCAGCTGCAAGTTCTGCATCACTCAACCCTTTTATTCCGTCTGTTTCACCATAAGCTGTTTCACCTGCAAATAAATGATGGCCTATATAGGAAACTAAAAAAAGCATAGATAAAAACATCGCCGCTAACATTATGTTTTTGTGTAAAACATATTGCTGATTTTTAATTGTAAGCAATCCGGCTATTAATAAAAGCGTTACAGTTGCATTGATCCAGGCATTGGCGGTAGCAAAAACCGACGGGTTAAACGGCAATATATCTTTGCCTGCAAGATTATATTTACCCAGTATTGTAACTGCTGCAAATACAATAATGGAAACCGTATAAATCAGCGTTTTGGCTTTTTTATCATTCCGTTGTAAAACAGGTTGTAGCATACAATTAATTTTTTTCTCTTTTGTTATTCAGCACAAGGGTAATGACGATCACGATGGCTATTCCTGCGAAAATAACAGGCAATATCGGGATGAACTCCCTGAATATGGATGGTTTTTTCCTGTCTCTTTCCAACATTAATGTTGGAACGTCTCTTACCAGCATGGCCAGGGCTGCCGTATCAAAACCATTGTACCAGCCTCTTACTACCCGGTTACTGTCGAGCAGGAAAAAATTTTCTGTATGAATAAATGCTGTATCGACTTCGGTATCTGCGATGCTGGCTTTTATTTCGCTGAAAGCGAAATCATTGATTTGTTTTTTATCGCCTCTTACAAACCACCAGGTATCATGGTTTGCCTCGTACTTATCAGCAAATTTTCTGAGTTGCGGAACGCTGTCGAATTCCGGGTCTACACTAATAGAAATAAATTGAACGATGTCGGGGTTCTTAATAAATGCATCCTGCAATTTTTTCATGTTGCGAGCCAGCCCGGGACAAATGCTGGGGCACCGGGTAAAGAAAAAATCCAGTACGATCACTTTTCCTTTTGCATCATCCAATGAAACGGTTTGGCCTAACTGGTTGGTGAAAGAAATGTTTTTTACAGCGTGCCACAAGGTATCGGTAGTTGTTTTTCCATTTTTTTCTCTGGTTACCACGTCATCAAAAAAATAACGGCGTGGCATGTGAACCGCATCTTTGCTGTAATATTTTACAATAAAATATCCTGTTAACGGTATAATGATAACAGCTAATAAAGTAATGATGGCGTTTTTATTCAAAATGTTTCCGTGTTAAATCAGCAGTTAATTTGCTGGCGCAAAGTTCGCTATTCCCGTGCATTTTTCTGCTAATTAATTCAAATAAAAAAGCCATCCCGGTTGAACGAAATGGCTTTACGTATTTATGTAAAACTATTATTTCTTTTCTCCATGATTAGCGGCCGGTACAGCCTGCTCGGTAACCGGCCTGCTGTGGCCATCGGTATTTTTCAATTGCTTCCAGCTTTCTCCATCTGCGAGGAATGCAATAATGAACCAGATAAATAGCGCCAGGGGTACAATAATGGTCATAATGAAATTCCTTATCTCATCTCCCAAATGCATAAAATAAGAAACGATGTAATATGCTTTTGCCAAAGTAAGCACACCAATTAAAATCTTAGTAGATATTACTGGCGTATAACTCCATTCTCCATGTTTGGCATAGAGCAGGTACCCGAGTGCAAGCTCAATGATCGTTAGCAAAGATAATATCCCAAATACTTTCCATATTCTCCCGGTACCGCTTGAATGCTCCGGGTGAAAAGTAACTTCTTTAGTCAGGTCGTGTGGTGATGACATAAATATTTTTTTAAGGTCTTTTTTTGATTTAATTAAACAAGATAGAAACAAAGGAATACGAATACCCATACCAGGTCTACAAAGTGCCAGTATAGCCCTGCTTTTTCTATCATTTCATAATGACCACGCTGGTCAAAATGGCCAAATTTGGTTTTTAAGTACATGATAACATTAATAACCACACCACTAAATACGTGGAAACCGTGGAAACCGGTGATGCCAAAGAAGTATCCGCCAAAAGCAATAGGTCCGGGGGTTGTTACATGCAGGTTGGCTGCCTGTATGGTGGAAATCATTTGATCCCTGCCCAAAGTGGCGTGTGCATCGGCAGTTCCGCCATGGCCTAATGAATGAACTATTGCGGCCAGGTTTGCATCAGGTGTTTTTTGCAATGCAGCGGTTATTGCACCAGGATCTGCAGCTACACCCCATGGATTGTTGGTTACGGTGGTGCCCATTGTTTGCAGTACACCATCCACCAATACGGTGTGATCGCCTGTGATCATATGCGTCCACTCCCAGGCCTGGCAACCCAAAAACGCAAGGCCGCCAATAATGGTCAGGATCATATATTTTTCAACCCCTTTGCGGTTCATTTTGTGTCCTTCATGCACCGCCAGTACCATTGTTACCGAACTGAAAATGAGGATAAAGGTCATTAAACTCACAAACGCCAGCGGAAGATTGGCATGCCCGGCAAAAGGAAATGCATTGAACACCTGGTTAGGATCGGCCCAATGGTTCACACTAAAACGAATGGTACCATAGCTGATAAGAAATGCTCCGAATGTGAAAGCATCACTCATCAGAAAATACCACATCATTATTTTACCATAACTGGAGTTAAAGGGACTTCTGCCCCCAGCCCACCATTTTGTTCCCGCCGGTATTGTTGTTGCTGACATAATTTTTAAAGGCCTCTCTCCAACCCCTCTCCATGGAGAGGGAACAGCTATGAGGCAATTTTATATTAAAAAATCGTTTTTCTTTTCAATTCTTTCTTAACTCAGCTTCTTTGCTTTTTTTTAAAGCAAAAATAGCCGGGACTTTTATTTTATCAACAATAAAAAGATCAACAAATAAATCCATAACACATCTACAAAGTGCCAGTAAGTACTCATTACTTCCAAAGGCACGGCACTATAAACCCTTGTTTTATTACTGAATGCTTTTGCTGCCATTACCACCAGTGCAATTACACCGCCAATAACGTGCAAACCATGCAGGCCAACGATTACATATAAAAATGAATAAGCCACATTCTTTTGCAAGGTCAATCCTATATCCCACAATTGCTTAAACCCAATTACCTGTAAGGCTATAAAAAGAACTCCCAGCACCATGGTCACCATCATCAAACTGCGATACTTACCAATAGCCCTTTCTTTAAAAGCTTTATTTGCTGCCACGATTGTTAAGCTGCTCAACACGATCACAGCTGTACTTATCCAAAACATCACCGGAATTTCAAAACTTGTCCAGTTGGCCTGGTTGCGTTTAACAATATATGCGCTGGTTAACCCGGCAAACATCATTAGTATACTTCCAATGGCTACCCACAAAGTAAATTTGTGAGGATGTATTTTATTTTTTTGTGCTATTGCCACGCTTGTCATTTCCTCTTTAATTATTAATTTTTTACGACGTTATCTTATTTGCGTATAAACTAAGAAATACGATCATCAAATAAAAATAAGAACTGAACATCACCCTTCTTGCCGATGCCACATCCATTTTGCGAAACAGTTGAATGCTTACCAACACCATGAACAGGTTGCAACCCAACAGGATCCACATGCTGGTGATGCCGCTTATTTTATAATAATAAGGAAGCATGCCAACCGGTATCATCAACGCACTGTACATAATGGTTTGCAGTGCGGTAAATTTTGTAGGCCCTTTATCACTTGGCAGCAGTTTAAATCCCGCGGCACTGTAATCTTTATGCGCTACCCAGGCTATTGCCCAAAAATGCGGGAATTGCCAAAGAAATTGTATCGCAAACAATATCCATCCACCCGTCCAGTTATTTTCCTGCCCTTCTCCAAAACTGGCTACCCAACCAATAAGGCAGGGTAAAGCCCCGGGAACTGCACCTACCAATACTGCAATGCTGTTTACTTTTTTTAAGGGCGTATAAATAAATCCATACAACAATAAACTTAACAAACTCAGCAGGGCAGCTTCCAGGCTAAAAGTGTACATGATGTAGCATCCTAAAGCGCCGGAAATTATTACAAATGCCCATCCTTCATTGGCGCTCATTCTGCCGCTGGCAATTGGCCGGCCGGCGGTGCGCTTCATGAGTGCATCTGTATCCCTTTCGAGTATCTGGTTAATGGCATTGGCTGATCCTGTTACCAGCATTCCACCTGCAAAAAGTAAAAGAACTTGTATTAAATCAAACCTGATATTGGGTGCCAGCAGGTAACTTATTACCGTACTGAAAACCACCATGAAGCTCAACGTGAATTTGATCAGCGTAAAATAATCTTTTACTTTACTCGCCAACGCAAACGATGCTGAGCTGTTTATAGTTTTGTTCTCCGTCATCCTTTATCAATTTGCTAATATGCTGATGTGCTAATTAGCTAATTCTTCACGCTCAAAATTTCTTTCCGTTTCGCAGGCTGTCCTGCATTAGCACATTAGCTAATTAGCTAATTAGCTAATTTTTAGTGTTTGCTCTCATCATCCCCAACAGGCGTATCCTGGGGAATAAAATCTTTTCCATCTTTACTGTAATCATACGGCCAGCGATGAACTTCCGGAATTTCCCCGGCCCAGTTACCATGACCAGGACGAATAGGTGTGGTCCACTCTAAAGTATTGGCACCCCATGGATTTTTATCCGTTACTCTTCTTCCTTTAAAAATGGAATAAAAGAAATTAAATACAAATAATAATTGTACCGCAAAAACGATCATGGCTACGAGGCTGATGAATTCGTTTAACCCGCCAAAATTTTTGAAAGATTCCCAGTTGCTCCAATCATAATAACGACGCGGTGCACCTGCCAGTCCCTGGTAATGCATAGGCCAGAAAATTAAATATGCGCCTATAATGGTTACCCAGAAATGGATATAGGCCATCACGTTGTTTAAATACCTGCCAAACATTTTAGGAAACCAGTGATAAACGCCTGCAAACATCCCGAAGAAGGACGCTACCCCCATTACAATATGGAAATGCGCAACTACAAAATAAGTATCGTGTAAATGTATATCCAATGCTGAGTTACCCAGGAAGATCCCTGTTAAACCACCGCTGATAAATAAACTCACAAAACCGATAGCGAACAACATACCCGGTGTAAAGCGAATATTTCCTCTCCATAACGTTGTAAGCCAGTTAAACACCTTAATGGCAGAAGGAACCGCAATCAATAGCGTTAACAATACGAACACTGCACCAAGGAACGGATTGAGACCGGTTACAAACATATGATGCGCCCACACGAGGAAGGCAAGTATGGTAATGGCAAATAAGGATCCCACCATGGCCATATAACCAAAGATGGGTTTGCGGCTGTTAACCGATAATATTTCTGACGACATACCCATGGCCGGCAGCAGGATGATATACACTTCGGGGTGACCAAGGAACCAGAACAAATGCTGGAACAGGATGGCACTACCACCTTCGTTTGGTAAAATTTTACCGGCAACAACTATATCGCTCAGGAAGAAGCTGGTACCCAGGTTACGGTCGAACAACAATAATATAGCCCCTGATAACAACACCGGGAAACTTAATACACCAAGTACAGCGGTGAAGAACAATGCCCAGATAGTAAGGGGCAATCTCGTCATGCTCATACCCTTGGTACGCATGTTTAAAATAGTAGTGATATAATTCAGGCCGCCTAATAAAGAAGATACAATGAACATGGCCATACTTACCAGCCAGAGGTCCATACCAATTTTACTTCCCTGTGAGGCATCACCCAGGGCACTTAATGGCGGATAGATCGTCCAGCCGCCACTTGCAGGGCCTGTTTGAACAAACAAAGAACTCATCATGATAATGGAAGCCAGGAAGAAAAACCAGTAACTCATACAATTAAGCAGGGGCGACGCCATATCTCTTGCACCAATTTGTAATGGAATTAAAAAGTTGGCAAATGTTCCGCTCAGGCCGGCTGTTAATACAAAGAATACCAATATCGTTCCATGCATGGTTACCAGTGCATAATAAAATTCGGGGTGCAGCTTACCACCTTTCGCCCAATGGCCTAAAAGGTCTTCAAGCCAGGGAAAGGTTTGATCAGGATAGCCTAACTGCAAACGGAAGATCACAGAAAACATACCGCCAATGATCGCCCAGATAATACCTGTAATAAGGAACTGCTTGGCGATCATTTTATGATCCTGGCTAAACACATATTTGGTGATAAATGTCTCGTGGTGATGGTGTTCATGATGTACATCATGTGAACCATGTATTCCTGCATCATGTAAAGTAGCTACGCTGCTCATATTCTTATATTTTTCTAAACCCTGTTAACTTATTTAAATTCGTTTTTATGGCGCCAGTGCTGCTGTGGTTACTGTAGCTTTTGCTGCAGTATCGGGAGCGGCTTTGTTTGGATTTTTGTCAGGATAGAATCCGAAATATTCCGGCGTTTGTTCTGATAACCATTTTTTATATTCTGCTTCTGTTTCTACAATAATTACACCCCTCATACTAAAGTGGCCTTTACCACACATCTGGTCGCAGCTGATCTCGTAAACAAAATTAGGATTGCCGGTTTTTTTCTTCATATCCGCAGTAGTTATCGTTGGCGTAAACCACATGGTGGTGGGTATACCCGGTACTGCATCCATCTTCATACGGAAATGAGAAAGGCCCACATTGTGTATTACATCCATTGCATGTATCACTAGTTTTACCGGTTTATCAACGGGTAAATGCATTTCCTGTGAATGAATGTCATCCCAGCTTTTATCATCTTCAAAATCTACACCCAAAGTGTTGCCTACAGGTGAATTGTATTTTTTGAAATTTACTTTTCCCAGCACTCCGTCTTTACCGGGGTAGCGCATATCCCACTTAAACTGGCTGCCTGTTATTTCTACCACATGATGACCGGTTGGAGGATCTCCCGTTATTTTAAACCAGAACTTCAAACCAAATACTACCAGTACTGTAAGAAAGATGGCAGGAACTGTTGTCCACAGCAATTCTAGTTTTGTATTATGAGGAAAGTAGAATGCCTGTTTTCCTTCCTTTTCCTGGTATTTAAAAGAGAACCAGAATAATAACACCTGTGTAATTACAAATACCACACCTGTGATAGCGATGGTGATCAGCAACATGCTGTCAATTTCCTTACCCTCTAAAGAGGCTGACCCTTGCGGAAATAGTGTTTTTTTATAATACAACTCATTGCAATACCAGGCGCCGAAAAGACCCAGCACCAAAAAAATAACCATCAAAAATGCATTGATCTTATTATTCTGTTTGCGTGATTTTTCTTCTCCTTTCAATACACTCACATACTCGCTCGTCTTCGAGATCTGGAAGATGATGACGAAGATCATTATTGCAATGATTACCAGAAAAAATTCTTTCATATCATTTATTATTAGTCACCCCCAACCCCCTAAGGGGCCCGCAATGAAATGAGGCGGGGATATTTATTTTATTGACCTAGTTTTTCAGTTCAAAATTTTTTGTTCACCTGCTTCATCCTTTTTCCCCTTGGGGCAAAGGATTAAGTATGGTGAATCATACTTTCCTTTAAATAAGGATGATTTTTTGCAAGCAATGAATGCCTGCCTAAATACCTTCCAACACACCACATGATCACACCTATAAACAAAGCCGCTATGCCAAATTCAAACGGCATCATTTCCGCATGTTCTCTTACCGTGCCCGGCATTACCATCTGGTAAAAATCTATCCAGTGACCAAAAATGATCAATACGGCCATAAATATTACTACTGTATAATTACGCTTGGTTGATTTTTTCATTAATATCAACAAGGGGCAAAGGAAGTTTACGATCAGGTTAAAAAAGAATATTCCTTTGTAGGCGCCTGGTTCTGTTGCGGTACCAATCCTGTCGATAAAATATTTTGTTTCTTCGGGCTGGTTACTATACC
This sequence comes from Ferruginibacter sp., assembly GCA_014379905.1. GTDB lineage: Bacteria > Bacteroidota > Bacteroidia > Chitinophagales > Chitinophagaceae > Ferruginibacter. The sequence goes on along the minus strand of JACMKX010000128.1, from coordinate 20,327 downwards.
AGATAAGCATGTATTGTGCAAACCATAAGTACGTCCAGAATACAGAGAAGGCAAACATGAATTTACCAATATCATGTATGTGCTCGTCTGTTACATACGGTAACTTGTGTTGATTTTTAAGATAGATAACAATGATAGCGATCAATGCCATGCCTGATACAAATGTGCTTGCAAAGGTGTACCAGCTATACATGGTGCTGTACCAATGCGGATCAATACTCATTAACCACAACCATGGAATAGTAGAAGCTACTGTAAGACCGAAAACTACTGTGAATAAGGAGGCCCATACGGTGTTCTTCCATATCCATTTTTTTGACTGGTCGTAATCCATTGGCGATTCATCGGTATTTAAACTAAGCGTTCTCATTTTTTTACCCAATGCCCACCAGAGAAAAATACTTACGCCTGAACAGATAAGAAAAAAGGCAGGATTTAAAAAACCGCTTTTGCCTTTGAGTAATTTATCTTGCGCCACTGCATCTTTATCCAGCCAGTGATAAATATCTGTTCTGTGACCAAATACCAGCGCTAACAATATAACAAATGTAATAATGCCTAAAACCGGAACAGCACTTGAAATAGCTTCCGGAATACGTCGGAAAGCAACTTGCCAGCCACCATGTGCCATTGTAGTAACACATATAAAGAACATAGAAGCATTTACCAGCAACAACCAATAGGTACTGTTTTGTAACAATACCGCCCAAAAACGGGTGCCATCTGCCGAATGGGCTGTACCATGGGCACCATGGCTTACAGCTGCAAACGGATCAAACTTAAAAATACCATATACCAGGGCTATAACACCTGCAATGATGAGACCCATTGTCCATTTCTTGTAACTGGCCGGTATTTCAAAACGATGTTCCATCTAAAAATTATTTGTGTGATAATGAGCTTAGCGGTCTGCTCAACTTTTTTTAATTTATGCTTACCTCGGTTTCTACATTGTTTTTTTAGCATTGGCTGTACTGTCTGGTACGGCCGTTGCAGTGTTAGTACTGTCAGATGTTGCAGCAGCTCCTCCTCCCTGTAATGTTCTCACATATTTCACAATTTTCCAGCGCTGTTCTTTTGTTAGCTGCGATGCATAGCTGCCCATGTTGTTTTTTCCATAGGTCATTACATGAAAAATAGTTCCGTCGCCCAATGCCTGGTATTGAGGCAAGGTTATGTCCACGATTCCTCCTACTTTACCACTCATTGGCCCGTTGGCTTTTCCTTTTGCACCATGACAAACTGCACAATTAATATTGTATAATCTTCCTGCTTCTGCCATGTCAGCCACACTTAATTCTCCAACAGGGTTTGCAATAGCTCCACTCATGTTATATCCAATGCTATCGTTTGGCAATGTATAAGGAAACAGGTCGCCTCTTTTAATGGAACCTGCTGCAGGCATTGCATTAAAGTAGATCATATTGCCCCCCTTATTATTTACATCGCCGGTAAATTTCGTGGAGTCCAGCAGGTCGTAAGCTTCATAGGTACGGCTATAAGCCATATCAGGCATGTACACACGGCCGGGGCTGCGTTTACTTCCGCAACCGCTGGTAATAACGATCATTGCTACAAGGGCAATCGCCGAAAATTTATGTATTGTCTTCATTTATCAATTATCAGTTAAACATTCCGATAGCTTCGGAACAATTATTAATATCCTTTTTCGTCCCTGTACAATTTTTGCTCTTTATCGTAGCGGCCGATCCACCAGCCGGTTTCAGCTACCTGTACATTTATTTCCTTTGCGCCTGCATTTTGTAAAAAACTTTGTACGGCGGCATCATCTGTTTTATCGCTGCACTCTATCGCCATTACAAAAAGATCGTCTGTGGCTCTTGGATGAAAATGATGTTTTTTTACAAACGGTGCAAGGTTGCACAGGTAACAAAATGTAAGCACCATTCCTACTGCAGAAAACAATACCGTTAACTCGAAGGTGATCGGTATCCAGGCCGGCAATGCAAAGTGTGGTTTACCGCCAATGTTGAGCGGCCAGTCTTTCGTAAAGATCCAGCTCATAAAACCAAGCGCCGTTGTGGTACCGGTAATAGCATAGATGAAACCCGCCGTGTGCAAACTTGTTTCCCTGATGCCCAGCGCATGATCGAGGCCATGCACGGGAAAGGGCGTGTATACATCGTAGATTTTGTATCCTGCCTTGCGAACATTTTTCACCGCAGGGAACAGTATTGCTTCATCATCGAATGAGCCTACTACAAACTTTTTTATTCCTCCAGCCATATTTTAAGCTTTTAGCTATCAGCTTTTAGCCTTTAGCTTTTAAATAATTATATTTTACAAACTCCGATGCCTGGCTAACAGCTAAGAGCTATTAGCTAACAGCTTAGTGAGCGTGTTCCACCTTCTCTACATAAAACTTCTCCGCATCCGATTTTTCTATATCTGTCATCTTAGCTTTGTAGTTCTCACCACTTGTTTTTAAAATAGACTTGATCTCTGCCACGGCAATAACCGGGAAGTATTTTGCAAACAGGAAGAAGCAGGTAAAGAACAATCCGAATGTACCCAGGTAGAAACCAATTTCCCAGATACTCGGGCTGTAATAAGTACTCCAGCTGGAGGGTAAAAAGTCACGGTAAACAGAAGTAACGATGATCACGAAACGCTCGTACCACATACCAATGTTTACAATGATGCTCATAAAGAAAGTAACCGTAATATTTCTCCTCAGTTTCCTGCTCCAGAACAACTGCGGACTTACCACGTTGCAAAACATCATTAACCAGTAGCTCCAGCCATAGGGACTCATGATATTGGCCCTGTTTTCAAAAAACGCCCAGCCTTCATAAGTATTTTGACCATACCAGGCAATGAACAACTCCGTTAAATATGCGCAACCCACAATACTACCTGTTAATACAATTACCTTATTCATGGCTTCAATATGGCCCATGGTAATGTAATCCTGCAGGTTCATTACTTTTCGCACTACGATCAGCAGGGTTTGCACCATGGCAAAACCGGAGAAAATAGCGCCGGCAACGAAGTAGGGAGGGAAAATTGTAGTATGCCAACCTGGTATAACTGAAGTAGCAAAGTCAAAAGATACAATGGTATGCACAGATAGTACAAGTGGTGTACTTAACCCTGCCAGTACCAGTGAAAGACTTTCATGACGTTGCCAGTGTTTGGTACTACCTGTCCAGCCAAAAGCTGCCACACCGTACATCATTTTGCGGAACTTTGTTTTGGCCCTGTCTCTTACAGTTGCAAAATCGGGCAATAAACCAGAGTACCAGAATAATAAGGAAACTGTAAAATAAGTTGATATCGCAAATACGTCCCACAACAACGGTGAGTTAAAATTCACCCATAAAGGACCTCTTGTATTTGGATAAGGCATTACAAAGAAAGCCATCCACACACGACCCATGTGCCAGATAGGAAACTGCCCTGCGCACATTACCGCAAAAATAGTCATCGCTTCTGCCGCACGGTTCACCCCTGTTCTCCATCCCTGGCGGAAGAGTAATAAGATAGCAGAGATCAATGTACCGGCGTGACCAATACCTACCCACCATACGAAATTCGTAATATCCCAACCCCAGCCGATGGTTTTGTTCAGGTTCCACTGACCGATACCATAGGTTACCTCCCGATAAACACTGTATCCACCAAAAATGAGCAGCGCTACACTGATCCAGAAACCAATGTACCAAAGCCGGGTAGGCTTTGCCTCTATGGGGCCAATGATGTCTTCCGTGATCTGGTGATAATTTTTATCACCATCAACCAATGGTTCCCTTTGTTGCGATTCGTATTTCAGTAATGACATATCTTTTCGAGCTTTTAGCCGTTAGCAGTTAGCCGTTAGCTTGTTTTTATTTTTAACTGAATTAATCAATTATTAATTATTAGTGGGCCGGTGCATGTTCTGCTTCCTTCACTTCCGGAGTAGGTACTCCTTCGTGCATTTCTTCTTCATGCCCTATCTGCCTGTCGGTATTTCTAATCTTAGCCAGGTAACTCACATTCGGCAATACGTGCAATTGTTCCAGTACATAAAAATTACGGGTAGCATCTTTTCTTGCTTTACTCACTTCACTTTCCGGATCGTTCACATTACCAAAACTGATACAATCACTTGGACAGGCTTGAGAACAGGCAACTTTTACATTACGGACCAATGAGGGATCCTGTGCTTTTTTTGCATCCAGTTTGCTTTCCTGTAAACGCTGTACACAGAAAGAACATTTTTCAATTACACCACGGCCACGAACGGTAACATCAGGATTCAATACCATTCTTGTAAGATCGTCATTCATTTGAAGTACTACTTCATTCATATCGGTGCCTACCAATGGTTTTTGATTATCTGCAAAGCTGTCGCTTCCGTTATAATCCAGCCAGTTAAAACGTCGTACTTTATAAGGACAGTTATTGGCGCAATACCTTGTACCAATACAACGGTTATACGTCATCTGGTTCAAACCTTCGCTGCTGTGATTGGTGGCTGCTACCGGGCAAACGTTTTCGCAAGGTGCATTATCACAATGCTGGCAAAGCATCGGCTGGAATACCACATCCGGATTTTCCAAATCACCGGTGAAATAACGATCTATGCGTAACCAGTGCATTTCGTGTGCACGCTGCACCTGGATCTTACCCACAACACTTACATTATTTTCTGCTGTACAGGCTACTACGCAGGCGCTGCAACCGGTACAGGTATTTAAATCAATGCTCATTCCCCATTTAATACCTGGTTTTACAAAATCAGGGTAAATGGTAGCATCTTTTACATAATCAGTTTTACCATGCGGCATCAACACTACTTCTCTTTCATGCGTAGCTTCTGCAAGCATTGCCTTTGGATTGGCGATATAACTTGCCAGGTTGGTTTCGTAAATAACCGGGCGATCTTCTGTAAATCCGTGTACCTGTGTTTGTGCCAGCGGATATGCAGCTAATGCAGATTTTTCTACAGCAGCAGCAGCGCTATAAAGGAATGTTGTACCATCGCTGGTTACAAACGGGTATGCGTTCTGACCTGCACCAACAGCTGCCCTGCCGGTTCTTTCCAAAGCAAGGTCTTTGTTGGCACTGGTGCGGCCATACCCTACTGCGATGGCAACGGTTGAATTATCCAGGCCCGGTATGATGAGCGCCGGCAATTCCAACACCCTTCCGTTCACCGTAATTTTCAACATCGGCTTTTCAGGATGCACTTCGTAATTATCTGCCTCCCTTTGGTTGCCTGCTACATTTAAATTCAATAAGGTTTTAGCAAAACCCGGGCTTACCATTGCATAGTTGTCCCAGGTAACTTTAGTAATTGGATCCGGTACCTCCTGCAACCAGGGATTGTTGGCCTGTGCCCCGTTTCCTATAGATATTTTTTCGTAGAGCACTACTTCATAAGTACCGCTTTTGATTGTTGCAATTTTTGCTGCAGCGGCAGTCAATGCGCCTCCGTTATAAGCACCGCTGCTCACCAGCGGAGCAAGGGTTAAAGTACCTGTTCCTTCAATAACGCCGTCCTGCAGGGCCTTATCCCAATTGGCCACACTTCCCAGTTTGGTAGCCCAGTAGGTTTTATAATAAGTTTCGTAATCGGATGGATTACCGGCCCATTTTAATAAGGAAGTTTGGTAAGGCCTTGTTTTAAACAGTGGATTAATAGCTGGTTGTAATAAACTAACAAATCCTGTTTTAGGTTCTGCATCGCCCCAGCTTTCCAGCCAGTGATGAGAAGGCAATACATATTTACATTGTTCGGTAGTTTCGTCCATGGTTCCGTTAAAGGAAACAGAAACTGGCACTTTCGCCAGGCCGTCAATGAATTTTTTGCTATCTGTAAATGAATAGGCAGGGTTACAATCGTAAATAAATAAACCACCTACTGTACCAGTGTTCATTTCATTTACCAGTTGCACCATTTCTGCGTCTATTCCTTTGCGTGAGTTGGTGGTGCTGCCCCAGTTAATGGTAGTACCATTGGCACCAATGGCTTCGTTGATCGCGTTTACCACTACCTGGATGTTTACATCGTTGCTACCGCAAACCACCAGTGCCGATCCTTTGGTTGCATTTAAAACAGCTGCAGTTTTATCAATTCCTGCCTGTAATTTTTTATCTGCAATGGCAGGAGCTGTAACAGCGCCGCCGAGTTTGGCCAACAGCGCCAATGCTATTGCGCCGGTTTGTGATGGCTTGTGTGTGTAACGGTCATCTGCGTTGCTACCGGTCATGCTCATCATACTTTCAAAATGAATATGACGGCTCAGTTCCGGTTTGTTACTTTTTACTTTCCGGTTCTCAGCATATTGTTTGCTGAATTCTGTAGGACTTACCCAGGTACCGAGGAAATCGGCACCAAGACTTACAATCGTTTTTGCTTTATCAAAATGGTAAGAAGGCAATGCTTTTTTACCATAGCTTAATTCGTTGGCCAGCAACATACCACTACTACTTACAGCATCATACTGTACGTGGCGGCTGCCGGGGTATTTTGCTAAAAATTCGCTGATAACCTGTAGTGTACTTGGCGAGTTTACGGTAGCAGTTAACAATACAATTGACTTACCACCCAAACCTGCAACAGCAGTGGCGATCATTTTATCGAATACTTCAAAACTGGTTACTTCTTTATAATCGCTGCCGTTTTTTTGTAATGGGTGGCGCAATCTTGTTGGATCGTAAAGGTCCAGTACAGAGGCCTGTGATTGTGCGCTGGTACCGCCCTTGGTAACAGACGACAATTCATTTCCTTCTATTTTAATGGGGCGGCCATCTCTTTGTTTAACCACTACCGCAATAGCATCACCTCCATTTACATAAGTAGATGCGTAATAATTGGCAATACCGGGGGTAACATCATCAGGCCTGTTTAAGTAAGGAACTGATTTTTTTACAGGAGTGTTACAACTGGCGGCCAATGCGGCGGCTGCAGTGCTGAAGCCCAGGTATTTCAGAAAATCTCTTCTTGGAGTGGCAGCGTCTAAAATGCCCTTACCATCCAGTTCTGCCAGGGGCAGCAACTCTTCCTGAAATTCGTTTTGAGCTGCCTGCTGAAAGCGTTCTGAATCAGTAAGGTCTCCAAAATTTTGCCAGTACTTTTTATTACTCATAATCTATTTAATTTGCTAATTAGCTGATGTGCTAATGTGCTAATACCTATAAATTGTTATTCTGTTATGTTATCTAACCTTTAGAATGTGCGATGCCATTAGCATATGATGAATTAGCATATTAGCTAATTAGTAGTGGCATTTTTGGCACTCTGTACCACCAATGTGTTCTACTGTTACACTATCCATTTTATTATTCTTAAGATCTTTATGGAACTTCTCGTAGATGCTATAGAATTTGTTTCCGGTACTGTCGCTGTTAAAGTCAACCTTTGTTTCGCGGTGGCAATTGATACACCAGCCCATGCTGAGTTCACTAGCCTGGTATACTTCCGGCATTTCCTGGATATTACCATGGCAGGTCTGGCATTGCTGCTTACCTACTTTTACGTGCTGGCTATGGTTGAAATAAACATGATCCGGCAGGTTGTGAATTTTAACCCATTCAATTGGTTTGGCGCCATCAGGCGTACCATCGCCATTGTTATCAGGGTTGTATTTTGCCGTGGCAGGATTCCATCCTGCGTATTTGTATAGTTTTTGAATTTCTTCGGTACCATTTACTTCTGTACCATCTTCTTTAAAGATCTTATCACCACCATATTCTTTAATGGCCATGTGACAGTTCATGCAAACATTTACAGAAGGAATGCCTGCATGTTTGCTGTCCTGTGCGCTGCCGTGGCAGTATAAACAACTGATCTGGTTTACGCCGGCATGTACTTTATGAGAATAATAAATAGGTTGTTCCGGCTGGTAGTTTTTATGACGGCCCAGGCCAATTGCGCCATTTACAAAGAAATAACCGCTCATGGTGAAAAGGAGCAAAATACCCGTCATCAAATAGGTTTTGTTGCGGTAAAACGGAACGGGTTCGCCCCTGAAAACGCCTTCTTTATCATCGCTGAGTTTGCGCAGGTTGCTATTTACCTGTAATAATATAAATGCAACCAGGGCTAATACTAAAGTAAGAATCCCATACCAGAGAGAATTATCATTTGCCGGTGCCCCACCTGGCGTTTCGCCGGGAGGAGGTGTTTTAACGGGTGCATCTACAAAAGCTAATATAGCATCAATCTCTTCTTTTTTCAGTTCCGGGAAAGCTGTCATCACCGAAGGTTTCCATTTGTCAGCCAGTTGTTTTGCATAAGGATCGGTGGCGATCATTTTAGCAGGGCTGGCTATCCATTTATAAATCCAATCGGGAGAGGGTATCCTGCTGCTCCATCCCTGGAGGGCGGGTCCCGTAAAGTCTTTATCAACTTTATGGCAGCTGGCACATTTAGATTTGAACAATGCCTCACCATCCTGGGCCCGGGCATTATTATTAATTGAAAATACTGCAATGAAGAGAAAACTTGCAAATAATTTGTTAATGATTTTTCTATAGCGACTCATATCAGTTGTAATCAGGGATAATAGTGGAGAAATATCCTTACTTGGCTGCAAAAATAAGACAGGAAACCCACAAACTATCAACATTTTTTAAAAATATTTTTTCCTTATGCAGGTTGGATTTCAGCCGATTGTGTGGAATGTAAGCGGGTTATTGTCATGAGGAAGTAATAAGCGCTTTAACAATCCTGTGACAATCATTTTACCTGATTTTTTACAAACTTTTTCCTGCAATTTTGCAGCATGTTTCAAAAATTACAGACCAAATGGAAGGTTAATGGGTGGTCACTGGCATTGATCCTCGTCACATTTGCACTTGGAGGAAGCGCCTGTGGTTTTATTGGTAAGAAAATAATGAACCTAACAGGTTTAGATAAAGGATTTATATGGTTCGTGGTATATATAGTGGTATTAACTATTATCTGGCCAGTTTGCGTTTTGATCATTAGCATTCCTATGGGGCAGTTCCGTTTTTTTAAAAAATACATCAGCAAAATATTTTCCCGTTTTGGCGCAAAAAAAAAATCTGACGACCTCCCTACCCAGGTGGCCATTTTTGCCAGCGGAGCAGGAAGCAATGCAAAAAAAATCATTGACCACTTTTCAGCCAACCCCCGTATTAAAATTTCTTTGATTGTGTGTAATAAACCCGGAGCAGGTGTACTTACCATTGCCCGCGAAAAAGGAATTGCCAGCTTGCTAATAGAAAAAACGCTGTTTGAAAATAGTGATGTATATATAAATGAACTAAGATCCAGGAATATTGACTGGATCGTATTGGCGGGGTTTTTATGGAAGGTTCCTGCAACAATGATAAAAGAATGGCCCGGCAGGATCATCAATATTCACCCGGCATTGTTGCCCGGTTATGGTGGTAAAGGTATGTACGGGCAGCGGGTACATGAAGCCGTTATTGCCGCAGCAGAAAAAGAAAGCGGCATCAGCATCCATTATGTAGATGAGCTATATGATAATGGAAAAGTTATTTTCCAGGCAAATTGCCCCGTTAGCCCGGAAGATACCACCGATAGCCTGGCCCAAAAGATCCATTCACTGGAGCATGAACATTTTGCACGCATCATTGAACAGGAAATTAAAAAGCAAAAAGCCAGTTAAAATACCGGGCTGCTTCCTGCAATAAAAATTTGTTCGCTAATATTGGGGCGCTAAAAAAAACTTTTGCAAAAAATTTTACCTCTTCTTTTTTTTATTCTTTTAAGTAACACGGTACGGGCGCAGCTCACCGTTAGCGGAAGTGTATTGGATAAAGGGAAAATAAACCTGGTGCCGAATGTTAAAGTAGTGAGTACCGGGGGAATGTTTGCCATGACAGACAGCATGGGGCGTTATTCTATCCCGGTAAAAGCAGGTGATTCCCTATATTTCGTTTACAATAGTAAGCCTACCCAAAAATTTGCTGTAAATAAAATAGCCAATCCTGTTCAGTTCGATGTATCCCTACACTTATTTGTAAATAGTAAATACAGTATATTAAAGGAGGTGGTAGTATTTTCTAAAACTTACCGACAGGATTCGCTGGAGAACAGGATAGCCTATGCGGATGTGTTTGAATATAAAAAACCCGGACTTAGTACCAGCATTACTCCCGGTGGCGGCGTTGGTGCTGATGTAAATGAGCTGATCAATATTTTCAGGTTCAAAAGAAACAAAAGACTGAAGGCATTTCAAAACCGCCTGGAAGAGCAGGAAAAAGAACGATACATCAATTACCGGTTTAATAAAATAACGGTGGGCCGTATCACCGGTTTAAAAACCCCCGAGGTAGATAGTTTTATTGTATGGTACCGGCCTAGTTATGAATTTGCTGCTGCTGCAGACTTGATTACTTTCAACCAATATGTCCTCAATGCATACTACCAGTTTAAAAAATGGGGATTTGTTGACCCAGCTAAAAAGAATGATGACCTTTAAATTGCGATGGCTTGATAATTGATTTCTTAGATCAAAAACAACCAATATGCAAAAGATCCTTTTACCATCTTTACTTTTAATGTTAGTTGCCTCATTAAGCAGTTGCGAACTTGTAGGAGATATTTTCCAGGCTGGTTTTTCTGTAGGTATATTTGTAGTGGTTGCTATTGTTGCCATCATCCTTTTCTTTGTATTCCGGGCAAGAAAGTAGGCTGGTTACATAGCTGCTGTATCCTGGTTAAGCACTGTACCAATGCTGCTGTATAGGTGCGGGTATTGTTGTTGTAATTGTTGTGGTTTTTCGAAAAACAATTCAATGCATGTTGCCCAAAATTCGTTGGCATTACTGAGCGCATTTTCGTCGAACAATGTTGTGCCTGTGTGTCTTTCAGCCAGGAGTATTTCATCATCTATCCTGTCATAATTTTCATAGTCTTTTTTAAATTCACTTTCAAAGTCCTGTTGTTGAAAAATGTGCTGCACCTGCAGGGCATGTGCCATTTCATGAAGGCCTACGTTTTTCCCATCTGTGGGGTTAAGATAATCATCCAAAAAATGCTTCCACGAAATACTGATAGATCTGCCCTGAACATTGCCTACCAGTATCCGCAACGGATCATAGGCAATATATTCTTCGGGGTGAATGATGATGCGGGAAAAATGAGGAAAGAGAAAGTCGGCCAGGCCAAAACTTATTTGTATGGCAGCAGCAGCAATTAATACCGGCATTTCTCTATAACCTTTTGAAGACATAATGTAAAAATTTTTCCGGTAAATAAATTCGCCCAGTCTCCTTATGAATTCGTCCTGTTGATGGGCATTTAATTTATTATAAAAAGGATTGTACTTTGTACAGACTGAATGTACTTCTGCTTTGCTGAATTCGATCTCAGCTCCTTTGTAAATAAGGCAATGGGGAATGTAGGTTTCATTTGCTTCGGCTTTTTCTGCAGCTATTCTTTCTGCATCAATCTGGCGCAGGGCAGCTTTGGCTTTCAATATTATTATTATAAGCAGCAGGAGCGCACCCGTAATAAACGCCGGTGATACTTCGTAAGCTGGCGTTACATACGCTGGCTCTTCCTTTACATAAGCAGTGCTATCGGTAGCAGTAAAGTCTTTTATTATTTTTTGTACAGAATCAGGCAAATAAGGTACATCTTCCGGTGAGTTAACCGTGTATACCGAATCAGTAGTTGTTATGGTTATAGGATAATTTTGCTGCGGCATTCGCTGTGATAGTATTTTAATTTTGAAGAGATGGTGAATCTTTTGAAACCCTGTAGGTAAGTAAAAGCGCAAATTAGTTTATAATTCAAGATAACAAATTATGCAGTTAGGTAAGCTTTAGCTCATTTTGTTATAAGTTTGATGATATGAACCTGGAAAATAAAGTAGATGAATTGTTGTCAAAAGTTAACAGCCTCCATCACAACATGGAAAAATGCCAGGAGGAGATTGGTTTGCTCAAAAATGAAATAGCCGGACTGAAAAGAAAAAAAGTGTCCGTTGGGCCTGCACAAAAAGCCAATTCGTTTACACTTGAAAATTTTGTGGGATTAAAGCTGATTCACTTTGTTGGTATCATTGTACTCATCATTGGTTTAACCATTGGAGTTAAATATGCCATCGACATCAACCTCATTTCTCCAGCCTTACGCGTCGCACTTGCCTATATTGCGGGTTTTGTGCTGTTCTTTATCTCCTTAAGACTTCGCAAAAAATACGAACTTTTTAGTATTATACTTTTTAGTGGTGCCGTGGCTTCTGCCTATTTTACAACCTATGCTGCATTTACTTATTATGCCATGCTTCCCAGGATGCTGGCTTTTGGAATAATGTTCCTACTTACTTTGTTTACCGTGTACACCGCGTTAAAATATAACCGGTCGGAAATAGCCATGCTTGGTCTGGTAGGCGCTTACGGCATTCCTTTTTTTGTCAGAGGGAATTCAGACAATCTAACGGGACTGTTTTCATACATACTGTTAATAAACCTGGGCGTATTGTTTCTGTCTTTTAAAAAATACTGGCTCTCCCTAAATTATCTTTCTTTTTTTACTACCTGGATCATATATTTCAGTTGCCTGTATTTTGACAGCGATAATAAATTTTACCATACAACCCTGTTTTTTGCTTTTGCATTTTTTACTTTATTCCTGTTAAGCACACTTGGGTTTAAGTTGTATAAAAAATATAGCATTCAATATGCTGATAGCATTATCCTCATCATCAATGCTGCATTTTTGTATGTAGCATTGAATATTTTATTTCTTAAAAATGATTTACCGTTGCAGGCCAATATTGCCCTGGCATTTGCTGTGGTGTACCTTGCTGCCGCTTTGTTTTTAAGGAAGTTATTTGCACAGCAGGAAATTTTAAGCAATGCGTTGTTTTCTGTTGGGATTGTTGCATTGATTATTTATTTCCCGTTGCAATACGATGGCTTTAGCATTACTATCATTTGGGTAATAATGGCGATTGTTATGTTTGTAGCTGGAATGTACTATAAGATAAAACTATTCCGTGTTGCTGCAATGTTCCTCTTTGCTTTTACCATTTTAAAATTGCTTTTTTTCGACAGCAGTGCCTTTACATCGCTCCAAAAAGTGGTCGCCTATATTTTTACGGGAGCTGTTTTACTGGTAGTATCATTCTTATACCAACGCTTTAGCCGGCGTATTTTTGACCAGTAGTATTCAGCTTAAGATCATGTATCATTGTTATACTTTCCTGTCGATCTTCATAGGCATCTTTAGCAAGGAGTTGTAGTTTTTTATTGTAATTCACATGGCTTTGCAATAATTGTATGCCCTTTTTAAATGACAGGTAAGCTATCCCTTTTTTTTTATGGTTATGCCTGCTTATAACATACATTAAATGCCAATGCCTGCATATCTCCTGCCACGCATGTGTAATAGAATTAGCAGGGTCATAAATATGGGTGGGTTCGCTACCGGAACCATTTAATTCTATTACGGCAAATTCATTTCCATGGCTCAATTGTTCCCAACTATTGAAACGAATATCAAGCCTGCCATAATAAAAACCGGGAAATTTAGTACATACATTATTAATGGTAGCGGTTAATAAATCATTAATGCGATGACTGGCATTTATAAAATAAGCTCCTCTTGCATGATTTCCAATATCCAATAGGATCTTTCTATCGCCGTTCGGCAGCACTTCGTTCATGATTTCCGGCAGCAGGATCTGGCGCAGGCTTTTTACCTGCAGCAGGTAACGTGGATTTTGCAGCAGCAATGTTTCAATACTATCCTGCCCATTACCTGTTACCTGTATAAATTCTTTTTCTACAATGCCGGTTATTATTCCTTTGGCTTCGCCGGGCAGGCACACATAAAATATACCTGCTTCCATAGGGTAATCTATTTTTTGTTGTACCAAATAATCTACGGAACATGTATGATGGTATTGCTGCAATGCATATACATCCTTTATAACTGCCACGCCCTGGCCCTTACTACCTATAGCTGGCTTGGCAATAACCGGAAATTGAAAGCCGCTTCCCGTTTTTTTAAACTGGTCTACAAAATTTTCAGCAGGTTTCATTATTGCAGTAAAAGGGAAAAAGCCTTCCGGTGCATCCTGGTACATTTCCCATTTTGATTCCATAATAAATCCGCCATTTTTGATCCCTGGGTTGGCAGCATTAAAAAAGAAACAGCTTTTGCTACGGACAAACAAGTAAGCCAGGTATGGTAACACAGGTAAATAAAACAACGTGCTGTTCCAGTATTCCCAGTTAAATGCTTTTATAAAAAAGATTCTTATACTAACTGGTAGGTAGCGGCTTAACGGCATAACGCTTTTTTTGAAGTGAGTTTTACCGAAATTTGGGTTTGCTTTTTGTTTAGCAGGTCATAAAAAATATACTGAGCCATACCAGCTTTGTGCTGTAGTAAGGAGATACTGAGTGTTTGTATAAGCCCATTTCTTTTCATTACAAAACCATTTTGTGCCTGCTGATGGGCGTTTAAAAAATTATAAAGTTCAGATGCAGAACTGATCTTTTCCTTTCCTTTCTCAAACCATCGCAACCTCATTTTTTGCGCCGCTTCATTGTACAATGTAGCAGATGACCAAATATGGGGTTGAGAAATATTTTTGATTTCTGAATACTTTTTATAGCCATCCCAACGGGTTTCGTACAACTTGCCGTTACAAAGCATTACCAGTGTAAAGGGCTCAATGTTATCCAGGTCAATAGCTACCCATTGAAAAACGGGGTCTTCACTATCCATTAATTGTGTTACGATCAATCCCCTGCTTTTGTTGTAATTATTCTTTTTTGTATGGTCTTTAAAGGCGCCATTGAGCAAAATGATCACATGTCCAAGATCATGTAAACCAGCCCATGTACCGCCGGCTTTATCAACCGGGTAAATCATTTGCCCCGAAAAGCCTTCTAAACAAAGAGGCGATGCAGCTGGTTGCCTGGCAGGATTTTCATCCCGGCAGGAAGCAAACAAAAGCCCCTCTTTTGCTGGAATAAATATTACTGTGCACATGCTGCTGCGTTTTGATAGCGGAGGGTTGCGGGTGCTACTCCAAATGCTTCGCCGGTAATGTTTAATTGCATTTCGCGCAGGGCCACTTTTATCAATGCCATGTGGTGGATGGCATGTTCCATATTATAGAGCAATTCTCTTTCGTAGCTGGTACCAATGCCTGCCCCGGCACCAGGTTGCCATACCTGCAAAATTTTGTTGGGCTTATCTGACTCCGCAATGCATTTCTCCAGCAGCAATGCTGCAAAAAGCGCTTCTGTTTCAATACGAACATCTCTTTTACGATCCTCATAATTAACTGTACCAGCTTCATAGCCATTTACGAGACACTGAATCATTTCTATAACATGCCGAGTATGCTGGCCAATACTGCCGTTGCCAAGCATACTCGTTTTTGTACTATAATTATTCATGTCTATTTTCAACAACAAGGTTTGCAAATTTATTAACTGTTCGCTGAGTAGATTGTATATCATATTATTGATTTTATTGCAACAGGGCATAGCCAAACAAATGGTTGTACCTTTTGCAATGAATGTTCACATATTTAAATTGAGTAAAATCGGGGGCGCCGGGAATACTGTACAACTGGCTGCCGTTTACAGATCTTAGTTTTTCCAATTCAATAAAACTGGCAGGCATTATTTCCCGGGAGAGGTACACATACAGGTCGGGTCCGTTGCTGGTCATAAAACTATCCAAAAACACATTGAAACTGCCGTTATAATTTCTATACAAAGTCACTTTTCCTGTAACATTTCCATAAGGCCCGTTTTGAAAAACGCCTTGTTTTACCGCCACGGTTGAAGTATCTGGTTGTTCCATTAAATTCAGCGCAGGCGCCTCGTTTTCTTTTTTACAGGAAGCCACGATAAGAATTATTCCTGCAGCAATGATCAATTTTTTCATAGTATTTATTTTGATGAATAATTATTTAAAAATTCCAGCTGACCTCCGGCGATACTACAAAACTCCTGGTTAACCCATCAGGTCGTTTATCCCTTACAACAATGGGTACACCTGCCTGTAAACCCAATTGCAGTTTTTTACTGATGTTGTACCAGCCAGCCAGGGTTGCATTTAAGGTTAGTCCTTCTGAGCCGCTGATAGCAATGGGTTTGTTGCTAAGGTTTGCATCTATATAGGTATCCTTCCCTAAATGAAAGATGCCCAGCAATCCTCCATTAAAAGAAAAACGTTGGTTGGGTTTGTACTTATATAAGCTGCGAAAAAGCAGCTCAGCCTTACGTTTAAAATCATTGGAAGGAATATATCTTGATGCATCGCTATTACCTGCCCAGTAAACAGGCAGAAACTGGTTGCCATTAGTGCCGGATAACGGTTGTTGCCAACCTGCGGCCAACTGCCATTTTTTATTTGTGAAGGCAATTCCTGTTACCAGGTCAAACGTTCCAAGACTGCTCTGGTACTGCATTGGTAGCGACAATCCTTTTTCTTTTAAATGCGATTCGTTTAGCGGAAGTTTTGTGCCTACTGTAGCTGAAACTTGCCACCTGTTTTTTTGGGAAGGAAAAAAATAAGTGCCTGATAAAAAAATATCACCCGGACCCCCTGCATTGCCCAGGTTTCCATTAGCATAGCTGGCGGTAATTTTTGCCTGCACCGCCCAGGTTTTACTGAGTTGATTGTCGTATTGAATAGCAGGGTTAAAAACCAGCACATCTTCATCTCCCAAACCAAACGGCAAGAGGATTGATATTTTTTGCTTTGCAGCGGAAGCATCGGATTGTTGCCCAAGGTTTCCGATTGTACAAAAACCTGCATCACTACAACCTTGTGTGTACCCCCTATTACTGAGAAAAGAAAAAATGACTGTTGTCAAAAATATTGCTGACCTCATTTGCTTTCGTTTTTTTGACTAAACAATACAGCACGCCACATAGCCAACTGCTGCCGGTTTTGTACTAAAAGAATGGTACAGGCAATTAATACGATCAATGCATAGATAAATAACTGGCCATTGTCGTCCTGCACTTCTATGCCAATTATAAACAAATGAGTGAGTAAGGCACCCGTCATAATGCCTATGCCCATAGCAGCACCTACAGCAACAGTAGCAGGAATGAGAATCAATATGGCGGCTACAAGTTCTGCAATGCCAGTGGCAATTCTTCCCCAGGGTTCAATACCAACTGCAGAAAAAATATAGATAGACTCCGGCGAACCAGAAAATTTGAAGTAAAGGGTTTGTAACATTATGAGTGCTGCTACAAGGCGCAATACCCATGAGAAAATATTTTTTGTATTCATCCTTATTGGTTTATTACCTGAAAAATTTCAACCAGTTGGCATCAGCTTTTTTATTAAGCTGGTTTTCGTCTTTATTCCAGCTCTTAAGCGTGTTATTAAAAAACTTGTTATAGAAAAGAAACAGTCTACCGTTCAGGATTTTGAATGTTTCGGGATCTATGTTTACTTTTTCTCCTGTTGCTCCCATTGCATAGGCGCACCATCCGCCGTACTGCGGTTCATAAATGGCCGGGTTCTTTTTAAATATTTCCCTGTTTTGTGCAGAAGAAAAGTAATATAGAATTCCCTCCTGTGTCCAGGCCAGTTCTTTTTTCCCTTTCGCAGGCTTTTGCTGTATAAAATAAGCAACCGGATCATATCCCTTAATAGCGGGATTGCCAGCGCTGATGTTGAATTGTTTTTGCCTCAAAGCAGTTTTATCCTGTGCAAGAGTTGCAGTTGAAAAAACCAGGCAATAGCAGCTAATTAAAAAAATAATTTTCATACAAGTGTTAGTTTGATTGATTTAATTGTGGCCAATAAATGTTTGCCTGTTTAATGCGCTCATCCCTGTTTTTCATCCATAGCTCTTTCACTTTACTACTGTAATTGAGGTAGAGTTTCTCCTCTACAATGGTGAATGCCGCGGGATCTGTAGGCGACTGGTGATTTTCACTTACGCCGTATGCGCAATAGCCGCCAAACTGTGGAGCATATTTAACGGGATCAGCTTTAAAAAGATCGAGGTTAGCCTGGCTGCTAAACAACCAATCGCTGCCGTTCCAGTTGTAAATAAATGGCTGATTGCCTTTTACCGCCTTTCCTTCTGTGAAATAAGCCACAGCATCGTAACCGCGGATAGCGCCCTCTTTATTGGTAAAGTATTTTACTGTGGCGGGAACCACTGTTGATGCCGATTGGCTAAAAGCTATGCCTGCTAAAGAACAACAGGCAATTAACATTACGAGTCTTTTCATTGTATTTATTTAAGTAAAAAGTGAAATATTTAAAGCAATAGACGGAGGCATAAAAAAAACCTTACAAAAGATGTAAGGTTTTTTAAATATTTTTTAGTTGTGCCGGTCAATTTGCTGCTGCAATTTTTCCTTTGCGGCCTCCGATAAACGGTAAGGAGGCGTATTATCTAAACGCCCGGTAAAACCCTTCATAGCTTTATTAATAAGGGCAGATTGTTGTATAAATTGCTTGCAGGCATCGCAAAACACCAGGTGAACCGAAAGCCTGATGCGTTCCGGGAATGTTAGCAGCCGCTCTTCTCTTTTTACAGCAAGAAGGGTGGCTTGTTTACAATTTCGAATGATATCTTTTACTTTACCTGCCATTTTATTTTATTCCAAAAACCAGTTTTTTTCGAGGCAGCTGCGCATCAGCACTTTTGCCCGGTGAATGATAACCCAGTAATTAGACGAACTAATTTCGAAATCCTTACAAATAAGGGAAGTTTCTGTTTCTTCCACAAATTTAGCAATAAAAACCAGGGCCAGTTTTTCCGGCATTTTTTTGATGCATAACTGAAGAATAGCATAAAATTCTTCCCGGTTCAGCGCTTTATCTGCACTCGCTCCCCAATCTGCCGGCGCCGTATTATCGAGCCAGTGAGGAATATCGCCCGGCCCTGATTCAAAAAAAGAAGCTGTAAAGGAATGATCGGTTTCCAATAAATAATTACCAGCCTCTTTTAATGATGAACGTTTCCTGTAATGATCCGTTATCTTGTTTTTAAGAATGGTTACCAGCCATGTTTTTTCTGAACTTTCTCCTTTAAATCCGTCAACGGCTTTTATCGCTGATAAAAATGTATCCTGCACGATATCTTCTGCCAGTTGCCTGTCGTTGAGCTTCATCATTGCAATAGAAAAAAGATAATCGCCGTAGAGGCGAAGCCAGTTAGATGGATTGACCTGGTGGTTCACTGAAACATTTATTTAGATTCTTTAGATAGCAACTACGGGATAAAACTACTATTATATTTAATTGCCGAAACTTTACGAATAAAATTAACTTTCCTTTCCCTCGTCCAGCCTTGCTTCTTCCAGGTCGAGCTCCCATTCTTTTTCTCTTATCATTTCCAGTGAATATAAATCCTCTTTGGTAAGTCTTTGTAGCGCCTGCCGTTTAATATGTACCAGCTCCAGCAGCATTTTCCGGTAGCCTGGTAAAAAGTCCGGACCGGCAGTTCCTCCCTCTACTAAACGGCGATAGGTATTGGTAGCCATGCGGTCATATTTTTCTTTTACTCTCCGGTAAGCTTCCACTTCTTTAATTTCTTCCGAATAATTTAGGTTCAGGTAATCCACTACCGCATCTGCCATTTGAAGGCGGATAGCCAGGTCCAGTTCCTTTTCTTCTTCGTCTGAATTACCTTCTACCTTTAATTTCCTGATGAGCCAGGGAAGACTAAGCCCCTGCAAAACGAGCGTTATTAATATTACAATAAAGGTGATAAATAACAATAAACTCCGGTGCGGGAAGCTGGCGCCATTGCTTAAGGTAAGGGGAACCGACAGTGCAGATGCCAGAGACACCACACCCCGCATACCACTCCAGGCGATTAAAAAAACGGCGCCGGGTGCGGGCCTTGGCTCTTTATTACGAATGGAAGCAAACAGCATCCGGGGAATATATGCTCCCGGGAACACCCAAACAATCCTGATAATGATGGTAACGATGCTGATGATAACACCATAAAAAATAGCAGGCATCATGGTGCCTGGTTTCAGGCCGGCTACAATGGTGGGGAGTTGTAATCCTATTAAAATAAATACGAGTCCATTTAATAAATAGGTGAGTGTTCCCCATACGGCATTGGTTTGTATCCTGGTATTGTAGGCAAATATCTTATGCGCCCTGAAGGTTAAAAACAGTCCCCCGCTTACCACCGCCATCACGCCCGAAAAATGAAATTGCTCTGCCAGCAGGTACATAATGTAAGGAGTAATTAAAGTGATAGCGGTATCGGTACTGGCATCTGTTGGTAGCAGTTTATGCACCCAGAAAATAACAAATGCAATGGCAACACCAATAACCACCCCCCTGCCGGCTACTAAAAAAAAGTTCCCGGTAGCCTGGCCAAAACTAAAACTGCCGGTGAGGATAGCCG
>JACMKX010000127.1 GCA_014379905.1 Ferruginibacter sp. | reverse complement strand
TCCCGAAGACTGGGTTACGACTACATCTGATTTCAAATGGTATATCTATAATGTAAATCATAACACTGGCACGGCGCAACTGAGGGTTATCAATGAAAGCAGCGGATTAAGGGAATTCTTCGGAATATTTTACATCCTCATTGTGGTAAAAGACCTTTAAAAAAACCAAACAACAATCAATGAAGTTTAAAATTTTTATACTGATCCCCTGTGCCTGCCTTTTGTCAAAAATCTTATGTGCACAAAACATAGGCATTGGAACCAGCAACCCCTCCAAAAGATTATCAATCAATGGAAGTATTGCAATAGACCAGGGGTCCACTAATTATGGCACATTGGATAGTGCTGCACTGGTGTTTGGCACTAACAGCCTTGCAGGGATCAGCAGCAAAAAAACTGGTGAAACAGGTATTAACGGACTGGACTTCTGGGCAGGAGGTGCAAAAAGAATGACCATAAATCAACAGGGTAATATCGGCATCAACGCTACCCCCGACCTGGTATACAGGTTTAGGGTGGATGGCTTCAGCAGGTTTCATTCACCCACCTACTTTGATTCGGAGGCTAATATTTACGGCCACCTGTATGTAGCAGATTATGCAGGCATGGGTGGTTCGGCAGACAGCAATTATACCTTAAGAGTATATGGCAGTAAACCCAGCCGTTTCGGGGGCAACCTGGAAACGATCGGTAACCTGTCGATAGGTGGTTCACTGGATGACAATTACCGTTTAAGGGTTATTGGTGGCAACAGCCGCTTTGGCGGCGACGCGCAGGTTACCGGCCGCATGGCCATCGGCGGAGACATGGACAACAACTTCCGCCTGCGGGTATATGATGGCAACAGCAGGTTTGGCGGTAATGTAGAAGTGACCGGGCAGATCAACACCGCAAGCATGAATGTGGATGCACTGGCTATTGCTGGGAAAGGTTCGGTACGCAGTGACGGCCTCTCCCCGCTTCGTATTGGTTTTTCTTCGAGGTATGTGGATGTGGTGATTGCAGGTGGGGCCACACACGAATATACGGTGAATATACCCGATTTTACCGGGGACAATGATGATATAAGAGTGTCTGTTTCTCAATTTGCGCCTGCAGCCGGCGGTGATCCATTGGCCTTTGAACGTACGGTTATAAGCCTCACAAACGTAAATGCCGCAGACGGAACCGTTAGAATGAAATTGCACAACACAGCGAACGGCCAGCTCTATTTAAAAGGAACCGTTTATTTTATGGCGGTAGCAAAAAATTAAAAAACAATGACGCAAAGACAGATACAACTTGTACAACAATCATGGTTACAGGTGAAGCCTGTAGCAGAACAGGCAGGAATGATCTTCTATGAAAAACTTTTTATCGAAGCACCCGGCGTGAAACATTTATTTAAAAATGATTTAAATGGCCAGGCCGATAAACTTACCCGGATGCTGGGGTACATTGTAATGAGGCTTAACTACCTGGATGACATCGTAGCAGAAATAGAAGCATTGGGGAAAAGGCACAAAGCTTACGGAGCAGCACCGGAATATTATGATGTGGTTGGAAACTGCCTGGTAGCAACCCTCCGGGATGGACTGGCAGGAAAATGGAACAATGAACTGCAGGATGCATGGGTAACCGCTTTCGGAATCTTAAAATCAGCCATGTTAAAAGGTTACTGATCCGGATTTATTTAAAAGTTAAGCCGCCAAATTATCAGGAAAAGACGGGCAGAAAATATGTATATTTATTTTCACCCTTATTCATCAATGAAAATAAAACCAAATATTATATCATTGCTTGTATGTATACTTTTGCAAATGCATGCCACAGCCCAGTTGCCGGAATATCATGTGCGGTTATTAACAGACCAGCAAGGACTGAACACCCCGGATATACTTGACCTTGCGAAAGATAAAAATGGATTTTTATGGCTGCTTTCGCAATCTTCAGTACAGCGCTACGATGGAAGGCAGGCCAGACCATTCTTGTTTAACGAAACTGTGAAGAAAATTTTTGTTGACAGCAAAGACAGGAAATGGGTATTAAGCAGTGCTGGTGTTTATCTTTTCAAAAATGAATATGATGGCTTTCAAAAAATAAAAATAGATAATGACAAGATCATTGCTACCATCGGTTTATTCAACAGTAACGACGTGCTCTATCTTATGCTGGAAGGCGGAGTTTGGCAATACGATGAAAGACAGGCCCAATTCGTGCGTTCGGCACAGTCGCTGTTCTCAACAGGTAAAAGACTGACCGACGCCAGGAGTATTTCAGGCAGCAGGATTTTTGTTGCTACCAACGATAGTATTCTTCGCATTGATCTAAAGCGTAACGAAAGATCCGCGCTCCCATTTAAAAGCATCGCTTATATGCTTGCGGTAAATGATACAGAAGTACTGGTCTCCGACTGGAATTCCCGATCGTACCATATTTCATTTGATAGAAAGAAACAACAGGAGATATTACCTGCACAAATAAAATACGCACCCAAAAATGATTTCCTCCGCTTTTTTGGTGCTGTACAATTACCGGGAAACCGTTTTTTTATTTCTTCCAACATGGGTATTGTAGAATACAATGCTGCAACCGGGGGATTTCATTTACCCGTGATTTACAACCGGGGTAGGTTGCTCAATGACAATCCTTCAGTAAAAACCTTTTTTAAAGACGGGCAGGAAAATATATTTATGACGCATGCAGATGGTGTGGCATTTTTCAACCCTGCTCACCCTGGACTCAATTACGTCAGAGACTACAGCTGCGACGAGGGAAGCATTCCGGATATTGATGTCAGGTGTTTTGCAGAAGATAAGCGTGGCCACATATGGCTGGGAACTGTGAATGGCATCGCCCGGTTGAATATGCAAACAGGCGAAGTGAAAAATTTCAGGCCTTCAAAAACAGGGAGTAACAATTATCCTACAATAAGGGATCTTTTATTTACGGGCCGGCATCTTGTTGCAGGCACCGGCAGTAAAGGAGTCTGGATCTTAAATACTGTTACCAATGAATTCAGCCGCCCTGTTTTCTCAACCGACAGTACCGGCACAAAAACATCCCGCTTACTGAACGAGGATTTTATATGGGCGATCATACAACTGCAAAACAAAGATATTTTTATCGCCGGCGGAAGAAATTGCTATATATTAAACAGCAAAACTTTTATGGCCCGTATGGCCCCCATCAACATTGGTACAGCCGTTTCACGCAGTGTATTGCAGGATGCTGAAGGCCGTATCTGGCATGGTAATACCAGCGGTATAATATGCTACGATAAAAATATGCAACGGCTTTTTTCTATAAAAGATTCTTTTACCGATAAAAGAGTGGCCGCATTTTGTGAATGGAAAAAAGACAATATGCTTGTGGGTGGCAAAGGGTTGTATGAAGTTGTTTTAACAAATAACAGGATCAGTTCTTTTAAAAAATCAGGCATTCTGCCACCAGGCCGTTTTATTTATTGTATGCGCCAGGATGCGTCGGGAAATGTATGGCTCGGAACCGATGAAGGCCTTTACCGGTATCACCCGTTAACGGGAAAAGTTGAATTGTTTGATGCCGCCGACAATGTTCAGCCACAGGCATTTAACAGCAACGGATTGTATTTGGCAAAGAACAATTTAATTTTCGCCGGGGGTAAAACCGGCTTTAATTATTTTGATCCGGCTGCAGTGCAAAAGAAAACATCCACGCTCAATCCCAGGGTTTCTTCTTTCTCTGTTGGTAATAATGATTCCCTGTTTTTCAAACAAAATGCTCCCTACGCCATCGATTATTTTAACCGTTCTATTATCATTAATATCAGCGTTCCTGAATATCTCCGCCCCTTTGCCTTGCAATACCGTTACCTTTTAAGGGATAAAGATACCAGCTGGATAGATAATGGCAACAGCAGCACAGTGCGTATGCACAACCTCCCTTCCGGAAAATACAGGTTTATAGCATCTGCCAGTTATGATGGCCGGCATTGGTTCATTGCCCCTGATGCTGTTGAATTTAAAATATTGAAACCCTGGTGGCAGCAATGGTGGTTCAGAACATTGGTAACCAGCGGCATTATTGCTGCAATACTGCTCATTACAGGATACAGAAAAAGGCAGCGAAAAAACAAAGCTTACCAGGAAGCCATAGATTATTTTTCCAACTCCGGTAATGAACATTCTTCCACGGATGATATTTTATGGGACATTACCCGAAATTGTATCTCAAGACTTGGATTTGAAGACTGCGTGATATACCTGTTAGATGACGATCAGCAAGTGCTACGCCAGCGGGCTGCATACGGGGCAAAAAGCCCAAAAAGAAATGAGATTATAAATCCCCTTGCAATACCGGTTGGCAAAGGCGTTACCGGGCATGTGGCATTGACGGGCAAAGCAGAAATGATCCAAGATACCAGTAAAGATCAAAGATACATTGTAGATGACGTTGCCCGCTCCTCAGAAATTGCTGTGCCCATTATTCACAACGAAAAGATCATTGGAGTGATAGATTCAGAACACCGGCAAAAGAATTTTTTTCACCAGAAACACCTCGATACCCTGCAAACCATCGCTTCTATCTGTGCAGCTAAAATTTCCCTGGCCATCACGATAGAAAAAATGCAGCAGGCCATCCGGCAGGTGAATGAAGTAAATAATAAAATGCTGGAAACACAATTCATGAACCTGCGCCTGCAGATGAACCCACATTTTTTATTTAATTCTTTAAGTTCTATACAACACCTCATTGTTTCAACCCAAACCAGTGAAGCCTATAAATACCTTTCGATATTTTCTAATTTCTTACGCTCTATTCTTCAGTACGCAGATAAAACTTTTATTACACTGGAGGATGAATTAAAAATGCTGGGTATGTACATTAAACTGGAATCAATCGGGTTTGATGAAAACTTCAGTTATGATATCAGAGTAGCCGATGACCTGGATACAGAAGACATTTTTATACCTCCCCTTATCCTGCAACCCCTGGTTGAAAATGCCATCTGGCATGGGCTGCTTCACAAGGAAGGAAAAAAATATTTCTCTGTTGATTTTATCAATAACAACGATGAGCAGTTGCTATGCATTGTTGAAGACAATGGTATCGGCCGGAATCATGCCGCCCGCATCAAAGAAAAAAATCTTCATACCTCTGCTTACAAAAGCAAGGCTACCGCCCTTATAAAAGAACGGCTATTCCTCCTCCGGCAACAAACAGGAAAAGATGCAAGTATTAATACCGAAGACCTGGTAACTGATAATCAAACTGTAACCGGCACCCGGGTAACCATCATTATACCTTATTATAATAATAACGAAGCGCAATGATAAAAGCATTACTTGTAGATGACAAGCAGTCATCCATAGAATTATTAAAATGGCTGTTGCAGCAAAACTGCCCGGATATTAAAGCAATTGCATCTGCCAACAGCGTGCAGGAAGCATTGCCATTGATAGATAGTTTTCAACCCGACATACTTTTCCTCGACATTCAAATGCCGCAGCAAAGCGGGTTCGATCTTTTAAATGCCATAGAAGACTGGAAGTTTGAAGTGATATTCACCACTGCCTACAATGAGTTTGCGATACAGGCAATCCGTTTCAGTGCGCTTGATTATTTATTAAAACCTGTAGACGCAGGAGAGTTAACAAAAGCCGTAGAACGTTACAAAGCCAAAAGAATTTTTGCACCGGCAGGTGGCGAATTGTATAAAAATTTCATCCGGAATATTACTTCTCAAAATAACCGTAAACTGGCACTCCCTGGAACTTCTGATATAAAATATGTAGGCCTTGATGAGATCATTCGCCTGCAGGCAGACAGAAATTATACAAAATTATTTTTCACTAATGGAAAGCATTTTCTTGCTGCCAAAACTTTAAAAGAATATGAAGAGATACTTGGCAGCAGCAGTAGTTTTATAAGGGTACACCGCATGCATCTGGTGAATCATAATTTTATAAAAAGCTATGAACGGGAAGGCACTTTATTGTTGAAAGACGGATCTGCGCTCGAAGTATCCCGCAGAAGAAAAGATCAGCTGGTTCAGTTTTTAAAAGACTGGTAATAAGTGTTTATCGATAAAACTTGATATTCGTAAAATATCTCAAGCCTTTAACTATTTTTTTATCGGTTGGTATCCCGAAAAACGTTCAAGCGGCCAAACTGATGGTAACCAATAAGAAAATTCCGCTACGCTATTAAGGCTATTGGACTTCCTGGTAATTTTTCGTTGCTTTATACCTTCTATACATTTGATCTAATCTCACAGATTCATGAAAAAATTATTTGCCAGGCTATACGGTCTTTTTGTGATCACTCTCTTATTCTCCTGTAATTCAAAAAGCAATCTTCCTTCCTCGGAACTTATAAATGAAATTGATCTTAAAAGAGGCGACGTAATTCTATGCGGCGCTCCCTCCGGGGAATTAGGATCGGTAAATTTTGAAATATCCAACACGGCGGTGCAGAAAGATTTTGACCTTGCCATTTCCATTCTTCATTCATTTGAATACGACGAAGCCGAAAAGGTATTCGCAAAGATCATCGACAAAGAGCCCGCCTGCGCCATGGCCTATTGGGGAGTAGCCATGAGCAACTATCATCCTTTATGGGAATCTCCTAATAAGGAAGAACTTCAGAAAGGCGCCAAAGCAATCGCCCTTGCACAGTCGATTCAACAAATAACTGCGCGGGAAAAAGATTATATCAATGCCATGAGTGCCTTTTATACTGACTGGGAGAAAGTGAATCATCGCAGCCGCTCCCTGCAATATAACAATGCCATGGAAAAATTATTCGCAGCATATCCTGCAGATAAAGAAGCCGCTGTTTTTTATGCGTTGTCTCTGAACGCTACTGCGGATCCCGCCGATAAAAGCTTTGCCAATCAAAAGAAAGCATACAAAATACTGACTGCCCTGTATCCCGGTCAGCCCGATCACCCGGGCATTATACATTATATCATTCACAGCTACGATTATCCCGGGCTGGCTATGGAAGCGCTACCGGCAGCAAGAAAATACGCGGCCATCGCACCTGCTTCTGCACATGCACAACATATGCCTTCGCATATTTTTACCCGTTTGGGTTTGTGGGATGAATGTATTCGATCCAACCTGCAGGCGGCAGCTGCTGCCCGCTGTTATGCAGAGGGCACCGGCAACAAGGCGCATTGGGATGAAGAATTGCACATGATAGATTACCTCATGTACGCCTACCTGCAAAAAGGGGACAATGAACAGGCAAAAAAACAATGGGAATATCTCAACACGATCAAAGAAGTGAAGCCCTATAATTTTAAAGTGTCTTACTGCTTTGCGGCTGTGCCTGCCCGTTATGTGCTGGAAAACAAGTTATGGAAAGAAGCTGCAGCGTCAGGCACTTATGAAAATGACGATCGCTGGAAGGAATTTCCTTTACAGACAGCCATCCTGCATTTTACGCGTGCCCTGGGCGCTGCCCATACAGGTGATATTGTAGCTGCGAAAAAAGACTGCGATATCATGCAGGTACTCCATGATACATTGATGAGCCAAAAGGATGTTTACAAAGCCAGGCAGGTCATGGTGCAAATGAAAACAGCCCAGGCATGGATATCACTGGCAGAAGGAAACCGGGCAAGCGCGTTTCAAACGATGGAGCTTGCTGCCGATATGGAAGACGAAACAGAAAAACATCCGGTGAGTCCCGGCGAGGTACTGCCAGCCCGCGAGATGCTGGCCGATATGTGGCTACAATTAAACAACCCCGTGGAAGCATTAAAAGCTTATGAAGCAGACCTGCTGCAAAGACCCAACCGCTTTAATGCTTTGTATGGCGCCGCCATGGCAGCTGAATTGTCAGGGAATAAAACTGCTGCTGAAAAATATTACCGGCAACTGTTGATCGTTGTGGGCAATACGCAAAGTGCAAGGCCGGAACTGCTAAAAGCCAAAAGCTTCCTGGAAAATTTGTAGGTATAGATACACGGGTTAGGTGGATCTGCCAGGACTTGCACGGATCTTGTATTAATCCGTTCCATCAACTCCATCGGTGTCATCAGCGTATATAAACAACAAAACCCGAACGGCCACCCCGGCACCTTAGCGTTTTTGCGGTAAAAAAATCCCGTTCTATACCAATGAAAAATCGCTCTCCTTTTCCAATTTGTTAAAATTCCAAAAAAGATTTGGCAGTTAAATTCAAATGCTATTAACTTTGCTTAACAGTGTTAGATTATTTAACTACTGTAAAAAAGCTTCGCTATGGCTAGTAAAGAAAGGATATTACGATTGAAAGATGAAACAAGGACAAATATCCTTGCGGCATCCATTGCTATCGTAAAAGAGGAAGGATGGCAGGCGCTGAGCATGCGTAAAATCGCCGATAAAATAGAATATACGGCGCCTATTATTTATGAATACTTCAGTAATAAGGATGCAATTCTGAATGAGTTAACCCGGGAAGGATTTGTAAAACTGGCCAAACTAATGGAAATAGCCATTAGCGAACATTCAGATCCGGCCAAACAACTGGAAGCCATGTGGCTGGCCTACTGGAACTTTGCCTTTGCCGAAAAAGAATTGTACCAGGTGATGTATGGAGTGGAGATGAACTGTTGCGCCATGGCCAATACATGTTCTGATACGCAAATTACGATGAATATGTTATGGGATAAGATAGAAGAGATCATACCGGCAGAAAAGAGAACAGAGGAATATGTGGATACAAAGTATTATACTTTCTGGTCGGTGGTTCATGGTTTGATATCCATTAACATGACCCGTAAATCAACATCAGATGAATTGAATAAACAGGTTTTAAAAGATGCCATTACAGGTATTATCAGTTCAATGCGATAGCATTTTTTTTGACCAAAAACTTAACGCTGTTAAATGATTTAATAACGTTACAGCAGGGTCGGGACCGGAGGTCAGACCCGAAACATGAAATAAAATTTTTCTGGCAGAAACGAACGATCCGGAAGTTCAGGCATGCCGAATACCGCAGTAAAAACTGCTTTTTTTTACACCATTTACCTAACACTGTTAAACAATTTAATTACGTTATGAATAAGCTACTACAACTACCATTTTACGGAGCACTTTTTTACCTCATCTCCTGCGCCGGGCACGCTATGAACCCGGACGCTCCTGCACCACCGGCATTGCCTGTTATCAAAATTAATGCAGGAAGCGCAACTACCTGGCTGGATTATCCTGCTACTATTGAAGGCACTGTGAATGTAGAGATCAGGCCGCAGGTGAGCGGTTACCTTCAAAAAATTTATGTACAGGAAGGTGATTATGTTTCAAAAGGGCAACCACTGTTTAAGATCAACAGCAGTGAATACAGTGAATATTCTAATAACGCATCTGCCAATGTACAGGGCGCACGTGCTGCTATCGAAAGGGCACAGGTAGAATACGACCGGCTAAAACCACTGGTTGACAACAATGTTATTTCCGAGGTACAATTAAGAACCGCACAGGCAAACCTGAATGCTGCAAAAGCAGCTCATGCCCAGGCTGTTTCGGGAAAAGGAAGTGCTGACATTACACTGGGATACACATTGATCACTGCACCGGTAAGTGGTTACATCGGAGCTATCCCCTACAAGCAGGGAAGCCTGGTGGGTAAAGGAGAAATTGCGCCGCTTACTTTGTTATCTGAAGTAAATAATGTGCATGCTTATTTTTCTATGAGTGAGGCAGATTTCCTTTCTTTTATAGCCAGGTACGAAGGGAAATCAACAGAAGAGAAGATCAAAAATATTCCTGCTGTTGACCTTCAACTTCCGGACAAAAGTATCTACCATGCCAAAGGAAAAATAGAACTGGTGCAGGGACAATTCGACCGCAGTTCAGGTACCATCAGCTTCCGTGCAGTATTCCCCAACAACGAAAAAGTATTGCGTTCCGGCATCACGGGAAGTATCCGCATCCCTTCTGTACATGAGAACCAACTACTGGTGCCCCAGGAATCTACTTTTGAATTGCAGGATAAAGTATTTGTATTTGCATTGGGTGATAGCAATAAAGTAACCAGCCGGCAGATCAGTGTGAGTGGTAAAACGGGCAATCATTACCTGGTAAGTAAAGGGCTTACAAATGGCGACAGGATTGTATTCAATGGCATCCAGCGATTAAAAGATGGTGCCATGATAACACCGCAACCAATGGCTGCTGATAGTTTATTGCAGGCCTCGCTTATAACTGCTTCAACAAAAAATCAGCAATAAGATCCGGCTATAACCTTATGAAATTTTTCTTTTAATAACTACCCTACCGCACCAAAACAATTTAAAAATTTAAACAAAAGCTCTTATCCCGTTAACCGAGGTTGACGGGTAAGGGAGCCTTTACTCATTATGTTTCAGAAATTTATAGAACGCCCGGTACTCTCCACAGTTATTTCTATACTCCTGGTTTTACTCGGCATCGTATCACTTTTTTCGCTACCCATTACACAGTTCCCGGACATTGCTCCGCCGGCTGTACAGGTAACCGCCAGCTATCCCGGCGCTAGTGCCGAAGTGGTGGCCCGGTCAGTGGCAACTCCTTTGGAAGAAGCCATTAACGGAGTGGAGAACATGACTTACATGACCTCCAATTCCAATAACGACGGCACCATGACGTTGAGCGTATTTTTTAAATCGGGTACCGACCCGGATATCGCTTCCGTAAACGTACAGAACCGGGTGGCAAAGGCCAACAGCCTCATACCCCAGGAAGTATTGCAGGCAGGGCTAAGCACACAAAAACAACAGAATAGTATTATAATGGCCATTGCCTTATATAGTAAGGATTCCGCTTATGATGAAGCATTTTTGCAAAACTATGCTAGGATAAATATAGTACCCGAGATACAACGGGTGCATGGTGTTGGCCAGGCTACCATTTTTGGTTCAAAGGATTATGCCATGCGCATCTGGTTGCAACCAGACCGGCTGGCTTCCTATAATTTATCAGCACAGGAAGTGCTGGCTTCCATCAGGGAACAAAACCTGGAAGCTGCCCCCGGTAAATTCGGCGAAGGCAGTAAAGAATCCTTTGAATACGTGATCAAATACAAAGGCAAGCTCAATAAAAATGAGGATTATGAAAATATCATTTTAAAAAGTAATAACGACGGTTCCGCCATCAGGTTAAAAGACATTGCCCGTGTTGAATTTGGTTCCTTTAGTTATAGTGCTGATGCGAAAGTTGATAAAGGACCTTCAACAGGTATCCTTATTTACCAAACGGCAGGTTCCAATGCCAATGATATCCTTACGGAAGTAAACAGCATCATGGAAAGAGTCAACAAATCTTTACCTAAAGGCATTAAAACATTCGTTCCCTACTCTTCCAAAGAATTTTTGGATGCTTCTATTGCGAAAGTAAAAACAACTTTAATAGAAGCATTTATTCTTGTATTCATCGTTGTATTTCTTTTTCTCCAGGACCTGCGGTCAACGCTTATCCCCGCTATTGCAGTACCGGTGGCTATTTTAGGTACTTTCTTTTTTATGCAGCTCTTTGGTTTTACCATTAACCTGTTAACCTTATTTGCATTGATACTGGCCATTGGTATCGTGGTAGATGATGCCATAGTGGTAGTAGAAGCCGTGCACACGAAAATGGAAACGGAGCATTTGCCTGCGCGGGCAGCTACCATAAAAAGCATGGGAGAAATATCCGGTGCCATCATTTCTATTACACTGGTAATGGCGGCTGTATTTGTACCGGTAGGTTTTATGAAAGGACCCGCGGGCATTTTTTATAAGCAGTTTGGGTTTACACTCGGTATTGCCATTCTTATCTCTGCACTCAACGCCTTAACATTGAGTCCTGCGCTGGCTGCATTGTTTTTAAAAAACAATCACCAGGCAGGAGAAAAACCAAAAGGTTTTAAAGCAAAATTTTTTGGTGCATTCAATGCCGGTTTCAATAACATGACCAACCGGTATAGCAACAGCCTGAAATTTTTGATCAAAACAAAATGGATAGCATTGGCTGGCCTGGTCATCATAACCATTAGTACTGTGTTGCTGGTTAAAAAAACACCCACTGGTTTTATTCCAACAGAAGATCAGAGTATTTTCCTTTATTCACTTAATATGCCACCGGGCGCATCGCTTGACCGGACAAAAAAAGTGGTGCAGAGAGTAGACAGTATTATTGCCACAGTGGAAGCAGTGGAAAATTCATACAGCGTTGCCGGAATGAATATCATCACCAATGCTACCAGCCCCGGTAGTGCACTGGCTTTTGTAAAGTTGAAGAAGCCGGGCACAAGAGGAAAAACAGAAGACATCAACCAGATATTGGGAGAAGTAAACCAGAAACTATCTGTGATCTCTGCCGCCGACCTGTTTACTTTCACATTACCAACGGTACAGGGTTTTGGTAACACCAATGGTTTTGAATTGCTGCTACAGGACAGGGCCGGTGGAAAACTGGAAGACCTGAGCAGCACCGCTTTCGGATTCATTGGCGAACTGATGAAACGGAAAGAGATAGCCTATGCTTTTACCACTTTCAACACAGGTAACCCGCAATACAAAGTAAATATTGATGAAGCCAAAGCAAAACAGTTAGGCGTTTCCGTTAGTGAATTGCTGCGTACCATGCAGGTTTATTATGGAAGTTACCAGGCGTCTGATTTCAATCGTTTCGGCAAACAATACAAAGTAATTGTACAGTCTGATATTGAATATCGCATTGACCCAACTACATTAAATGCCATCAATGTGAAGAACGACCAGGGACAACTGGTGCCGGTAAAAACATTACTGTCATTAGAAAAAGTATATGGCCCCGAAACGGTAACAAGAAATAACCTGTTTAATGCAGTTACCATCAATGGAATTCCCAAGCCCGGTTTTAGTTCCGGCGAAGCGCTGAAAGCTGTGCAGGAAGTGGCCAACAGTTACCTTCCCCGTGGTTATGCCTACGAATGGTCAGGCTTAACAAGAGAAGAGCAACAGGCAGGTTCACAAACTACCTGGGTATTTATAATGTCGCTCGTATTTGTTTTCTTTTTACTGGCAGCACAGTACGAAAGTTATTTGCTTCCGCTGGCAGTGATATTGTCTGTACCCACAGGGTTACTGGGCGTATTTGCTTTCATTGGTCTCACAGGCATAGAAAATAATATTTATGTACAGGTAGGGCTTATCATGCTCATTGGTTTGCTGGCAAAAAATGCCATCCTTATTGTAGAGTATGCTGTACAAAGAAGAAAGGCAGGCCTCTCCATTACAGCTGCAGCAATTGAAGCAGCCAGGTTGCGTTTGCGTCCCATACTCATGACGTCTTTTGCTTTCATCGCGGGCCTTATTCCATTGGTAAGAGCTACCGGCGCTTCGGCCATGGGTAACCGTTCTATTGGTACCGGTGCAGTAGGTGGTATGTTCACAGGTGTTGTACTGGGTATATTTATCATACCCGTACTATTCGTGATATTTCAATACCTGCAGGAAAAAGTGAGTTCCCCTTCCAAAAAATTAAGAAGCATACCTGCAACACAGGAAACAGCATAAAACAAACAGGATGCACATTAATGCTGCACATCCTATTAAGATAAACAACAACAATTATGAACCCGATCTTAAAAATATATTTACCGGTACTTGCACTCATCCTGCTGGCTTCGTGCAAAGTATCCAAAGACATTACCCAACCGCCCGCTCCCCTGCCTTTTTCTTACAGGAACGCTGTAAACACAGATACAGCAGGGATTGCAGCTATTGAATGGAAAACATTTTTTACAGATGCTGCCTTATTGCAACTGCTGGATAGTGCGGTAAGCAATAATTACGATATGCAGGTGGCATTAAAAAATATAGAAGCGGCCACGCTCATCGTCCGTCAAAAAAAACTGGGTTACCTGCCAGAAGCGAATTTGCAAATAGGCGCCAATATCAGCCGCCCTTCTGATAACAGCCTGAACGGTTTAAGTTTAAGCCAGTTTCTCGGTAGATCTTACCTGGAAGATTACAGCGCAGCCGTTGCAGTATCCTGGGAAGCCGATATCTGGGGAAAGATAAAAAATCAGAAAGCGAAAGCACTGGCTGAATTCCTGCAAACCACAGAAGCGAAAAAAGCGATACAGACCAATTTGGTAGCAGCTGTTGCCAAAGGATATTATAACCTGTTGATGCTGGATGCGCAGCTGAAGATCGCCAACAAAAATTTACTGCTTAATGACAGTACGCTTCGCATCATTAAACTACAATTTGATGCAGGGCAGGTTACTGCGCTTGGCGTACAACAGGCTACGGCACAGCGTTTGGTAGCCGCACAGTTAATTCCCTATTTGCAACAAAACATCAGCATACAGGAAAATGCAATAAGTATACTCACGGGAGTTTTGCCCGCAGCAATCAACCGTACCAATGCTATTGGCAACATTTCATTGCCCGATAACTTATCTGCAGGTATTCCGGCTTTATTAGTAAGCAACAGGCCTGATGTAAGAAGTTATGAACTGGAACTGAACATAGCTAATGCCAATACCGGTATTGCAAAAGCAAACATGTATCCTTCGCTCAGGATAACAGCCACAGGCGGAATCAATTCTTTTAAAGCAAGCAACTGGTTCAATATCCCGGCTTCTTTATTTGGTGCAGCAGCAGGCGGCCTTACACAACCTTTGTTTCAGCGTAAAACATTAAAGACTCAATATGAACTGGCTAAAATTGAAAGGATGCAAACAGTGATACAATTCAGGCAATCGGTACTCACCGCTGTTGGAGAAGTATCAGATGCACTGGTAAAAAATGAAAAGATAAAAGAACAAAAAGAAATAGCTGTAATAAGAGTGAACACTTTGCAACAGGCCATTTCCAATGCCGACTTATTATTCAGGAATGGCATGGCCACTTACCTGGAAGTAATAACAGCACAAAGCAATACCCTGCAGGGTGAACTGGAACTGGCTGCACTAAAAAAAGAAGAGCTGAATGCTGTTGTAGAATTATACCGGGCTCTCGGCGGCGGATGGAAATAATCAAACAAGTTTTAAATCAACTAAAATAAATAAGATCATGTCTAAATTAAAAAACAAAGTTGCCATTATAACAGGCGCTTCAAAAGGAATAGGCGCTGCCATTGCAAAAGCATACGGCTTAGAGGGCGCTTCAGTCGTAGTAAATTATTCTTCTGATAAGGAAGGAGCAGAACGGGTAGTGAATGAGATAACAGGCAAGGGCGGAAAAGCGATTGCCGTACATGCCAGCGTTGCGTTGGCGGATGATGTAAAACGCCTGTTCAAAGAAACCAAAGATGCATATGGCAGAGTTGATATTCTTGTGAACAATGCGGGTGTATTTAATTTTGAACCGCTCGAAACGATTTCGGAAGAAGAGTTTCACCGGCAGTTCAACATTAATGTATTGGGTACCATACTTGCGACGCAACAGGCAGTGCAGTATTTTAGTGATGCGGATGGTGGGAGCATTATTAATATTAGTTCTGTTATCAGCGATAACCCTCTGGCCCACTCTGTAGTTTATTCGGCTACCAAAGGAGCTGTAGATACCATTGCCATTGCCTTATCCAAAGAATTGGGCAGTAAGAAGATCAGGGTTAATACGCTTGCTCCCGGCGGAGTGGAAACGGAAGGCTCCCGCACTGCCGGCATCATCGGTAGCGATTTTGAAAAAAATATCGTAGATCAAACACCGCTTGGAAGAATTGGACAACCAAACGATATTGCAAAAGTGGCTGTGTTCCTTGCCTCAGCTGATGCAGCCTGGGTGAATGGTGAAAAGATCAGGGTATCTGGTGGAATGAGATAATGAAAAGCCGTTATCAAGAGATGACATCTTTAAAAAAGATGTCATCTCTTGATAACGGTCAATTCTTGGCCAGCCCTGTATATTGTTTGTTGATCTTATCCATAATGTACCCGCTGATCCAGCCCACATAAGCATAACGGGGGAACAGCAGTTTCTTGGATGGATTCACAGTATTCACCTGTTGTATCAATTCATCCAGCCAGATGGCCCCGGCCAGCAATGCTTTCTGATCGTACGTCTTCACTACCCTGCCAATATTTTTAATAGATGCATTTGCATCGTCCGGCTTCATGGTTTTTGAAAGATCAGGTTTCACCAGCGCACTATAACCATTGTACACTTTGTCCCGGAAATCAGCGATATCTTTTTGCGTGATCTCCACAAAATTATCATTGATCTGTTGCGGGTGCATACAGGAAGCAATGGCCCAAACGATACCGCCGGATAAATACAATACATCTCTTGACTTAAAATCTCTTTTATTAAGGAACTCGTATACCATCACCCTGCCAAGGCTATCAGCAATTATTTTTTCTGCAGCACTTAAAAACTCGTCAATGCTTTCATCGGCTGTTTTTTCTACCAGGCGCTGAAAAGTTTTGGTACCGAGCGGAAAAGTAACCGGTACAAAATTATTCATGGCATCAAAGTAACCTCCCTTGGTATTGCTGCTGCCTACATCCAGCTGGTTGGCAATTAGCCGGCTTCTTTGCGGAACAATGCCACGAAAACTCATTTCCGATTCCTGTGCAGGCGTTATATAATTTATCCTGATCTGCGAATCAAGATCTCTGGGTCTGACAATATTTGCAAAATAGGCTACCTTATTGTACTTATCCAGTTCCTGTTTTAAACCGCTGCTGATAACAATATGAATCCGTGCAGATGGAATTTTAAACCTTGTTTTTATGATGTCGTAAAAAATACTCACTGCATCATACGTTTCTTTTTCACTTTGATAGGATAGAGCTGCCGCATCTGTATTAATCGATGTATCTGCTTTTAACACGTATTCATTTTCGCCCGTCCTGGTCATTTTCACCTCTATCACGCTTAATTTAATACCCTTGCCCCCTATTTCAACACCAGCATACAATTCCCCAATGCCCTGTACTCCTTTCATTAAAGATTCCACTACATTGGCAATAACCGTGAGGCCTTGCGCCCGGTACATTTTAATGGCTTTCTGGTAATATTCCACTGCCAGTGAAGATTGATTGATTTTGCTGTAAAGATTGCCTAATCCCTCCTGCGCCTGGGCCAGGTTGTAAGGCTCGTTACCCGCCTTTGCCTGCGCCATTCCTTTTTTAAAATATTCTTCCGCCGCTTCGTATTGTTGCGCTTCCATTAAAGAAGTAGCTGTTTTTAAAATTCTTGAAGTAGGCATGCCCTTATTGCTTTGTGCAAAACAAATATTGCAAACAAATAATAAAATAAGTATTGGTAAAATTTTCCTTATTAACATGAACTGTTTTTTATGAAGATTACAATGGCCGGTTACTGTTAGCCCGGAAATAAAAACCGGAAGATTTTTAACAGGTACAGTGCGACAAATATATAGGTTATGCGGGCGCCAGGGACCTCGGAGGCGGTTCAATTGTGAACAGATTTTCAACAGTGCGAAGGCAGTCCAAAGTCGATAGACAATAGCCCATAGACGTGTTAAATAGTTTAAGAAGTTTTTCGATATGTGAATACTTAAGTATCTGCGCAGCTTTCTGACCATAGCCGATGGTCAATCGACCTGGAGAAATTATTGAACAATTTTCTATCAGGTAAAACAATTTCAAAGTTTCAGAGTGGTCTATAGACTATCGACCATGGACTAAGAACTCAAGTCTCCAAAGTTTCCCACCCATGTGAACAAGTTTAACAATTACATATACTATTTCTTGCCGAAATTGAATTTAAAACCAGGAAATCCTTGAAAGAAAACAAAGAAATAAAAGCCCTGCTCCACCTGATTGATGATCCCGATGAGGATGTATACCTGACCGTAAGTGAACGGTTGGTATCCTTTGGTAAAGCGATCATTCCTAACCTGGAAAATTTATGGGAAAATATTCATAATGAAGAAACGCAGGAAAGAATAGAAC
Source organism: Ferruginibacter sp. (assembly GCA_014379905.1). Classification (GTDB taxonomy): domain Bacteria; phylum Bacteroidota; class Bacteroidia; order Chitinophagales; family Chitinophagaceae; genus Ferruginibacter. The sequence continues at coordinate 7,491 of JACMKX010000127.1, read as the reverse complement.
TGTTGATACACAGGGTACATTTTCGTGACCTAACCACTGATTTTACTGCCTGGGCGAATGAACCCTCAGACCTCCAGGAGGGCGCCCTGGTGGTAGCAAGATACAATTACCCTGAAATGCAGTCTGAAACGGTAAAACAGGAAATTGAAAAGATCCGCCGCAACATCTGGCTGGAACTCAACAACTACCTTACGCCTATTGAAAAGATCAATGTAATGAACAGTATCTTTTTCAACTATTACAAACAAAAAGGGGTGGAAATCAGTTACGACAACCCCGACCAGTTCCTTATCAATAAAACATTGGAAAGCCGTAAAGGAAATGCAGTGAGCAACGGCATTATTTATTTAGCCCTCTGCGATCTGCTGGATATACCTGTAAAAGCAGTGAACATTCCCCGTCAATTTATTTTAGGATTTATGGATGATGCTTACGATGTAAATCCTTCGGGCAATCCTGCAGACAGGATCAAATTTTTTATTGATCCCTTAACTGGGCAAATGTACTCGCACAAGGATATAGAAAGTTATTTTAAAAGATTATCGGTACCGCCGGTAGCGTCTTATTTCCGTCCGCTCAATAATAAAAAAGTGATCCAGTTCTTACTCGATGAATTATCAAAATGTTTTGACAACGATCGCAATTATTATAAAATGGATGAATTGCTTTCCCTTTCAACCCTGCTCGACGAATGATCTATCATGTAACTACCAATGCTGCGTGGCAAATGGCCAAAGACACAGGCAGCTACGAACATAACTCCCTGGAAAAAGAAGGTTTTATTCACAACTGTTCCAGGGAACAGCTGGCGGGTGTTTTAGAACGTTATTATAAATATGAAGCCGATCTTTTATTGCTTCATATTGAGGAAAGTTTATTGGAGGCTGAGTTAAAGTATGAGCTTGCACCATCAGTAAACGAAACGTTCCCACATATTTTTGGCCCCATCAATATCAATGCAGTAGTTAAAACAGAAGCGCTATGATAAGCTGGGATGATTTTGAAAAAATCGATATACGGGTAGGTACCATTATTGAAGCCAGGGCTTTTGAAAAAGCAAAAAATCCATCCTATCAATTGAAGATCGATTTCGGGGAATTGGGAATAAGAAATTCATCTGCCCGGATTACCTCTTTGTATAGCCTCGAAGAACTGCCAGGAAAACAAATAATTGCCGTTGTAAATTTTCCGCCCAAACAGATCGCGAATTTTTTCAGCGAATGCCTGCTGTTGGGGGTATACAATGCAGACAAAGCTGTGGTATTGTTGCAACCCTCCCTGCCCGTTGCCAATGGGGATAAGATCGGTTAAGCCCCGGCAAACTGCTCGAAATAAGAACCGAGTTTCTTAAAATTATCTTTATTGATGGAGAAATAATTATTGCGGCCTTCTTTCCTGCATTCTATCAGTTCGCTTTCAGCCAATAGTTTGATATGATGGGAGCAGGTAGGTTGAGATAACCCGGTAAGGCCAACCATATCGCAGCAACGGATCGCCCCCTTTTCCAGCATTTCCTGTAAAATACTCATGCGGTAGGGATCTGCCACTGCCGACATTGCTTTCTCTATAAATTTATCATCGGTTTGCACACTGCTCATGTAGCGGCAAAGATAAACCGAATAAATGTTTACCCCAACATTTGCGTAATTTTAATATATGAGTACTGAAACTGTTTATTACAAAAGCCCGGCGGGTATAATAAAACTTACCGCTGAAGATGATTCGCTGACAGAATTATTTTTTGCCAGCACTGAAAAAAATGGCATCAAAGAAGAAAGCATCAAAGACTTTGCTGCGGCGGATATGCCTGTTCTCCAAAAAACCGTCCAACAGCTGGAAGAATATTTTGCCGGACAGCGAATGGAATTTAATTTGCCTATGAATCAGAAAGGTACCCCATTTCAACAAAAAGTGTGGGCAGGATTAATGAATATTAAAGCAGGCAATACCCTCAGTTACCTTGCCTTTAGCAAACGCCTGGGTGATACAAAAGCCATTCGTGCCGTGGGAACCGCTAACGGTAAAAATAACATTTCCATCATTGTGCCCTGTCACCGCGTCATTGGCAGCAATGGTTCACTGGTAGGTTATGGCGGCGATATGTGGCGAAAAAAATGGCTGCTGGATCATGAAGCTAAATTTACCAATGGCGTGCAGAAATTATTTGCAGATGAACATTTTGAACGCTGATTGAGCTGATTATCACTGATCTTTTACAAGATTGTTTTGCCACAAAGCCACTAACGCCCCGAAGATGCCCAAAGGAATACTTGCGATTTTTACAGAGAAGAAATATTTTTTGTGTTTCTTTCTGTCTTTGTACCCTCGTGGCAAGAAAATTGAACTATCTTTTATACATTCATTCAATACCTAATTTTAAATAATGAAATTATTTTCCTTAATAATTCTTGCCGGTACAACATTTTTTGGATGTTGGGGAAAAAAATCAAACAATCAGATGGAAACAACCAATGCTGATACAAGCGTTCTATACAAAAAATACCATCTCGATAAAATAAAACTCCCTCCAGGTTTTAGCATCAGTGTATATGCAGAAGTGCCCGATGCAAGGAGTATTACCTTGTCTCCGTCGGGTATTTTGTATGTGGGCAACCGCAGTGAAGACAAAGTATATGCAGTTGCAGATGAAAACAAAGATGGCAGGGCCGATAAAGTTTACACACTTGCCAAAGGGTTAAACACACCTAATGGTGTGGCATTTAAAAATGGCAATCTATACATTGCGACCATTTCACAAATTTTAAAACTGGAGGGTATAGAATCAAAGCTGGCCAACCCGCCTGCGCCCGTGATCGTTTATGATAAATTTCCAAAAGACACGCATCATGGCTGGAAATTCATTGCATTTGGCCCTGATGGAAAACTATATGTGCCCGTTGGTGCTCCCTGTAATATCTGTGAGAAACATGATCCTGTTTATTCTTCTATAACAAGATTGAATGAAGATGGTACCGGCTTTGAAATTTTCGCAAAAGGCATTCGTAACAGCGTTGGTTTTGCCTGGCATCCCGCCACAAAAAATCTTTGGTTTACCGAAAACGGAAGAGATATGATGGGTGACGATATTCCCGGCGATGAATTGAATACGGCAGCCACCACGGGAATGCATTTTGGTTTTCCATACTGTCACCAGGGAAACACCCTTGACCCTGAATTTGGCAAAGGTAAAAAGTGTGAAGATTACACCGCCCCGATACGGGTATTAGATCCACATGTAGCAGCATTGGGTATGCGTTTTTACACGGGCAATATTTTCCCGGCTGAATATAAACACCAGGTATTTATTGCGGAGCATGGCAGCTGGAATCGTTCCGAACCAGTAGGTTATAAAATATCGTTGGTAAAATTAGATGCTGCAGGAAAATCATCTGGAAGAACAGATTTTGCTACCGGCTGGCTGCAACGGGATGGAAAAGTATTGGGCCGCCCTGTTGATGTGGAAGTGATGCCGGACGGTGCAGTGTTGGTGAGCGATGATTATAGTGGGGCTGTGTATAGGATCAGTTATAAAAAATGACAATGTTGGCAGATGCCAGATACCAGCTCCTGGATACTGGATACTGGTAGCCGCTACCTGGCATAAAGTATCTAGTATTAAGTATCTAGTATCCACCTTCCAGAATCTAGCATCTATTCTAAATCCGCTCCCCCAAAAGAAAACGGCAGCAACTGGCTGGCACTTTCAATTACATACACTTTACCGGTTTGTCCGCCTAATATTAATCTTACCGGGCTGGCTGTTCTGTCTTCAAATTCCTTTAATGCCTGGCGACACATCCCACAGGGAGAAGCAGGCTTTATACTTTCGCCATTGCCGTTTTTATAACTTACTGCCAGTGTTTCAATAGGCATACCGGGATGTAACACAGCAGCGGTACCCAATAAAACTCTCTCTGCACAAATGCCTACGGGGTAAGAAGCATTTTCCTGGTTGGTACCACTTACAATTTCACCATTAACTAAGCGGGCTGCAGCACCCACCTTAAAATTACTGTAAGGTGCGTAGGCGGTGGCGGTAATTTTCCTGGCAGTATCTATTAATAAGGCATCATCTGCATTTAAGTCATCACTGGAATCATACACTTCATATCCAAAACTCATCGTCTCTTTCTTCATAGATTGTTTTTTGCTATCAGATAAAAAATCCTCCCGGTATTACCACGGGAGGATAGTTTGAAGTATTAAAATACAACATATTATTTTAATGTTGTCATAATTATTTAATGGATTGGAAAAGTCTTTTCCATCTTGGACCGCCTTCCCAGCTAAACCATATAAGAGAAGCCTTTCCTACCACATGATCTTCGGGTACAAATCCCCAACACCGGCTATCCAGTGAATTATGGCGGTTATCTCCCATCATAAAATAATAATTCAATTTAAAAGTATAGGTGGTTGTTTCTACATCATTGATATATATTTTGCCCCCGGTATTTGCAAATTTATTTCCTTCATATACTTCAATGCATCGTTGGTACCGGATGAGGTTGTCCGGGGTTAACTGGATAGTGCTTCCTTTTTTTGGAACCATTAATGGACCAAAATTATCGAATGACCAGTTGCTGGCAGCATTGTAATAGGGAAATATCATAGATTCAGGACCATTTATATAAGAAGTGTAAGAATACCCGGCCGGCAGGTTAAGGTTTTTCTTTTCCTTTTCGGTAATAAAAACAACGTATTGATTATTTCCAATGGATTCAACAGGTTCAATTTGCGGCGGGCGAACATGAATACCGATAGCAGCCAGGCTTTCTTCATCAACATAGGTATTGGGCGGCACTTTTAATATATACCTTCTTTGTGATTGCGGAAAATAACTTTCCGGTTGCCCGTTAACCGATAAAACACCCTCTTTTACATGCACCACGTCTCCACCAATAGCAACAGCCCGCTTAATAAAATTTTCTCTTTTATCTACCGGCCTGGTGATAATAATATTTCCGTAATTGTTCCACACATTTTCCCTGCCCATTTCTCTAACAGCTGTGTAATAAGTTTTTTGACTACCGTATCGTTCTTCATCATTTATGAGCGTATCATTTACAGGAAAATTGAATACTACTACATCATTTCTTTTTACAGGGCTGGCAAACCAGCGGGTATAAGGTATATAAATGGATTCAGAATAAGACTTCATTTTAGTGAAGGGTAAGGTATGATGTACGAAAGGCATTGCCAGCGGTGTATTGGGAATACGGGGTCCGTAACTGAATTTGCTTACAAAAAGGAAATCATTCACCAGCAATGTTTTCTCCATGGAAGGTGTAGGTATGGTGTATGCTTCAAACACAAATGTCCGGATCAATGTAGCAGCTACAATGGCAAATGCTGCAGCATCTACCCATTCCCGTGCGCCGGATTTTTTGTAATTGTCCACGACTTTTTTACCCGCATACCTTTCATTTTTACTGAACCCGAGGTAGGGGAAATAAATAAAAGGAAGAAATACTGTTGCGGCATGATGCAATACATTGAAACGGCCAAAATGCTCCACAAATTTTATACATATCCAGATGGTAATAAACTGCCCGGCAATTGGTATGAATTGTAAAAAGAACCAGAACTTCTTCAGCTCCATTTTTTCAACCATGCACCAGGTATTGTAAAAAGGAATAAAGGCTTTCCAACCTTCTATACCGGCTTTTTTAAACATTCCGTAAAGTCCTATATGCCATCCAAGGGTAGCAATAATGATAATGATCCAGCCTATGCTCATAATATATAAAAATTTTTCAGGCCCAAAAGTAACATTGTAATTTGAATAATTACTACCGGTTAAAGGCAGTAAATGCCTGCAATCGTTATTTAACTAATATTTTTTCTTACGAAAAACACGAATGATGCGAATTTCACGGATTGCACGAATTTTAAGTTTTAGGCGTTACATAAGATTCTACATCTTCTGCCGTTATTGTTTTGCCACTCAAAATAATAAGCCTTTCCACAACGTTCCTCAGCTCACGGATATTTCCACTCCAGTTATAAGCCTCTAGGGCTTCCATCGCTTTTTTGTCTACTTGTTTAGCAGGCTGGCCATAGTCTTCTGCAATCATTTCCAGGAAATAATTAACCAGGTGTGGCACGTCTTCCCTGCGATCGTTTAATGAAGGCACGTGTATAATTATAACGCCTAAGCGATGATACAGATCCAGCCGGAAGTTCTTCTCATCTACTTCTTTCAACAGGTCTTTATTGGTAGCGGCAATTACACGCACATCAACATTAATATCCTTATCTGCACCTACTCTTGTTATTTTGCCTTCCTGTAATGCCCGCAGCACTTTTGCCTGTGCGCTCAGGCTCATATCGCCAATTTCATCCAGGAATAAAGTGCCGCCATTGGCCTGCTCAAACTTACCAATGCGTTGTTTAATGGCAGAAGTAAAAGAGCCTTTTTCATGACCAAATAATTCGCTTTCTATCAGTTCGCCGGGTATGGCAGCACAGTTAACTTCCACTATCGGACCGGTGCTACGATTGCTTTTTTCATGAATCCATCGTGCCACCAGTTCCTTACCGGCACCATTTTCACCGGTTATTAGTACACGGGCGTCAGTAGGGGCTACTTTTTCAATGGTATCTTTTATTTTTTTGATAGGCCCGCTCTCTCCTACCATTTCCTGCACTTTACTCACTTTGCGTTTAAGCACCTTGGTCTGCGTAACCAGGTCTTGCTTTTCAGTAGCATTTCTAAGTGTGATGAGCAATCGGTTCAGGTCTGGTGGCTTACTGATATAATCGAAAGCTCCTTTTTTTACCGCTTCAACAGCCGTATCAATATTACCATGCCCGCTGATCATGATGATAGGAATATCAGCATTGATCAGTTTTGCTTTTTCTAAAAATTCAATGCCATCAATCTTGGGCATTTTGATATCACATAATACCAGGTCGTAGGATTTTTCGCCAAAGCGTTTTAATCCCTCTTCCCCATCGGAAGCCTCATCAATTTTATATCCTTCAAAACTTAAAATTTCAGTGAGGGTCTTGCGGATCGCTTTCTCATCATCAATGATCAGAATGTTGGCCATATCGGGTGCATTTAAATTGTGGAAAAGATGCGGTCCTGCATCTTACCTGTCGTTTGGCCAAAAATAATCAATTATGTACTCAAAAATGGTAGCAGGCATTATAATATTCCTTCTCTTGTCCTGTAAAGGCGGTCACTCTTACCAGAAACAACCTATTCTTTCAGTGGCAAACCCAGTAAGCACAAGCGATCTTACCGATATTTCATCTATTGCTTTACCGGGGGGATTTAAAAGGATTTCTTATAAAAAAGAAACATTTGGTGAATGGCTCAGGGCATTACCGCTGAAAAAAGACAAAACAGTTTATTTGTATGATGGTTCCGTAAAACCAAATCAATCCGCACAATTTGCAGTACTCGATATTTCTGTTGGCAATAAAGACCTGCAACAGTGCGCTGATGCAGTTATGCGCCTGAGGGCTGAATACTTTTTTTCC
>JACMKX010000126.1 GCA_014379905.1 Ferruginibacter sp. | reverse complement strand
TAAAATTTGCTGCTGATTATTTAAAACTCGATGTAGAAAAAGATCCTGAGCCGGAACAAAATCGTTTTGTTCGCAGTGATCAATATAGTTTCGTTATGAACGGTATACCGGCCTTGCATATCAAGTACGGCAACAAAACAAATATCCCTGGTTTTGATATGGATGGGTTTGTAAAACAATGGAGAGCAAAATACTATCATCAAAGTGCTGACGGCCTGGATGGCATCTTTAACTTTACAGCAGCTAAAACCTATGTGCAGTTGAATTTTTTGATCAGTTATTCTATTGCTCAAACACCGGACAGGCCCGTATGGAATAAGGGTGATTTGTTTGGTACGGTTCGGCAATAAAAACCTATAAGGTTTTAAAACCTTATAGGTTTCAGAAAGATCTACTTCTGGCGCAAGTGAGATAAATCTTTTTACAGCCGCTTATAATAAGAACTGCTTCCATCAGAAACGCAGTTAGATGTGTTGAAAAACAGGGTATCCGATCTTTTTTCTACGTACAGGTAATTTCCCGAAGAAGATTCCAATACAGTAAACGCAAAATTGCTTTCCCTGAAATAGCAGTCCGTTTTAATGCTGATATCAAAATGTCCGCTGGCTACGAGGGTATCATTTCTTTTCATTTCATAACTGCCATTGCGGGAAAATTTCATGATCTCGCCATTTCCGGCAGGAAAAGAAACAGGAGCGCCCCATGTTGATCTCGACCTTAATTCCCAACTTCCTTCCATAGCATCTTTCATGGTACTGACAACGCCATCCTTTTTGCAGGAAGCAAGAGAAAGCAAAATAAAAGCGCATAATAAAATTTTCATACCAATGGTTTCAGGTATTGACAAGCCGTAGGGGCGTTTCGTTGCCTTAGGCCACGGCAAAGTTTCGAACTTTTTAGCCGGGCCACTGTTTAAGAGATCAATGGCTAAAAGCCCGCAAACCTTTTTATCTTTTACTAAAATCATCTCATGCCTACACGTTCCGTTTTTTTATCAGCCCGGTGGGAATGGCTGGTGATGATGAATTATGAAGTAGATCCTGCCATTCTCCTGCTCCATCTCCCCCCCTATACCGAGCTGGACCTGTTTGAAGGGAAAGCACTCGTAAGCGTGGTAGGTTTTCTTTTTAACAGCACAAGGGTATTGGGTATCCCCTGGCCAATGCATACCCGTTTTGAAGAAGTAAACCTGCGTTATTACATAAAACATTGGGATGGGAAGGAATGGAAAAGAGGCGTTGGATTTATATCTGAAATTGTACCCAAGCCAATTATCAGTATAATGGCTAATGCTTTGTACAATGAGCATTACAGCACAGCGTTGATGAGGCACAGCATTAAAATGGAAGGAGACAACGTAACCGTTGCCTTTCGCTGGAAAAAAAGAAGAGCAGCCTGGAACAGCATTGAAGTGACTGCCAGTAACCATCCTCTTCCTATACAATATGGAACAGAAGAATGGTTTATCCTGGAACACTACTGGGGCTACAATAAACTGAATGACCGCACTACCATTGAATATGCGGTGGAGCATGAAAGCTGGGAGATTTTCCCGGTTATTGATTATAAATTAGAGGCGGATGTCGCAGGATTGTACGGCAGTTCCTTTGCTCCGTTTATCAGCGGTATAAAACCACAGTCTGTATTTCTGGCCAAAGGATCGGATGTGATTGTGAGGAAACCGGTCAGGATAACCCGATAATACTATTTTAATGAAGGAACGGATTGGTTTTCTTTAGGTAGATCAATTGGTGCTTCACCTGAAAATTGAGCATTGAGTATTGAGAATTGAACATTACTGCTGCTGTGCTTCATTATAAAAAATGCTCAATGCTCAATGTTCCACTTTAGCCAAATTTCTGACCCGCCAGTTCAAATAAAAAATGCCCCCCGGTTTCCCGAAGAGCATTGGTCCTCATCCTCGTTCCTTATTCTACCTGTTCAAAATCATGTTTCCCTTTACAGCCGCAGCGAGCGACCAGGGGCCTGCCAGCTGCGTTTTTGCAGCATTCATTTCCAGCGAAGCATTGTAGGTTTTAGATGCAGACAGGTAACTGATCTTCAGTTCGCTTCCATCAAATACCCAGGTACCACTCACTTTAGCAAGTTCCGGAAGACTGGCAGTGTCTGTTTCCCCATTCATTTCATAGTAACGCAAACCACCGCCCGGTTTTACCAGGAGCGCCATTTTCTCATTACCCAAAAATCCTGTCCGCGAATAAGTGCCCTGCCAAAACCCTTCTGCCGGCGAAGGACCAGCCGGTGCCGGTGAAGCATCTTCTTTTTTGCAGGCCGCAAAGCTGAGCAGCGACATACCTGCCAGCAATAAAATCCGTGTTTTCATGTTTATGATTGTTTTTTGTTAGAAACTTAATTGCGCTGCACCGTCATAAAATAAATGACGCCTCTCAGCGAACCTGCAATGCCACTGTTATTAACAAACCGCACCTGGCAGCGGTCGTTGCCAGCGTCCATACCAATAACGGTAATATTCATTTTGGACCAGGCCATACTAACCGGGTCACTGTCTATATGCGATACGCTCACCCGCATATCGTCCGAAGCCGCAAAGGCCGGCAGGTCAAGGTACAATCCTACATCTGCATTTAAGATCATATGCATATCAACAGCCAGGCTGGCAAAGCCAATGCGAAGCGGTGAAGGTCCCTGGCTGGCAACGGATCCCTTACCGCCAATGGATAATGCGCCCGTTACTTCCACATCGCCACCAAACCTGCTGTTGCCATCATATACCCTTAGCCTGAAAGCTGCATCCGGCAAACCGCCGATGGCTGAATTGCCCGTGGCATGAAACTCCCCGCCTATGCGTGCATTGCCATCGTATACCCTTAACCGGTAGTTATCATCCGTGGCACCTCCTACCGCAAATTTTTCATCTGCCCGCAGCCCGGTGGTGGCTCTTATATTGGCTGACTGCACTTCGCCATATGCAATAAAATTTCCCTGCGCCATCAGGTTGCCTGTAAAAGTTCCGTGGCCCGCAAAGTAACTGTCGCCATTGCTTACATGCAACCTAAAAGGGCCGTTAAATGGTGCCGGGCCAAGCCTTAAAGATCCTGCCACATAACTATTGGCATTGCCAGCCATATCACCATTTACATGCAATTTGTATAGGGGCGTACCTACGTTGATACCTACATTTCCGTTTTGAGCAATGGAAATACGTTTACCGCCACCCGTCCAAAAGTCTAAACCGTTGTACCCGATGCCGGGTGGAAATTTGTTGCTGCTGATGCCCGTATTATATGGCGCATGGCCAAATAATAATGCCGCACTATCCAGCGCTCCCTCGTTGTTACCGGCATGGTCTATCACTACTGATCCGTTGACCGATAATTTTTTATCAGGGCTGGCAACGCCGATGCCAACACCCTGAGCATAGCTGGTAAAGTGTAATAAAAGGAATGTAAAAAAGGCAACTATTGTTCTCATCTCAAATGATTATAGCATCAAAACTATCATCATGAAATAATTTTTCCGATGGTTTGTTACCGGGTGGTATGGGGCAGTTACCAGGTGGTTAACGGTGCAGCTACCATCACCCAATTGAATACAGAACATTGAAAATTGAGCATTGATTGTTTGTTAAATAAAAAGTGCTCAATGTTGAATAAGCAATTTTCAATGCTCAACTTTAAGCAACCCATCTGGC
>JACMKX010000125.1 GCA_014379905.1 Ferruginibacter sp. | reverse complement strand
TATTACCTAATCCAGACGAACCACCCGTAACCATAAGAAAGAATTTTGCTGAAACTGCTTTCTTTTTACCGAATGTTTATGCCGATGCCAATGGCTATTATAATATCAGTTTCGAAATACCCGAAGCCGTAACCACCTGGAACTGGAAGATGCTGGCCGCTACCAAAGACCTTCGCTTTGCTTATACACAACGGCTTATTACAACGCAGCTGCCCATGATGGTGCAGCCCAACATGCCCAGGTATTTATTCCAGGGCGATGAGATCAGTCTGCAAACAAGGATCAGTAATTTAGATGCCCTCCACCTGTCCGGTAATTCAGAATGTATTATTGAAGATGCGGTTACAGGCGACAATATGAATGCACTGCTTGTAAAAAACAAACAGCCTTTTTCTGTGGATGCAAAATCGAACAGCAGCATTGCTTACCAGTTAAAAATTCCGGAAGGGTTATTAAACCCGTTAAAAATAAAGATCACGGCAAGGGCAGGTAGTTTTGCCGACGGGGAAGAATACATCATTCCTGTTCTTTCTAAAAGAGTATTGGTTACGCAGAGTATTCCGTTTGTATACAGCAATAAAAAAGACAGCAGCATCGCTGTTCCCTCCCTGCCAAAAGACGCTTTCATGTACGGCATAGGGATTAATATTAATCCCCAGCCACAGGCAGCCCTGATAAACGCTTTGCCTTCCCTCGCTTTTTATCCCTACAATTGTGCAGAGCAAACTTTTAATAAACTGCTGGCTCATAGTATTGCAGTAAAACTGTTGAGGCGGGATAGTGTGGCGCAACAAACATTGCAATACTATAAAACAAAAACGAGAGAAGCGTATAGTAATTCAAAGCCGGGCGAACTGAGTGAAGAAACCATGCCCTGGCTGCAACTTAACCATGCAACTGCATTGCAGCAGGAGCAATTACTTAAACTATTTGATACGCTGCGAAGCATGTCAATGATTGACCAATACCGCAATGAATTAATGGCGCTGCAAAATGCAGATGGTGGCATCAGCTGGTTTAAGGGCGGCAAAAGCAATCCTTATATTTCCAATTACCTGTTGGCGGGTTTTGGTATGCTGAAGCAGGACAGCCTCCCTTTGTTTTATAATACTCACGACAATTTACCTTTGTTGCCCCCGCTGGTAAAATATTCCGACAGGTTATTTACGGCAAATCATTTTGTGGGAGAGCAGGCATTATTTTATTTGTATGCCCGCAACTTCTGGCTAAAAGATTATCCCCTGGCTGAACATGCCAAAACAAAAGCTGATTCCCTTCTTACCACGCTTTGGGCAAAATCCGGCGGCTTCTCTTTGGAAAAGCAAGCCTTGCTTATTGTAACAAGTATGCAACACAAGAGCGGTTCATTTTATAATGTGGCGCTCAAACAGCTGGAGTCCATCAGGCAACTTGCTGTTAATGACGACATAAATGGTATCCGCTGGAAAGACATAAGCAACAGCGATGACTTTGAAAACAACCACGAAGAAACGATTGCCCTCCTCGCTACTTCCTTTGATAAAACCGGTTATTCAAAAAATGTAGTGGACGGCATTATAAAATGGCTGCTGCAGGCCAAAGCACAACACAGTTGGAGCAATACCAAAGCCACAGCAGCAGTGGTAAATTTATTGCATAAAAACGGGCAGCCTGCTACAGGCATGCCGGCAACTTTGCAGGCAGTGGCAGGAGATAGTGCTATTACCGTTACCAATAATTTATTACAAGGCCAGTTGAGTGCTTTCAAAAGAATGCATAATTTTCCGGTCACTGTTACATTAAAAAATTCAGGCAATGAAATGGCAACGGGTGCGCTGAACTTTTATTATTTTAGTGCAGAAGCGCCGGCAAGTGTGTTGCCGGGTATGGTAAAAATATGGAGGCATTATTTTAAATTAAATAAACAGGGTAGCTGGGAGCCGGTAAACGAAAGCACTGTTTTTAGCATTACCGATAAAATGAAAACGGTGATTACCATTAATACTCCCCGTCAACTCAAATATGTTTTTATTGACGAAAAAAGGCCGGCATGTTCCGAACCTTTGGATGCCATGAGTGGTTATGATTATGGTAGTGGATTTAGCTATTACCGGTCAGTTAGAGATGCAGGTTACCAGTTTTTTGCCGAACAGATTCCTTCCGGTATTTCTACCATTGAATATGAAACGAATATTTCGAAAGAAGGAAGTTTCAGCAGCGGCACGGTTTCCTTGCAGTGTATGTACCAGCCGCAGGTGAATGCGTATGGGGGTGGGAGGGTGATACGGAGTAAATAGTTTTTTATCGAAGATGTTCGCAGATGAATACAGCGCAAATTTTCGCAGTTGGATCATTGAAAACCTTGTTAATGAACGATATATTTGATACCAGATATCTCGTGTACTTATAACAAAAGGTGAGATCAACATTTAAAAACTATGATGAAGCTAAACCTGTTCCAGGCTATTTTATCAGTATCGCTGTATTTGTCGTGCAGCCAGCCTTTGCAGGAGGATCCGGTGAGAGCAGCCATTGATAAAGTTAAAAGAGAAAGTATTTCCAATAAAGACTTTTCTGTATCAACCTATTCCTTTGACAGTTCAACCTATTGGGAAATAAATTCCCAAATAACAAGTAGACAACAGGCCGGGGTAAGGTCAACCCTTGTTTATACAGAATTTAAGCAGGGCGGCAAATTGGTTAAAGCCGTAAGTAATGACATGACGCAAACAAATCGATTCCTCGGGCAAACTATAACGACCGATCTTCCGGGTAAAATAGTATTGTGCTATTTGATGGAAGATGAACAAAAACTGCCTGCTGTTTTTAAAATTTCCTGCAAAACGAACGGTGAATTTTTAATTGAAAAACTGGACCCGGCAACTTCAAAAGAAGCGGCAGAAACGAAGTCATCCATCCTCCATAAAAATCAAAGCCCCGGCTTTTAATGATAAACGAAAGTGCTGCTTCGTAAAATATTTGTATGAAGGCTACACATGCCCACCCGCACCTGGATAGAGCCGGGCCAAATTATGCGCAGCTAAGATCTGCAAAGAGCTGCGCTGCTAAATTTGCGGGCATCTGAGGAAACCTTTATTAGCCGGTCTGACCCAAGGGCCACACCCTTTGTTGCACCTGCACCAATTTAGTTTCTAACTGCGGCGGCTGTTTACCTGCTCTGAGTATTATCTCCAACATAGCAATTTTTCCTTTCAGCTTTGCCTGCGCCGGTTCTATGCAGCGCCTTAATTTGATCATTAGTTGTTGCTTCGCCAGCTCCAGCCCGCCACTCTCCTGCGATGGGGCCCGAAGTTTCATGGCCCATTCCAAATACTGTAAGGCATTCGTACTAGAGGCATATTTCTCCGCCATGCGTTTAAGGCGGTATTGCAACCGGGCCAGGTCCAGGCGGTTTATTGCCTCCCGTCCTTCCCGTATATATTGCTGATCTGCCGTTTCGTTGATGGCAATTGTGGCAGGCATCATAATGGCATGCCCTTTACGGGCAGTATCAAAAGCCATTTCCAGTTGAGTTATTTTCACCAGGGCAGCTGCCGGAAGACTGCGTCGCCCGTTTTCTACCATGGAAACCAGGCTCTTGGAAATACCGAGGTAATGGGCAAAAGCCAGTTGCGTCATCTGCATTTTTACCCTAACGGCGGTTACGCCACGAAGTATTCTAATTTGTTTGGAAAGTTTCATAGCGAATTATTTAAAGTTCGAAATATAATGGTTGTGTACTTTTTTAACGGGTTTAAAAAAAAGTACACAGTTTTATTGTTTAGAAGCTGGCATCACTTAACCGGGGCACGGGCAAGGATAGGCTGGATAAATTTACTTTTTTTAGAGAAAGTTTTTGTGGGGTTTTTCCCGCAGGCTTCCGCAGATCCAATTGTGCTGTCATGCTGCCTGCACCGATTCAATCGTGGGAGGCACGAAGCATCTCATCAGTCAATGCACCAGAATTCGCGGGAAACCAATATCCGTCAAACCCTGCTTCCCCCGGTTACTTGTGTATCCATCATTCCCGGCCCGGCTGCGTATTTTAAATGACCTGCTACGCTATATGGGTTATTATTCCTGGTTCTGTTTCTCTTATATTTGGTAACGTCTTTTCTATACTCCATGAAAGTACCGGTGCGGCACCGGCCATTCTATACATTTTTTTAAACCTTCCATTTATGAATCGTTTACGATTTACAGCGCTGCTGGCGCTATTGATTACAACCAATGTGTTTGCACAAAATGTAGGTATCGGCACCACGCAATTTCCCGCAGCCAGGCTACTTGTAAAAAACACGGAAAACCAGAGTGCTTTAACATTGGAAACACCTAATGAGGTCATGGGATCAGTGCCCATGTTCAATTTCGTGAGGGGGAATTCCAGGATATTCGGTTTAGATGCAGATTTTTGGGGTAATATGTTTGTAGGCTCCGGCTCGGGGGAAAACAGCAATTCAGCCAGCGGATCCGCGGCAAATGTTTTTGTAGGGCCACAGGCCGGCAAGACCAATGTCAGCGGCAGGGACAACACTGCCGTTGGATTTTATACTTTTCAATTTAACAACAGCGGCAGTTACAATACTTCCATTGGTTCGCTGGCGTTGCGGTATACCACGGCATCGCAATTCAACACGGCCGTTGGTTACAAGGCGGGTAACGCCTGGAATAACGGGTACAACAATGTATTTATAGGTGCCAATACCGACGTGAACAACGATGGTTGTTACAATGTAATTGCGATGGGTCAGGGCACCATCGTGACTACCAGCAGCACAGCCCGTTTTGGCAACTCCGCCACTACCTCTTACGGCGGCTGGGCAAGCTGGACGAATTTAAGCGATGGCCGCTTTAAAGAGGATATACAGGAAAATGTTCCCGGCCTGGCTTTTATTGCCCGTTTAAAGCCCGTTACCTACCACATTGCCGCCACAAAACTCGACGACTATCTTCACCGAAACAAACAACAGGAGCTTACTCCGGAAGCACAGGCCCTGTATACCAAAGCCCTGTACGAAAAAGAAGCCATCCTATACAGCGGCTTTATTGCACAGGATGTGGAAGCTGCCGCAAAATCACTCGGCTTTGATTTTAGCGGCGTAGATAAACCCAAAACTACCAACGATACTTATGGCCTGCGCTATGCAGAATTTGTGGTGCCGCTGGTGAAGGCGGTGCAGGAGCAGCAGGAACAAATTGAGGTATTGAAAAAACAGGTGGCGGAGTTGAAGGCTATGATAATGGCGGGAAAATAACCGCTGTATTGCTGCCGGGATTGAAGGCATAAATATTTTTAAAAGAAGGGTCTGTCACATCGGGTTCTTTACCTGCCAGTAATAATCTTTTATTTGCGGTATCATAAAAAGTGTTTCTACATTGTTATCAGCAGTTAAAGAAGTGTTGTGCTACGATGTTTTTTTGTCAGCATATCTACTTCAAATATTACCCCATCAGAGCGCACGATATAAGCAGTATTTCCTTCAATGCAATACCTTCAAAATCGCCGTGTCGGGTAAAAACAATTTCTTTTTCTATACTGTGGCAGGCCGTGTTATAAATAAGAATAGTACCCGCTTCATCCCGTACGCATGCAAAACGCATTCCGTCTATATAGGCAATGCCAGACACTTCTATCAAAACAGCAGGTAACTCACATTTTTGTTTAATGGTTATATCGCTGCCTGTATTGTTGCTTTGCTTCTTACCATTTTTTGTTTTCCCTGCCTTGCATTCCATGAAACAAATGTTGCAATATCAGTTTTGAATATAAAACCCGTAATATAGTGTGCCGAAGTTTCTGAAAGTTTCCTTAAATTTCCCGCATATCTACAACTGCGCAGACATGCGCAGACGAAATACAACATAATATATTATAATAAATATAGCCCGTAGTTCATAGATTAAATCTGCGAAAATCTTCAGCAGTCAATCTGCGTATTCTAAGGGATTCATTTATCCAAAAATCTTACTAAAAATAACTAGTCACTCATTATGGAGTCACATGGCAACAGCGAAAGATCAGTGAATTCTACTTTAGTAGTCGGCGGATTGATTGGCAGTGCCAGGCATTGATAACAATTTGCATTACCGGGATCTGAATTTTCCGTTCCAATGTTTACATAAAGCGTACTTAGTTGGCCCTGCGTTAACTCCGTAACAGCACAGGTATTATACCAGGAAACTACGTTGCTGTAGTGCTGCCCCGTTTGGTAATCTTCCCAATCTGCATCACCTATATTTTCATCGGTCAGCAACTGGAAAATAACGCGGTCGCATTCATATTTAATAATTTTAGCGCCAATGCGGTCGCATTCAGTATCGTTTGTTTTTTTACATGCTGCCATTGAAATTAAACAGCCGGCCAGCAGCAAGAAATAGCTCTTTTTCATTTTATCCTGTTTTAGTATAAGGGTATTGACAAGCGTTTAATCCAAACCGTTGCCCGGTTGGAATATTGTGTTTTATCCGCCGCAGGTTATATAAAAGGTAAGCCTTCAATTTCCGGATATTTACCTGCAGCAAGCTGTAACAGGCTGTAGAATTTGTGAATTTTCTGGATAGGATTCCGTGCCGTTACCTAACTAAGTCAGGAAATCGAATATTCATTTCCCGAAGGTTTTTTAGTAATGGTCAGGCTAATAGCTTGAGATTAATATCTAGATTTTTTTCAGTACCTGTAAACCTCTTTAATCTTTAATAAAAATTGTTCTTTTTTTCTGCGGCTTACTTCTATCTCTGCATTATTGCTCATTATCACCATGCCGCCTTCGCCCCGTTGGTATTCTTTTACGTGCCTCAGATTTACAAGAAAAGATTTATGAATGCGGAGAAAGCTGGTATCGCCCAGTAGATTATTGTATTCCAGCAAAGGCTTGGATACCGTTACCGTTTTATTTCCTTCAAGATGAAACTTGGTATAGCTTCTTTCAGCTTCACAATAAATAATATTCTCCAGTTTAAGAACAATGAACCCTTTGGTCGTGGGCAGGCATAAACGCATTTCTGTGGAATTGCCTGGGTTGCTAAGATTATGCAGGAGCGTTTCGGACCACTGGTCTTTTTTACCTGCTTCCAGCTTTTTTTCTACCCGCTTCACGGCATCAATCAGCCGGTCTTCGTCAACAGGTTTTAATAAATAATCCGCGGCACTAAATTGCAGGGCCTGCAGCATATAATCATTATGGGCTGTCACAAAAATTACTTCAAAATTTTTAATCGTTAAATCAGCCAGCATATCCAGCCCGGTTTTGCCGGGCATCTGTATATCAAGAAAAATTAAATCAGGTTTTAGTTCTTCCAGCTTTTGTTTTGCGGCCGTGGTATTGTTACAGGTGGCAGTTACCTTCACTTGTGGGCAGTGCAACTCCAGCATTTTCTGCAAAGTGCGTATACCATCCGGTTCGTCATCTACAAGAATCGCTTTCATAAATATTTTTAAAAGTTTATAAGGTTAAAACTTAGTACCGCCCTCGTACCCCTGCTTCCTTTGCCGGATTCCATGAGATCCATTATTGTAAGCGTGCAGTTGCTATCGTATTTTTCATTTAGTATCCTTATCCGCTTATTCAAATTTCCAATGCCCGTCGACTGATGAGAAGGCCTGCCAGCGGCTTTTAATTTTTCTGCCTGGCGAATGCCAATTCCATTATCTTCTATCGTGCAGGTAATCTGTTGCTGATCCTGGGTAAAACCAATGAGTATTTTTTTATCAGCTTCTATATGCATCAGACCGTGCCAGATGGCATTTTCTACCAATGGCTGCATCATCAGTGCAGGGATGGCTGTTTCTTCGGTATCAATACTTTCATCCACTGAAATTTTCCAGCTAAACGAAGCGTCAAAGCGCAATTGTTCCATTTCAAGGTATGCCTTCAGGTACTGGATGTTTTCGGCCAGGGTAACAAAAGTTTCCTTTGAATGATTCAGTGTCATGCGAATCATGAGGGCAAATTTGCTAAGGTATCTCGAAGCCTTTTCATTTTCTTCGTCCAGTATCATCCGCTTTATACTATTGAGCGCATTAAAAACAAAGTGCGGGTTCATCTGTGCCTGCAATGCAGACAGCTTCGCCTCTGCAAGTTGCTCATTGATACCTGCAAGCTCCTGCCGCTTTGCTTCCAGTGATTGATCAGATGCAATCTGTTTTATTTTATTGCCAATGAGGGTAGCAATAGTTGTGAGTATCTTTATATCTCTCTCTGTAAAATATCCCGGCAGGTGATGTTCTGAATCAATGATGCCGAGCAACTCATCGTTGTGAATAACAGGAACACATATTTCGCTTAATCTAAATGCTTCATCCATTCGGTAACGGCTATCTGTCCTGCTGTCGCTGAGTAATATGGGCTGCCGGCTTTCCATAACATGGCCAACTATTCCCTGGCCCGGCAACACATCAAAAACATGTGCATTGATGTATTCAGGCTTGCCCTTGGGTCCATATGCAGCTTTTTGAACCATCTTTGTTTTGTCTTCGTTCCATAAATAGATCATACAATCTACATAGTTCATCCGCCCAATGAGGTTTTGGGCCACATCCCACAATACCTCTTCTTCCGTTTTTTTATCTGCGAGTGAGGAGGAAAAATAGTTGCTGATTTGCTCCAGTTCAAACTGGCTTTTGTAATCATCGGCCTTTAGTTTCTGGATATGCGTTTTTTCCATTTCTTTTTTTCGCGCCTGTCCTGTTTTCCAGCGGATGAACAAATAAATGAATAATATTGCCAATAAAATAAGCATTAATTCAAACCAGCCCTTTTTCCAAAAGGGCGGCAATACGGTAATGCGGAATTCTTTCAGTTGTGGCAGCCAATGATTATTTAGAGAAAAACATTTTACTTGTATAATATGAGTACCTGGCAAAAGATTGGAAATACTAAAGGAAGGGTGGCTGCCCAGTTGCTGCCATGCTGTGGTGCTGTCTTTTAAAATTCGATAAGCAAAACGCTGGCTGTTGCCAACTGAAAAATTGATGGCACCAATAGTTATTCTTATTTCATTATCCTGCCATGATGTGCTGATATGCTGTTGCGGAAGAAAGTTAATTTTTTTACCACTGATCTGCAATGATTCAATAAACACATTTGGTGGCGATTTAGGCTTTAGCATATCATCGGGATTAAACCTTGCAATAGCATCGGAGAAACCCATATACAATTGATGTAAAGCAGTGTCGTAAAAAAACCTTGCTCCTCTAACTACAGTCATATCAGGAAATCCATCTTCCTTTCCAAAGCTTACGATCTTAAATGTTTGAAGGTTAATACATGCAATTCCGGAATAGCAGGCAAGCCATAAATTTTTTCCGATGATAATCATAGATGCAATATTATCGTCCGGCAATCCATGAGAGCGGGTAAAATGCCGGTAGCTTTGCCGGGTAATATCATAGCAGATAAGTCCATTGTTGTTACTATTTAACCATATCCGGTTTTGTTGATCTATTGCAAAGGAATTAACCTGTTTATCAGGCATTTTAATGTATGGAAAAGAGTCTACCATCATATCAAAACGCTGAAGGTTGATGTTGTACCTCGCTATACTATGCCCGGCCATCCACACATGGCCACTGGTATCTTCCTGTATAACACGCGGCACACTTAATATGCGCTCGTATGTGGGAACATGCACAAATTTCTTTGATTCGGGATTATAACGAAAGGTCATGTTTGCTCCTATCCAGATATTGGCTTTTCTGTCTTTGTATAGATCACTTGTCCATGCGCCTTCTGTCCATTCCGGTGGTGATATATTTGTTACCGTATTTTTTTTACTATTAAAAAGTAAAATAGCGCCATTAGTGCCAAGGAGTAAGGAAGACGAATCTACTGCAGTTATAGCATAGATGCTATTGCTGCGGTTGTTATATTTTCTAAAAATAAGTTGTTTGTCAAATCGAAGTGTTTTTTTGTCAAACAGCAATAATCCGCCGGCATCCCTCCCTCCTGCGTATACTTTATCACCCAACACATAAATGTCATCTACTTTAATATTGGGAATTGAATCTTTAATATAAACTGGTAATGGTTCTACCCGTACGTGCTTTCTCCCGGCATCCTGACGAAGCAATCCCCTGTTGGTGGCTACCCACAGGCTATTTTGTTTGTCTGTGAGCAAATCATAACACAAATACGACGGGCAATATTTTTCAGGATAAAATTTTGCGATTCCCGATTCTGGATAGAACCTAATTTTATAGAAACCTGATGAATGACCTGTTATGTAAAAAACTGTATCATTTACCGGGATGAGCCTTGAACGCCAGTGAAATTCATTTTCTGCCGGTGTAAAAGGCAACCTGGTGGCTACCTTGCTATTTTTAATTGTGTTAATGTAAATAATACTGTCACCGTTGGCTTTGAGCATAAAAAGATGCCCCCGTTTTTGCTGAAAGAAAGTATAGGGGGTATAGGAATTTGGATAATCCAGAAATGCTGCCATAGCCGGGCAATCGGCAGCATCCATTTTTTTGATGCTCCTTTTTTCTTTATCATAGATATACAATCCACCTATAGAAACAATGAGTAATCGCCTGCTGTCCATTTCAAACAGGTCTCTTCCAAAATAAAAATGAGTTACGGGTACTTCACTTTCTTTATAATAATCAAAGCGTGATAACAGCCTGAAATTTTTATCATAGTGATAAAAGCCGGAACGGGCTAAAATGAAAATATCTCCCTTTTCATCTCCCATAGCCCTTGCTATCATGTTAAATTTAAATTGGTATTGCTTGTCATGATAGGGAATAAAAATGTTGTGGGTTTCACCGGTTCTGGTATCTACAATGTGCAGCCCGGTGGTATAAATACCAAGATGGCATTTGTTAAGTTTTGCAATGCCCCCTAATTCTTCGGCTGCGATAGATGCACTATCTGATGTGCTGTGAAATCTTATGAAACGACTTCCGTCAAACCGGTTCAATCCGGAAGCAGTAGTAATCCAAACATATCCGGTAGAGTCCTGCACTATGCCAGTAACCGTGTTATGAGATAATCCATCCGCGGTAGTGTAGCGTACAAAACTGTTTTCATTAAAATGCTGTCCTGCTGCAAATATTACAGGAAACAATAACAATATAAGCATGGCTGACTTAAGTATTCCCATCATAAACAGGCTGGTAGTTTTACGGATTAAAGTTAATCACATATTCTGCAATATTTTAGTGGAAACAACCTGAAAAAAGGGGTTGTGCTTTTCGGAAAATGAAAGCCACCGTTTATAAGTCCATACCGGCATTTAGAAAAGGCCAGGCAATAAAATATTTTTTTTTAGCCCGTCCGTTTGGATAAAAACAATGGCCGGTAGGAAAACGGCATTTTCGCAGGCAAGCAATATTTCTAATTTGCGGCCTGAAAAAAAGAGTACCTGGTACAGCGGCCTGTAAATTCATAATCAATTATCACTTAAATAAAAGTATGTCATGAAAAAAGTTTCTATTATAATATTGCTTTCTGTACAATTGTACATTGCCCATTCTCAAAACGTAGGTATTGGCATTAGCAATCCTAGCCGTGCCAAACTGGAACTGAATGGATCAGTAGGAAAGACCAATGCTATTTTTGGTGGCGAAACTTCGGGCATTTCCCTGCAAAGCAACTGGCCAACGATTGGTTTTAATCAATATTATGATGGGGGCAGCAAATACATTGCTAGTGGTTTTGCCGCAGCGCAATATTTAGATCCTTCAACGGGTGTTGTGGCTTTTGATATTTTTGGCGCAGGTACAGCAAATGCTTATGCCACTTCAACTAACCGGGTATTTACCATTGCCGGTAACGGAAACATTGGAATAAAGGTAAACCCATCCAATGCATCTCTGTATGTAGCTAAAGGAGGTAATTTTGATGGTGCTGCGGTTTTTGGCGGTACCAGCTATAACAGTCATTTCAATCATTCGGCACATGAGGATACTTACCTTCGGGCCGGTAAAAACTTTGGTAATGTATTTATCAATGATATCCAGCAGGGAAACATACTTATGGGAGCTGGTGCCAGTCGTGTTGGCATCAATACATCCAACCCAGGATCTACATTTGAAATAAAGCAAATTAATAATTCAGGTCTAACACTGGTTAATCCCCTAAATTTTAGTAGCTGGGAAATATTTTCCGGAACTACTACCAATCTTCATTTATTTTTTGGGGGAGGTCAAAAGGGATATTTCAGATCTGATAATGGAAACTATTATACTGTTTCTGATAAAAGACTAAAGACCAATATTCATTCCATGCCAACACTGCTTGGCAAGATTATGCAGCTTAAGCCTGTAGAATATGAAATGAATCAAAATAATCCCGGGCATCAAAAATCGATTGGCTTTATTGCACAGGATGTAAAAAAAATCTTTCCGGAACTGGTAACTGTAGTACCAGATATGGCAAGAGGATACAAAGATATCCCCGACCTGCATTCAATTGACTATAGTGGCTTTGGCATACTTGCCATTAAAGCCATACAGGAGCAGCAGCAACAAATTGATAAGCTGCTGCAGGAAATTGAATTGCTCAAGAAACAAAACAAAATGCTGGGCAAACTAAATCATTGAAGGCTTCCTGCACACTGATAACCCAAAGCATAACGATCTGTTCATCTGCATGCCATCTGAAAAGCTGATCCATCCCTCATCAAATAATGAAACCACAGAATTACTTAAAACATTTTAAAATAAAATTGCTGGTATGAAAATAAAACTTTTTCTAAAATGCTTGTTGGCAGCAGTCCTACTCACCGGAACTGCAGGTGGTTGTTCAGAGGAAAATTCAGTGTTTTATTCTCCATCTTATTACATCATGAAAAGTGAAGACCTGCTGTTTGATTCAGTAATAGATTTGCCGGCTAATCTTCCAACCGGTAATTCGAGGGTGGCTACCTACTATGCCATGGGGGTACAAAAATATAAATCGCAGGTAAAAGCGGGTACCAACCCGATCCTATATGAATGGGTTCTTGCAGGACCAAAAGCAGTATTGTTTGATGCCGGCAATAAAAAAATTGGTTCACATGGTGCCGGGCCTTTCTGGGAACTTTCTCCTGCGGATTCCATATTTGCACAGCAATTTAATCCGGTTAAAGCAGTAACACCTGATGGCAGCAGTATCCCGTGGTTGCAACTCATGCCCAAAAACGGCAGAACACCAACGGGCATATTTTTAAACGTGGCCTATATTCAGCGTATTGCTACAACCGGGGGTAAGGCGCCAACAGTTGCTCCCGTTAGTTTATCAGACACTGTTGATGTAAAGTACACTGCCGTCTACCGTTTCTCTAAAAGAAATCAGTAGCTATTTAAATTAATAACCATAAAAAACAGTATTAAATGAGTACAAAACAAGTACAGGGGGAGTTATGGAGTATCGCTCCACAATATTGGTCAAAATACTTTGAACCGTTTTTTTTGCCGATGTATAAAAAAGCTTTGGAACAGATTTCGTTAAACGATGAAACCTATTTGCTGGATGCAGGATGCGGGGCTGGCTTATTTAGTTACATGGCCATTAACACCGGAGCCGAGGTGATTGGGGTTGATGCAGCACCGGGGTTGCTTGAAATAGCAAGGCAAAGAAATCCACAGCATAATTTTTTGGAAGAAGATTTAGAATCATTGCCTTTTGTAAGCAAAAGTTTTGATGTAGTTGTGGGCTTTAATTCCTTTCAGTATGCCGGCAATTTCACCAAGGCATTGGCAGAGGCAAAAAGAGTAACAAAAGAAGGTGGAAAGATAGTTATAGGTATTTGGGATAAGCCAGAACACAGTGATGCCACACTTGTATTAAAAGCTATGAAATCATTACTGCCCCCGTTACCCGCTGTCACACCAGGACCTATAGCTTTATCAGAAGATGGAAAAATTCAAACTGTATGTAACAGCCTGGGTTTAAAAGTGATTGACAAAAGAAGGGTTGCCTGCCCATTTTTTTATTCCTCCACAAGAGATGCCGTAAAAAGCTTTATGAGTACAGGACCTGCTGCTATGGCATTAAACCATGTAAGCGAAAAAAAGGTGGAGGATACAATTACCACTGCTGTGCAACCATTTCGTTTAACAGACAATATGTATTATATGGAAAACAGTTTCTTATTGTTAATTGTAAAAAAGGAAACAGAGATGGCGAGGCTGGATAAATTTAAGCCAACTAAACCTTCATTTCTTAAAGAAACCTTTAGTAGAATTCTGCAAACAGTATGGTTTTTTTCACCCATTATTATTTTAATCATTGTATTTGCTTCTTACCTGGTTTATCATTCTTAAGAAATAAAAAATACATGGATCAGCATGAAACATTTTGGTTTTATGGAAATCAATAAATGTACGTTGGCCGGCCTGGTCATTCTGATATACAAATGGGTTTGAAAGTATTACAATTTTAAACATAACATCAACTTTAAATTTTTAAAATGAAAAAAACACTTTTTCTTCTATACGGACTCACAGCATACCTGATATTTTTTGGTACTTTCCTGTATGCATTTGGTTTTGTAGGAAATCTCATTGTTCCAAAATCCATTGACGGGGCACCACAGGTTTCTTTGGTAAAAGCAATAATTGTTAACGCAAGTCTTTTATTGCTCTTTGCTGTACAGCACAGTATTATGGCACGACCCGGCTTTAAAACCTGGTGGACAAGAATTATTCCCGAACCCATTGAGCGAAGCACTTATGTGTTGCTTTCTTCTGTTTGTTTATTATTGCTTGTATGGCAATGGCAACCGATGGGTGGGTTTATATGGAATGTAGAAAATACCCCTGGCAAAACACTCTTAACCGGTCTTTTTATTACAGGCTGGCTGATTGTATTTCTCAGCACTTTAATGATTAATCATTTTGATTTGTTTGGGTTACGCCAGGTATGGTTGTATTTTACGGGCAAAAAATATAAGCCGCTCCGTTTCCGTGTACCGTTCTTTTACAAATATGTACGTCATCCGTTGTACCTTGGCTGGTTGATTGCTTTCTGGGCCACGCCGGTAATGTCGGCTGCGCATCTATTGTTTGCACTACTTACAACTGGCTACATATTCACCGCTATTTATTTTGAAGAGCGGGACCTGGTAGAAAATTTTGGTAATAGCTATAAAGATTATAAAAAGAAAGTGCCCATGATTTTGCCTTTGAGAAAGAAGAGGGATGCCACATGATATTTATTCAAACAAAAAATAATTTATATGAAAGCGATATTGTCCAGGCCACTTTTTAAGAAATATGGAAAAAAAGCGATTGCTGTTTACCTGTGCTGGTGTATGCTGAAGGGACTGATTTTTCTTTTTATTGGCAGTAAACTTATATAGATAAATTCAAGATCAGCATTCATTTACGGTAGCCATTGGAGCCGGAGCGAGTTTTGCCAAATAAGTAAAAATTAAAAGAGCGATTTCGATTCATCAGACTGGTGACATAATTTTCGGCGTCCCTGTCGGAATTAATAGAGACAATCTCACACATTTTTTAGGAGGGAGAATGATCGGTAATTATGGGATGCTGATAGTGGGGAAGATAATTTGCACAGCTGTAAATTTTTAATGACCACCAATGCCTTCCACTCATTTGTAGGTAAAGTTCGATGCAGTTTTAGAGGGGTTTCCATTCTACATCAGGCCAATTTCTGATAGCAGGCCCAACACAAATAGTAATGACCTGCTGTTGGTAATTCCAAAACTTTTGCAATTTTACCTTATCATACTAATGACCAACGGCAATTCTTTGCAACAGAAAAATGGGTTTATTGCCGGTGTGTAAAAAAATATTTCCGGTTGGTTATAGTTTTACCGTACTCAGCTCTTTAGAGAGGGATAGAAGATTTAAGATATTAGGTTATAACGGATTTGGGGTTCTTAAAATTTTACAATAAAATGGAAAAAAATGGCTGACTAATAATTGATTTTTTAACCAATCAACTAAATTTTGCATGACACAAAATCGTAAAAATGCTATCGACATAAGTGGAGAGGAATTTCGCAAAATCGGGTACCAGCTGATTGATGATATTGCTGTTTTTATAGACAGCATACCTGTGCGACCAGTTACACCAGGAACCTCAACAAAAGAGTTGCAGAAACTTCTTGGCGATGTCAAATTACCGGACGGGGGAGAACCGCCTACTGCCTTGCTGTCGCGTGCAACGGGGTTATTATTTAATCATTCACTGCTGAACGGTCACCCTAAATTTCAGGGATACATAACTTCTTCTGCGGCTCCTTTAGGAGCATTGGCAGATTTATTAGTTTCGGCAGTAAATCCAAATGTAGGCGCTCAAATATTAAGTCCCATTGCCACAGCAATAGAAAAACAAACGGTAAAATGGTTGACAGAATTTATTGGTGTGTCATCCTCATGGGCCGGACTATTCGTTAGCGGCGGTAACATGGCGAACTTCACCGCGTTTCTTGCAGCGAGAACGGTTAAAGCGGCCAAAGCCATTAGGGAACAGGGCATATCTAATGAACAAATGAAAATGACTGTGTATTGTGCCACTAACACACATGCCTGGGTGGAAAAAGCCGCAATCTTGTTTGGACTTGGCACCAATGCTATCCGCTGGATAGAAACGGACCCCGATCATAAAATGAACAATGCGGTACTTGAACAAACCATAACCAATGATTTACAAAACGGGCACAGGCCCCTGATGGTGATTGGAAACGCTGGTGATGTAAGTACGGGTGCCGTAGATGATTTAAAAGCAATAGCCACTATTTGTAAAAAATTTGATTTATGGTTTCATATTGATGGAGCTTATGGAATTGCTGCTGCTGTAATTCCTGCTTTAAAAAAAATGTTTGATGGAATTGAAGACGCAGATTCAATTGCAATAGATCCTCATAAATGGTTGTACAGTCCGTTGGAAGCAGGATGTACATTGGTAAAAAATCCGGATCATTTGCTCGAAACTTTTAGCCACCAGCCGAAGTATTACAATTTTGGCGGCACGGAAGAATACAGGGCACATAATTATTATGAGTATGGATTCCAAAACTCCCGCGGGTTTAAGGCTTTAAAAGTATGGCTGGTTTTGCAACAGGTAGGCCGAAACGGCTACATCAAAATGATTGGAGAAGATATTCAACTGGCAGAGTTCTTATTTTTTCTTGCAGGTAAGCACCAGGAACTGGAAGTAGTTACACAGCATTTGAGTATTACAACATTGCGGTACATACCTCCAGACAAAAGGCCGGCCAGCCACGGAGATGAAGCGTATTTGGATAAGCTTAATGAAGCATTGGTAAACGAACTACAGCAACAAGGCGAGTTGTTTGTTTCCAATGCCATAGTAAATAATAAATATTGTTTACGGTCCTGTATTGTTAACTTCAGGACAGGCAGGGAAGACATTGTGGAAATGATTGAGATAATTGTAAAAAGCGGTAGAAAAATTCATGCCGAAATGAAACTACAAGCATTAAAAATGACTAATCGTGGGGTGTGATACAGCACTGGTTGATTTTTTCGTCAAGGCCAACATGCATAAAAAATTAAGGTTTGCTCGTTTGTCCCCTTACGCAGTTGCTGCTAAGAGTAAAAAAGAATAGACCAAATATTATCTTTGGAAACATGCAAGTATTTTAAACATTTATTTATTAAAAGCATAAAGTACAATTTTCGGGGCTTGCTGTGGTGCGACGGTTATATTCGTATGCCCGGCCGGTAAAGCCCAATAGAACTGACTTTGGGTGGTAATGATGAATTCATCTTGTTCCTGCTCGTTGCGGAATGGATCACAACTAAATGAAAACTTTTGTTCAGGGATAATCGCAGCACCAGACTATAGTAAGATAGTCTGTGCTTTAAAAAACAGTTTGATAAAAAGGTTTTACATACAAAATAAGCCATCCTTTTTTTTCAACAGTTGGCTGCTATCTTTTTTATGGGCTGTTTGAATGAACTGCTGTAAGCTTTAAATGAAATTGTACCGGCTCATTTTATGTAGTAGGAGAGTTTGTTCACAGTCTGAGGTTAGGGGCTTGCCGAAGTGGAGGAGATAGAATTCCGCCCGCCCCGCTAGTTCTATACATGGTTCAAACGTATGGTAGTTCATTTATTCGTTAAATATTAGAGTATTCGTTTAAGTTTGCAGCAATACCAATGTTACCTGCTGTACTTTTTGGCTTTAATAAACTGCCTAACTGTGTCAAACAATGGAATGTGGTCTGCTGTACCAACGCTGCCTGTCGCTCCTTTTGATAAAAATTGTATTTTATATTTCTTATGATTGTCGAGATAGGTAACTGTCATTATGTAAGCATTGCTGTAAAAAAGTCTAAATGGAATAAAACCTGGTTTAATTTCCTCAATCTCCTCAATACTAATTTTTTTATTTTTTCCAAAACGAGATAAATAAATGAAGTCTCTGTCAAAAGTAACCCTGTATAAATGCGCTGAAAAATAAAGAATTAATAATCCCAACCCAAGACTAAGCACTGCAATAAGTATTCGTTCAATAACTTTTAAGTTGTTGCTACTTAAAATAAAAAATGTCAAAATGAAAGAAGGCAGTCCTACTCCGATTAAGATAAGCAGGACTTGTGCTAATTGTGTCTGTTTGTTTGAAAGCTGATGTATCATTTTGTATAGCAGTTAACGTTTGTCTCTACGCTAATATACGCACCTTTCTATTCTTCAACAATTTTCCCAAAACACTGAAAATCATTAGTGCATAAAGAAAGGTTCGGTGTTTTTCGGAGTAGGACAAATACAACTAATCCAATTTCAAAGAAGCTGGTGGACTGACTGTTTTTATATGCTGTCGTATGCACTATGCACGAGTTGTGCCCGATACAGATTATTCTTTTTGATCTCCTCATGAACAGTTCATACAACTATAAAAGCTTTACCGGCTTAGCTGTCGGGCTAACGGAAAAAAGCTTCAGGTTTTCAATGTAAGTTTTTGCAAAACCCGGGGCTTGCAATAAGGAGGCTATCAACGCTTTATTCTGCATGGAAGTGGGGAGATCAATTAACTGCAGCAAATGCGTTATTAATTATTCCTTTGCCACCAGGCCGGAGATATATAAGGCGCCCTGTTTTTCTCCGGGGTATCCCAGGTGGTCAATAGAAGGTGGCCGCCCGGGTTAAGCACGAGACAGGCCTCTGCAAATGCCTTCGGCATATTTTAATCTGCGTAAGGTCTGCGGCGTCTTTGATCTGCGGGAGTTTCCGGTACTACCACTCAGTCTGCGGGAAAAGTACGTCTACAGTTCCAACTCAACCTATTATCCGCTCTACTGTCCAGGAGGCACTTACCAACGCAATAAAAATAGAAATAGGGTAAACGATTCTTGTTCTATACCAGCTTCTTTCTTTAAAGCGATGTATGAGAAACCAATATACCAATGCGATGATGAGCACCTGGCCAACTTCCACACCAAGGTTAAACATTAAAATAGAAGTAAGAAATTTATCGGAGGGTAAACCAATTTCATTAAGAGCGCTGGCAAAGCCGAGCCCGTGTATCAATCCAAATAGGAAGACCAACAAAATGCGCCAGGGCTTTAGTTCACTCAATAACATATTTTCTACTGCAATAAATACAATTGACAAAGCAATGATGGGTTCTATAAGCGGTGCAGGGGCTACAATAATATTTTTCATACTCAAGGCCAGGGCAATGGTGTGAGCAATAGTAAATGCGGAAGCCTGCCAGATAATAGATTTTAATTTTGTATTGATGAGGCAGATGCCGATGATAAACAATACATGATCAAAACCATCCGGAATAATATGTGTAAAGCCGAGTTTAAAATAAAAGGTAGCCACCTTGTGTACAGCCGCATTGTTGAGGGCATAATTTATTGTATGCGCCATCAGCGGTTGCAAACAACATATGCCTGCAGCAACTAATAAAAATTTTAACCAATGGATTTTAGAACCAGGCATTATTTTAATTTTTCGAGTGAAGCTATACTTTCCAGCAGGGTTTCTTTTGGTAACACCGGTTTATATCTTAGACCTTCCTCCAAAAATATTTTTGCTTTTTCATCGTTGTTATTCCTGGAGTAGATGAGTCCGGCGGTACATAGCATCAATGGATTCCTGCTGTTGGTGATCATGGCGGAGTCAATAAAAGATTTGGCTTCCACCCATTTATTCATTTTATAAAATACCCAGGCCATCGTTTCATTTACATCAATATTTTTTGGACGCCGGTTGTATTCTGCCCGGGCATGTTCCAATGCTTTTTCATAATTATTATTTTGCAGGTAAGCGTAAGCCAGTTCTTTATCTGAATAGTGCCCGGCAGATGGATCCTTTAAAGCAACCTCTGCATTTTTTTTCATTTCTTCAATGATGGCTGTATTAATCTCGCCAGCTTTCGCTTTTTTGCCTGCATTGGTAAAAGCAATGGCTAATTGTTGCTGTATACCCAGGTCTTTAATGGTAACAGCTGCCTGTTGAAAATAATAAACGGCACTGTCATTCTTTTCCCGGAAGGCAGCAAGGCGCCCTAGTCCTGCATAGGCATACGCATAACCCGGCCTTGCAGCCAGTGAGATATTGTATTGCAATGCTGCTTTATCAATGGCGCCTACCTGTTCATACAGTTTACCTAACTGGCTGCGGCACCATTCCGTTGATTCTTCACCCGCCATACCTGCTGTCACGGCCATTTTCATGGCATCAATAGCGCCGGCATAATCGCCAAATATTTCCCGCAGGTAAGCGATCCTGGAATAAGACCTCAGGTCGGGACGAATAGAAACCATTTCATCAGCGGCTTCCAGTGCAGCGGAATAATTTCCCATTTCTACATTGGCATCTACCAGTAACCCATAAACAAATGCACTGTTGGGATTTATATTTTTTGCGGTTGTAGCAGTAGTAAGGCCTTCTGCAAAATGATGTTGCGATAACTCGATAAGCGATTTCAGCATCAGCGCTTCATAATGCGCAGGATCAATTTCCAAAACTTTTTGAATGGATTGCAAAGCCGCATTATCATAATAGGCCGTATTGCCGCTGATACGTGCCTCCATGATCCAGGCATTGGCCAGTGCCAGCATTGACTTTATATCTTTAGGATTTTTATTTATTTTTTGTTGCAGACCGACTATATTGCGCTTCATCCTATTCCATTCTGCGGTATCTGCCTGGTTACCCGGGCGTGGCAGCAAAGCATATTTCATGGTCGCAAGTTTTTCTTTTTTGTTTTCGTATTTTATCACAACAAAACTCACCGTGGCTACAAAAAGGAAAATCAATCCGGAATACAGGTAGTTCTTTTTCATTTTATATTTTTATATATGGCAGGTTAAGGGTTAAAAAAGGAAGAGGCTGTTTACACAACCTCTTCCGGAAATGATTATTGGCCTTTTACAACACGCATGGTTTGTATTGCTTTGCCGTCTTTTGAAATTTTGATAAAATAAGTGCCTGAAGACAGTTCTTTTGCATTAAAGTCTTCGGTATAAGTGCCTGCATTTAATTTTTTATTTGCCAGCATTTTTACTTCTTTACCGTTTATATCAAACACTGCGATGGTAACCTGTGCAGCCGTATGAAGCTGGTATTGCACCGTTGTTTTTTCTACAAACGGATTGGGGGAAGTATTCATTACCATATCGGGTGCAGCTATTGCCAAACTCTTTATTGCACCTAAAGCCGGCTGGCCATAGGATGGCTGGCCCTTGCCTGCAGGGTTGCTGCCACAATCGCAATTATGCGTAGCGGCCCATGGAGAGGCTTCAAATGGAAAAGTGGTTTTGAAGGGCGCATCATTTGCATTGATACCGGTACTGTAGCCAAGTACACTCAACAGTTTTGGCGTTACAGGGCTGGGACTGGTGCCCGGAACATAGTCATCGTACCACAACCCGATAGCCGCTAATACAATGCCGCTTACTGCCTGTAATTCAATTCTTGTTACATCATCTTCCAGCCTGCGACCATTTGGAAAACCATCCATATTTGGAATGAACTGGATGTTTGTATTGCTATTAAAACGTGGATCTAATAAACCCAATACAGCCGCCTGCACCAAGCCTTCCGAACTAAAATCAGAAGAAGTACGTGAAGTGGCCGGCACCGCCATGTTCAGGCGAAGCATATCACCACCGTTGGGCAGAAAATTGTTAATGAAAGGTTTGCCTTTGGCAAGCGGGTTACCGCCGGCCTTGCCTGTTGCCAATTGGTAAGGAGCAAGATTAGGAACACCTGTATGAAAAATAGGCCAGAGGTCAACCGATCTTGGTTTGTTTGGACCAGGCAATAACAAGCCGCCAAAATTGGCTTCACTTAATGCAGTACCATTTAGCGCCGGGTTGCCTTTTAATGCAAACAATCCATTTTGTCCATTACCGAAGCCATAAGCGCCTAATGAATTTTTTTGAATTCTTAAAGGGCTAAAGGCAGGTACAGCTCCGCCAAACTGTGCATCATCCATGTAGAGCGCCAGTTCCGGATTATAAAAATAGTTTCCGAATTTTTTAATCCTTGCAAGGTCCTGGTAGGGCGTAAGCCGGTTCCAGAGATCTTTATCGCCAATAGGAACAACAGCTTCATTGGTTAAAGGCATACCGAGACGCGAAACCTGCACCCATGGCCCAAGATGAATTACACCTTTGTCATCATTGTCAAAACCGAACAGGTTATTTGATGAATTGTTTTCGCCTCTTAAGTAACCTGATCTTGACACTTCATTCAACACCCTTATTTTCTGCCTGCTGGCAGATGCCCATACACCGATCACATAATTGGGATCAAGAATACTGGTAGCCCGGTTAAGGCCTTTGTTGTCTTTTTGCAAAGTGGCTACATCTACTTCAATTGCGATAGTAGAAACATTCAAACATTTTAAACCATCCTGTGCCTGTGTTGGTCCCTGGCGGGGCGCATCACCCAGGTCAAAAATACCACCAAGGTCTACAAAGAAAGGATCGTCTACCGGGCCACAAAAAACTTTTTCACCGGTTCTTGCAGTGCCGATCGCATTTCTCATCAGTGTTTCATAATCAGGTGAGTTAAGTCCAACAGGACTGCTGATAGACCTGGCACCAACATTGGGAGGAGGCACTTTTCCTTTGTTTAAAATGGTGCTAAAAGACCTGCCGCCATTGGTACTTCTTTCTAAAGTGTAAGTAGTTTTTAAATTTTCTTTACCGAGACGAATGTTGAAGAAGGTAGTAGGATCTTCATTTTTACGTTCGAAGCTAAACCTGTAAATAATATCATCACCATTGCTGTTAACATCATTATCGATGTGGATCTCGTAACGAACATCTTCGCTGAAGTGAGCGAAATTAGGTCCGCCTTGCGGCAATTGCAGCGGGATGTAATTGGCAATGAGGATGATCTTGTTTGGATCTGTCGGGCTTTTAAAAGCGTACACATCCGTGTTGTCTGCCTCCGGATCGTCTGCAATCATTGGAGCCTCCCTGTGACTCGATGCCCATACCGGAAAAGTATTGGCAAGCATAGCACACAGCATAATAGCTGCGTAAATTTTTCTTTTCATGATTTTTTTAAATTTTAAAAAGTAAATAATAATCCCTTGTGTTCCGGAGGATTGCGGGCATAAGTACAGGTGAGCTTTACCAATTTATTGTAGGAATAGTGGCAAGACATCGTTGGTTGTAAAAGGGACCCAACTATCTTAAAATAAATTGTTTGCTTTAGCGTAGGTTTTTAGCAGGATAAATGAGGATAAAATCAGATACGCTAAAAAGGTTAAGGCGGTTTTAACAACCCGCTCACCCTTTATTATTTCATTGTTTACACTGCTCCCGGCTAAAAAAAGGCATAGCCGCTAATTATAAAAAAAGAAAAGTTACCGGCAAACCAGGACGATGCATATAGCGTATTTAAATTTGTACTCCATTTAAGCTCCCTCTTGTACCGTTGAAAAAATACCTGTAATAATACTTTACCCGAAGTAGTTTAAATTTTATTATTGTTGTGCCAAACGATCGTTTATGAAAAAGGGCTTTCCCGTATTTTTATTGTTGATGCTCAGCAGCTTTTACTTGTTTGCCCAAACCAGGCAATCCATCCGGCTTTTAAATGAAGAAACAAAATTGCCGGTTACATCGGCCGTTGTTACCTCTCCGGATAAAAGCTTTAACCGCTTAAGCGATGAAACAGGAAAAATAAATCTTTCCGCCTTACAGGCAACAAGCATCAGCATCAGTTCGGTTGGCTATCTCCCTGCAACAATTTTGCTGGCAGATATTCCTGCAGATGGAAAGGTCTGGCTGACACCTACCATTACCTCCTTGGAAGCAATACAGGTAAATGCTGCTGCCCGCACCGGCATTTTTCATACCATCAGCGACCTGGATATTCATCTTCGCCCATTGATCAATTCGCAGGAAGTACTGCGCATCGTACCAGGACTATTTATGGGGCAACACGCCGGTGGTGGTAAGGCAGAGCAAATATTTCTGCGGGGTTTTGATATTGATCATGGAACAGATATACAGATCAACGTAGATGGTATGCCTGTAAATATGGTGAGTCATGCACATGGCCAGGGTTATGCGGACCTTCACTTCGTAATTCCGGAACTGATAGAAAAAGTAAATTTTAATAAAGGGCCTTATTTTGCCGACAAAGGAAATTTTGCCACCGCAGGTTTTGTAGAATTTAAGACAAAGGATTATTTAGAAAATAGTTTTATAAAAGTGGAAGGCGGACAGTTTGATACCTACCGTGCCGTAACTGCCATTAACCTGCTGAATAAAAATGCGAAAGAAAAAAATCAGAGCCTTTATCTTGCCGGCGAAGCATCTTATACAAAAGGATATTTTGAAAGTCCGCAGGATTTTAACCGTTTCAATGGATTATTAAAATATCATGGAAAAATAAGCAACCGCTCTTCTTTCACTTCCTATATTTCCGGCTTTAACAGTAAATGGGATGCCAGCGGGCAAATTCCAGACCGTGCTGTAGCAGATGGAAGCATTGGTTTTTATGGTGCTATTGATGATACAGAAGGAGGGAAGACAAGCCGCTATAATTTTAATAATACTTTGATCACAAATTTTAATAATGGTCTTCGCTGGAAAAATCATTTGTATTACAGCCAATACAATTTTGAACTCTATTCCAACTTTACTTTCTTTTTAGAAAACCCCGTTGATGGCGACCAGATAAAACAAAAAGAAGAAAGAAACATGGCGGGCTTTAATTCAACTATTGAAAAAGAACATAACCTGGGCAACAAAAAAGCCTCGTTCCAGGCTGGGATACAATCAAGGTTTGATAAAACCAATAATTCCGAACTGAGCAGCACAAAGAACAGGAACCAATTGCTGAACCCTATAAAGAAAGGTGATGTGCGTGAAATGAATATTGCCCTATTCGCAGAAGAAAAAATTAAAGCTAACTCAATACTTGATATTACATTAGGTGTGCGGGGTGATTATTTTGCTAATAAATACAAAGACAATTTGTTGCGAGCAACCAATTCTTCCAATTCGTTTATCCTCAGCCCAAAATTAAATTTCAATTACCGGCTGAATAATAAAGTACAATTGTATTGGTACAATGGCCAGGGTTTTCATAGCAATGATACCAGGGTAGCGGTGCAACAAAATGGTAGAGATGTAGTAACACCGGCCTGGGGCAGTGACCTGGGAGGTATTTTTAAACTGGGAAGGAAAGCGGTGTTTCAAACTGCCTTCTGGTACCTGTGGATGAAACAGGAATTTGTGTATGTAGGCGATGCAGGTGTGGTAGAACCCGGCGGTAAAACACAGCGCATGGGTTGGGATGCATCTTTGCGTTACGAGATCATTCCATCTTTATATGCCGATATTGATTTGAATTATACCAACCCCCGTGCATTGGATGTTCCAAAGGGGGAAGACAATTTGCCGCTTGCACCCAAATTTACCAGTACCGGCGGATTCACTTATCGCAAAGCAACGGGCTGGAACGGAAGCCTGCGCTATCGCTTAATGGGTGATCGCCCGGCCAATGAAGACAATAGTGTAAAGGCAAAAGGATACTTTATTTGTGATGCTGCGATCAATTTCACAAAGAAGAAATGGGAAGCGGGTATTTCGCTGCAGAATATTTTTAACAGCCGGTGGAAGGAAACACAGTTTGATACGGAGAGTCGTTTGCAAAATGAACCTGCCGGCGTAAGTGAAATACATTTTACACCGGGAACACCATTTTTTGGGAGGATGGGGGTTACGTTGTTTTTTTAAAATCTGCTGGAAAACTCCTCATTTTACCGGCTCAGAATATTTCACTATATCAATACCAATCCCATTGGGATCCTGTATAGCAAAATGCCTGTCGCCCCAGGGCTCGTTGCGGATTTCGATTTTTATATCAACCCCTTTCTTTTTTAATTCATTGTAAAGGCTGTCAATATCATGTACCTCAATGGTGAGATACATACCCTGTGCCTGGAATGGCTTGTGAAACAAAGGTTGTTGAGAAGGATGGTTTGGCAGCAGGAAACTTATCTCTGCCGTATGAACGGGTGTATGAAGCAATAAATAAAATTCATTTTCGAATGTTACACCAAAATTTAGGACAGTGGTATAAAATTTTTTTGTTTCAGCCATTTTACCGGTTACAATGCCTGCATTTAATTTCATGGATGTAATTTTTTTAGCGCTGTCAGTTTGAGAAAAGGAATGGGCAGTTATGCCAAGTACGGCCAATAATAAGATGATTTTTTTCATGCATTCATTTTTTACGGGCATGAATATACAAAAATGATACCTTTTTTTCGCAGATAAATGCAGTTTATATTACACGAAAAAAATCTGCGAAAATCTGCGGGAAACTCTTCTCAAATCATCTTTTTATACGGCCAATCTTTTTTTATTCTTGCCTTCACAAAATATACCATCAGCCCAGTGCCCAATACCGCTGCAAAACTCAGCATTACTCCGCTGCCAGTGGCGGAAAAAACAAATAACCACATTGCAATTACCAATATAACAGGCAGGGGATATAAAGGCATTTTATATGGCAGTTGTTTTTTGCCATTTCTCTTGCGCAACAATACAACGCCAACGGCCTGCCCAATAAACTGAACCATGATGCGCATGGCCAGAATACCGCTTATGATATCGCCCATCCGAAACAGCGTGCTGAATACCATGGCAAAACCAGCCAAAACAAGCAGGGAGACATAAGGAAAGTTTTTAGTGGGATGAAGCTTTGCAAAGATTTTAAAAAATGCACCATCAACCGCCGCTGCATAAGGAACCCTGCTGTAGCCGAGCATTACAGCAAAAAGAGATGCGAGTGCGATCCATAAAATCATAACGGTTGCAACGATGGCGGCTGTATGCCCATAGAGCCGTTCAATAAATACACTTACCACAAAACTATCCAGTTGGTTATCCTGCCAGCTTTTGATCTCCTGCCAGGAAATCACACTTGTTACACTCAGGTTCATGGAAAGATATAAAATACCAATACCAATAACGGAAATAAACATACTGGCCGGGATGTTTTTGCCCGGATTTTTTATTTCGCCACCCAGGTGGCAAACATTGTAATAACCCAAATAGCTGTAAATGGTTTTAACACAGGCCTGCCCAAATACGAAAGACGCAATGCTGTTCCAGCTAAAGGCGTTGCCCATGTTTTGAAGGGGATCTAAAAAATGCCCGTTGTTTACCCCTGCAAAAATAATCCAGCACATGGTGCCAATAACGCCTGCCCATAACAATACACCTACCTTGCCAATGTTTTCTATTTTGCGATACAATAAAACAGTAATAAAAATAATTACTGCTGCTGAGATGAGTTTTTTTTGCCACCAATCAAGCGGCACTAAAAAAACGAAATACTGTACAAAACCTATGGCCGCGGACGCAGCCACCAATGGGGCCTGTATTATAGTTTGCCATACGTACAAAAAGCTCATCATTTTTCCCGCACCATTTTTTCCATAGGCTTCTTTTAAAAAGTTATAACTGCCCCCAGCAAGCGGGTAAGCTGCACCGAGTTCGCTCCATATCATCGCATCCACCAGCGAAAGAATAACACCCGCTATCCACGCATAAAGGTACATGCCGCCCATTAAACCAATAACAATGGGCAATGTAACAAAGGGGCCAATGCCCACCATGTCTATCATATTCAACACTGTAGATTGGAAAAGGCCGAGCCTGCGTTGAAGCATAATGTTGAGTTGTGCTACAATTTACATTTGAAGGATGACAAATGATTTACGGGAAGTGGAAAAGAAAAAGGCGGGTCACCTTTTTTCATAATTAATGATCAGCACAAGGGCTGCTTTGCCAGTTTGCACAAGACCATGATAATTACCCGGCATCGTTATAACTGCATCGCCGGCTTTTACAGGAAATTTTTTGCCATTCATATTCATTTCACCGGTGCCGCTAAGTATGTAGTAGATTTCTTCTTTGGCCTGATGATGATAGCCAATAGCAGCGCCCGGTTGCAAAATGCGTTTGGTGAGTTGTAATTTGCTGCCCTCTATATCCTGAAAGAAACGGTAAGCTGTTGTGGAGCCGCCGCCTTTATGAGGTCCGATTTCTTCTGTTTCGATTTGTTTTTCAGATTGAACGAAATAGGAAGGGTCTTTTTTAAAGTTACCGTTATTGGAGGAAGCTGTACGTGAAACATCTTTATAGCTGATGAGGCGGATTTTTTTTTCTTTGATAAATGCCTTTACTTTTTCACTCGTAAATACATCGGTAACCCTTTGCCTGTCCCAGGCTACATTTTCATAACCAATATGGTGAACAGCCTGCAGCTCTTCATTGTCAATACCAGGGTGGTCCAGGAAAATATAGGACTTACCGTTTTCGAGTTTGCTTAGCCAGTCTATAAAATGGTTGATGCTTTCCGCTAAAGTTTTTGAATTACCGAAACCCATCACTGCAGGAATTAGGTGATTTTCAGACAGGAGGCCATATTCTTCCGCCAGCCTGTTGGTGAGTGTTGTTACTTCGGCTGTCATACTGGTGCAGCCCATATGCCCGCTGATATGACTGAGGCGGGGTATATGCTTTAATGCCATTTCTATCTGTGCCCTGAATTCCTTTTCAACATCTGCGAGGCTCCAGTTATTTTCAAGTATGGCTTGCCCCGGATAATATTTATTGGCATATACCATCGGAAAAAAAAAGCCATTGCTGTCTTTTAAAGTGTTACAATCGGTTAATGGCCGCCATTTTATATTATCCCATTCACTGGTAAGGGCAAGGTGAATACCAGCATCTACACCAGGGTTATCTTTTAGCATTTTCACCGCTTCGGGAAACCAGGGAGAAGGAACAATGACTTCAATGGACTGGGTTATCCCTTTTTGCACCGATTCAATCAACGCAATATTTCCGGAATGTGAGTAGCCCATATCATCTGCCCGGATAATAAGCCGTGGCGGCTCCTGAGCCATGGCAAATAAACATGGAGCTATTAATGCAAGCGCAATTATTATTTTTTTCATTTGCTGGATTTAATCTTTGAAATGATGGTACCGGTGAGCTTTGTTGGTTTATCCATATCTTTTATGGCTAGTTGTATAGCAACTTTAACCAGGTCTGTTACTTTTTTATTCCTGTAGTCAGTTTCTTTGCTAACAGGAATATGCCGGATAAGATTGCCGGTTCCCTTTAGTAACTGGTGCGGGTCATGCAGCAATGTTCCTTTGTTGAAACCAAGGTTCATATGGTTGGTATAGATCGGGATCATACAAAAAGCCTCAGATAATTTATCGGAGATAGAAAATACAGTTGTTAATGCATGCGTATGATACAATAGTTCATTGCAGTTAGGGTAAATGTTCAATATGTATTCCCTGAGGTCTTTAAACAATTCAATGACCTGTGGCTCTTTTAATCCGAGGAAAAAAAGGAAATCCGGATGAATAACATTAAGTTTTGCCACGTGCAATAATGATTTAGCGACTTATGAAGATAAATACTATTGCACATATTTCATGAGCGTAACCAGCCTGTAATACTCATCCTGGCTTTATTGGCCAGTAAAACTTCGTGCGCCAGTTCATCACTTCTGAAAAATACAATTTTACCATTAAGCGGCGAAATGGTTTGAATACTGTGCTCATGATGGATACATAATTCGCCGCCATCCTTTTCTTCCCAGTCTGCATTGAGGTACATGATCATAGAAAATTTCCGGCTGTCATTATCCTGGAAGCGATCCATATGTTTCTTATAAAAAGTGCCTTTTTCATACAGTGTATAATGAAATTCATAGCTGCTGATACCGGTATAACAGGTTTCATTCAGGTATTTAACAAAGCTATCCATCAGGTCGAAAAAACTGTTTTCATGTACATTGTTATGAGACCGGTCGAGCCAGTAAATATGGTCACCCCTGAAAGAAGCATCATACCCCGTTTTTGCGTTATTACCGGTGCCTGCCGCCTGTAGTTTGTTATCCCCAAAAAGCGCTATGAGGTTTGCTTTCAATGCTTTTGCCAGTGCATCATTTAAAAAATGTTCGGCTATGCCTACTTTGTTTTCTATGAAACTATCAAGGAGGGTATTAAAGATCTTTTCCAATAATAGGAGTTAATGTGAATGAACTTAGACCGTGAAGGTAGTCTTATAATGCCCGGATGCCGCTTTTAGTTAAAGCTCCATAGCAGCTCATTCCTGGTTTGCTGCCTCTTAATAATTAATATGGCCCGTTCATTCATTTGGGCCGCAGTACATTTTGCTTAATAATACTTTTGCATTCTAAAAAAAGTATATGAAAAAGGTTAGTTCGTTTTTGTTGATGTTTTATTGTTCTGTATTCATCATCAGCTGCAGCACGCCTACACCTGAAAAATATTTTGATGTAGCTGTACTTAATGCTAATATGGTGGTAGGGTTTGCCAACAATGCCTTATCACGTGAGCTTGAAATGCCTTCTATGAAAATGATGGGAAGTAGCGATGAGCCTGTGTTGATGACGCGGCAGGAAATTATAGAAAACAAGATCAGTTTTTCGGAAAAGGTATTGGACGATCTTAAAAGCATGAGCAGGACATCTGATGCCAATGATATAGTAACCACTTCGATTGCTATGCATGAATTTGTTATAGGCGTTTATGAAACCGACTATATGGAATTGGCCAAATTGTATGATGAGGGTGCTCCTAAAGAAAAGATTGCGGCTTTTGACCAGGCTTTAAAAGATAAACATGCCTCTATGTTTGAACTGCATTATGACAACCTTATCAGGGGTGGGAAATTGTATGCGAGCAAACATACGATAGCTGTAAATTGGGCGATGTAAAAAATATTTCCTTAACATTTTTTGGCAATCAATCATGTACACAATCATCCCCACAATTATATCTTTTATGGCTCTGTTTACTGCTGTTGAAAACAAGGCTGAGCCTGTTCCCCAGGATATGTATGGAAAATGGACAATGATCAAAATGGGTATTAAAAATGGTTTTTATTTTGATGTCTCAGATCCCGATTCTTCTTTTGAAAGATTTAGCGCGCTGGTGATACAAAACCGTTCTGCCTATTTGAATTCAGCTGAAATGAAGACTGTCAGCAAGGCAGACAGCCTCGCCATAAAAACAGATTTTGATAAGGCTTATGGGCAGTTCATCCGACGCTTCATTGAATTTAAAAAAGATAAAAGTTACCTGACCAATCAAAACGGATAAGATGATATTACCCGGTTTGTAAACGGTACATATCATTTTGATACCAATAAAAAGCAGCTTAAGCTGGCGGAAAGCGGGAGGGAAGCGAAGGAAATGTACTATGAATTTACAGGTGAGGTGTTGATCCTTCACCCGCTTGAAGCGGAGAACCAGCCAGCTGCTATCATTTTTAAAAAAGTGGACCAGGATAGCAAAAAATAAACAGGAAACATTATTTTACCTGGAGGGCCGGGATTGAACGGTTGCTTCGAATGAAACGGGTATATACAAAACGCATAAAATAGTAAAATGAAAAGAAATCATTTCTTCCCCCTTCTTATTGCCATGCTGTTAAGCTCCATTATTACTACTGCGCAAAGCGCTAAAACCTATCCTGATCTTTTAACTGTCCCCGGTCCTGTAAGCTTTGAAGGCATGTCATATAAACTTGCATGGAGTTCGCATCCTACGGCTACATATTACAAACAGGAATACCTTCCTGCGGGAGATGCATTGGCGAAATTTACATCGATGCTCATGCTGGAACTGGTTATTGCTGATATGACCATTAAAGATATTGTGGCAGCTAAAGTGGATGAATTAAAAGCGATGAAGGCTTCTAACCCCATCGTTAATTATGAGATGTTTCAAAAAGACGGGGAATACATACTCGATTTTTTATTGAGTGCCAATGAAGCTGATGGAAAATCGATTGCTGTTATTGAAAGAAATGTTTACCGTTATAAAACGTTTACTGATAAATCAGGTAAAAAAGGAGTGTTGCTTTTTTCGGTGAGTACACGTGCGTATGGTAAAGCCGCAGATGCTTTTTTGGTTAACCTGAAAGCTACTAAAAGCAAGATCGTGAATGCTGTTGCAAAATTTATGATACCTGCGGTTGTTATTAAAAAATGATCACAGCGTATCATCGGTACAGTTAATTTTTGTGAAATCGCTGTTAGCAGTCCGGTGCTACCAGGCCAGTGTAACTGGTGTAAATTTTATTTTTTTTCAACCCGCTCCACCATCGTCATTACATCATCCTCCAGTTGCGTTTTGTAGGCAACCAGTTGTTGTGCAAGGGCTTCATCAGCCGTGGCTAAAATCTGTGCAGCCAATATGCCCGCATTTTTTGCCGCATTGAGCGCCACGGTGGCAACCGGTACGCCATTGGGCATTTGTAAAATAGACAGGATAGAGTCCCAGCCATCAATAGAATTGGAAGAACGTACAGGAACACCAATAACGGGAAGGGTAGTGTAGGCGGCCACCATGCCGGGTAAATGTGCAGCACCGCCTGCGCCGGCAATGATTACTTTAATGCCTTTACCCTTTGCTTCGGTTGCATAGGTTCGCATACGATCGGGTGTGCGGTGTGCAGATACTATTGTTAATTCATAAGCGATGCCAAATTTAATTAAAATATCAGCAGCAGCCTGCATAACGGGAAGGTCGCTCTCGCTTCCCATAATGATGCCAATGGTGGGGGTCATGTGTTAGTGGTTAAATAGTTACTGGTTACTGTTAGCCGCAAGTTAATAAAAGAATTTACAAGAATTATAAACCCAACCAGGAACGGATTAACAAGGAACCAGAAACTAGATACCCTATCTCACCAAATCACCTTTTAAACGGAGCAATTCTGTTTCTGCTACCTTGGTGTCGTACCGGGCTGCAATTAGCCGGTTGTAGGCTTCTTCCAGGCTTTGCTGGGCTTCCCTTAATTCAACAAATGTGGTTATACCAAGGCGAAGACGTTCACTGGCAATAAAAACATTTTCTTTTGCCAGCACAATATTCTCTTCTTCCAGCGCCAATGTTTTCTTTTGTAATTCATAATCTTTGTAAGCCACGCTGATGGCTGTGTTGGTGCGCCAGCGCTGGTAATCGTACAAAGTAGTCTGGTAGGCAATATCGATCTCAGCAATTTTGATTTGTCTCCTTACATTAAACCCGTTAAACAACGGAATGGTTGCCGACAGGCCATAATTGAAACCTGCATTCCTGTTCAACAGGGTACTGAAGTTGTTCACCACTTCATTGTTTTTAGTACGGTTAAAGTTATATGCACTGTTGAAGGAAACAACCGGC
Source organism: Ferruginibacter sp. (assembly GCA_014379905.1). GTDB lineage: Bacteria > Bacteroidota > Bacteroidia > Chitinophagales > Chitinophagaceae > Ferruginibacter. The sequence goes on along the minus strand of JACMKX010000125.1, from coordinate 36,690 downwards.
CAGCGATCTGCTTTGGCTTCTTTTAAAGTAAGTTTTGCTATTTTAATATTTTGTTTGGCTAATAATATTTCCGGACTATTCTGTTCAGCTTCCGCCATAATATCTGTCGCTAAAAGGCTGTTATCAATAGGAATACTATCCTCCACTTCATACCTTGTTTCCCTGGCCATTACCATTAACTGGTTAAGCTGATCTTTTAATTGTTCAATAAGCGTTTGTTGTTTTAGCCGGGCCGCCCTTTGAGCATTCAAATCTACTTTGGCCTGCAATATGGCGGGCTTAGCCCCCAGGCCCACGCTTAATCTTTTTTCAGCCTGTTCCAATAAAGTTTCATTGAGTTGCATTTGTTCTTCAATGGCCTTGAGCTGTTGTTTCTGGCGAACAATATTATAATAGGTTTTTATTACATCAGCCACACTTGTAACTACCTGGTTGCGTATGGCAATTTCACCCAGCGAAAGAATTTCCTGGAGTTTATTCCTGGTTGCAAACATTTTAAAACCATCAAAAATAGTCCAGTTAAGGTTTACACTGCTTTGCAGGTTATTGGACTGAATGCCTTTGCGGTCTCTTTCTGTACCATCAGCCAGTTTTTGTTTAATGTTATTGTTGTTGAAGACCAAACCTGCCTGTGCATTGAGTTGCGGCAGAAATGCAGCATAAGCATAACTATTATTGAGGGCGGCCAACACCGAATCATTCCGGATTAATTGTATATCATAATTGTTTTGCATGGCAGCTGCAACAGCCTGCTCTACGGTAAGCAATTGCTGGCTCTGTACCGAACTCGTGCTCAATAAAAAAAATGATCCTATAGCAACAAATAATTTCATTATCCTTCGGTTGTATTTTGTTCAGCAGGCGGCGGAGTTTCTTCAGAAGTATTTGTTTCTGTTGGCTCATCCAGTTTACTTTTTCTTTTTTTGGTAGACAGGAAAGAATATATCGCAGGCACTACCAATAAAGTAAATACCAGTGAAAACATAATTCCACCTACAATTACAATTCCAAGTGGAATACGGCTGGTGGCAGCATCTCCCAATGAAAGCGCGAGGGGCAATGCACCCAAAGCCATTGCCAAGCTCGTCATTAAGATCGGGCGAAAACGGGCCACAGCTGCATCTATTACTGCCTGTGTTTTGTTGAGGCCCTGCAATTGTTTTTGGTTGGCAAACTCTACGATGAGGATACCATTTTTTGTTACCAAACCGATCAGCATGATCATGCCTATCTGCGAAAAAATATTATTTGTTTGTCCAAAAACCCACAACGATATTAATGCGCCGGCAAATGCCAATGGCACTGTAAACATAATAGTGAGCGGATCTATAAAACTTTCAAACTGTGCAGCGAGTACTAAAAAGATAAGCCCGATTGCAAGGAGCAATGCAAAAAATGTATTGCCGGAACTTTCCTGGTAATCACGGCTGGCGCCGGATAGTGCTGTGCTGAAAGTTGGATCCAGCACACTATCAGCTATCGCCTGTATTTCCTTTATCCCGTCACCTATTGTCTTGCCGTCGGCCAGGCCACTTGTAAGGGTGGCAGAGCGATACCTGTTAAAATGATACAGTGTGGGTGGCGTTACATCTTCTGTAATATTCAATAAATTGATCAATGAAATGGATTCTCCGCGGGCGTTTGTTACATAGAGTGTTTTCAGGTCGCTGGGGTCATCCCGGTTAATCCGTTCTACCTGGCCTAACACAGAATACTGTTTTCCTTCCTTGGTAAAATATCCCATGCGCTGGTTACTCAAGGCCAGTTGTAGTGTTTGTGAGATATCCTGTACGCTCACGCCCAGTTCACTTGCTTTGAGCCTGTCAATATTTATGCGTACTTCAGGTTTATTAAATTTAAGGTCGGCATCAACGCCTTGTAATACGGTGCTTTTATTGGCAGCATCCAGCATACGGGGAAGGGCTTTCTTTAGTTTTTCGTTGTCGGTATTTTGTATTACAAACTGCACAGGCTGCCCGCTTCTCCTGTTCACCTGTATGGTTTGATCCTGAATAGCAGATGCACGGCCATCATTAAACCGGGGCATTTTTTTATTGATCCAGCTTACAATTTCCTGCTGGCTTCTTTTGCGATCTTTCGGATCTGTAAGCACCACCCTTACAAAGCCGGAGTTGGCCGCACCGCTGCTAAAACCCGGTGCTGTCATACTCGTAAGGTATTTTTTTTCTCCCAGTGAGTCTACTAAAAAAGTAACGAGTTTATCCATGTATTGATCCATGGCATCGTACGAAGTACCTTCCGGTGCGCTCACCTGTAAACGAAATGCACTTTTATCTTCCATAGGCGCCAGCTCTGCGGGTAATGCCCGCCATATAAAAAACATAATAACAAAACAGGCAACAATAATCCCCCACGCTGCTATCCTGATTTTCATAAAACCATGAAGCAATCTCCTGTAACCATTTTCCATACCCGTAAAGAATGGCTCTGTTTTTACGTAAAATTTAGAATGCTTAAAAACCTTGCGGCTCAGGTAAACATTCAGCACGGGTGTAAGGGTTAAAGAAACAAATGCCGATATAAGTACAGCCGCGGCTACCACTACGCCAAATTCTTTAAAGAGCCTGCCGGTAAAACCTTCTAAAAATAAAATAGGCATAAACACCACCGCCAGCGTAATAGAGGTAGCAATAACCGCAAAATAAATTTCCCTGGAACCTTCTTTGGCAGCCTGCCACTTGGGCATGCCATTTTCCATTTTTTTATAAATATTTTCTGTTACCACAATACCATCATCCACCACCAGCCCGGTAGCCAATACAATGGCCAGCAGGGTAAGTACATTGATACTAAAACCAAAAAGGTACATGATAAAAAAAGTGCCGATCAAAGAAATAGGAATATCAATCAACGGGCGAATGGCGATAAGCCAGTCGCGGAAAAATAAATAAATGATTACAACAACCAGCAGGAAAGAAATAATGAGCGTTTCTTTTACTTCACTGATTGACTTGCGGATATTGACCGTTTGATCGTTGGTAACTTCCATCCGGATATCAGCCGGCAGATCCTTTTTAATTTCTTCTAAACGTTTTTGTATATCATTGCTGATGGCAATGTAGTTGGTGCCCGGTTGAGGAATAACAGCAATACCTATCATGGGTATGCCTCCTTCTTTTAAAACACTCTCTTCATTTTCGGGACCGAGTACTGCTTCTCCAATATCTCTTAAACGGACATCAGATCCGTTTACATTTTTTATGATAAGATTATTGAATTCTATTTCTGTATTAATTTTACCAAAGGTTCGGATACCTAATTCGGTTTTATCTCCTGCCAGTTTTCCGGCAGGTAGTTCTACATTCTCCCTTAATAAAGCGGCCTGCACATCCTGCGGCGTTAAACTATAAGCGCTCATTTTGTTAGGATCAAACCAGATGCGCATGGCATATTTTTTTTCGCCCCACACATTCACGCCACTTACTCCCGATACTGTTTGAATACGTTCCACTAAATTATTGTTGGCGTATTCTGTCATCTCTAAAGCATTGCGTTTATCGCTTTGCAGTAACATGGTAATAACAGGGTCATTGCTTGCATCTGCCTTACTCACCACCGGCGGGGCTTCCAGGTCGGTGGGGAGGGAGCGTTCTGCCTGAGACACTTTATCTCTTACATCATTGGCTGCTTCTTCTAAATTTACCCCGAGATTAAATTCAACAGAAATATTGCTGCTGCCCTGTGAACTTTGTGAAGTGATGTTTTTAATTCCGGCGATTCCATTTACTGCTTTTTCCAGCGGCTCGGTGATCTGGGTTTCAATAATTTCTGCATTGGCACCAGGGTAGGAGGTTCGAACACTAATATTGGGTGGATCAAGTGCAGGATAATCCCTCACACCCAAAAACGTATATCCGATCACGCCAAATAACACAATAGCAATATTGAGTACAATGGCAAATACCGGGCGGCGAAGACTGAATTCGGATAGGTTCATTTGGATAGTCTATGGTCCATAGTCCATAGACCATAGACCCTTTTATATTTTTGAGAATCTTTTCGTTTAATCGTTGTCGGATTAGAGTCCAAATTCGATAGACCATAGTCCATTGATCAGAATTCTAAATTGAAGATCTTTTGTTTTTTCACTAGTTCATACTTGATATTTTATCGGCCATCGTTATGTTTGAAATATGTTATTTCTCCCACACCTGCCATATTTAGCATAAGCCAGCTGATCTTTTACAGGTTTACGGACTATGGACCGTGGACTATTGACTTACCCGCCCCAACTGCACTTTTCCTTTCGGTTTCAAACTCATGAGCCCCGTAGTAATAATCGTATCCCCCACTTTTAAACCGGAAATGATCTGCACATTGGCAGAATCTCTTGCGCCAGTTTCCACATCACGAAAATCAGCGGTGCCATTGTTATATACAGCTACTTTTTTTCCACGTGCCTGCGGAATCACTGCCTGCGATGGGATCATGATTGCATTGGGATCAGGATCAAAATTGGTCTTCACCTTTACAAACTGGCCCGGCAATAAATTGCCGTCATTGTTGGTAACGATGGCTCTTATTATCAGGCTTCTGTTTTCTTCGCTTACACCCGATTCTGTTGCAAGGATTTTTGCATTGTACGCTTTATTATTTCCTTCGGAAGTGAAACTGATCAATTGCCCCGTCTTTATTTTACTGCTGTATCTTTCGGGCAAGGTGTAATCGAGTTTTAACTGGCTCGTTTGCCTGATGGTGGTCAATACGGTGGCTGGGGTTACGTAGGCTCCCGGGCTTATTTGTTTTAAACCTAAGGTCCCGCTAAAAGGAGCTCTTATTTCTGTGCGCATAATATTGCTTCTTATAATGGCCATATCTGCCTGCACATTGCTAATGTCTAACCTGGCCAGGTCGTATTCCTGCTGACTTACACCCTGGATCTTTAATAATTCTTCGTAACGTTTGGCAGTTTGCTGCTGCACTTTTGCCTGCACCTGTAGTTTGTTGAGTTGTGCGCGCAAATCGCCGTCATAAATTTTTGCCAGCAAGGTTCCTTTACCTACTACTTTACCTTCGGTAGCATTGAGATAAACCAATCTCCCCGGAATTTCGGGTGTAACTGGAGTAGATTCATTGGCAATAAGAGAGCCTGGTAATTCAAGGTTGTCAAAAAGTGCGGACGTTTTTACAATATATGCATCTACTTTGCTTGCCGGTGCTGCTGCGGCTTTGCCTGCTCCCGGTCCGGCAGGTTTATCATCTTTTTTATCCTTGCTGCCGCAGGCTGAAAATAAGATAACAGCAGCAAGCAGTGTGAATAAATGCCTGCAATTAAGAGTTGAATGCATATTTACTGATTAGTACTGAAATATTTGATGGTAAAAATAACTTACAAACAACATTCCAATAGTTAAAAAGGTATGGTTGGCAATAAGATATGCGCAAAAGGCCTATCCTGATTTTACTAACAACGTATGTAGGATTTGGTTGGCCTTATGGAGTAGTTCCTGTTTTTCGCTGCTTAAAATAGTGATATGCCCCATTTTACGGCCCGGTTTGGTATGCGTTTTACCGTACAGGTGAACAAAAACATTGTCCATGGTTAAAATTTCATTCAGGCCTTCATATAGTGCAGGGCCGTTAAAACCTTCTGACCCCAGCAAATTTACGATGGCTGCAGGCAATATGGGGTCGGTATTGCCCAAAGGATAATCCAGTAATACCCGCCACAACATATCAAACTGGCTGCTGTAATTGCCTTCAATGGTATGGTGGCCGCTGTTGTGAACGCGGGGGGCAGTTTCGTTTACCAATACATTATCATCAATATCTACAAACAACTCTACCGCAAAAATGCCCGGGCTTTTTAATTCTTTTACCACTCTTAAGGCAATGGCTTCCGCTTTCCAGAAAACTTTTTCAGGAATATCGGCGGGGCTAATCTGGTAACACAACAGGTTTAATTTGGGATCAAAAACCATATCTACGGGTGGATAAATAGCAGTTTCGCCTTTAGGGCTTACAGCAATCATAATAGCTATTTCTTTTTTGATATGAACCATTTTTTCCAATACAGAGGGCGCATTAAAACCCAGGGCAACATCTTCGGCTTTTTTGATGACCTGTACGCCACGTCCATCATAACCACCTGTGGCCAACTTATGTACGGCAGGTAAAAAAGATGCATTTGCCCCCAGCTCAGCTGCATTTTGTGTGATAATGAAATCGCTGGTGGGCACTTCGTTGGTTTTATAAAATTGTTTTTGTAATATTTTATTTTTAATGATGCGCAGTGCAGCTGGTTTTGGATAAATTTTCACTCCTTCTGCTTCCAGTTTTTCCAGCGCGTCTTCATTTACACTTTCAATTTCTATGGTGAGTACATCCAGGCCTTTACCAAAATTATAAACATCATCAAAGCTGGTGATATCGCCTTTTGTAAAATGATGGCAGAGATGGGCTGCAGGGCAATTGAGGTCATTTTCCATCACAAAGGTTTCTACCGGGTAATTAGCTGCGGATTGTAGTAACATTCTACCAAGTTGTCCGCCACCGAGGATGCCTGCTTTCTTCATTTTTTCAATTAAAACACGAATTAAGGCGAATTACACGAATTACACGAATTATTTTTTTTAAACACGAATTGAATGAATTACACAGATTGCACGAACTAAGCGATCTTTACTATAAGACTTTAGGCACCAGGGGAAGCATTACAAATTTTCAATTTAGGTGGCCTGGATTTTATAATAAGGAAGAATGCGAAACTTCCTTATTTCTTATTCTTTTATCTTTGTGTCAAATGATCCCTGATTATCCTCATAAATTTTTTGGCGACAAGCGCATCCATTATTCTTTGCTGATGATGGCGTTAGCTATGGATAAAACCCCAAAGGCCTAAAGGGACTTAAGAAACTACGACTCAGATGCAGTTACTGAATTCGGGGAGACTCCCCTTATTGTGCATCAAAGATATACTGCACAAGAGTGCGACGCCAATGAAGCAGCACATGGGTATACAGCCTGGCTCATAAAATTAAAAACTTCAATTATGTCAACTACAACAATAGAAAAACAAGTTACTGGTACATCCACCGATTTTTTGCCCCTGCAGGGAACAGATTACGTGGAATTTTATGTGGGCAATGCAAAGCAGGCTGCGCATTTTTATAAAACAGCATTCGGATTTCAATCACTGGCCTATGCCGGCCCGGAAACAGGTGTAAAAGACAGGGTAAGTTATGTGATACGGCAGAACAAACTCACGTTTATGCTCACTACTCCCTTACGAACGGATAACCCAATTGCAGATCATATTTACAAACATGGCGATGGGGTAAAGGTACTGGCGCTAAAAGTAGAAGATGCGACCGATGCCTGGCAACAAACCACGAGCCGTGGTGGAAAAAGTTATATGGAACCCAGCACATTGAAAGATGAGAATGGGGAAGTAGTAATAAGTGGTATTCATACCTATGGCGAAACGGTTCATTTGTTTATTGAAAGAAAAAATTACAATGGGGTGTTTATGCCAGGCTTCAAAAAATGGGAGAGCAATTACAATCCTGCCGGTACAGGCTTGTTATATGTTGATCATTGCGTAGGTAACGTAGGCTGGAACCAGATGAACCCCTGGGTAAAATTTTATGAAGAAGTAATGGGTTTCCGCAATATTTTAAGTTTTGATGACAATGATATTTCCACCGAATACAGTGCCCTGATGAGTAAAGTGATGAGTAACGGTAACGGCTACGTGAAGTTTCCCATCAACGAACCGGCAGAAGGTAAAAAGAAAAGCCAGGTTGAAGAATACCTTGATTTCTATAACGGCGAAGGCGTACAGCACGTAGCCATCGCAACTGCTGATATTATTGAAACAGTGACCGAGTTGCAAAAGCGTGGAATTGACTTTTTAAAAATTCCTGCCAGCTATTATGCAGATGTTTTAGGCAGGGTAGGAAAGATAGATGAAGACCTGGCCCCTTTGCAGGAGCTGGGTATCTTAATTGATAAAGATGATGAAGGTTATTTACTTCAAATATTTTCCAAACCTTTGGAAGACAGGCCAACCTTGTTTTTTGAAATCATTCAGCGCAAAGGGGCGAAGAGTTTTGGCAAAGGAAATTTTAAGGCCTTGTTTGAAGCGCTGGAGCGGGAGCAGGATGCGAGGGGCAACTTATAGTACATAGCCGATGGTCCGTAGTTCATAGACCATCGCGAGAGGGGATGAGTGTTTTTTTATTCGAAAATTTTTACATGGATCGTTATTAAGGATTTAGATGTTCTTTTTTTTGAAAGGCAAAACAGGTAAGTTTTGGGCAATTATTTAATTCCGTAAGTCTTTTATATGGCTTTCAAATTTGAGAACTTAAAAGTTTGGAATATTTCTTTGGATATGTCTGTGGAAATTAAGGACCTGGCCATCCTGTTTCTAAAGCATGAATTGTACAATCTCTCCATACGAAAGGCAGGAGATTGGGGAGTATGAAATATTGCAGAAGGTTGTACCGGTCAATCCAACCCGGAATTCAATAAATTTTTAGGATATTCTTTAGGATCTGCGATTGAAGTGGTTAGTTGCCTCGTTATTGCGAAACGCAAGGCATATATTAATGATGCCAATTTTATGATGCCAATTTTACTAAATATTACACGGAATATGAAAACCTCTGCAAAATGACCAACGCTCTGAAAACAAGTTTAAAAGCTATGGTTTTTTTCCCCTCCTTTTAACAACCTTTATACACGAAAATTCCTATTTTCACGTTCTGAGTATGTAACCCCCATTTTCTATTAAAGAATGAAGAACCAACTATTTTCATTTTTCCTTGTTATTACAGGAATTTTATTAATTGGCAACCAGGCACTTGCCCAGCCTTCCCCATCAGAATTGCGTAAAAACAGCAGCAGGGTAGCTGATGCTTATAAGCGTACGGAGGATACCATCGTTAAACAGTTTGCAAAACAAAACCTGGTATGGCCACCGGCCGAAGTGTATGTCCGTTCCTTTAAGTATGACCGGCAGCTGGAAGTATGGGTAAAAGGAGATGAGAAAGACCCTTTTAAATTGTTTAAAACCTATAAAGTGTGCATGCAGAGTGGTACCATGGGGCCTAAACGTTTTGAAGGTGATTACCAGGTGCCGGAAGGTTTCTATTATATCAATGAATTTAATCCAAACAGTGCCTACCATTTATCGCTGGGTTTAAATTATCCCAACGCATCAGATGCGATATTAAGCGATCAAAGCCGGCCGGGTAACAATATTTATATTCATGGTAATTGTGTTTCTACCGGTTGCATTCCTATCAGTGATGTACCTATGGAAGAATTGTTTATCATAGCAGGCGCTGCCAAAGAAAGAGGGCAGGAGTTTATACCCGTACATGTATTTCCCGTAAAGTATACGATAAAAAAGTCGATGGATTATTTAAATGAAACCATTAAAAACAGTGCAGCTTTAATGGCTTTTAATACCAATATAAAGTCAGTGTTTGATGTTTTTGAAATGAAGAAACAGTTGCCGGTTATAATGGTGAATAAGAAGGGGGAGTATGTGTTTAATTAGTTGAAAGTCCATAGCAGATAGATCATGGTTCAAATACGAGTAACAGAATTACTTGGTATAAAATATTCCTGGTATAGTTTACCAAAAAAATAAAGTATCCCTGTTAGAATACTGGTCTATGGCCTATTAGCTATGGTCTATGGACTATCCTACCTCATCAATACCTGTACAGTTGTCGGCGTTTTTTGTTTCAATACAATCACTTTATCCTGCGTTAATCTCGTTATTGTATCCTCGTCATAATGTCGGATCGTGAGCAGCGTTAAATTCCGCTCTACTTCTACATCAAAAATTTCGGAAGCGGCTAAAGCCAGCTGGTCTGTTTTTTCGGCATGTTCATCAAAGCAGCACAATAAAGAAATCGCAGTATTTTGAGAAAGGTTGGGTTTTACTTTTATCTCCCGCAAAATATGGTGCAGGTCATCTACCGGCTTATCTTCCACAAAAGAAAAATCTTTAGAACGAAACTGCATCAGTACCTGCTTTTCCTTAACTACAATAATGGGGGGTAGATTTTTTACATGATCATTGCTGATAACCGTTCCTTGCAAAGCCGGATCTATAAAACTTTTTACATACAGCGGAATACCCTTGTTCTGCAGGGGTTTGATCGTTTTAGGATGAATAACCTGTGCACCGTAATAAGCCATTTCAATTACTTCTGTGTAGCTCAAGTGATGCATGTTCACTGCTTCCGGGAATTTTTTAGGATCAGCATTCATTACACTCTCCACGTCTTTCCAGATGGTAACCGATTCAGCAGGAAGCAGGTTGGCAAAAATAGCGCCGGAATAATCACTTCCTTCCCGCCCCAGCGTTGTGCTCTCATTGTCATCTGTTGCCCCAATAAATCCCTGGGTTAAAACAACATCGTGCTTATCAAACAATGGTTTTATTTGCTGCTGTATGGCTTTTTGAGTGAAAGCCCAGTCAACGCCGGCATCCCTGAAATTATTATCGGTACGTACAATATCCCTTACATCAATCCAGGCTACGTCCATTCCATTTTCTTTCAAATGCCAGGCTACTATCGCCGTACTAAATAATTCGCCGCAGCAAACTACCTGGTCATAATAATAATCGTAATTGCGAACGGGTTTATCATGCAGCAACCATTCTATCTCTGTAAAAAAATCTTTTAATTGTTCCGTAGCAGGCTGCCATTGAAGCGTAGTGAGGTATTTTAGTGTATTGAGATGCGTGTCTTTCACCTGTTCAAACAACTGCAGCGCTTCTTCTTTTTTGCCTTCAAAGAACGCATTCACCACGGCTTCCAGCGCATTGGTTGTTTTGCCCATGGCAGAAATAATGACCAGTAATTTTTCTTTTTTATCTGCATTAATAATTGCCGCCACATTTTTAATTCTATCAATGGTATTGATGCTGGCACCGCCAAATTTGTAAACTTTCATGTACTGGTTGCTGGTTACTGGTTACTGGTTAATTAATACCGGCCGTTAGATAATTATTTCCGGACAACGGATACCGCCTCCAGTATCCCGTGTCCGGCATCTAATTGTAATACTAATCAACTATTTTTACAGCGCAAATTTAACTTGTTATAGATAAACCCGAAATAGTTTTATGGCCATAAACAGAAAAGTACAGACACTGGATGAATTTACACTGCAGCAGCTCAGGGATTTTCCAAAAGCTACCGGCGAATTGTCCAACCTTTTGAGAGATATTGGTCTTGCGGCCAAAAGAATTAATGTGGAAGTGAATAAGGCTGGACTAGTGGATATATTAGGGGATTATGGCACTACTAATATCCAGGGGGAAGAAGTAAAAAAGCTGGACATATTTGCAAATAACCAGCTAATGGGCGTATTGAGGCACGGCATCAGTTGCGCCGGTATTGGCAGTGAAGAAATGGATGACTTCGTTGTGTTTGATGATGAAACCAGCAATAAGTCAAAATATGTTTGTTTGTTTGACCCGCTGGATGGCAGCAGCAATATAGATGTGAATGTTTCTATAGGTACCATATTCAGTGTTTTTCGCAGGGTGAGCGACCTGGGTAATCCTGCTACAGAAGAAGATTTTTTGCAGGCGGGTAATAAACAGGTGGCTGCGGGTTATGTCATTTACGGATCGTCAACCATGTTGGTGTATGCTACCAGGCGTGGGGTAAATGGTTTTACCCTCGATCAGTCGATAGGAGAATTTACCCTAAGCCACCCGGATATGAAATGCCCGCCCAATGGCAGAATCTATTCCGTAAACCACGGTAACTTTTATAAGTATGAAGAAGGGGTAAAACAATATATTACTGCCTGCCAGAAAAAAGATGCTACTAGCGGTGGTCCATACACGCAAAGATACATTGCCAGTATGGTAGCCGATGTGCATCGTAATTTAATTAAGGGAGGTATTTTTATGTACCCAGGTACCAGCGACAGGCCTGCAGGCAAATTGCGGTTGTTGTACGAATGCAATCCCTTTGCTTTTATTGCAGAAGTGGCCGGCGGCAAAGCAACCGATGGAAAAGGAAGGATACTGGATATTGTGCCAACCAAACTGCACCAGCGCACACCTTTTTTTGTAGGGAGTATTGAAATGATGGAAGAGATGGAAACTTATGTAAAATAAAAATGATTATTATGCGGGAAACGATCATATCCGTTAAAAACCTGGTGAAAAATTACGGCGATTTTAAAGCAGTAAAAGATATTTCCTTCGATGTATTTGAAGGAGAAATATTTGGTTTGCTCGGACCCAATGGTGCAGGCAAATCCACCACCCTGGAGATCATTGAAACCCTGCGTACAAAAACAAGCGGAAGTATAACGGTAAATGGTTTCGACCTGGATAAACAACCCGGGGATATTAAAAAGATCATTGGCGTTCAGTTACAATCATCGGGATTTTATCCCGGGCTTACACTACTGGAGTTAATTAGTTTATTTGCAGGTTTATACAATAAGGAAGTGGATGCGATGGAATTGCTCAAAAAAGTAAACCTGCAGGACAAGGCCAAAAATAAAAGCAAGGAATTAAGTGGCGGACAAAAACAGCGTTTTTCTATCGCTACCACCTTAATTAACCAGCCGAAAATTATTTTTTTAGATGAACCTACTACCGGTCTTGATCCACAGGCAAGGAGAAATTTATGGGAACTCATAAAAGATATCCGGAACAACGGAACTACCGTTATCATCACCACTCATTATATGGATGAGGCCGAACAACTCTGCGATCGTATTGCCATTATGGATGAAGGAAAGATCATATCAATGGATTCGCCCGATAAAATGATCGACGACCTGGTGGCAACCGGTTTTGAACGCCCCAAACAGGTAAAAGCCGCCAACCTGGAAGATGTTTTCATACATTTAACAGGTAAGGAGATGAGGGATGAATAAACTTACTTTTATTTGCATACTTTTTAAAATACGATAAAAATAAATACATGAAAAAACACTTTCTTTTTGTTTTGGGTTTCACAGCTGTGGCATCTGTGGCTATGGCACAAAAAACACCGGTAAAGAAACCTGTACCGGTTAAAACAATTACGGCTCCCGTTCTTAAAAACGGTATCGATAGTTTTAGCTATGCTGCAGGTTTTAATATTGCCAGCAGCATGAAGCAACAGGGCATCACGGAAATAAATGCAGCCATGGTACAAAAAGCAATGGATGATGTTTTCAAAAAAAGACAAACTTTATTAAACGAAGAACAGGTTGGTATGACATTACAACAAAAATTACAGGAATTCGCCCAAAAGAAAATGAATGAAGAAAAAGCAAAAGGAGATGCTTATATGACTGCCAATAAAAAGAAACCGGGTGTTACTGTTTTACCCAATGGCTTACAATATGAAGTACTGACAGCCGGCGATCCGGCCGGCAAAAAACCAACGCTTACCGATACCGTTGTTGTTCATTATTATGGCACTTTGACCGACGGAACAAAATTCGATGCGTCTGCAGATCATGGCGGTCCTGCTACTTTCCGGTTAACGGAAGTAATTTCGGGCTGGACAGAAATTCTGCAACTAATGACTAAAGGAGCCAAGTGGAAAGTGGCTATTCCCGGTGAACTGGGTTATGGTCCACGAGGAAATGGTAGTTCCATCGGACCGAATGCTACCATACTTTTTGACATTGAACTTTTAGACATCAAACCTGCCGTTACACAATAATGGAAGAACTAAAATACCCGATAGGTAAATACATTCCACAACCATTCTCTGAACAACAACTCAGGGAATGGTTGTTTGATATTGAAACATTGCCTTTGCACATTGAACACGCCATACTCAATCTTGATGAGGCACAATTGCAAACGCCTTACCGACCAGAGGGCTGGACGGTTCATCAGCTGGTGCACCATGTGGCAGACAGCCATATGAATGCATACATTCGTTTTAAACTGGGGCTATCAGAAGACAACCCTGCCATCAAACCTTATGAAGAAAAATTGTGGGCAGAAATGGCGGATACAAAAAATCTCCCGATTAATATTTCTGCAACCATTCTTTTTGCGCTTCATAAACGATTGCTGGAAGTGTTGAAAAATATGACAACGGACGAGTGGAACAGAACGGTCTTTCATCCCGAGCATCAAAAAACTATGACCCTATGGCACCTGTTGGGAATGTATGCCTGGCATGGTAAACACCATACCGCGCATATTACCAAACTAAGGGAGAGAATGGGCTGGTAAAAACTTAATTTAATTGTCATAAGGTCATTAGTCGATGGTCAATAATGACGAATTACGTAATGACAAATGACTATGAAGGAATTTAAGATAATCTCAAAAGAGTACATAAGCAAACATCAATACTTCACCGCCCGCAAGGATGGATACGAAACTCCAACTGGTAAAATCGTTGATCCTTATTTTGTAGTTGAATTACCGGTAAGTGTTTGTGCGTTGGCCATTACTCAACAAAATGAAGTGATATTGGTAGAGCAGTACCGCCATCCTATCCATCAAAAAATACTTGAAATCCCCGGTGGCTTTATGGATGAAGGTGAAGATCCGCAACAGGCTATTGCCAGGGAATTGCTGGAAGAAACCGGCTATTCTTTTGAACAATATATTGCCCTGGGCAAAACCGCTGCCAATCCTGGTGTGCTGGACAATTTCACTTATTTATTTTTAGCAACGGGCGGAAAAAAAACTGCTGAGCAGGAATTGGATGCGAATGAAGAAATTACGCTTCATTTTAAGGCTTTGGAAGAAGTAAGGCTTTTATTGAAAGAACACCATATTGTGCAGGCGATGCATGCATTATGTATGTTTTATGCTTTTCAATACCTGGACAAAAAATTGGGCTAAAGCCCGGTTGGTACCGCACATTCATACCCCGGTCTACAGACCGGGGCAAATCATATATCCTGTTTCTTACTAATGCTTATTTTTGGAAGAGAGCCGGTTAAGTTAACTAATGCCTCTTATTGCAACCTTGTAAAGACCGGGGAATTATAGTTCATATTATAGGATAGATCTTTTATTATTTGCATAAATCCGTGCAGGATGAATGATATATCATTGTTGCCCTGGCCTTTAGGCCTGGGAAGGGAAAACCATCTGTGCAACCGGGCTTTAGCCCATCTCAATCTCTCCAATAATAAAAAAGCTGCCGCAGATCATGATCACATCATTATCAGCCGCATTTTTTTTAGCCATAGCAATTGCATCATTCACATTGTCAAAACCATTGCCTTGTAAGCCCTTGCTGGCAGCTGTTTGCTGAAGTTCTGAAAAAGGTAGTGCTCTTGGTATATGTGCATTGGTAAAATAATATTGTGCATCTTTTGGAAACAATTCCAGTACATGCTCTACATCTTTATCTTTTACAAACCCCAATACAAAATGAATATTTGACTGAGGATAATTATGTTTCAACTGTTGCAGCACCAGGCTGATGCCATCAGTGTTGTGCGCAACATCCTGTATAATGGTTGGCCGGTTTTGAAGTATATCCCAACGCCCACTGAGCCCGGTTAACCCTTTTACATTTTCCAATGCTGTATGCATTTTTTCTTCCGGGAGATGGTATCCTTTTTTTCTTAGAATTTCCACTGTCATCAAAACCGTGCAGATGTTTTTTGCCTGGTAAATTCCGTTAAGATCCAGCCGTAGTTTTTCAAAGGAACCATCATCGAGGTCTTTTACATTGCAAAAAAGTAAATTACCTGTAGGTTCCAGGTATTCTGTAATGAACCTGCTTTGCGCAAAATACACCGGAGCTTCTTTTTTATTGGCTTCTTTTACAAACACCGGCATTGTTTCGGGTAGTAATTCGCCAATAACAACGGGCGTATCCTTTTTTATGATGCCCGCTTTTTGTGAAGCTATCTCCGGCAAAGTATTTCCGAGTAAATTCATGTGATCATAACCAATATTGGTAATAACAGATAAGACAGGTTTAATGATATTGGTGCTGTCTAATCTTCCTCCCAGGCCCGTTTCAATTACAGCGATGTCAACTTTTTCCTTTGCGAAATATTCAAAGGCCATGGCCACCGTTAATTCAAAAAAAGAAGGCTGAACGGTTACCAGTAATTCCCTTATGCTTTCTACGAAATCAATGACGAAATCCGGGTCGATCATTTGTCCATTGATTCGGATGCGTTCTCCAAAATCTTTTATATGGGGTGATGTGTACAAGCCGGTTTTATAGCCCGACTCCTGCAGAATAGCTGCCAGCATATGACTGGTGCTGCCTTTGCCATTGGTGCCGGCAACATGGATGGTTTTAAATTTTTGTTGTGGATTTCCCAGCGCATCACACAATGCGATAGTATTGTGAAGGTCTTCTTTATAAGCCGCTGCCCCAATTCGGGTGAACATCGGGAGTTGTGCATATAAAAAGTCTAAAGTTTCGGGGTAGGTCATGAGTGCAAAGTAAAAACTTTTTCACGCAAAGAGGGGAAGAAAAGGGGAGTGGCCTCAGGCTTAAGAGCTCTTTTCAGACTGAGCAACTAAAAAAAGCGCCCATAAGAGGCTCTTTTGTATGTTTTTTTTAAGAAAGAGATTTAGTTCACGGTAAAGTTAAACTGAACGGTAACAATACTTTCGTCGCCTGCTTTGTCAAACTGCATATTACGCAGGTAACCGGCGATAGCATTTGCATAACCCTGTTCAAAACTGGTACTGGGTTTTACTATCTTGATAAAACTACCACTGCCGGCAGCCGAAACTTTTATCTGGGCGTAGATGGTTGCTTTTTTAAGATCGGAAGTAAAAGAATAGTAACGGATCACTTTGCGGTTACCACTGGTAACTTTTGGTCCGCCAATTTTACCACCCGGTGTATTACCATAAGAATCTTTGTTACCACTCGGGTCCCCGGCATCGCCTTTACCATTGGGATTATTTCCCTGGTTCTTATATCCATTGTCTTCTGTGGCACCATTGCCTTTTCCATTACCTGGTCCCTGGTAAGTTGGTAATTTGGGAACCCTTGGTTTTGGTGCGGGTGGGGTAGATGTAACTGTAGTAGGTTTTGGTGCTTTTGGTGCAGGCTTTACAGCTTTAACTACTGCAGCTGCATTTTCTTCTGCATTATCTTCCGCTTTTACCGGCTCTTCTACTTCGGGTTGAGCGGCTGCAGGTTGTGGTGCAATATCCGGTTCTTCCTGCGTAGGCGACATTTCGCCTTTTACTAATGGTTGCTCTTCTCCCCAGCCTTCTGCATTATTACCTAAATTAATTTCGATGAGGTCCTGTACCGGCGGAGGGGGTGGAGGAGGAGAATTTTTCCAGCTGATCAAAAAAAACATCAGCAGCAGTACTGCGCAAATCATGGCAGTATATATAAGCGCTTTCCGGTTCTTCTCTGATTCAAATGCTTTTTCCCAGGTTTTCATATAATAAAGTTATAGAATTATCAGGTGCAGCAAAGCTATTTGCTACAGAGGTTTAAAAATTAACAAATCGGTTAAACTCAATAATTATTGATTACTAACGCTTGAAAAATATATCATAACCAAAGCGCAAGATGGTAGCTGCTACAACGAGCAGGAAGAACACCCGTATAAAGGAATTTCCTTTGGCAATGGCAAGCCTGGTGCCTAAAAATGAACCACCTATATTGCACAGGGCCATTGGAATGGCAAAGTGATAGAGAATATGACCGCTGCCGCCAAAGTAGATGATGGAACCCATATTGGTAGCCAGGTTCACAAATTTTGCATGGGCGCTCGCTTTTAAAAAATCGAAACCAAGAGCGGCAATAAAAAATATCATTAAGAAACTCCCGGTTCCCGGCCCGATAAAGCCATCATAAAAACCGATGATAAGAGCGAACAAAGCGCTATACCACAATTCATGCCTGGGGTGAAGATCTTTTGAAACAGCGGTGCCAAAATTTTTCTTGCTGTAAGTATAGATGGCTACTGCAATCAATATACAGAAAATAACGGGTTTCATAAATTGGTTGCTTACCATGCTTACTGTATAAGAGCCTGCCATCGCAGCTGCTAAGGCAATACAACACATAAACAAAATCAGTTTCCATTGCAGGGAAACTTTTTTGGCATATTGAAAACAGGCAATAGCCGTGCCGCTAAACGAAGGTATTTTTATAGTGCCTAATAAAGTAGCCACAGGATATTCGGGAAGCGTAATCAATGTGGCAGGTGTTTGCACAAGCCCGCCGCCGCCTACAATAGAATCTATAAAACCCGCTGCAAATGCGGCTATGCAAAGAATGAATAATTCAGTACTCATTAATTGTTGGATAATCTTGCACCAAATAATAAACTGCCGATGCGAATCATATTGCTTCCTTCTTCCAAAGCAATTTTATAATCGCCGCTCATGCCCATGCTTAGGAGGTTCAAAGGTTTAAGGTTGAAAGTTGAAAGTTGAACGCTTGCGGTGGAAGGTGGAGGCAGCGGTGGTTCAATAACATCCTGCGCTGATTGTAACAATATGTTCAACGCCTCATAAATGCTGCGCAGTTTTTTAAATTCTGACCTTACTTTATTTTCGTCGTCGCTAAAAGATGCCATGCCCATTAAGCCACATACATCTGCATTTAAAAAATTCGTGGAATTGGTGCCTAAAATTCGTGGTATTATTTCTTTAATTTCTGCTTCATCAAATCCAAACTTTGTTTCCTCTTCGGCAATGTGAACCTGCAACAAACAATGAATGCGGCGATTGTTTTTTAGCGCCTGCTTATTTATTTCTTCCAACAATTTTTCACTGTCCACTCCATGTATCAAGTGAACAAAGGGAGCAATGTATTTTACTTTATTGCTTTGCAGGTGACCAATAAAATGCCAGCGTATATCTTTAGGAAGCACGGCTTCTTTGGCCAGCAACTCCTGCACATAGTTTTCGCCGAAATCACGCTGACCCATATCATACAAAGTTCGGATAGATTCAACCGGTTGTATTTTTGAAACAGCCACAAGCACCTGGTGTTCCGTAAGCGAGGAAAGAATTTCCTGGTATATTTCTTTGTTAACTTTCATGTTCCAGGCAAAGTTAATAGAAGTTAGACAGATAGGTAGAAGTTAGACAGATAGGGTACAGCTGCGGGATTTAAGTGAGCCACCGTCTTGCGGTGACCCACTCAAATCCCGCAATAAAAAATGTGCTAACGTTTCATTCATTAGCACAACCTGTCCCGGTTATACGGGATTAGCATATTATCGAATTATCACATTATTTAAGAATTGTCCTGCTTATCACAATCCGCTGCACTTCACTCGTTCCTTCGTATATCTGCGTGATCTTTGCATCTCTCATCAGTCTTTCCACATGGTATTCTTTTACAAAACCGTAACCACCATGAATCTGTACTGCCTCTGTAGCCGTCCACATGGCAGTTTCGCTGCTGAATACTTTAGCCATAGAACTACTGAGGGTATAATCTTTTTGCTCGTCTTTTTCAAAAGCGGCTTTCAGGCAAAGTAACCGTGAGGCTTCAATTCTTGTTGCCATATCAGCCAGTTTAAATTGTATGATCTGGTGGTTCATGATCTCTGTCCCAAATGCCTTGCGCTGTTTGCTGTAGGCCAATGCAAGTTCAAAAGCACCACTTGCAATACCCAATGCCTGCGATGCAATACCGATACGGCCGCCTGCTAAAGTCTTCATAGCGAATTTAAAACCAAAGCCATCTTCACCTATGCGGTTTTCTTTTGGCACTTTTACATCAGTAAACATAATTGTATGTGTATCGCTACCGCGAATGCCCAGTTTATTTTCTTTGACACCTACTGTTACACCTACCCACTTCTTTTCTACAATAAATGCATTAATGCCACGACTGCCTTTGCCCACATCTGTTTGCGCAATTACCAGGTATACGCTGGCGCTATTGCCATTGGTGATCCAGTTTTTGGTGCCATTCAGTAAATAATGATCGCCTTTATCTTCTGCAGTTGTTCTTTGAGATGTGGCATCACTACCTGCTTCCGGCTCACTCAATAAAAAAGCGCCAATGTATAATTCTCCGTCCTTTTTTCCCTGTGCCAGGGGTGTGAGGTATTTTTGTTTTTGTTCTTCGTTGCAATATTCCTGCAGGCCGTAACAAACCAGGCTATTATTAACGCTCATACATACGCTTACACTTGCATCTATTTTACTAATTTCTTCCATAGCCAATACATAACTCACTGTATCCATTCCGCTGCCACCGTATTCGGGTTTTACCATCATACCCATAAAGCCGAGGTCTGCCAGTTTTTCTATTTGTTCTTTGGGAAATTTTTGCAATTCATCTCTTTCTATAACACCCGGAAGGCATTCAGCCTGTGCAAAATCCCGGGCTGCTTTTCGGATCATCAGGTGCTCTTCAGATAGTTGAAAATTCATATAGCAATCATTTTTTTTGTGGGACAAAAGTAAGGGTTTGAATGCATTTATTACAAGAATTGAAGCGAATTACACGAATTAAGAACAGCATGTCAGCAGCGGTATATTTTATCCCGGCATACACCAGGCGATGCTTCGTGAACCTCGGCGCCTTCGTGTCTTCGTGGCTCAACCCTTATCTTTGCCCTATGAAAAATCTCTTGTTCGCAGCAGGTCTGTTACTTAGTATTCAAAGTTTTTCCCAACAAAATTTAATTAAATATGTTAACCCTTTCATCGGGACAGAAAAAATGGGCCATACCTATCCCGGTGCTACCGCCCCTTTTGGTTCTGTTCAGTTGAGCCCTGAAACAGATACTATTCCTTTTGAAGTGAATGGTAAATACAATGGCGATGTTTATAAATATTGTGCAGGCTATCGTTACGAAGATAAAACCATCACCGGTTTTAGTCATACACATTTTAGCGGCACCGGTCACTCTGACCTGGGAGATTTTTTAATAATGCCTACTGTAGGAAAATTGCAAATGAATCCAGGGGTAGCCGCTGATCCGCTCACTGGTTTTCGTTCGGGTTTTTCGCACAATGATGAAAAAGCAGCTGCAGGTTACTACAGTGTGTTATTGAAAGATGACAATATTAAAGCCGAATTAACCGCCAGCACAAGGGTAGGATTTCACCAATATAGTTTTCCCAAAACAGACCAGGCGCATATCATACTCGACCTGATGAGCGGTGTTTATAATTACGAAGGCAAAACTGTATGGACCTTTGTAAGAGTTTTGAATGATTCTACAGTAACAGGTTATCGTCAAACCAATGGCTGGAGCAGAACAAGGACTGTTTATTTTGCCATGAAATTTTCCCAACCATTTAAGAGTTTCGGCAAAAAAAATTTTGAAGGAAAGCAGCCGTACAATGGCTTCTGGGGCAAGTTCAATCAAAATATTAATTTCCCCGAGGTTGCCGGAAAAAACATTCGTATGCATTTTGATTTTGATGCAGCAGCAGGAGCGTCCATTAAAGTAAAATTAGCTTTATCACCCGTGAGCCAGGCGAATGCCCTGCAAAATATTTCTGCCGAAATTCCGGGATGGGATTTTAATGCAATAAAACAACAAACGCAAAATGACTGGGAGAAAGAGTTGAACAAAATTCAGATCACCGCTTCAGAAAACGATAAAACGAATTTTTACACGGCCATGTATCATGCCTTTATTAATCCTACTGTTTACGGCGATGTGAATAAAGAGTATAAAGGGCTGGACCAGGATATTCATAAAGCCGATGACTTTACCAACTATACTACTTTTTCTTTATGGGATACTTACCGTGCCCTGCATCCTTTCTTTACTATTGTTCAACCTTCCCGGAACAATGATATGATAAAATCAATGATGGCGCATTTTGACCAAAGTGTACAAAATATGCTGCCAATATGGTCGCATTATGCCAACGACAACTGGTGCATGAGTGGGTATCACAGTGTATCAGTTATTGCAGATGCAATAGTAAAAGGCGTATATAAGGGCGATGCCAATAGGGCGTTGGATGCCTGCATTGCCACCGCTAAAAAAAGAAATTACGAAGGCATTGGACTTTATATTGACAACGGGTTTATTCCTGCGGAAAGCAGTGGTATTTCTGTTTCCAATACATTGGAGTATGCTTATGATGATTGGGCGCTGGCGCAGGCAGCGAAAAAATTAAACCGGATGGACGTGTATGATGAATTTATTAAACGTTCACAAAACTGGAAAAATAATTTTGATGGCAGCACAGGTTTTATGCGTCCAAAGCTGGCAGATGGAACGTTTAAAAAGACCTTTGACCCATACAGTACAGAAGGGCAGGGCTTCATTGAGGGTAACAGCTGGAACTATAGTTTTTTTGTACCGCATGATCCACCAGGATTGATGAGCGCTATGGGTGGACAGAAGAAATTTGGTCAACGCCTTGATACACTTTTCAACATGCATTTGCCGGATGAATTTTTTGCGCATACAGAAGATATTACCCGTGAAGGCATTATTGGCGGGTACGTTCATGGCAATGAGCCGGCACACCATGTAGCTTATTTCTACAACTGGACAGAAAAGCCCTGGAAAACGCAGGAAACAGTTCGCATGATATTGGAAAAGCAATACAAGGCAACGCCGGATGGATTGGGAGGCAATGATGATTGCGGCCAAATGAGCGCCTGGTATATGTTTTCCGCATTGGGTTTTTACCCGGTTAACCCCGGTAGTGATGCGTATGAATTAGGAAGTCCAATCGTTGATAATGCAACGTTTCAGCTGGAGAATGGAAAAATATTTATGATAGAAACGGTTAATCAAAGCAAGAAGAATGTGTATGTTCAAAAGGTATTGTTGAATGGAAAAATAGTGACAGGCCATTCAATAAAACATGCTGACATAATAAACGGCGGAAGACTTGCCTTTTATATGGCTGCAAAACCTAGAAAATAATTTGACTCCCTCATTGTTATCTTTGTAATTCATGACATCAGCTCAATATAACCTTAAAGTACAAAAAGTTGTAGCAGCCATTTCTATAGTACTTTTCCTGGTAAAAATCGGGGCATGGTATGTAACAGGTTCTGTGGCTATATTAACTGATGCATTGGAAAGTATTGTAAATGTTATAGCTGGTCTTATTGGGGTTTATAGTTTATATGTTTCGGCAAAACCAAAAGATATTGATCACCCTTATGGCCATGGTAAGGTTGAGTTTATTTCCGCCGCTATTGAAGGAACGTTGATTTTTGTTGCAGGTATTTTTATTATTTATGAAGCTGTAAATAATCTGCTGCACCCTCAAAGCATTCATCAATTAGATTGGGGTATTATATTGGTGGCTGTTACCGCAATTGTTAATTATATTGTAGGTTCGGTTTGTATCAAAACGGGGAAAAAAAATAATTCACTTGCGCTGATAGCAAGTGGAAATCATTTGCGATCTGATACTTACACTACTGCCGGTATCGTTGTAGGGCTGATCGTTTTATATTTTACCAATATTGCCTGGATAGATAGTGCTGTTGCCATCTTATTTTCATTGGTTATTCTTTTCACCGGGTATAAGATCATACGCAGTTCTGTGGCCGGTATTATGGATGAGGCCGATGACCAGTTACTGAAAGAATTGGTGGTTACATTAAATAATAACCGCACAGTAAACTGGATAGACCTGCACAACCTTCGCATTATTAAGTATGGTCCCACATTACATATGGACTGTCATTTAACGGTACCCTGGTATTTTAATGTGAACGAAGCACATAAGGAGGTAGATACTTTATCGGAATTAGTGCGTAATAAGTACGGAGAGACCGTAGAGCTTTTTGTACATTCGGATGCCTGCATGGATTTTAGCTGTGCCATCTGTAGTAAATTTGAATGCACCGTTCGCCGGTATCCTTTCAGAGAGAAAATAGAATGGACGATGGAAAATATTTCCAGTAATAAAAAACATACAACCAACACATGATTCAGCCAAACAGACTTGATAAAAATTATTGGAACGAACGATATCAAAAAGGAGAAACAAGTTGGGATATAGGCTATGCAGCTCCTGCATTGAAAGCATACATTGACCAGCTGGATAACAAAAATATTGCCATCCTTATACCGGGATGCGGCAATGCTCACGAAGCAGCGTATTTACTGCAACAAGGTTTCACGAATGTTACCCTGATCGATATATCTAAATTGGCGGCGGAGGCTGTAAAGGAAAAACTTTCTTCTTACGCGGATAAGCTCAAAGTGATAAGAGGAGATTTTTTTGAATTGCAGCAAAAATTTGACCTGATCCTGGAACAAACTTTTTTCTGTGCGCTGCATCCATCACTCCGGAAAAACTATGCCGCAAAAATATATGATCTGCTGAAAGAAAATGGCAAGCTGGCAGGCCTGCTATTTGATCGTTCTTTTGATGATAGTCCACCTTTTGGCGGAGATAAAGCCGAATACATGGATTTGTTTGCGCCTTTGTTTGACATTCTTTTAATGGAAAGGGCATATAATTCAATCGAAAGAAGAGCGGGTACAGAACTTTTTATGATAGCCAGGAAATGATAATAATTACCTGTTTTCCTACCAGCAATATTACCTCTTTTACAATGAGTATTAATAATAAATATTTATTATGGCTGATAGCAGGAGAATACCTATAAGAAAGACCATTGCCCTGGTGGCGCATGATAATAAAAAAGCGGAAATGGTGGAGTGGGCCATTTACAATAAGATTTCCCTGGCTAAGCATGACCTGATAGCTACGGGCACTGCGGGAGCATTGATGGAGCAGGAACTGGACAGGCCGGTAAAAAAAGTCTTGAGTGGTCCGCTGGGTGGCGATCAGCAGATTGGAGCTATGATCGCAGAAGGAAAGATTGATATCCTGATTTTTTTCTGGGATCCTATGGAAGCACAGCCGCACGACAGCGATGTGAAAGCCCTGCTAAGATTAGGTGTAGCCTGGAATATCCTGTTAGCCTGCGATAGGGCCACGGCAGATTTTATTGCAACCTCACCCTTAATGCAGGATGAGTATGAAACGATATTGCCGGATTATTCTACGTATTTAAAAAGAAGATTGAAATAATTTATTTTATAAAAACACCTGCTACCAGCCAGGCCGCCGCCGCCGCTGTAGTTCCAAGCAGCAATAAGCGAAAACTTCCCCAAAGAAGTGGTTCTCTATTTATATAACTTTTTATAAAACCAATGCTTAACAGTAGTGGAATATTAAAACAGATAGAAAGCTGCATTGCCTCCCGGGAGTTCCTCCATAAAAAATAAGCAATAAGCGCCAATGCCGCTCCAATTATAAATGTTAAGCCAATTACAAGTCCTGTTACCGGTAATTCTTTTTTATCAGGAATTTCAAATGCCTGTTGATTTTTTTTCAGAAATGCTCTCCACTCTTCGCTGTCTTTTTCTATTTCGGTGGCAGCCTGCTCCTGCATATCTTCTCCAATACCCAGTTTTTTAAAAAGAGCCACTGTCTTAAATGTTTCTTCATTTTTTAATCTTTCTTCCTCTTGTACCGTTTTTACGGCCAGTGTTTCCATCCTGAATTTTGCAGCCAGGTATCCTGCAATTCCAAGAATAACTGCACAAAGCACACTGAAAAAGCCTGTATATTTTGCAATCACATAGGTGTCAGAATAAATTACAGAAAGGGCTGTTGCAACTGCAAATGAAATAATAAATCCATCACTCAAACCTATAACAGCCTGTTTTAAAAAGTTATTTTTCGAAACGGGTTGTTCTTTGAAATCTTTTCGGTTCATGAAATGAAATTAAGTTAGTGTAGCCAAACTTTTCTCAATAATAGCCACTGCTTCTTTTACCTGTGCTTCATTAATAACCAACGGTGGCGCAAAACGAATTTTATCACCATGCGTAGGTTTTGCCAGCAACCCATTGTCTTTCATGGCCAGGCAAAGTTCCCAGGCTGCATCGGGATTGGTATGTTTAATAACAATGGCATTTAACAATCCACGCCCCCGGATGATGGAAATAAACGGGGAATTTAATTTTGCCAGTTCATCCCTGAATAACCGGCCCATTGCTTCAGCAGTAGCCGCCATGTTTTCTTCTTTTAATACCGATAAAGCAGCAATGGCTACTTTGCACGCTAACGGGTTGCCACCATAGGTGCTGCCATGTTCGCCTGGTTTGATCGTCATCATTATTTCATCATCTGCCAGCACCGCACTTATCGGCAATATACCACCGCTTAATGCCTTACCCAATATTAATATATCCGGCCTCACGTTTTCAGCATCGCATGCCAGCATATTTCCTGTGCGGCTTAATCCAGTTTGAATTTCATCCGCTACCATTAATACATTGTAATCATCACACAAATGGCGAACACTATTGTAATAGCCATCATTGGGTACCACCACACCAGCTTCTCCCTGTATCGGTTCAAATAAAAATGCACAAACATTTTTATCCTGTAATGCTTTTTCTAAAGCAACCAGGTCATTAAATGGTATCACCTGGAAGCCAGGTGCAAAGGGCCCAAAATCTTTAACAGCAGCAGGGTCAGTACTGTAAGATATAACCGCAATGGTACGCCCATGGAAATTACCCGAACATACAATGATCTTGGCCTGGTTTTCTTCAATACCCTTCACCGCATAGCCCCATTTGCGGCTTAGTTTTAAAGCTGTTTCTACCGCTTCTACGCCGGTGTTCATAGGCAACACTTTATTGTATCCGAAATAAGCAGTAATGAATTGCTCATATTCTCCTAACAGGTTGTTGTGAAATGCTCTTGAGGTAAGTGTGAGTGTTTGGGCCTGCTCCGTCAACGCAGCAATAATTTTTGGATGACAATGGCCCTGGTTCACTGCAGAGTAACCGCTTAAAAAATCGAAGTACTGTTTATCATCCACATCCCAAAGATGAACTCCCAGTCCTTTTTTTAAAACTACCGGTAGGGGATGGTAATTGTGTGCTCCATATTTATCTTCAAGGTCAAAAAATTGTTGTGTATTGGCAGAAATATTTGTTGTTGCGTTCATCACTTTTAAGTTTACCGGTTATAGTCAATAGTTCATGGCTACTTACTATGATCATTGATAATTATTTTACAGGAATAAAATTTAATTCGCCATTGTACTACGGCTTATGGACTGTGATTAATTGTCCATTAATCTTCAGTGATTCAGCAGGTCGAGATTACTGCGCAGGAATGATATATTAGATAAATTGTTGATGCTGTAAAGGTATACTTTATTTTATTACACGAATAATACGAATTATATTAAATTGACCCGGGCAGGCAGTTTGTATACTTGTCGTGTATTTACGAGTCTAACGATAAGCTGATATCTCATAGCCTACTTACTACTCGCTATTATCTCACTTACCCCTTTTAAACCCATTGGCAAAAATAATGTGCAGGAAAACCAATAGAAGGCTGATTTTCTCCATCAAAAATGCCATATACAGTGCTGCCACTACCACTCATAGCTGCATACAAAGCCCCGTTTTTATAAAGAAGATCCTTAATGAGCGCTATTTCAGAATATTGGGCAAAAGCAGGGTTTTCGAAATCATTGAAGATGGTATCTTTCCATAAACCAATTGGCTGTTGGATCAATTGTTTAAGATCGGCATTGTTTTCTCCAATATTAATTTCCGAAAATGCCATCCGGGTATTTACATGAATGCCCGGATTTACGATTAGTATTTTAAACGGGGAAAGGTCTACCTCAATAGGATCCATTATTTCGCCACGCCCTGTTGCAAAGCATGTTTCATTAAAAATAAAAAAGGGACAGTCGCTGCCGAGTAGTAACGCATAGCTCATCAATTGCTCTTTTGATAAGTGGAGCTTAAATTTTTTATTAAGTCCAATAAGCATAAAGGCTGCATTGGCCGAACCTCCGCCCATACCAGCACCCATGGGTATAGCTTTATGCAAATGGATTTTTACAGAAGTAATTTCGGGAAAATCTTTTTTTAATAAGTGATATGCTTTAATGCAAAGATTATCCTGATCATTTCCATTAATCATTAACCCCGTACTGCTAAATGAAAGCTGTTGTGCCTGTTCAGGAGCGTCGATAATTTCCAGTGCGTCTTTTAACTGGATAGGGTGGAAGACAGTTTGAAGGTTGTGGTATCCATCGCCTCTTTTAGAAAGGATATTTAAACCGATATTGATCTTAGCATTTGGAAATGTTACCATACTACTTGTCTTCTTTTTCGGGATTATAATTGTAAGGTAAAAGATTGGCAGCTTTCTCGTATATCCAATACCCGCTATAGTACACAGCCATAGGGTCTTCCAGGAGACCGTTTGTATCTATCCGGATAAAACCTGCGGAAGTATTCAAGTAAGCCCTAAATCCATTGTGAAAAGCATCTTTTACAAGTATCTTTTTGTAAAGATAATCCTGGCTGGCAGTTTTTTTATGGTATTGTACCATCAGTTTTGCGCCCCATTTTGCTGAGTAGAAATTTGAAGCGCTATCTTTTTCTATAATATCTGTGGCTTTAACAGGGATGGCCATGTCTACTTTGTTTGCAGAAATATTTAGCGGATTACCACGCTTTTTTAGTGAATCACTTTTGATTTTATAAATACTGTAACCTTCCCTCTCCAGGGTATTGGTAATAAGGGACCTGAAAAAATGAACAGTACTTCCGTAGTAAGCTTTTCGCCGGTTTTTAGCCCATTTCTTTCTATCGCCCATTTCATTGTACCTGGTAAATCCGTAAAAAGAAGTACGGCCTTGTTTTTCATTCAAATAAAATTCACCCAGGTCAAAATTTATAGTATAGCCCAGTTGCCGGTTAATGATGGTTAATGGCGTATCGCTCAAGGCAATGATGCCATCTTTATCGGTTGGTGATTTTACAAAATAGATCGCACCCAGGTTGGTGATCCTGCTCATATCCGCTTCTTCTGTTATTCCCAAAAAATGGTCCCTGAATAATTTCAGGTATTTTTTCCGGGAAGCATCGGGCAAAATAAGCACGTCCTGTAATATTGTTTCTTTAGGTTGCAATTTAAATGTGAAGGATTTTTGGCCTGCCCCTTCTTTACTGGTTTTATAAATGATCCTTTCAAATCCAACTGAAGAAATAATGACTTCGCCTTCAATAGCAACGGGAATGATAAATTCTCCCTTTTCATTGGTGAGCGTGCCTATAGAGGTATTATTAAAATATACGCTCACGCCATTGAGTGGAATATCGGTTTCTGCGCTTAACACTTTTCCTTTGAAAGCCTGTTGCGCATAAGTATAAGTACAAAGAAAACATGCAATGATATAAAGGGAAAGCGATCTCAATTATTTTCTGCCCCGGCTTTTTATTTCATCCCTTATGACGATGGCTCTTATGTAATCTTCCTGTTCCAATACTTCGGTCAGTAAATTATTGAGGTCTGTTAAACTCAAGCTTTTAAGATCATCATTGGCAGAAGATACAGGTTCAGAAGTGACAGATTCCATTGTGCCGGAATCTTTGTGTTGTTCATCTTCCATTAGCACACCTGCCTGTTCCAGGATGTTTTCATAAGTATATATAGGACAGCCGAAACGAACAGCCAATGCCAGTGCATCGGAGGTACGGGAGTCAATTTCAACAGTATCGTTGGCAGAGGAGCAAACCAATTGAGAATAAAATATTCCTTCCTGCAGATCATTGATCACAATTTCATGTAGTTCCACGTTAAAAGCGATCATAAAATTTTTCATAAGGTCGTGTGTAAGCGGGCGGCTGGGGTTCATTCTTTCCAGGGCTACCGCAATTGCCTGCGCCTCAAACCCGCCGATAACGATCGGTAAGCGCCTGAGGCCATTCACTTCTCCTAATACCACGGCATACGAATGTGTTTGTGTAATGCTATGCGACAAGGCGACTATTTCCAATTCTATTTTTTTCATATTCTATGGGCTAATGAGCAGTTTGCAGCTAAGGGCAAATATAAAAAATAAAGCCTTCCAAATCTAATTGAAAGGCTTTAAATATCGACGAAGTTTACAGTATCGGGATAAAAAAATATTGATTATTAATTATTGATTGTTAACATGGAAGCGTTAAATCTCCGATAATTAATAACCCAATAATCAGCAATCAATAATTATTAATTCATTATAACAGACCCGGCAATCAGCATTACACAACCCCCTTCAGCTTTTTAACCGCATCAATGATCTTAGGCATTACTTCAAAAGCATCTCCTACAATACCATAATCTGCTGCTTTAAAAAACGGTGCTTCCGGATCTTTGTTGATCACCACAATCACTTTGCTACGGTTTACACCGGCTAAATGCTGAATAGCGCCCGATATGCCAATAGCGATATATAAATTAGGTGCAATAGCCAGGCCTGTTTGCCCTACGTGCTCGTGGTGAGGTCTCCAGTGAATGTCCGCGACCGGCCGGCTACAGGCGGTAGCAGCTCCCAATAGCTCAGCCAGTTCTGTTACAAGCCCCCAGTTCTCCGGCCCTTTTAAACCACGTCCGCCGCTTACAACAATATCCGCTTCACTCAACGGAACTTCGCCGGTTACTTTATTTACTGCTGCTACTTCTACTTTTGCTGCATCAACAGCTGCTGCAAAAGCAACTACTTCGGCACTACCTTCTGTAGTAATAACATTAAAAGAATTAGGGTTGAGTGAAATGATCTTTTTTGCACTGGTCACTGCAATATGGGCAAATGCTTTTCCGCTGAATACAGATTTTTTTACAGAGAAGCCATTGCTGTTATCCGGCAAAGCAACTGCGCCGGAAACGAGGCCGGCTTTTAACCGCACACTTAAACGTGGAGCCACTGCTTTACCCACCGTGTTATTGCTGAATACAATCACATCTGCAGCAGCTGCTGCTACAACTTGTGCAATAACTTTTGCAAATACCTGTGCATCTAAATTATTTAAGGAGGCATCGCCCACCGTATGTACTTTCTTAATACCGTAATTGCCAAGAGAAGCAAGGTCATCTGAAACATTACCCAGCACAATAGCTTCAGCTGTTGTGCCAAGTAACTCAGCAGTTTTAGCCGCATAACTGGCTGCTTCAAAGGATGATTTTTTTATGTGACCTTCGCTCTGGTCAAGAAATACTAATACGCTCATATTAATGGATAATTAATTAATGGATAATTGATAATTTATTTAATTCGCAACTTACTTGTCTTAACGCTGGCTGTTAATAATTTCAATAGTTCTCTTTGTAATAAAATTAGTTTCCTTCATTAGATCGAGCCAGTAATTACATTCGTTGGGCTTCCTTAAGTTCTATGCTGCGTTTATGTATAAAATCCTTTAAACTTTCAGCATGCTCAGCTTTCCTTACACTAGCTCCAACGGAAGTTCCACATCTTATTACCTGTTGAGAGAGAACCTACTCTCCATGTTCCTTTTTTAAAAATTTATACAGGTTCACGATACGAACGGCAAAAGCAAAACTCTTCTCTTTTAAAATATGCTGTTTCATGGGTAATGGTTTACGGACGACGAAAAATTAATAAACTATAAAGTATAAAAAATTATCCATTATCCGTTGGGCCATTGTCCATTATATGGCTTTCGCCTCCTCATGCAGCAACCTCACCAACTCCTCAGGCTGATCAGCAGGAATTAATTTCACCCCGGCTTTAGCTGGCGGAAGATCATAAGAAGCAACATTTGTCAGGCTTTCCGCTTCGACAGGTTCAACCACTTTTAATGGTTTTGTTCTTGCACCCATAATACCTTTCATGTTTGGTATGCGTTGTTCTGCCATTCCTTTCTGGCAGCTAACCACCAAAGGCAATGATACTTTATTGGTTTCTTCACCACCTTCAATTTCACGCACCACCATTGCTTTTCCGTTCTCCAGGTCAAATTTAGTCGCATGAGAAACATAGGGAAGGTCCAGTAATTCGGCCACCATTCCGCCAATGGACGACCCGTTGTAATCAATGGTTTCTTTACCCGTAAAAATCAGGTCGTAGGCGCCTTCTTTTGCAATCGCAGCTATCTGCGAAGCTATATTGTAACTATCTGAATTATCGGTGTTTACCCTGATAGCTTCATCGCCGCCCAATGCCAGTGCCTTGCGGATAATAGGCTCACTGTCTGCCCCACCTACATTTAATAGATGTAACACGACAGAAGTGTCTGCTTCTTTTAATTCAATGGCACGAACCAAAGCGTACCATTCGTCGTAGGGATTAATGATCCACTGAACCCCGTCGGCAGCAAATTTCGTATTGTTATCTGCGAAGGCTATTTTTGCCGTGGTATCAGGTGTTTTACTGATGCAAACTAATATCTTCATTATGGATGTTTTTTGCCCAAAAGGACAATGATCAAATAAAAAGTTGTTTATGCAACTATGTGCAAATATAAGCCTTGCAAAGATAGGTTGAACGCATACTAAAAAAAATATTGAAATGAGCCGTATTGAGAAATTACTGGAATATTTAAAAACAAATGACAAGGACAGTTTTTTGCAACATGCACTGGCTTTGGAATATATAAAAGTGGGTGAAGATGAGGAAGCACGAAGACTGTTTAACGAGTTATTGTTGCGGGAGCCCACTTATGTGGGATCCTATTATCACCTGGGAAAACTGCTGGAGCGCCAGGCAAATTACGACAAAGCAATCCGCATTTACACCCGGGGAATGGAAGAAGCAAAAAGAGCAGGGGATAACCATGCGTTTAATGAGTTGCAGATGGCTAAGGAGGAGATAGAAGAGTAATTACACGAATGAACCAACTTGCACGAATTACGAATTTTCGCAGCGTTCTTTTCGATAACAATTTGCGGGTATAAATACATAAGACGAATTTCAGGAATTGATATTATTGAAGCAACGTCGGTCTTTCATAACATCATCGTCCCCGCACGTTTGCGGTGCTCACTTGTACGGAAAATCTTTATTGAACTTTTATCGTAGCGTATGAATTTACTGGTCGCATCTTTTAAAAATTTTATTTCAGCAAATCATCTTTTCAATAAAAAAGATCATTTACTCATTGCCGTTAGTGGCGGGGCAGATTCTGTTGTGCTGTGCGAATTGTGTTCTCAATCAGGCTATACATTTTCTATTGCTCATTGTAATTTTCAGTTAAGGAACGAGGAAAGTAATGAAGATGAAAATTTCGTGAAAGCAATTGCTGAAAAATACCAGGCTCCTTTTTTTGTTCAAAAATTTGATACCCAAAAATATGCTGCCGATCATAAACTGTCAATACAAGTAACAGCGCGAGAATTACGATATGGGTGGTTTGAAGAAATATTAAACCTGACAGTCAATGATGTGCTCAACTCCCCCCTTGGGGGGCGGGGGGGCTATGTTTTAACCGCCCACCACGCCGATGATAACCTTGAAACCATTACCATGAATTTTTTCAAGGGCTCCGGTATCAATGGCTTAAAAGGTATTCTGCCGAAAAATAATAACATTGTCCGGCCCTTATTATTTGCAACCAAAGCATCTATCCTTTCTTTTGCAACAGAAAACAACCTGCCTTACCGCGAAGACAGCAGCAACAGCAGCGATAAATACACCCGCAATTATTTTCGCAACCAGTTATTGCCGGCAGTGGAAAAAGTATTTCCGCAGGTAAAAGAAAATTTATTGCATAATGCAGAAAGATTTAAGGAGATTAACACCATATATCAATCGGCTATTGAGAAAATAACATCCAAACTGGTGTTTACCAAAGGAGCAGAGCGTCATATCCCTGTGTTAAAATTGCAGTTTACCGAAGCAATGCCAACCGTATTGTATGAGATCATTAAAGACTATGGCTTTACATCCCATCAAACGGGTGAAGTAATAAAATTACTAAGTAGTGAATCCGGTAAATATGTTCAATCTTCCACGCATCGGATTTTACGAAACAGGAAATGGCTCATTGTTGCAGCATTAAATGATACATCCGTTACGCATTATTTGATTGAGCAAAATGAGAAAGAAGTCAATTTTGAAGCTGGCAAAATCATTGTTCAACAAACAGGTATACCGGCGGTGATTAATACAAATGCCTTAACCGCACAACTTGACAGTAAGAATATTCAATTTCCCTTATTGCTGCGCAAATGGAAAACCGGCGACTATTTTTACCCGCTGGGAATGACCAAAAAGAAAAAGATCAGTCGGTTTTTAATTGATCTGAAATTATCACTCCTTCAAAAGCAGGAGGTATGGGTAGTGGAGAGTAATAAAAAAATTATATGGGTAGTTGGCTATCGCATCGATGACCGCTTTAAGATCAGCGGCCAAGTACAAGATATTCTAACACTTTGCCTGGTTCCCGCCGGCCAAACAAGCTAAAGTTGGTCAGTTCTGCTACAATAGCATCCATTATGCCGGGTTTCATTACAATTAACAAACCCAGTGTAAATACCAGTCCAAACAAGGAACCCCATAGATGCGCATCATGGTTTACATTGTCGTTGTTTTGTTTTCCCATGTATACACAATAGATAATATATAATACTGCATAAACTGCCATAGAAATTTTTAATGCTCCATATAAATAAACACTGCTCCAGGGACTAAATATTATTACGGCAAAAACCACGGCAGATACAGCACCCGAAGCCCCCAGTGACCTGTAATTAGGATCATCTTTGTGTTTGAGATAAGAAGGAATATCTGCAGCGATCAACCCCAGGAAATACAGGGCCAGGTAAGCTGCGCCACCACCAAGATCAAATGTTTTAAGGTACAACTCAAGGTTGGATCCAAAAAAGTATAAAGTAAACATATTAAAAATCAGGTGCATCCAGTCTGCATGTAAAAAACCTGAAGTTATAAAACGGTAGTATTGTTTTTCTCTTTTAGAATAATAAGGCCAGCCGATGGTCTTGTTAACCAGGCCGGTATTTGAAAAACCAATAAAAGAAAATATTACATTGGCTGCAATAAGGAGGAGGGTGATCGGGGTTTCTGAGAATTCCATGTTTGTTTATTTCATTCAAAACTAAGTAAATAGATGCAAGCCTGCTAAAAGAGATGACATCTTTTTGAAAAAGATGTGATCTCTTTTAGCAGGCTTAGTAAGAAATGGCTGAGCCACCCTTCCGGGGTGACCCACCCATTTCTTACGAATGATGATACTTCTCATTTCTCATAATGGTGCAGGCACGGTATACCTGCTCGGCTAAAATAAAACGCACTAACTGATGAGGAAATACCAGTTGCGAAAGACTCCATTTATAATTGGCTCTTGTAAATATTTCCCCGCTAACACCATAAGCTCCCCCGATAAGGAATACAATATTTTTTTCACTTTCATTAGCTCTTTGCTGTAAAAAGGCAGCGAGGCCCTCACTGTTCATTTGTTTGCCTCTTTCATCCAATAACACCAGGTAATCTTCTTTTTTTAAACTGTTTAAAATGATTTCACCTTCTTTTATTTTGAGATCGCTATCGTTAAGCGTAGCTGCATTCCTGGGCATAGGAATAACCTGCCATTCCACCGGGAAATAGTGACTGATCCTTTTGGTAAACATTTCTATTCCTTCTTTTACATGACTTTCATGTGCTTTTCCAACAGACCAGAATTGAATTTTCATTTAGTGCATTTATGGTATTTCATCATGTAGTACCTGCTGTTGGTCAAACTAATTGCAGTAAGGCCAAAAGCTTTTATTGTTTTGTGATGAAATAAATATTTAATCAAAAAAAATAAAGTTATGAAATCAAAAAAATCTTTGCTAATCGTTTCTGCATTGGCCATTGTAGCCTTTTTCAGTGCTTTCGTTTCTCCCGCAGGCGGAGAAGGTTTTGAAATTTATGTTGACAATAAACTATGCATCCAAAAATTTAATACTGATATGAAGCAGGTGACCAACCTGCAGTTAAATGCTTCCAATGCGAACAGTGAATTAAAAGTGAGGTTTTATCATTGCGGTCTGACAGGAAAGAACCGCTCCCTTTCCTTAAAAAATGCGCAAAACCAGTTGTTGAAACAATGGCAATTTAACAACAGTGATGTTAAAAATTTTGCCGTTACCGTACCGGTAAAAGAAATACTGGCTTTGCAGCAAAAGGCAGGAAATGCTACTTTATACCTGTATTATTCTTCCAAAGAGGCATCAGCAGGCCGGTTATTGACAGGGATTGTGAGAAAAGACAGGGTTTCACCTGCGGCAAAATAATGGAGTGGAATGGTTCTTGTAATAGTGAGGGTGAAAACACTCTCCGATCAACCTCAAATTCAAACCCATGGGAAAGTTCATCACATTAACCGGGAGCGATGGCCAATATTATTTTAACCTGATAGCCAGCAATGGCCAGGTAATTTTAAGCAGCGAAGCATATCTATCCGATGCCGCCAGGGATAATGGAATCAATGCTGTACAGGCCAATATATTTGATTCCATACGATTTGAAAGAAAAATTTCTAAAAACGGGCATTACTATTTTGTAATGAAAGCTCCCAACGGCGAAATAATTGGTACAAGTGAAATGTATATTTCCGAAGCGGGTAGGGATAATGGTATTGAATCTGTAAAAAATAATGCAAGGGATGCCGTGGTGGAAATAGCTTAATTAGAAAAGGTCAGCAAATGCCGATTACTTTTCATTGACAAAACTATATAGCTTCTTCTTGTCCATTAACCCATAGATATTTCAGGATTTTTTACTACATTTATTCAGGTGGAAACGGTTTAAAAAATAATCCGTGTAAATATTTTTGGTTTTGTATTCAATTTTTAAGTAATATTGGTTACCAAACCCTAGCTGTATATGAAACGAATTTCGAACCTGTCATTTGTAATGTACGCCGCTTTTTTATTTATTATTTCTATTTCCATCCTTACTTTTTTATTTCCATCCTGTACAAAACTGGACGTTCATGTACAGGACAGGGCGGAAATACAAAATC
>JACMKX010000124.1 GCA_014379905.1 Ferruginibacter sp. | reverse complement strand
TCAAAAATTCCGCCTGCCAGGCGAAGAATAGAAACATCAAAAGTTCCGCCTCCCAGGTCATATACCGCTATGATCTTTTGCTCCTCCCTGTTTACGCCTAAACCGTATGCAAGACTGGCTGCAGTTGGTTCGTTAATGATCCTCAATACATCCAGGCCGGCCAGTTTTCCTGCATCACGGGTTGCCTGGCGTTGTGCATCATTAAAATAAGCCGGCACAGTTATGACAGCTTTATTAACCGGGGTTTTTAAAATATGTTCTGCTCTTTTTTTAAGCTCTTTTAAAATAAAAGAAGAGAGGTCAACAGGAGAATAAAACCTATCTCCCACCTGCACTTTTACCAGGCTCGCCTTATTATCATCAATTATTTTATACGCATAAACATCCGCGTGTGTTTTAAGATCACCGTAGCTTTTGCCCATTAATCTTTTAGCAGAAAAAATAGTTTGTTGCGGCGCTGTAATCAAAAATTGTTTTGCTTCATCGCCAACCGTTACATTTCCATGCTCGTCAAAATAAACGACAGACGGAACCAGCGAATGACTGTTGTGTTCCTTCAATGCCACCGGCTTGCCTGTTTCGGGGTGAATGATAGCCACCAGGCTATTAGTGGTGCCCAGGTCAATACCCACAATAATCTCTTCCTGTTGCAAACTGCCTGTTGCTATGTTGATTGCTATTTTTGCCATAATAATGCCCTTTGCCTATTCTTGTTATATTTACAAAACTTTGCCAGCATTGCAAAGTTAACTGTTAGCAATTGAATAATTTTTAGCTGATACGGCATGCTTTTCAATTCCATTGAATTTTTACTGTTTTTTCCCATTGCTACTATTAGCTACTACCTGGTGCCGCAGCGCTATCGCTGGATACAACTGCTTTTGTTAAGCTGCGTGTTTTATGCAGCGTTTATACCTTCGTACCTGCTTATATTGTTTTTACTTATTTTGACAGATTACAGTGCAGGCTTATTAATTGAAAAAAGTATCTATAAAAAAAGATGGCTTATTATCAGCATCATCAGTAATATCGGCTTACTGGGCATTTTTAAATATTACGATTTTTTTATCGGTAATATTAATCACCTCACAGGCTCACAACTGGTATTACTACATTGGGTACTGCCCATAGGATTATCTTTTCACACTTTCCAGTCGTTAAGCTATACTGTTGAAGTGTACAGGGGTAAACAAAAAGCCATCAAGCATTTGGGATATTATTCTTTGTATGTGATGTTTTTTCCGCAACTGGTAGCCGGGCCTATTGAAAGACCGCAGCACCTGTTGCCCCAGTTATTTGCTCATCACAAATTCTCATGGCAAAATATGTACGAAGGATTGCGATTGATGGCATGGGGATTTTTTAAAAAAGTGGTTGTAGCCGACAGGATCGGAATGTACGCAGATACAGTTTTCGCTGCCCCTGGTAATATTACCGGGATTTCCGGTTTGTTAGCGGTTTTCTTTTTTAGTATCCAGATATATGCAGACTTTTCGGGTTACAGCGATATTGCTTTGGGTGCTGCAAGATGCATGGGAATTAATCTCCGTATTAACTTCAACAGGCCATATCAATCTGTCAACATCAAAGAATTCTGGAAACGCTGGCATATTTCGCTTTCCTCCTGGTTTAAAGAATATGTTTATATTCCCTTAGGAGGTAATAAGGTTTCTCCCCTTCGCCATAAGTTTAATTTAATGACCACATTTATTTTAAGTGGCTTCTGGCACGGTGCTTCATGGAATTTTTTAATATGGGGGATGCTGCACGGTGGATATACGCTAAGTTTTGAAAGTTTTAAAAAAAGAGTGCCCGCTCTTAAACTCCCTTCTCTGGCGGGGTGGTTTATCACTATGGTGTGCGTAGGTTTTGGCTGGATATTTTTCAGGGCCGATGGCTGGCAACAGGCAATAGCATTTATTCGTCATAGTTTTAGTTTTCACCCAAACAGCAATGGTAATTTTTTTAGCGTGGCCGAACTTAATTTTGGATTATTCAATATTGCACTGTCGTTTGCATTTATATGGTTTATGTTGTTGGTTGAAAAAATAACCGACCCGGTTTTGCTGAACCTGAACAAAAAAAGAACGACGGGTATTGTTTTGTT
This sequence comes from Ferruginibacter sp., assembly GCA_014379905.1. Taxonomy (GTDB): domain Bacteria; phylum Bacteroidota; class Bacteroidia; order Chitinophagales; family Chitinophagaceae; genus Ferruginibacter. The sequence goes on along the minus strand of JACMKX010000124.1, from coordinate 2,534 downwards.
TATACTTAGTATATGGCTGATCGTATTTTTTGGGGTTTTCAACAGGTCAAGTTTCATTTATTTTCAATTTTAAAATATGTATCTCAAAAAACTCATCATAGTTCTTGTTATAACTTTTGCTGTATGCTATGCTACAGGTATATTTTTTGATTACAGGTATAAGAAAAACTTTGCTACTCTTTTTTTTAATAGTACTGACACTCTTTTAGATAAATCAAAAAACTATGATATTATTCTCCTTGGAAACTCGCGGGTACATTTTGGAATGAATCCATTTTATATCGATTCTGTTACAGGACTATCGTCTTATAATTTTGGCATTGGCGGCTCAGATGCCGCCATGCTTTCGCTTAGCACATCCTTGTACCTTCAAAATCATCCGCCGCCAGCTTTCGCTGTTATTGGTTCCGACATTAGTTTTATATCAGCTAACAAAGCCATACAATCCCTGGTCCATTATCTTTTTTATTTATCAAATGATACCATTTATAATGCCTTAAAAAAATACAATCCGTCCCTGGTACTTGCCAGGTATATCCCCTTTCTAAAATATTCTTTTTTCGATAATTACAATCGTTCATTTGTTTTTAAGGAAAAGAAAGAATTTGAAAAATTTGAACACAATATTTATAAGGGTTTTATTAACCCGCATCATGCCGGCAGCGGGTCTACCGGTATAAATTATGTTGTTAATGATGAGGTTACAGTGGTTTCTAAAACAAGCATTGAAGTTTTAAAAGAAACGATTAGTAAGTTAAAAAAGGGCGGCACAAAAATTATAATAATTTCGCCGCCTTTAAAAAAAGGCATCTCAGAAGCTAAGAAAAGAAAATTTGAAGATGCAGATGCTATTTTTAAATCAATAGCCAGCGAAAATGGTAGTTGGTTTTTGAATATGAATGATATGCCGGTTTATGAAGATAAATATTTTACCGACGATCTTCACTTAAACGAGCCGGGCACAAAAACGTTTTCCACGCAGGTTGGCCTGGTGCTGGACAGTATCGTTAAAGGAATAAAAAAAGCTCCCTGAAAACAGCGGGAGCTTTTTAAAAAATCTTTTACGCTTATTATCTCATCAGATACATTTTACCATACCCTTTATTAAAATACTTATCTGTATTATCGCCTTCGGCCCTGTATTTTTCCAGCGATTTACCATTAAGGTTTGTTAGTACCCTGTAGATATAAACGCCGTTAGCCAGTTTTTGTCCATACATATCCGTACCATCCCATTTAAAGTCTGTAATATTTCTTCCTATATGAACGGGACCTAACTCGTTCATGGTTATTTCTCTCACCACTTTACCTGTAATGGTCAATATCTGGATGCGCATATTTTGTGGTGGCTGGCTACCCGTAACAGTAAACACAAAGGCTGTAGAGGTTGTGAAAGGGTTAGGATAATTAAGCAGGTTCGATATCATGGGTTTATTGATAACGGTAAAGCTTACATGATAATCCAGGCTACCCGCTTTATTGCCAGTTACGTCACGGCCGGAAACAATGAGTTCGTATTCTCCATCATCCGGGAAATAAGGCCTGAAATCAATACTGGCCGCATTCTCACCAGAAGCAAGGTTAGCCGGTGTAAAGATCATACTGTCATTAAAATGATACTCATGCAACGACTGATCAGGGAACCTAACCTGCACTTTTAGTAAGGCAGTATCTGCCAGGGCAAGGAACCTGCTTTCATCTTTTAGTTTAACCAAAATGTTTGGTTTAGATGAAACAATATCGTTGTTAAGAATATGAACACCATCGAATGTTACATCTAAAAGAGGATTGTAATTATCTTCCCTTACGTAAAAATCCTTGTACAATACATTATTGTAATGCAGTTGCTCCGGCTGATCAAAATCAGGATTATAATCAATCAGCAAAGTGTTATGGCCAGGGAAATTGCGGGTATCAATAGTATACTTCACAATCAACGTATCGCCCGAGATCAGTATTTTCCTTTTGGGAATATCTATTGGGTGAGGAACATAATTTTTATCTGTAATGATCAATTTTACTTTTAGCAAACTATCAAATGGCGTTGGACTTATATTTTTAAATGCGAGGGCAAATTCAATATTCTCTCCCTGGTCAACAGTATCAGCACTCATCTGGTACAATATATTGGGAGCCACTGCACCTTCGGGTGCCAGCTTCGCATTTATTCTCCAATACCGCAACTGGTTGGGCGTGATAAACTGTTCATCCTTATTCTGCATTTTTAATTTTATATAAGGATACACATTGGCATTTATAAAACTCAGTGAAGTATCAATAGCCGGTGCAACAGTAGTAAGTAACGAACTTGTACCATCATTTTTAACACCCCACACTTCTATTTTTACAGTGTCCCCTGTTGCTACGGGATCCGCAGTGCTACCACGCCAATGCAGATCGGTCCATTCTACGGCCGGACCAAAGGCGGGTGATTCTATAGATCCGTTTGGCAATATTGTGTTTAAGGTAATATACTCTTCAATATAGCTGGTATCTTTTTCACCCATTCTTTCGATAGGTGTAAAACTGGTGCT
>JACMKX010000123.1 GCA_014379905.1 Ferruginibacter sp. | reverse complement strand
TTCGCTGAAAGTAATTTGCGGCAGGGATGATTTTTTAAAATTATTTTTTGCTTTTAAACGCTTCAAAACATTTTCATGGGCAATGATGGCCGAAGATCCGGATAATACACTATTCCCCTCTATATGGTCTGAGTGAAAATGTGTGTTAATTACAAAACGAATATTGCTATCCGAAAAAACTTTTAAAGCTGCAATCAATTTAGGTGTGACGGCCTTGTACATATTATCTACCAATAATATTCCATCGGGTCCGGTGGATGCAGCAACATTACCCCCACCAAACCCATTTTCGGCGGAAAACATTTTTACAACCCCGCCGGCATGCTCTGCTTTTATTTGTATGTTGCTAAAGTCGTTCTGCGAAAATGATGGCATACTGGTAAAAAAAAACATAAAGCTCCAGGTAAAAAAAAGTAGTGCTGATTTGCGGGTTGAAGGTTTCATGATATTAATATTTTTTTTGTGCTATTGCCGGCTATTTATTTTTCGATGCTGTGTATGAGAAGAGGCCACAGACTGTTTTTAAATTTTTTTCTGAATATGCCTATATGACCTACTTTTTGATCAGTGTATTTTTTCGTTGATATTCTGCTGATTTTATAAGGTGCATTGGGAAAGAAATTTTTCATCAGTGGCGCAGTTTTATCATTGGCAATGTAATCATCACTCATATAAAGCGCTTCAATAGGTGTAGTAAAATTGTAAAACTTATCTGTTTGATAGTGTCCCTCCAAAAAATCCTGGTAATAATTTTTACTCATACACCATTTCCTCCATTCCAAAATAATATTTTTTGGCAGATCTTCACCCCAGCCAAGCCTCTTTAAAGTACCGTAACCATATATTTTTATAAGCAGTGGGCTGATGATGTACCACAGGCTCCAGACTTTTACGTTCATGGGAAAGGGAAAGTAGCCCCAGTAGCCGAGTGCAGCACTGATGGAAATCACTTTTTTAACATGATGCCTGTTGTCTAAACAACCCGCCAATTGTGCGCCAATGCTGTGTCCCATCCATATAATATTGGTTAATCTTTTTTCAATAACAAGGTAATTGAGTGCTGCATTCATATCCATGGTTCCCCATTCATGCATATAGGAAAGAGAGGTTTTTAAATCGCCGGGGGCTGATTCTCCTACACCCCGATAATCATACAATAATACCCGGTAGCCATGCTGAACCAAAAATGTTGTAAAGTTGATGTAAAATTCTTTTTTTATGGAAGTAGCTGAACTAACCACAACTGTTCCTTTGCTTTCGGCAATGGGTATAGCATAAAGGGCACTAAGCGGGTAACCGTCCCTGGCAGTGATAGTAATTTTTTGCATAAGGGTAACTCGTTATGGTCATTTTATTTCCATGGCAGGTTGTTTTAAATAAAAATAATCTGATCCTTTTAAAAATTTTGTTGTTGATATTATCTGAAATTGAAATCAATAGTTTTTTCTTCTACTCCTGCCATGCAGGAGTCAAAATACCAGGAGATGCCTACATTTTCAATAGTATAAACAAATCCCACTTTAAAATTCTCCTGGTATCCTCCGGGAATACTTCTTACAAAAAGAAGTTTATTGTCAGCATTGGGAATATCTTTTACCCGCATGGTTATAAGAGAGGAATCAACCAATATATTTTGGCCATTCCGGATATACATCCTAAAGTTTACAAGATTCGATTCCGAAAAGGTTTGGGTTGTGTACAGGTAGAATTTAAACTTTGTGCTGCCGGTAGCAACCGGGGGATTGCCCGGTTGCTCCTGCTCATTATTTTTTTTACAGCTGTAAAAATTCATTAATCCTACGATCAATAAAAGGCTTAAAAATTTGGTGTTCATAACAGTGTTTAGTTTTAGGTTAAATAATCATTTATTGTTTTCTTTATTTATTAATTCCAGTTTATTCATCAATAATTCGTTACTGGATTTAAGCGCATTGAGTTGTTCCTTCATTATTTCTATCTCTTTAAGGTAAGCCGCGCTTCTTTTCTCCAATGCCTGTATGGCAACAAAACTTACTCCTAAAAAGTCCTGCTGGTTAATCAATGTATCACAGCCAATAGTTCCGTATTTATCTTTCCCAAAGGCTTCAAAAAAATCCTGCGCCATGGGGCCGTAGTGACGGAATAATTTTGGATCCTGCGCTTTATAATTCCAGGTAACAGAAAGCATCCCTGCTATTTTTCGCAGGATCTCTTCCCCGTCTACCGGTTCAAAATTTTCTTTTACCCGAACATCACTTATGGCACTCCAGCTGTTTTGGCCAGGGCCAATTTTCACACCGGTTCTTGCACTGTAATTTCCGCCGGGTGCATTACCGCTCGACATAAAAAAGTAACCACCCCTGAAACGGGCTACAAATTCATTGGCATTTCCCAGGGAAGTATTATCAACCACATTGTTGCTAAATTCCAGGTCGCCAATGCCGAGCGAACCGAGAGCGGTAGGGGGTATTGTAATTTTTGTACCGATAGCAGTAGCGTAGTCTCCCTGTACCATCAGAGTGGTACCCAGAACAACAGACCTGTTTCCACCCGAAGTGTTCACTGCACCAATAGCTACAGACCCGGAACCTGTCGAATAATTGTAGGCGCCCATCGCAAGAGAATTAGGACCGGATGCCACGTTATTTTCACCTGCTGCCAAAGCAAGGGTTCCACTGGCCAAACTACCACCACCCAACGAGGTTGCAGCGATACCGCTGGCGTTTGTGTAAGAACCTGATGCAAAAGAAGCCGTTCCACTGGCAGTGGTATTTTGCCCCAATGCTGTTGCTGATACGCCACTGGCCAAAGTATTGTTTCCAACAGCAGCTGCAAAGTTGCCGCTGGCTATCGCCTTTATTCCTATTGCAACACTGCTGATTGCCCTGGCTTCTGCCTGGTCGCCTGCAGCAAATGAAAAATTACCAATGGCTTTTGTTCCTGACCCAATGGAAGTAGCTCCTAATCCTGTGGCGCGACTGACCGAACCGATCGCTGTTGAAAAATCAGCAGTTGCTGTAACTGAACTCCCTAAAGCCAGGGACGAATTTCCATCAGCAAAAGAAGATGGCCCAATGGCAATTGCCCCAGCCTCTTTTGCCCTTGAATTGGTTCCTATCGCGAGGGCATCATTCATTTCAGCTTTTGCAGTGGCACCAAGAGCTATGGCATTATCATTCAAGGCGACCGCATTAAAACCAATCGCTACATTGTTTCCCCTGCCACCTTTTGCCACAGATCCGGAACCCATTGCAATGGAAGAAAAACTTTCTGCACGGTTGTTACTGCCGGCAATAAAAGAATTATTACCGCTGGCCGTATTTCCACTTCCAAAAGCCACGGCACCTTCACCGCTCGCTTTATTGTTTACGCCATATGCAAAAGACCGGGTACCCAGGCTATCTGTTGACCAATTATCAAATGTATTTACACCTCCCCTCATGGCTATTTTTCTTTGGTTGAAATACCAACCGTAAATAGGGGGCACATCTGTAGCAGCAATACTTGTTGTTAATTTTGACCAGCGGATCTTAAAACCCGCTGCATTGTTTACCGCATTTGAAGAGAAAGTAAAATAAAGCGGGTCACCATTATTTAAGAAATAGAAAGTCCCGGTTCTGCTCCCGGTAAATACCTGCTTGCTGGCATACTGACCTGATGAATAAATTTCCAGGGTGTCGTATGGACTTTCAAGTGTTAGTACTTCTATAATTACTTTATAAGCTATGGTACTATCATCGGTAAAATCTTTTTCGATGGCATAGTTGTCTCGACGGTTGTTGCCATAATTTCCACCCGGACCACCATTATCGTACAATATTCCGCTGCGGGCTAAAGTGCTGGCAGATGATGTCATATTAACCGTTACCTGCGGGGTAGCTCCATGATCTGTTAATAAGCTATCTGCATTGTTATCTGCAATGGGCAGCCACCGGCTGCCGTCATGATAATAAAAAGAATTGTAAGTAGAATCGAAGACGATCATTCCTTTAGAAACGCCAGTCATATTATTTCTTGCCGCATTGGCCAGGCGTGGCATCAGTAAACCTTTGTTATTACTTTTTATTTCAAGCACAGCATTTGCGTTGGGTGTACTGGTACCAATGCCTACACTATTCTGCGCACTAAGGGTGTGAAAACCTGCAAAGAAAAAAAAGACTGAAAAAATCGCTTTCATAAAAAAATTTAAAGTGTAAAAAAATCCTACTCACTGTTTAGTTAAATAATTGAGAGCAAAATTCTTTCATACCGGTAATTATAACAATCCCATACCAGTGGGAAATTCTACCTGCTTTTACCAGTAAAATAAATTGCTGTCACATGAACATGGGGAGGCAAATTTTATTAAAGAGATGACATCTTTTTAAAAAAGATGTCATCTCTTTAATGGCGTGCATGTTTGCCTGGTTGTAATGAATTTTACCCAGGCATTTGTTAATCAACCAAACATCTCCCCTTTTTATGGGGGAAGGATATTGGTTTATAAGATAACTGCATTAAAATTCACACTGGTATGGGATTGCGTGCCTTTTTAAATTGCTTCATTTTTACCCACAATATTCCAGCTATATCAATTATTAAAACTGCTAATTATGAAAAAAAATTTCTTTGCATTTTTGTTACTCATGCTAATATTCAATATCAGGATATTTGGAGGCAATTTTATGGATGCCAGCCCACAGGCCAGGTATTCATTTAAGAAAGATTACCCCGGCGCCCTGCATGCTACCTGGGAGCGTGTGTACGAAGAAAGTATTTATGCGGTACGCTTTGTAAATGGAAATGAGGCTGCTGTTGCTTATTACAATGAAGAGGGAGACCGCATTGCTTTTGCAAGGGTTATAAAAATGCCTGCCTTACCGGGCGCAGTAAAAGTAAAGATCAATGGAATGTTTAAAGAAGAAGAAATAAAAAGCGTACAGGAATTGGTAATGAATCAAAAGACCTGTTACTTTTTTGAAACAGAACGCAATGGAGTCAAAAAATTAATCGGTGTTTACAGCAATGGGCATTTAAAACATGCAAGAACAGGTGAATAAATATTAACTCAATAATATTAAACAGTGTTGCCTCTTAAATGATCCACCAGTTTTTTTCGAATTGATTCCATTTCTTCTTTTTCCACTTTAATTTTTGGTAGTGTAAAATTAAGGTCATTGGCGGTGTTAATCGGCAGCAGGTGCATATGTGCATGCGGCACTTCCAGGCCAACCACGCTTATGCCGCAGCGTTTACAATCGCAGGTTTGTTCAATAGCCCTGGCAATGGGTTGCGCAAATATGAGCATAGAAGAAAGGTATTCATCCGGAAGGTCAAATATCTTATCTGTTTCAATTTTGGGCACCACCAGCGCATGCCCTTTCACTAAAGGAAATACATCTAAAAAAGCAATGAACAGTTCATTCTCTACGATTTTATAAGAAGGCATTTCGCCGTTGATGATTTTAGTGAATATACTCATGGTTATTTTTGGTAAATATAGGCAAGAAAAAGCCCTCCGTTGTGGAGGGCTTTTCAAAAAAATTTTGTTGCGCCTAAACCGATATTTTTTCAACTTTAAATTTCAGCACGCCCGCAGGAACTGTTACCTCAGCTACATCCCCTTTTACTTTTCCCAATAAACCTTTACCAATGGGTGATGTTACAGAAATTTTACCAAGTTTAAGATCTGCTTCACTTTCTGAAACGATCTGGTAGGTTACTGATTTTTTAGTACCCATATTGGTCACGGTCACTTTTGTGAGTATGCTTACCCGGCTGGTATCAATGGTACTTTCATCCAATATGCGTGCATTGTTTACCGCACTCTCCAGTGTATTGATCTTTGCTTCCAGCATTCCCTGCGCCTCTTTTGCCGCATCATACTCTGCATTCTCCTTCAAATCTCCCTTCTCCCTTGCTTCTGCAATAGCAGCACTGGCAGCGGGCCTGTCCACTGATTTTAAAGTATGCAGCTCGGCTTGCATTTTTTCAAATGTTTCCTGTGTTACATAATTTGTTACCGACATAATTTTTTGTTTAGTATATAGAAAAAAAATACAACGCCCTAGATTGCCTAAGGCGTTGCATGTATTGTACAAATATAACGAAAT
>JACMKX010000122.1 GCA_014379905.1 Ferruginibacter sp. | reverse complement strand
GGCATTAAATTCAAATTAGTTTTACGGCTGTAATACCTTTTAAAAATATCGCTCAGGTTGCTGTAATAAATTTTAGGCTCACTGCCCGTTGGTTGTAATTGATTCAATGCTTTAATAGCTTCTTCATAAGCCGTGAGTTTGGTATTAAAAACCGGTGGTGCCTTTTTCTTCCTGTTTTTAAAATAACGATAGATAAAAAATGCCAGTATCAATAATAACAAAGCGCCCGCTGCATAATATATCCATGTTCTGTCAATTACAAAAACTTCCATTACGGGTTTTATATCCCTAAGCTCGCTGCTGCTGTCGGAAGGAGCGTAGCCCACCTGTATCAAAACGGAATCGCTTAAAAATGATTTGGAACCCTGGCCAGGTGCTGATATGGTAACCGGGAAGGAAGGGAATTTCCATACGCCTGAATCGAAACTGGTAAATAAAATAGTTTGGCGCATTGTATATACGCCGGCTGCATCCGTGGTGTCATATTTTCCCTTGTCAATAATATCAAAATGAGGGATCGAATCCGGTATATCAAAATTTACTTTATAATTGGAGGAAGCCAGGTTTACTTTTATTTCAAAACGGATATGTTCACCAATGAGGATCTTGTTGCGGTCGATATAAGTCTTCATTGCCTGCCCGTAGGATGCAGTAATGCCCGCCACCAGGGCCATTATTAAAAAACACAATTGGTATATCAGTTGCCTGGGTTTCATCCGGGGTTTTAGCTGTTTTAGTTTCTGCGCAGAAAAAATTGCTGCAAAATCTTTACATAATCTTCATCGGTGCGGATGTGTAGTAATTCTGCGCCCGCCTTTCTAAAGATCTTTTTGCAGTTATCTGTTTGTTCAAAAAAATGTTGCTGGTAATTATAGCGCACCATAGCACTTCCGGTATCTACCCATTTGTTTACACCTGTTTCCGCATCTTTCATTTGTAATAAACCAACATCGGGTAACTGCATGTCCATTTTATCATATACTCTTAAACCTATTACATCATGACGCCTGCCAATTACTTTAAGATCGTTATCGTACCCGGTAGTAATAAAGTCACTTAAAATGAAAGAGATACTTTTTTGGCGGGTGGTATTGTTGAAATATTTTATCGCAATATCAAGATCGGTGCCATTGGCATGTGGTTCCACTGTAAGCAGTTCTCTTACAATATACAATGCATGGTCTCTTCCTTTTTTAGCAGGAATATATTTTTCAATTTTATTGCTAAAAAAAATAACGCCCACCTTATCATTGTTATTTACAGCACTGAAAGTGAGGATGGCTGCCATTTCTGTTATAAGATCTTTTTTTCTTTTCCCTACTGTGCCAAATAAATTACTGGTGCTGGTATCTATCATCAACATCACTGTTAGTTCTCTCTCTTCTTCAAATACTTTAGAAAATGGATGTGCATAGCGGGCGCTCACATTCCAGTCTATAAAACGAACATCATCTCCGGCGCTGTATTCCCTTACTTCCCTAAAACTCATTCCACGACCTTTAAAGGCAGAATGATACTCGCCTGTAAACATTTGCGAAGTAAGGATCTTGCTTTTTATTTCAAGGTCTTTTACTTTTTTTAAAATGTCGGCAGTAGTAAGGCCTATATCATTTTGTACAGGTTCTTTAGAGGGAGGAGTCGGTATATTTTGTTTCTTTTTAAACATTTTAATGATTACATGAGCTAAGCCCGAAATTATCTTTTAAGCGATACCGGATGCTGAATACCTGGAGGAGTCTGCCAGTACCCAGGATCTTCTCTTATGGTACATTTACCGTTTTAAGGATCTCGTTGATCACATCTTCCACTGTTACATTTTCTGCTTCTGCTTCGTAGGTAAGACCCAGGCGATGACGCAACACGTCTTTGCAAATACTTCTTACATCTTCCGGTATAACATAACCTCTCTTGTTTAAGAAAGCATAGGCTTTTGCCGCCAAAGCAAGGTTGATACTTGCCCGGGGAGAACCGCCAAAACCAATGAGTGGTTTTAACTTAGCCAGGTTATAATTTTCAGGAAAACGGGTGGCAAAAACAATATCTAAAATATAGTTCTCTACCTTTTCATCAATGTAAACCTGCCTTACCAGTTCTTTGGCGGTAATAATTTCTGATGTGGATGCAACTGCATTAATAGTTGGGGCAACCAGGCCCATTGTATTTTGCCGGATGATATGTTGCTCCTCCGCTTTAGTGGGATAAGTAACTACCACTTTTAGCATGAATCTATCCACCTGCGCTTCCGGCAAAGGATAGGTACCTTCCTGCTCAATGGGATTTTGTGTGGCCAATACCAGGAAGGGTTCTGGTAATTTATAACTGGTATCGCCCAGCGTTACCTGGCGCTCCTGCATGGCTTCCAATAAAGCACTCTGCACTTTTGCAGGGGCACGGTTAATTTCATCCGCCAATATAAAGTTGGCAAAAATGGGGCCTTTGCGAACAAAAAAATCATTTTTTGCCTGGTTGTATATCATGGTACCCACCACATCGGCAGGTAGCAGGTCAGGCGTAAATTGTACACGGCTAAAATCGGCGTGGATAGTAGAAGCCAGCGATTTAATGGCCAGGGTTTTTGCCAGGCCAGGCACACCTTCCAGTAAAATATGCCCGTTACTTAATAAACCAATAAGCAGGCGCTCTATCATGGTTTGCTGGCCTACAATTACTTTGCTTAATTCGTCATTGATCCGGGTTACAAATCCTGCTGCATGACTGATCTTGTCATTCAACAGGCGTATGTCTTCTGCTGTTTGTAGCATATTATAAGGGCTATTTAATTATAAATTGCAAAATACTAACTCCATTTAAACAAAAATGCTGCCACTATAGGAGCGGGAAGAAAACTATGTTAAAAATAGCGAAGCTATTTATTTAAATATGATTACAGGCATTTGTATTTCATAGGATCATCGTTGCGTCGCACTCTTGTACGTTATAATCTTTGGGCAACATTAAAGATCATCATCTTATTGGTCGAAGATACCCGGGTAATAACCCTTAGCGTCTTTGCTCCTTAGCGGTAAAACCGGGTCTGACCTTCGGTCCCAACCCTAGCTTAAATACTTCCCCACTATCGGCACCCTCCTGCCCACACCAAACGCCTTGGGCGAAATGCGGATAATGGGGCAAAACTGGTTTCTTTTATATTCATTGATATTAACCATTTTCAATACCCGGTCAACCAACACCGCATCAAAGCCCAGCGCTTTAATTTCATCCGGTCCCTTACTTTGTTCAATGTACTGATAAAGAAGTTTGTCCAGCACTGCATAATCGGGTAAGCTGTCACTATCTTTCTGACCGGGCCTCAGTTCGGCACTCGGTGGCTTTGTAATAATATTTGCCGGGATGATCTCCTTGTTCCGGTTTATGTATTTTGCCAGTTCATACACCTGCAGTTTGTAGCAATCGCCGAGTACTCCCAGGCCGCCAGCCATATCACCATACAGCGTTCCGTAGCCGGTAGCCAGTTCACTTTTATTGGAAGTATTCAATAAAATATACCCGAATTTATTGGCAATGGCCATTAATAAGTTTCCTCTTGTTCTGCTTTGTATATTTTCTTCCGCCAGGCTAAACGGCAGGTCTTTAAACAATGGTTTTAATTCACTTAAAAAACTATTGTAAATATTTTTGATAGGAATGATGTTGTAGGGATTGTCGAGGTTTTTACTAAGCTGTTCAGCATCGCTTACAGAATGGCCTGTTGAGTATTCGGATGGCATCAATACGGCCTTTACATTTTCCCTTCCAAGGGCGGTACAAGCCAAAGCCAGGGTAACAGCACTGTCTATACCGCCGCTGCTGCCGAGGATAGCTTTTGTAAAACCCATCTTTGTAAAATAATCTTTGATGCCCATTACCAATGCATCATGCACGTGGGCAATGTTCAAAGCAGGTTCCAGTGCCGAAGGGTTAAGATCTGTATCCGGCAACTGGTTGGCTGGCTCCAAAATATCTGCATCAATGGTACCGTCAGCATTCAAAATAAATGGTTGAAGGTCTTCTTTAAAACTTAGCATCTTACCACATAAATTAGCGTCTTTATCAAATACCAGCGAAGTGCCGTCAAAAACGGTTTCAGTCTGGCTGCCCACGCCATTGCAATAAAACATGGGCAGGCCATATTTTAAAACATTGGCTTTTACGGTAGCCTGCCTGTCGGCATCATGTGTATAATCGAAAGGGGAGGCGGAAAGATTGATCATTACATCCGGCTGCTGCGGCATGAGCATATCCATGGGGCAATAACGGTAAAGCGGGTTGCTGCCCAGGTTCCAGATATCTTCACAAACTGTAACGGCTAATTTTTTTCCTTTAAATTCAACAATATTCCATTCATTGGCCGGTTCAAAATAGCGGTCTTCATCAAAAACATCATAGGTAGGCAGGCAGGTTTTATGGATCACCTGTTTTATTTCTTTATCTGCCAAAAAATAAGCGGCGTTAAAAAGATCCTTTCCTTGTACCACCGGGTTGCGGTGCGGCGCACCTACTAACACTGCAATGCCATCCGCATGTTGTTTAATGTTATCGACTGCCCGGTAACATTTTTCGATAAAATCGTTGAAGTATAAAAAATCACGGGGAGGATAACCGCAAATGCTTAGTTCGCTAAAAACAATGAGGTCGCCGCCCTGTGCCCTGGCTGTTTCAATGGCTTCAATTATTTTTTTACTGTTGCTTTCAAAATTCCCGATATGATAATTTTGCTGGGCTAGAAATATTTTCATGTATCCGCTAATTTATTTTAAAGCTTTTCACAGGGCTTTATCTTTATGCGCTTAACTTTATGACTAACGAATAGTAAAGTTAAATCTTTCAAAAGCATTTTAGTATGAGATTTTTATTGATGACAGTAATTTGCAGCGCGCTTATTTTTTCCTGTAATTCCAATAAAACCCCGGATATTTCCGGTATTAAAGCAGATTTAACAACCCGGCGTTTTGAAAGAGATTTTTTTGAATTGGATAGCAACCAGCTACCTGCACAACTGGAGGCTGTTATTGCAAAGTATCCCTCCTTTGGCGAGAACTTTTTGGCAACCATTTTAAATGTAGATCCCAAATGGAGTGGCGATACTGCAGTCAATTATATAAGGGGTTTCCTGTTATCTTACCGCCCGGTTTTTGATTCGGCGCAAAAAGTATTTGCTGATTTTTCTCCTTATGAAAAGGAAATAGAAAAGGCTTTGCGATACACTAAATATTATTTCCCCCAATATAAGGTTCCCTCAAAGATCATCACTTATATCGGGCCTTTGGATGGTTATGGCGATATATTGGATGCAGATGTTTTTATCGTTGGCTTGCATCAGCACCTGGGCAAAAAATTTTCCATGTATTCCAATGCCCTGGTTAGAGAAACATACCCCGATTACATATCAGCAAGGTTTGAGCCGGCTTATATACCGGTTAATTGTATGAAGAATATTGTATCAGACCTTTACCCCGAAAAAGAAGAAGATAAAAGCCTGGTAGTGCAAATGGTGGAAAAAGGAAAAAGATTGTTCATCCTGCAAAAGCTATTGCCCGCCACAGATGAATATATGCTGATAGGCTATACCGAAAAACAATGGAAAGAAAGCAGTAAGCGCCAGGCGCAGATATGGAATTTGTTTATACAAAATAATTTCCTGCAATCTATCGATTACAATATCATCAAGAACTATATTGGTGAAAGTCCGAAAACACAGGAACTGGGCGATGCTTCGCCGGGAAATATTGGTGCCTTTTGCGGATGGCAGATCGTAAATAAATACATGGATAAATTTCCGGAAACAACTTTAACCCAATTGATGTCAACGGATGCCGAAACAGTGTTTCAACAGGCAAAATATAAACCTTAGTTGATTCGCCAGGCCAGGTCTGTGATAACAGTTATTAAGCAGCCTGCGCTACTGCCATCTCTGCCGGCTTTTGACCTAAAAATTTCATGAAGCGGAAGTGGGAACATAAAGCGCTCCACATGGTTGGATAATAATTGTAAGGCAGGCCAAACTGCTTGCACTGCGCTTCTACAATTTTACTGATAGCAGGATAATGCACATGGCTGATCTTTGGAAATAAATGATGTTCCACCTGGAAATTCAACCCGCCTACATACCAGTTGATAAATGGATTTCCCATGGCAAAGTTGCAGGTGGTTTTAACCTGGTGTTCTGCCCAGGCAGACTCAATATTTTTTGTAGTATCTAAAGGAATATGTTCAAATTCAGTTTTTTCAACCACGTGTGCCAGTTGAAAAACAAGTGCCAGGATAATACCGAGTGTCATGTTCATGATAAAAAAACCTGCTACCCATCCACCCACTCCCCAATAATAAATTGGAATGGCTACAAAAAAGAGCGCATAATTTAATTTAGTCAGCCAAAAAACAACATGGTTAACAGGTTTCAGTTTCCAGGCATCAACGCCATTTATTTTGCGGCCAAAATATTTTGCAAAATCCATAAAAAGGATCCAGAATAAAGAGGAGAGGGAATAAACAAACAGGAGGTATAGGTGCTGAATCCTGTGTGCGGGTACCCATACCTGGCTTTCGCACTGGCGAATGATCGGGCTTTTTGCAATATCATCATCAATGCCATCTACATTGGTATAAGTATGATGAAGAATATTGTGTTTTTGTTTCCAGAAATAAGAATTGGCACCCAGTGCATTTAAAGTGAGGCCTATAAAATCATTTATTTTGGGATTGGAACTGTAAGCACCATGGTTGGCATCGTGCATTACACTAAAACCGATACCTCCGCACACAACACCAATGAACATTGTTAACCCTACTGCTGCCCAAATGTTCATATCCACCAACATCAATGTCCAGTAAGCAGTTACGCCCACTGCCAGTAAAATAAAAGTTTTTGCATACATTCTCCAGTCGCCCGTTTTAGCAATTTTGTTATCCTCAAAATATTGATCTACGGCTGTTTTAAGGCTGTTGGCAAAAGCATTATTGGAGTTATTAAAAACTAATTTAGACATGAAAGAAATTTAACTGGTTTAGTAAATTCTTATTCGTCATTATTACATATGGCAAATAAAAAAGTTTTGTTGGCCGGAAAGATAAGACTTATTGCGCTTTCGATCTGTTAATTCATCTTAAAAGGAACCTGCATTTCAAAGGCGGGAATGATAACATTGAAAGTGCGGTGCGTATGAATGTTTTCTATAAGGTAAGTTCCATGCATGCGCCCCATTTCGCTACGAAGGTTACAACCGCTCATATACTGGTAAAATTCGCCGGGAGCAATAACAGGTTGTACACCTACAACTCCTTCGCCTTCCACCTCACGTACGCTTCCATTGCTATCAAAAATATGCCAGTGGCGGCTGAGTAACTGAACAGGGTAGGTATTGTTGTTTTCAATGGTTACCTGGTAAGCAAACATAAATTCGTTTTGCAGCGGGTTACTAAATTCCGGCTGGTAGAAAGTTTCCACACTCACTTTAATTCCTTCTGAAAGTTTGCTTGTCATATACTGGTTTCGGCGCTAAGTTAATAAAAAAGAATACCCTATACTTTTTTTGCAGCTGTGTAACCATTTTTGTGGAACCAGGCTACTACTTTATCCCTGTTATCTCCCTGCACAATTATCTCTCCATCTTTTACCGATCCGCCGGTTCCGCAAAATGTTTTTAGTTTCCTGCCCAGTTCAATCTTTTCGTCTTCCGTTCCTATAAAACCTTCTACCAATGTTACGGCTTTACCTGCCCGGTGCTTGCTTTCCATCTTCACTCTTATTTTTTGTTTAAAGGGCTGAAGGTTTATTTCTTTTTCAGACAGTTCTTCTTCCTGTTTAAAATCCGGGTTGGTGGAGTAAACAATGCCTGATGAGTTCCATTTATTTTTTGCCATAAAAATGTTATTTGGTCAATTGTCAAAAGTCAATCAGTTGAAACACTATTATAGTTTAACTGCCTTTAAACTTAAGTCCAAACTTACCGCCTGGTGAATGATGGCACCACTGGAAATAAAATCTACTCCTGTAGCTGCATAACTTTCCAGGTTGTTATAATTGATACCCCCGCTTGCTTCGGTTTCATATTTACCGCTGATGATCTTTAATGCTATCACAATTAATTCCGGTGTAAAATTATCCAGCATAATGCGGTCTATTTTTCCTGTTTGCATCACCGTTTCCACATCTGCAATGCTCCTGGTTTCTACTTCTATTTTTAAACCTGGTTTTTTTGTTTGTACATAATCATATGCTTTATCAATAGCATTTTTTATACCACCGCAGTAATCAATATGGTTGTCTTTCAGCATGATCATATCATACAAACCAAAACGATGATTTAGTGCGCCACCAATGCGTACCGCTTCTTTCTCCAGCACCCGAAAGTTAGGCGTGGTCTTCCTTGTGTCTAACAAACGGGTTTTATAACCCTGCAGTTTTTGCACATAACTATTGGTTAAAGTAGCAATGCCGCTCATTCGTTGCATACAGTTTAATACCAGTCTTTCGCATTGCAGGATTGTATGCACTTTCGCTTTTACTTCAAACGCCTTTTCCCCGTATTTAATTGCATCTCCATCCTTTTTAAAAGCGCTGAATTCAATACCAGGCTCCATGCTTCGGAATATTTTTTCTGCTACCAGCATGCCTGCTAAAATGCCATCCTGTTTTATTTTTAAAACAGCTTTGCCTTCGGTTGAAGGATCAATGGTAGATAAGGTAGAATGGTCACCATCGGCAATATCTTCCAGTAAGGCATTTTTTATGAGGAGATCAGTTTGTTGGTGTATGTTCATATTAACAAAGCTAAGTAACCAAAATGTTTTTGCAGAAAGAGATGACATCTTTTTAAAAAAGATGCCATCTCTTTCTGCAAATCAGCATGCATAAAAAAGCTCCCGAAAAGGAGCTCACTATTTTTCTTAAATGATATTACTGATTTTCAAATCTTATTTCCTGTAATACCTGTTTGTCGCCTTTTTGTTTCATGTAAATGGTGGTTCTGTAGGCAGCAGTGTTTGTTTGAAGTGTTCCGATACAAAACTGCGAACCGCCATTATCTCCTTTATGAAGGGGTTTAAAACTTTTAACAACGTTGTTGGTAAAAAAATCCTTTAAAATGATCTCTGCCTGGCTTTTGCTGTAGCTGTTGCTTTTAGCAGGCAGTGTAATTTCTACCGTATTATCAAAGTACCTGGCTATTTGTGAAGCATTGCCGCTTTTAAGGCCTGCTACAACATCTTCAATACCAATCAATGATGTGTAAGAGACGAGAATCAGGGAAGAAAAAATGAGTGTAAAAATTCGTTTCATAGAAAACTAAGTTTAGTTCAGGCGTCAATTGGCTAAAAACGTGCCAAGGGCAGGCAATATTGCTCAATTTTACAATATTTTTGCTACCGTATTCAACCTAAAATAACGAATAATTTTCAAACAAATAGCTTTACAGGATGGAAAATAAGAAAACAATGCTCGTGATCATGGACGGATGGGGGCTTGGAAAAGTAAAAAACAGCGATGCTATCCAGCATGCTAAAACGCCGTTTGTGAGTTCATTATATGGTCTTTACCCCCATTCAACCCTGGTTACCTGTGGCGAACTGGTGGGATTGCCGGATGGGCAAATGGGTAACAGTGAAGTGGGTCATCTTAATTTAGGTGCCGGCCGCATCGTTTACCAAGAACTGGAAAGAATCAACGTGGCTATCCGAAACCACAGTTTTTATGAAAACCCGGTGATACTGGAAGCCATCAATTTTGCCCGGGACAATGGCAAAACCCTTCACCTGATGGGTTTGGTAAGTAATGGCGGAGTGCATTCCCACACCAATCACTTAAAAGCGATCACAGAAATGTGTGCTGCCCATCAATTGAACAATGTGTTAGTGCATGCTTTTACTGATGGAAGGGATACCGATCCTAAAAGTGGGCTTGGTTTTATATCAGACCTCCAGGAACATTTAAACAAAACCACCGGTTCCATAGCCACTATCACCGGCAGGTATTATGCCATGGACAGGGATCGTCGCTGGGAGCGGATCCGCATAGCATATGATGCGTTGGTACATGGTATGGGTGAAAGGGCAGGAGATATGGCCGCAGCCGTTCACCAGTCGTATGAAAACAAAGTAACCGATGAATTTATTTTACCGCTCATTAATAGTAACCTGGTAAAAACAACCATTGCCGATGGCGATGTAGTGATCTGTTTTAATTTCCGCACCGATCGTTGCCGGGAAATTACCGAAGTGCTTACGCAAATGGAATGCCCCGAACAAGGTATGAAGCCCCTTAGCCTGCATTATACCACCATGACATCTTATGATGATGATTATAAAAATATTCATGTAGTTTATCAAAAAGATAATCTTAACCACACTTTAGGTGAAGTGATCTCCGTTCACGGGTTAACACAACTCCGCATGGCAGAAACAGAAAAATACCCGCATGTAAGTTTCTTTTTTAGTGGCGGGCGGGAAGAAAGGTTTCCGGGAGAAGAGCGGATCATGATCCAGTCTCCCAAAGTGGCTACCTACGATCTTCAGCCGGAAATGAGTGCTTATGGCGTTACGGATGCAGCGATTGAATTCATCAATAAAAATAAACCTGATTTTGTTTGCCTCAATTTTGCCAATGCTGATATGGTGGGGCATACCGGTGTTTGGGAGGCCGTAATAAAAGCAGTGGAAACAGTGGATACCTGTGTAGAACAACTGGTTAAAACTGCGCTGGAAAATGACTACTGCGTTTTTTTAACGGCCGATCACGGCAATGCCGATTATGCAATAAATGAAGATGGCTCGCCCAATACAGCCCACACACTCAACCTGGTACCCCTTTTTGTAATTGATAAAACCTGGAGAGGGCCGGTAAAAGCCGGTAAACTGGGGGATATAGCTCCTTCCATTTTAAAAATGATGAATATTACGATACCGCCGGCTATGACGGGAGATATTCTTATCTAGAAATCCTATGGAGAAAGACTTGTCAATTTTTTTTCGGACTCCAAAAAAAATTGACAAGTCCGGAAATATTTTTGTCAATTTTTTTTTAAAGTTTAAAAAAAAAATTGACAAATCGTTTCCTGAATATAACTATTTGAAAATCAAGTGATGTGGCAGGCTGGGCAGGTGAGCAGCTTGCTGAGCTGGTTAATGCTTTCGCCCTTACTGGCAAATTTTATTTAAGCAGATTTGAAAAAGCGTCCTGGAAAGTCCCTGTAAAGAACTTGCCATCTATTACACATCTACTGCTGCCAACAGCCCAGGCCGGTGCTGAATCAAATAACAGGATAAGACTGTTAAAGTTGAGGCGTTTGAATTAAAGCAGCATTTACTCATCAATTTTTGTCTATATTTAAAGGGTAAAATTCAAAAAACTTATGACCGAGGAGCAAATGCTTGCCGGAAGTATCAAAAACAATGCTTCGGCGCAGGAAGAACTGTACAACAGGTTCAGTCCACGTATGCTTGGAGTATGCTACCGTTTTGCCAAAAACAGGGAAGATGCAGAGGATATGCTGCAGGAAGGGTTCATTAAAGTATTTACCCAGTTACATCAATACAGGAATGAAGGAGCATTGGAAGGATGGATCCGCCGCATTGTTGTGCATACCTGCATCAACATTCTTAAAAAGAACAAAAAATTTGCAGACAGCGTGGATATCATTCATGCTAAAAGTTTGCATATCCGGGAAGACATGATTCCTTCTATTATGCAGGCCAAGCAGGTGGTAGAATGCATCAGGTTGTTGCCGCTGGGTTACAGAACAGTTTTAAACCTTTATGCAATTGAAGGTTTTTCGCACAGGGAAATAGGACATTTATTAGACATAGAAGAAAGCACCAGCCGAAGCCAGTATACCAGGGCCAAAGCGATGCTGGAAGATATTTTAGTGAAAAGAAATATAATACAAAAACCCCGTAAGGTTAATTACGGAAATGCTGCCTCCTCCAGCTGATATGAAAGTATTGCCGGAGATACCAAAATTAACAAGCTTTATTGTGTAAGATGGAACAAGAATTTTACAGAGACGAATTTGAACAACTACTGAAGGATACTACAGATGATTTCAAAATGTATCCCTCCAGGAAAGTATGGCATAGTATTTACAACGATCTGCATCCCGATCGCAAATGGCCATCGCTTGCGGTATGCCTGCTGTTGCTTACTATTATTCTTTATGTGGGTGTTACCAATAACAATGCCATCAGCCACCAGAATAAGAACAATATCCCTGCTGTTTCTTTGAACCGCAACGATAAAAATCAGCCTTACGTGGAAACTAAAATAGGGCAGGCTGTTAAGTATTCCGCAAGGTCTGTTGTAATACCGGCAGCTGTTGCCCTTGTTGACCAGTTTGCTCCACTTTACCTGGCAGAGAAACCGCAGGCAACTAAAAATATCATCACTGAAGAGGTAAATGTTATTTCCGATGAAATTAATATTGCCGGTTTGGAAAAATCAGCCACTTCATCCCGGGATAATACCACTTCTTTTACAACCGGCAACCGTACAAAATCAAGTGTAACGACTGCAGGCGCTGTAACCGCTGATATAAAATCAAATACAAATGAAGATGGAAATGAAAGACCGGTTGATGGAACTTCAACCGCTTCTATAACTTATGGAACTACAGGTAAAACTGCTTTAAAACAGGAATTAACCAACCTGTTGGCCGGCAAAAGCGATATTAAAGATACCAGGGAACGTGAATGGATAGAAGATTTTGCATTTTATAATAAGAAAAATACTTCTAAAAAATTGCTCAGAGGTTTATCCTCGCAATTCTATGTTACTCCATCTGTTGGTTATAGGGTTAGGTTTCAGAACAGGGCTTTCAAAAGTGTAGATAATTCCCTTGTTACCAATGCGGCTTCGAGGAGTTCAACAGGATCAGCGCTTATTCAGCAGGCTGCTATGAATATGGAAGCCGGCATGGGTGTTATAAAAGATCTTGGCAAGAACCTGCGGTTTAAAACCGGTTTGCAATTCAATTATACCGATTACCTTACCTATGCTCAAAAACTGGATCACAGCACCCAAACCAGTGTAGCAGTTGTTAACCAGGGAGCAGCAGGTGTAAGCCTGGAGCCTTACAATGCTGACTATGCGCATATTCCTGGTAAAAACAACAGTAAGCTGCACAATAAAACGATCCAGCTCTCCATACCATTAGGCATGGATTATAAAATTGTAAGCAACCGGGTATTAAACTGGTATGTAGGGGCAACGGTTCAGCCTACCTTCGTTACAAGAGGAAATTCTTACCTGCTATCTTCTGATAATAATTACCTGGTGGAGGACCAGGCAATGATCCATAAATGGAATTTGAATGGTGCGCTGGAAACTTTTGTAAGTATCAAAACAAAAAGCGGAACCTTTATTAATCTTGGTCCGCAGTTCCGCTATCAATTATTCTCTACTTATACTAAATCGTACCTTTTTACAGAAAAGCCATACAACATAGGATTTAAAATAGGTTTCTCAAGAGCATTATAAAATATAAACACATTATAAAAACGCCCTGCTTTTGCCAGGGCATTTTTTATGAGTACCGTATCCGTTTGAAATGATTATACAAATAGTTGTCAGGTTATCCCGATCGCTATCGGAACGAACCGGTCTATACCTCTCCAGTTCGCCTTCGACAAGCTTGCCTGCCGGAAGGCAGGCTCAGGCTGACAGCTTTTAAAGATTTACCGTTAATTTTGATCTTATGAAGAAATTATTATTGTTTTTAACAATATATGCCTCCCTTTTATCCTGCAACGATAATAATAAAAAACCAGTTGGCGATGATACTACTCAAAAACAGGAAGCTGCGCCTGGTTTTTTCCCGGTTACCAGTTACCTCAAAGGCCAGGTGGCAGAAATAAAAAGTATTGGGATCAACCCCTTAAAATTTGTTACAATAAAAAATATAAAAGATTCTGTATGGTTAAAACCGGAAGAATTTGACAGTGCCTTTGCTGAATTTTTAAGGCCGGAAATTGATAGCATAACAATGGCAGATTTTTTTTCAGAAAGTAAATTTTTTGACCAAACCCTCAATACATACACTTTTACCTACGAACCCAAAAAAACATTGCCGGCTACAATGCAAATAAAACGATGGGATGTATATGTTGACCCGGAAACAAACACGGTAAAAAGGGTTTACATTGAAAAATATGCTGCCGCACAAAAAGAGATGCAACTAACCTGGCAGGCCAGGAAAAACTGTAGGATCGTTTTTATTGCTACAGATGCATCGGGCAATCAAACAATAGAAAGAGAGGAATTTATAAAATGGAATTTTGACGAGGAGTAATTATTATGACAGCACAGGAGTTTTCCGAAATATCATCCACCATTCCTACATCACCGGGTATTTATAAATATTACGACGGGGAAAATAAACTAATTTATGTAGGCAAGGCCAAGCACCTGCGCAAGAGAGTAAGCAGCTACTTCAATAAAAACCTGGTAAGCTACAAAACAGTTGAGCTGGTAAACCGCATCAGGAAGATAGAATTTACCATCGTTAACAGTGAGCAGGACGCTTTTTTATTAGAGAACTCTCTTATTAAAGAATACCAGCCTCTTTTTAATATTAATCTTAAAGACGATAAAAGTTATCCTTATATCGTTGTAAAAAACGAACAATTTCCACGTGTTTTTTTTACAAGAAAAAAAATAGCAGATGGTTCGCAGTATTTTGGACCTTACACTTCCCTCGGCAAAGTGCGGGACCTGCTGGAAGTGATAAAGCAGAATGTTCCGCTTCGCAATTGCAAGCTTAACCTCACGCCGAATAATATCAAAAAAAATAAATTCAAGGTCTGCCTCGAATATCACCTGGGAAATTGTAAAGGCCCCTGCGAGGCCCTGCAGACATCCGAAGATTATGAAGAAGGTATACTACAGTTAAAACACATATTAAAAGGCAATATTTCCCCGGTGATGCAATATTTCAGGGAAAAAATAAAGGAACATGTTTTAAAACTGGAGTATGAAAAGGCCGCCTGGTATCAATCAAAAATTGATCACCTGCAAAAGTATCAGTCTAAATCGGAGGTAGTAAATACAAAAACAGGAACCATAGATGTATTCAGTATTATTGAAGAAGGCGCTACTGCCTATGTAAATTACCTGGCTGTGGCCAATGGCAGCATCATTCAAACCAAAACCATCACGCTGGAAAAAAAACTGGAAGAAACTGCTGCAGAAGTATTGACATTTGCGATAGCACAATTAAGAGAAACCTTTGGTGCAGAAGCCAGGGAAATTATTGTTCCCTTTGAAATTGATTATCCCGAAAAAGATATCACCGTAACCATACCCAAAGGAGGCGACCGGAAAAAACTGTTGGATCTTTCCGTTAAAAATGTGAACTACTTTACAGAGGAATTGCAGGCAAAAAAAATATTAAAACTGGAAGATAAAACCAGCGAAGAAAAAATGAGGGTCCTGGATCAGTTGCAAACAGATCTTCATCTAAAGGAATTGCCCCTGCACATTGAATGTTTTGATAACTCAAATTTTCATGGTAGTTACCCCGTAGCGGCCATGGTTTGTTTTAAAAACGGTGAACCCAGTAAAAAGGATTACAGGCATTACAATATCAAAACAGTTACAGGTATCAATGATTTTGCTTCTATGAGCGAAGTGGTTTACCGCAGGTATTTTCGCTTAATGGCCGAAGAAAAACCTTTACCCAACCTCGTGATCATTGATGGCGGTAAAGGGCAATTAAGTGCGGCATTGGAAAGTATTGAAAAATTAGGGCTTACCGGGAGTTTAACGTTGGTAGGCCTTGCAAAAAACAAGGAGGAACTGTTTTTTGCAGGAGATACCAGTTCTCTCGAGCTTCCCTGGGATAGCGAAAGCCTTAAATTAATAAGACGAATAAGGGACGAAGTGCACCGTTTTGGTATAACTTTTCATCGCAACCAGCGAAGCAAAGGCACTTTTAAAAATGAGCTGGAAAGTTTTAAAGGTATCGGTAAACAAACTGCGGATATTTTATTAAAGGAATTCCGTTCAGTTGCTAAAGTGCGGGAAGCATCTGAAATGGATATAGCGAAAGTTATAGGAACAAAAAAAGCAGCTATGCTTTACCAGCTATTAAAAACCGATGCTCCGGACATAAAAAAAGGGCCATGATAGAAATCAAGCCCCGCTTTAAAATCCAATATCCTATGAAAAACCGATACAAAAGTAGCGGTGATTTATATATTCTTCAATACCCTAATACGGGTATATTTTTAGCGACAATTCCACACAAATATAATCAGTGCATAAAAAAAGGGCCTTGATAGAAATCAAGCCCCGCTTTAAAATCCAATATCCTATGAAAAACCGATACAAAAGTACCGGCATTTGATATATG
>JACMKX010000121.1 GCA_014379905.1 Ferruginibacter sp. | reverse complement strand
CTGATAAGCTGGATCTGAGCAAAATTGCAAAGCAGGCTTATACACATCAGTATATTTAAAAATATCGAAAATATTAAAACGCTGTCAACACGAAACACTGTTCAAACTACAGATAAACTCACGAATAAAAGTGATATAGAATACATAAAAGTTTCAGTATGATACAGGGTTCAGCCCTTCAGTAATGGAGGGCTTTTTATGTACTGTTTCAACGATTGCATTTGCCTGTACACCGATTGGTCAGTTGATACTGCAGGTTTGGCTACTAGGTTTACACTGTAAATAAAAAGGCGTCAATAAAAAATATTTATCATGAAAACAGAGGAAGAAATAAACAAAGATATTTTAGCAATCACTATGACGATTGATGAACAATTCCCTGAGTTATCAAAATATATTGCGGAAACACCTATGGAAGTATCATTTGGTGCAGACCCGGAAACTAACCTTAAAAATTTACAGGATTATTATGAAACACTGAATACGTTGCTTAAAAATTATACCAAAAATCATACTGGTATAATAAACAGCAGCAACTAAATGGCTTATTTAAATAAAATATTACAGGTATGGTTATTATGGTTTCAGGTTGATGGTGAAAGCTCCGCAATTTATTTGCGGAGCTTTTTTACCGCATAGTTTGCAATACCATCCTAACTTCAATTACTATAAAACAAACATGAATTTAATTACACTTTTAGGTTTTGCCGCTGCTGTATTAACTACTGCATCTTTTCTGCCGCAGGCTATTAAAACCATCCGAACAAAAGATACCAGTGGCATATCCTTGTTTATGTATTCTCTTTTTGCAACGGGTACTTTGCTGTGGTTTCTATTTGGGATGTTTAGTAATAATATGCCGGTAATGATTGCGAATGCTGTTACGCTGTTATTTGCAATTGTTATTCTTATTTATAAAATTAAGTACAAATAAAAAACAGAACTCATGGCAGGAAAAAAATTAAGCAATCAAACCGCAATTGTAACCGGTGCCAACTCCGGCATTGGTGAAGGCGTAGCCATTTCATTGGGTGAAGCCGGTGCTAATATGGTAATAAATTATGTTGCCAACCCTGATGCTGCTAATGCAGTGGTAGAGAAAATAAAATCATTTGGCAGCAATGCAATTGCTGTACAGGCAGATGTAAGTAAAGAAGACCAGGTTATCAGTATGTTTCAGCAAACAGTGCAACAATTTGGAACAGTTGATATTTTAGTAAATAATGCCGGGCTGCAACGGGATGCAAAGTTTCATGAAATGACATTGGCGCAATGGCAGTTGGTGATTGATATTAATTTAACCGGACAGTTTTTATGTGCAAGGGAAGCTATAAGAGAATTTTTGCGTAGAGGTATTGTGCCTGAACGCTCGGTTGCCTGCGGAAAAATTATTTGTATGAGCAGTGTGCATGAATTAATTCCCTGGAGCGGCCATGCCAACTATGCCACCAGCAAAGGGGGCATTAAAATGCTGATGCAAAGCATGGCACAGGAATATGGCAGAGAAAAAATCCGGGTAAATAGTATTTGTCCCGGGGCCATTAAAACTCCTATCAACAAAACAGCATGGGAAACACCCGAAGCATATAATAGTTTAATGACCCTGATTCCTTATGATCGCATTGGTGTGCCGGAAGATATTGGTAAGCTGGCTGTATTTTTAGCAAGTGATGATAGCGATTATATTACCGGGGCAAGTATTTTTATTGATGGAGGCATGACGGTGTTTGAAGGTTTTGCAACCGGTGGTTGATATTAAAAAAGTAAAATGGAAAATCAAAAATATATTTCAGCAGAGCAACAACGTTTAAATGCCAATGCACAAAAAGAAGTGCCATTAGAAAAATGGGGACCTTATTTAAGTGAGCGGCAATGGGGAACTGTAAGAGAAGATTACAGTCCTGGTGGCGATGCATGGAATTATTTCACCCATGAGCAATCCAGGAGCAGGGTGTACAGATGGGGCGAAGATGGTATTGCAGGTATAAGTGATATGCACCAGGATTTATGTTTTGCCATTGCCATGTGGAATGGCAAAGATGCTATTTTAAAAGAGCGGTTGTTTGGATTAACTAATGCAGAAGGTAATCATGGCGAAGATGTGAAAGAGTTGTATTACTACTTAGATAATACACCAACACATTCCTACATGAAATATTTATACAAGTATCCGCAGGCTGCTTTTCCTTTTGAGCAATTAGTTGAAGTGAACCGCAACCGAACAAAAACAGAGCCTGAGTTTGAATTATTGGATACCGGCATCTTTAACAACAATAAATATTTTGATGTACAGGTAACTTATGCAAAGAACAGTTCAGAAGATATTTGTATTGAAATAGAAATCACCAACCGTGGCAGTGAAGATGCCGAAATAGTTTTATTACCTGCGCTCTGGTTTCGCAACCAGTGGATGTTTGATGATATGCCGCAAAAACCTGTACTGGAAAAACAAAACGCTTTGCCCAATGCCGGACTTGTAAAAGCTGTAAAAGAAAACAACGATAGCTATTATTTTTATTATGCGGTTACAGATACATCATTGATGACAGAAAATGAAACCAATACGGAAAGGGTTTTTGGATATGCTAATAAAACGCCGTTTGTAAAAGATGCTTTTCATGACGCTATTGTTAATGATGATGCTGACTTGCAAAATCAACTGCAAAATAAAAAAACCGGTACAAAGTTTTCGCCGGTATATCAGTTGTTGATTACGGCAAAAGAATCACAAAGAATTATGCTGCGGTTAAGTAAGGATGAATTACAAAATCCGTTTGATGAAAACTTTGATATTGTTTTTGCTGATAGAAAAAATAAGGCCGATGAGTTTTATAATAATTTAATGCCTGAAAATATTTCTGAAGATGCAGCCAACATTCAGCGGCAGGCTTTTGCAGGATTATTATGGAGCAAACAGTTTTATAAATACGATATAGAACGCTGGCTGGAGGGAGATGTACATAACATTAACCCACCTGAAGAAAGAAAGTACGGCAGAAACGCCGGATGGGAACATTTGAAAATTGCCGATGTTTTGAGTATGCCCGATAAGTGGGAGTATCCCTGGTTTGCATCATGGGACTTATGTTTCCATTGCATACCCATGGCAATGGTTGACCCTGTGTTTGCAAAGAATCAATTGATATTATTATGCAGGGAATGGTTTATGAATCCTGCCGGGCAAATACCTGCCTATGAATGGAGCTTTAGTGATGTAAATCCTCCCATACAGGCATGGGCTGCATTACAGGTGTATAAAATAGAAAAAGAAATACATGGCAATGCCGATACTCATTTTTTAAAACGCATCTTTCAAAAACTGATGCTAAACTTTACCTGGTGGGCCAACAGGGAAGACGAAAACGAGAACAATATTTTCTCCGGTGGTTTTTTGGGCCTTGATAATATTGGAGTAATAGACAGAAACAGCTTGCCGCCCGGTACTTATATAGAGCAGGTGGATGCCACCGCATGGATGGGGATGTATGCACTGAACCTGATGGAGATGGCTTTAGAAATTGCTCAAACAGATAACAGCTACGAAGATGCTGTTACAAAGTTTTACGAACACTTTGTACTGATTGCAGGTTCGTTGAATGAAACCCTATGGGATGCAGATGATAATTTCTTTTATGACAGGCTGCATACATCAGATGGAAGTAGTATTGAATTAAAGGTTCGTTCCATTGTGGGATTGAGTGTTTTATTTAATGCAGCAATTATAAAAGATGAATACCTGCAAAAATTACCCGACTTTAAAAAACGAATGGAATATGTAAAGAACTACGGTATTGCCCATCATAAATATTTAACCTGTGAGCAGGTAAGTGATAATGGTGACCTGCTCCTTTCACTGATTCATAAAGAGCGGCTAGTGCAATTGCTTACAGTAATGCTGGATGAGAATGAATTTTTATCAGCAGGCGGTATCAGGGCTTTATCCAAATTTCATCAGCAGCATCCTTTCTATTTGCAATTTAACCATACCAATTACTCCATTAGTTACATGCCAGGCGAAAGCGATAATAATATATTTGGCGGCAACAGCAACTGGCGTGGCCCGGTATGGATCCAATTGAATTGCCTGCTTATTCAAACCCTGTATCATCAATATTCTTTTTATGGAGATAGTATGCAACTTCCTTTCCCCACTGGTTCCTCAACATTGTATAACCTTCAACAAATTGCAGATGCTTTATCAGAAAAAATAATTACTGTTTTT
>JACMKX010000120.1 GCA_014379905.1 Ferruginibacter sp. | reverse complement strand
GGATTAAGCTGGTGTGTAATCAATAATCCCCTTCCGGATAAAGTTATCAGTACGATCAAAATTCAGTCACCGGAGGATAATGGAATTTATACAGTGCTGGGAATTACACTGGCCAACCATGAACATTATGTGCCGGTAAAACCAACTTCTTTTGGCGGCCCCGATAACTGGGCTGCCTCTACAGCTATGGCCGCATTGGCAGAAGGTTTGGCAGGTGTACAAAACGCGGAAGGTGCACAGGCTTATACAACAGCTAATGTTGCCCCACGCTGGATAACTACTCAATCGGACAGTGTAAAAGTTTGCATCCGCTATGCAGCATCTAAAGCCTATGTCGCTTATCAATATCATCACGAAAAAAATAAAAAGCAAATCAGGTTGCTGCTGACAGGTAGTGGAAAAAAAATAGAAGCGCATATCCTGTTACCGGATGCTGCAAAGGAAGCTGTATCCGTATTGAAAGATGGAAAACCGATCGGTTTTAAGAATACGGTATCCGCAGAAGGCGCAAGGTATGCAGATGTGGGTATGGAAAATAATGCACCTTCAAAACTAACAGTGCTATACAATTAAAAATGATATTAACACATAAATTAACCGGAAATATCTGCTGTAAGCGCTGTAGGGTAAATATTTATTATAAACTAAGAACCAATCTATTGAAAAAAAAATACATCTGCCTCATGATTTTTATAAGCCTTTTTGGTTGCAAAAAGGATGAAAATAGAAATCCGGAATTGGATAAACTGCCACCGCCAACTCAGAATGGCGCCAATACCTGCGGCTGCCTGTTAAATGATAAAGCATGGATAGCGAATGTTCCGGATACAGTAGCTAATGTGTATACTATCGGTGATAAAATATTTATGAATTTATACAGCAGCGATACGATAACCATTCTTTCGCTTGTGTTGAGAGGTTATAAACCTGTTATTAATGAATCCTATAAAATTAATAACGGCCTTGGCTGGGCTTTTTTTCAAAATGATACTTGTAACTATAACAGTAATTCTGATTTGAAGAATTTATCAACAATTACATTCAGTAAATTGGATACAGTTAATAAAATAATGTCGGGTTCATTCAGTCATACATTCAAAAGTCCGGCGGCTAGTCCCGGATGTAAGGAGATAGCACTGACCGACTGCAGGTTCGATTTTAAGTATTTTTAATTTTCATAACATTGCCAGTTAGAAATTCTAAAAAATACAATATGGTATCACTGTTGCGAAATATTTGCCTGATTAAGGCAGGCATCCGGAAATGGATTTCTACTGGATTTTTTTCACTGGTTCTTAGTCTTATTGTCTTTTTTGCCAAGGCCCAAACCACCCGTCTCATCGTTCGTGCTGATGATATGGGTGTTACCCATTCCACCAACCTTGCCTGCATAGATGCGTATTCAAAAGGTATTGCCCGCTCGGTTGAAGTAATGGTGCCCACCCCCTGGTTTATTGAAGGTGTGAAATTATTACAATGCCAACCCGTTTATGATGCGGGCATTCATCTGGTATTAACCAGTGAATGGCGCACTTTAAAATGGCGGCCGCTTACACACGCAAAAAGTCTGGTTGATTCCAATGGATATTTTTATCCTACTGTCTGGAAAGGTTCTCCCGATTTTCCATCGCTTCATGATAACCATCCAGATTTTGAAGAAGCAGAAAAAGAATTGAAGGCACAGATTGAAATGGCGAGGAAACACATCCCGTGGCTAAGTCATATTTCGTCACACATGGGGTTCGATGATTCGCATCCACAGTTAAAAAAAATTGTACAAAAACTTTCAGAAGAATATAAGTTGCCCATTACAAAAAAACCGGAGGTGCTGGATTTTCCCGGTTCGTCATCTATGCGTTCCAATAAACCCGGTGAAAGGG
Source organism: Ferruginibacter sp. (assembly GCA_014379905.1). GTDB lineage: Bacteria > Bacteroidota > Bacteroidia > Chitinophagales > Chitinophagaceae > Ferruginibacter. Next base: position 2,928 of record JACMKX010000120.1, on the reverse strand, counting down.
AAACAGCATTTATTATGCAATTGTCAAAATTAGAAAAAGGGAAAACGTATCTGCTGGTAACACATCCCTGCTACAACACACCCGAGATGCAAACAGTATCTGCATCTTCTTATGAAAACGTGGGAAAAGACCGCCAGGCAGACCTGGGTATGCTTACAGGTAAAAAAGTAAAGGGGGCATTAAAGAAGTATAATATAGAATTGATAAGTGTACAGGAGTATTTTAAACGATAATTGTAAAGGCTGGCAATTATGATATCCAACGCTTTCTGTTGGCAACAAGCTGGTGCTGCAAACAGTTTTGAAGATATATTTTTCTCTGACGAATCTACACAAATCTTGTTCTATAGAAAATAAATTGAAGAGGAAAAAAATTAAAAAATCAGTAAGTAGAAAAAAAATGAATAGCAGAGTTAAAATTTTACCGTTATTGTTTTGTACCATCTGCATAGTCAGCTTTACAGCTTTCGTTTTAGGTCAGCCTGTCAACACAGGTTACCAAAAAGAAATCTTCTGGCATCTCACTAACAGTAATGCCATCAAATGGGATCTGACAAGGGAAGAGAGGTTGCCGCACCAGGATAATATTGAAATGGATGGTCAACTGGTGGCCGCCATTATTCATTATGCAGTAGATGAAAAAAAGCAACTGCACATTACAAGAGACATTTTATTTCCGCAGCTAAGACGGTTTCTTAAATCAACCGACCCTGAATATCTTATATACAGGGCTTATTTAAGAGATTCCTATAACGATGATGTACTGCCTGTAATCAGTATTGAGAAAAGCAGGTTAGTTCCCGGTATTTTAGATTCAGTAATCATCAACGGTAAAATTCAGTTTTACCATCATCCGGTCAATGGTTTAAAGGTGATACGAACATTTTTTCCTTCCATGAACAGCAGGTTGCTGGTAGAAAAATGGACGGTTGTGAATGTTTCTGATAGTTTGAAGATTATACAAATTGGTCATACCACCTTGCATCAGCAGGAAACGGGTATGAATGGTATTTTCAACCGCTCTGTCTATTCCGATGCTGCCGGTGAAATTTCCCTTATGCCGTCACAAGATTATACTTTCGGTATCTACTTTACAGCAAGATGTAATGATGAACCGGAATCGAAAGCAAATTTTTCCATCGCTGAAAAACTTCGGGACAATTTCCTGGACAGCATGCGTAGCAACCTGGTGCTGCAAACTCCCGACAGTATCCTGAACACTCTTTTTTATTTCTCGAAAATACGAGCTGCTGAAAGTATTTACCAGACAAAGATGGGACTGGTGCATTCCCCTGGCGGAGGAAGTTACTATACCGGTATCTGGGCCAATGACCAGGCTGAATACAGTGGTCCTTTTTTCCCATACCTCGGATATGGTAATGGGGTATCGGCTGCCATGAATGCCTACAAGATGTTTTTAAAAAATCTGCCCACCGGCAATGAAAAAATCTGGGCCTCTTTTGAAATGAATGGTGATTTGCCCTGTTGTTCGAAAGACAGGGGCGATGCAGCGATGATCGCATTTGGCGCCACGCATTTCTGCCTGGCGACGGGGAATAAATTGTATGCTGACACAATTTGGCCTTTGATTGAGTGGTGTCTTGCATATTGTGAAAAAAAGAAAACTTCAGAAGGAGTGATTGCCTCACAAAGTGATGAACTGGAAGGAAGGTTTCCGACCGGTGTCGCTAATTTATCCACCACGTCTTTGTATTATGGAGCATTGATACAGGCTGCTGATCTGGCAAAGGCAATGGGGAAGCCTTCTGCATTAATAAAAGATTATTTGGCAAGGGCTAAAGATATCTCTATTTCTATTGAGAAATATTTTGGTGCGAAAATGCAAGGCCTTCATACCTACAAATATTATAAGGAAAACACCACTTTAAGAAGCTGGATATGCCTGCCGTTGGTCATGGGCATCAACCAGCGCAATGAAGGAACACTCGATGCTTTGTTCAATAAATTATGGACGGATAATGGAGTCAGGATAGAACTTGCGGCAACAGCCGGCAAGCCCGAAGTTTTTTGGGACAGGGGAACATTGTATTCATTCCGGGGGGCATTTAAGGCTGGGGCTGCTGACAGGGCATTGAAAAAATTACACGCTTATTCCAAAACACGGTTAACAGGTTTTCATGTGCCCTACGTAGTCGAAGCATGGCCGGAGGGTAATATGGCGCATCTTTCTGCAGAGAGTGCACTTTATTGCCGCATTTATACAGAAGGAATATTAGGATTGAGACCAACCGGCTTTCATTCTTTTACACTGCAACCTCAACTGCCGGCAGACTGGAATGTATTTTCAATTAAAAAAATAGCTGCTTTCAACAATGTGTTTGACGTGTTGGTAAACCGGCAGGGAGATTACCTGGATGTTTCAGTAGAACATAGCGGTAAAATTTTTTTAAAAAAGAAAATTAAAAATGGTGACACAGTAACAGTGGACTTGGTTAAATAGATAGTCTTTTAGTCTTTCTTTCTATGAACCGGGTAAACAATTATGACAACAAAATGATGTACAATGGAAAAAAGTCTATTAGCAGGTTTCACTGTGAAGATTAAGGTACTTACAGGACTAAAAGATTATAAAACAATATTGATGAATATGGGTGTGTTAAATAAATTCCTGCTGTTGGTATTTTTTTTACCCGTGATAGCATTGGCACAACAGCCTCTTGCCGCCAAAGTAGAAATGTATAAAGGCAAGCCTTCTATTTTCATAAACAATAAGCCTGAGTATCCGATGATCTATTCCCTTACAGATGTGCCGGGTGGCAGGTGGTCATGGGAAGAATTGCCTGCGTATAATCTCCGGAATTTTTGTGCGAATGGTATTAAATTGGTACAGGTTGATCTGGCCTTTGATCATGTTTGGAAAGAAGATGGATCCATTCAGATTGATACTGCTCAAAAACAATTGCGGGGG
>JACMKX010000119.1 GCA_014379905.1 Ferruginibacter sp. | reverse complement strand
CGGCGCCGGCAGGGGTGGTATAATCCTGTTTTGGAATAGTATATTTTGATCCGGGCGGAGCTACGCGGTATATTCTTCCTCTTGTCTGATCACCTGCCTGGTGGCCCCCTACACCCGGATCGTACCAGTCTGCAATGATCAATGATCCATCAGGGGCAACACAGATATCCGCAGGGCGGAACCACTGATCCTTTTCTCCTTTTAAAATATTGGTAATTTCAGCAGTATAACCTGCGCCACTCTTTTTAACAGGATATGCCCGTACTACATTTGGTCCGGCATCTGTATGTATCATCTGGTTTTGAAATTGCTCTGGTAACAACTTTCCTTCATATACTACTATGCCCGTCGGTGAACCGGCAAATGTTTGTAACAGGTTAGGTACAACGCCGGGGTCATTTAGATGCCAATGCCGCAATGGAATGGAATCTTCAATGTTTGTCCGGTTCTCCTGCCAGCCGGCATCCGTTATTTCATCTTTATAACCATAATTGCCATAATCCATTACATAATTAATACGAACACCGCGGTTGCCATCATCATCATTGTCACTTTGCCACATCGTACCATAACTGTCTACAGCCACTTCATATGGATTACGGAAATTGTGGGCCAATACTTCCACATGAGAACCATCAGGATCACACCGAAGTACCATTCCTTGTTTGTACTTCTTCGGACCGATCTCATCTCCCTCCTGGTCGAGTACTGTTTTACCGTTTTTGTCTTTAAGCGTTTTACCTTCATTACCAAGGTTGAAATATAATTTGCCATCAGCGCCAAAAGTAAATGAGTGCGCACCATGATCATGTTGTTCGCCGCCTATTCCCTGGAAAAGTATTTCTTTTCTATCAGCTTTGTCATCGCCATTATCATCGTAAAATGCCCACACATAAGGGCTTTGGGAAATCAATACCCTGTTACCCAAAACACAAATTCCTAAGGGAGCATTCAGTTCGGGTCCCTGGTAAAATACCTTAGCGCTATCAGCTTTTCCATCCCCATTTGTATCTTCCAGGATCATGATGCGGTCACCCTTTTCATGAGTAGGATTGCCGGTAATGGCCGGGCGGTAATTATATGCTTCAGTTACCCAAATTCTTCCGCGGTCGTCTACATCGATATTTGTTGGATTGATCAGCATCGGCTCAGTGGCCATTGTGTGTACTTCAAGACCTTCAAAAACTTCCAAACCATGTAAAGCATTTGTTGCCAGATGTGTTTGTTCTTCTGTAAGGCTGTCGGAATTAGTACTGCCAGCATTATTTTTATCTGTACTGTTGCAGGAAAATAGGGAGATTATACCCATCGCACAAACTGCATTTAAAAGCCTTCTGTTGTTTAGAAGGGAACCAGGTTTACGTTTCATATTAATATGGCCTTTATGGGAGAAAAAAATTGTCACAATTATTAAAAATAAATTTTATTGTGGCAGTTCAAATATAGCATTTATTAAACATCAGCTAATTTTTAGGCCATGTTTAATCTGCCAGCCAAATCTGAAAATGTTAATACTATTATGGATGCATTATTCCTTTATCGCGTATTTCCATCCATGATTTAGTTAAGGTAATATCGCACAATTAATTGAGAAAAAATTGTTATGATATATTGGATTTTACATCTATGTTTACAGCCTGATCAAAGGAATTAAGGATAATGGGTAGCGATGCAATGTTACTCCAAATATATTTCATATTACCCGAAAGGAGCCAAAGCTACGGGCTTAAAGTTATCGCAATGTTGTTGAAACAAAATATATACATTATACGATGCGATTGTTTTGAATTATCTTAAAAAAGTGCCAGACCTGATATTAAATAAACGATGTGTAGCCCGGTCTTAAATTGTACAAACCAATAAAGCCGGAGGTGAGGAAAATTTTATTTGCACCAATCGAAAAAAATTATTTTACAATAAAGATTAACTGCATAAAAGTAGGGTTATTAAAAAATCCAACTTTTATTTTCCTGGTTGCTATCATGAAAGAGATAAATTCACCGGTTACTGATAAAGAACTGATTGTTGCTTCCTGCAATGGAAGCGAGGAAGCTTTTCGCAGGTTGTATGAAAAATATTGGAAAGATTTGTATAAAATAGCTTACCGCAGGCTGCCTTCAGAGGAGGATGTGAAAGACGTATTGCAGGAAACTTTTATTTCCTTATGGAAAAATATTCACCACCTGTCCGTTGATGAAAGTATAGGAAAATATCTTTACGTAGCGCTTCGGAATAAGATATTCAATTATTACGAAAAAAAACAGCTTAGATTAAAAAAGTTGATGAATCAGCCCTTTCACCCGGTTGAATCCGAAGACCATATCTATAGCGTACTCGACACCAAAGAATTAAGGGTGGCAATAAATGCAATAATTGATGATATGCCACAAAGGATGAGAGAAATTTATCTCTTAAGTAAGGAAGTGCAATTAACAAATGCTGAAATTGCCAACTTACTTTTATTGGCACCCCAAACAATAAAAAACCAGGTGCACCATGCGCTCAGCCGTATCCGAAATGAACTTTCCAAAACCCACCTCCATCTTCTTTTTTTCTGGATTTAAATATTATCTGCAGTCTTGCAGGTGAGTCAATATTTTTTATCTTATTATACTGCGAAAGGGATAAGAAAGTGAGTCACTGTTTTGTTGTCCGAACGAAAGAGCAGCCATGGGCATTCCCGAAAAAATTGGGATTTCGCGATAGAGTTTTTTTGTCCAGGCTTTATTTCATTGATCAACATCGTCAGACTGTGCAAAAACTAAAAACAAAAAAAAGGGATGACTTACCCACAACTTATCATAAGGTACATCAAAAGCAATCATAACGTTGTCTAAGTAGTATGAGTTATAAACAAGGCATAGCACGGGAACAAATGAGCATGTTCAGTTTGGATTGTGTGATAACAAACAATAACGCTGTGCGGCTGATAGACCTGTTTGTGGAACAACTTGATTTATCCGTGCTGGGTTTTACAAAAACTACGGTAAAGAAAGAAGGCTGTCCACCTTATAATGCAAAGGATATGCTGAAGCTGTATTATTATGGTTACCTCAACCGTATTCGTTCTTCCCGTAAGCTCGAAGCAGAATGTACCCGAAACATAGAATTGTGGTGGCTATTGCACCAGTTGATGCCAGGCTACCATACCATCGCCGACTTTCGCAAAGACAATTCAGTTGCTTTTAAAAAAGCCTTCAAAATATTTGTATCGTTTTTAAAAGACGAAGAGTTACTGTCAGCAGAAACAATCGCAATAGACGGCACAAAAATCAGGGCACAGAATAATAAGAAGAATAATTTTAACGAAGCTGGCCTTGCCAAACATGCGGCTTATATAGAAAACAAAACACAGGAATACCTCACCCTCTTAGATGAGTATGATGCTATAGAAGATAAGCAGGCCGGGGCATTGAAGAAACAGGAAGTGGTAAAGAAGATAGCAATACTTAAAGAACGCAAACAAAAATATGATCAGCTTACCGAAGCATTAATCACCAGTGGGGATAAGCAGGTAAGCACCAGCGATGCACAGAGCCGCTCACTACCGGTTAAAGACGGCATCACCAATGTATGTTATAATATACAAACAGTAGCGGATAGCAAGCATAGCCTGATTGTTGATTTTGATACCATCAATGAAGGCGACCAGGGCCAGTTAAGTACTATGGCTGGTAAAGCTATGCAGGTATTAGAAGTGGAAACAATAACGGCACTGGCAGATAAAGGCTATCATACTGGCAGGCAATTGCAGGAATGTACAGCAGGGCATGTCACTACCGTTGTAGCCTACCCCGACCGCAGTAGCAGGGCATCACAAATAGATCCGGCATATCAAACAAGTGAGTTTAGTTATGATGCAGCCAAAGATTGTTACACCTGTCCACAAGGGGCAATACTTAGTACCGATGGGGTGGAGTATGAGAAAAAACATATTGGCAGGACAACCTATCTGGTAAAAAAATACAGCACACTGCAATGCAATGGCTGTCCCGTAAAACATTTATGCACCACGGTAAAAAAAGGAGGCAGGGCAATAGAACGCAGCACTTACCAGGATGCCATAGATGCCAACAATAAACGGGTAGATGAAAATGGGACATTATACAAAAAACGGCAACAAATAATAGAACACCCTTTTGGTACCATAAAACGAAGCTGGGGGTACAGTTACACGTTGCTTAAAAGCATTAAAAAAGTGAATGGTGAAATGGCTATCATATTTACCATGTACAATTTAAGACGGGCAATAACAATATTAGGCGTTACAGCATTGCTTGAGAAGCTCAAAAAGCGGAAGCCTGAACCAAACGCTCAAAACACCGGCTTATTAAGGGCAGTTTACCGGATGGAATTGGCGGAAATATATGTGGCAGCATAAAAAAACATGTCTGGTAAATCGCCTGTAACGGGATTAAAACATGCTGTGCGGGTGGAAAAAATATTTAATAAATGGTGTTTTTAGTTTTTGCACAGTCTGTCGTTGTGTCACTCACTTTTACGGCATACCATTGGGGATCTTTAATTGCGTTATGATGAAAAATATTTATTATAGATATTATTACATTCAATCCCTTTGGGCAATGTCATTAAGTTAAGGGTTTGAACGCCTCGCTCGTTAGAACGGGTGAAAAAATAGAACAAAATAAATCGGCTTTGAAGAGGCGTAGCCTCGATCAATATTGTAGCAACGGATTTTAATCCGTTGAAAGATGCACAATTTTGAAAAGAGAACCGTAGGTTCGGTACATATTATAAACAACCAAAAAATAATAATT
>JACMKX010000118.1 GCA_014379905.1 Ferruginibacter sp. | reverse complement strand
TGTTCTATCTGATGTTGAATTAAATGCACCAGGCTTTTTAATAATACCGCCACCATGCCTGATGCCAAACCTACTAATGACGCGATGACCATCATAAATTGCATCCTGCTCACTTTTGTTCGCAGGTAATGAATACTAGTTTGATACAAAAATTTTATCGGGGCCACCTAAATTAATTTCGTAAATAAAAATCTGACTTCAAAGATAACATGGTTTTAAAGAAAGATAATTCCCTACGCAATAATTGACATATATAGAAGTCATTGATCTGTAAGTAGTTTGCCAGGGGCCGCTTTATGATCGTTTCTAATGCCGTAGGTGGCGGTGAAGGTGCCGGGTCAGCTACCTCTTATATTACCGGGTTCAATGGAAAACCCAAAGATGTAAACGGAGCAATACCAAATTTTCAGTCTGCACCATGTTGGGTAGCCACTTCAAAATATGGCAGGTTTGCTTACATAACCAATACAGCGAGCAATAACGTGTCTTCTTATTATATTGCTCCGTCGGGAGCCTTGTATTTAATAAAAAGCGAAGCAGCCAAAACTGATATGGGTCCTCTCGACATTGTAGTGGCCGCCAATAACTACTTTGTGTACGAAATAAATTCAAAATCAAATACGATCGGTGGCTATCAGAGAACATTCCTTGGTGGACTGGAATACATGAATAAGGTATCTTCACTTCCAGCAGGAACAACGGGGCTCGCAACTTATTAGATGAAAATAGTCGGGGTACTTTTAAGAAAATAACTGCTTAGTCATTTTGGGATGCGTACCTTCATCCCAAACTTGGGCCGGTTGGCATCCTTGAAGGTGATTAAATAGTACTCCCCTGTTGACATAAATAAGTTGGCAGTTATGCTTGCTTATTTTATTTCAGAGGCGAAAGTATGGTAAGAAACATGCCCATTAACAGGGTTTACGCTAATCTTTAATCCGCTCCCGCCTGCCTGCAAAGTCATGATGCCACTACCCCACCTTTGGTGCACTATTTTATCGCCAAAATCAACCTCGTAAGCATTCCATTTTTGGTATTCAATCAATTTACCATTACCCCAAACTTTAGCTGTTACTCCGGCTGGATTTACCTCCTGCACGCCCTTGTGGTGAGGTGGGTTATCTTTTGCCAAAGGAATGTAAAGCTTATAAGTGGTAAACGGCATATACTTCACTTTCAATTCATTCCCTGAAGTACTTCTATAGTTCAAAATATCCGCGCCCTTACTTTTTATTGTTGAGTTTTTGATAACCTGCTGCTTAAATTGTGCATAAGAGCCAAACTGTTTTAATGTTCCTACTTCAAGAGCCAGTGCACCCAGTTTTCCCTTTTCAAACTTCCATGTGTATGTATGATAGGTGGAATCATATTTAAACGCGGAATCATTTATTTCAGTACAGTTGTAAGGGATATACACAGTATACACTCCATTTCCCATATCTGCAAAAAGCTTGTTATTAACATACTCTGTGGCTATTTCCTTAGGCATGGCTATCCAAATATTATCAGTATTTTTTACAAGCCGGATCATTACATTGCGGTATTGTGCAATTTCTTCATAAGGCCAGCGACCAGCCATTGTACTCATTTCTCCCGAGTTGCCAATAACCTGCCGGGAGCCATTATCAATTCCTTTTACCGATAAGCGCCAAAGACTTTCTTCTGAGTAAGTGCCAATTCTTCCGTCTGGCCTGTTACTTGCCAAACTTACCAATGCGTAATTTTCATCCATGTAATTGGTTTCAAATTCAAATTTCCTGGAACGGGCTGTGTTGCCTTTCCAATCAGCATAGTTGTCATTATCCAGGTGATAAAATGGTTTGGCACTGTGAACTTCTACCGGGAGTTTAAATTTACGCTGGGCTATATCTATCAGCACCCGGGCGGGGCGATAGTTGGAATAGGGAGCAAAACCAATAAAATCTTTTAATTCCTTATCTGAAAAATCTTCTTTATAGGAAGGCATGTGGAGACTGTCTGTAAAATAGAGGTAATTATACCCCCAAACAGATCCGGCAAAAGGCTTATAAGAACCGGCCTTGGCCCGTACGTCTCCTGCCGCAAAAAATCCGTCGAGGTAATGAAGGGCAGCTTCTGTCACCAGCCAATCTAATCCGGCATTGGCCATTTTCTTAACTTCCGGATCTTTTACATTGGTATGAAGTGAAAGCAACGGGTTAAAAACATGCGACCAATAATTATTGGAATTCCATTCCACTCTTCCGGCATTATAAAGCGCTCTTATCCAGTTCCTGATATAATTGTCAAAATATTTAATTTTTTCAGTGTCATTGAATTCATGGGCAAATAAGTAACCACTCATGCGTGCCATCCAATTGAAGTTTTCAGAATTAAATTCTGTTCCCTGCGGAAAGTTTGGAGGTAAATAAATAGGATCCATATAACCGTCATTCCGCATCAGGTATTCCCAACCTTTATCATAGAGATGCTTTCGTGTATAAGCGAGCTGGGATGCAGGAAGGCGATCTTTATACTGAAAATAATACATGGAGTATCCCGGCATTGTAAATGGTTTGTAGAAGTTGCCAGCCCATTTACTATGGATTAAAGAATCTCCTATTGTATGAATAAGGTTATTAACCTTTCCAGGATTGTCTTTCGCTTTATACAATTCCGCTAAAAGTGGTGGCCAGGCTCGTTTACCGGCATCCTGGTCACTATTTGCATCGTATAAACTAACTTTGTAAACCTCCTTATATAAAAATTTATTCAACCGGTTTTGAAAACCTTTTTCCCAAAGAGAATCAGGCCGAACTAATACAGGATCTACATTAATTAATTGTTGACCGTAGCAACAAAAAATAAAAACCAGCCCTGCAAAAAAAGCGGCCATCTTCTTTTCCATAATTTTATTTAAAAGCATTCTATATTTATCTCCGTCAGACCTGCCCTATTTTTCAACATGCCCGTTTAAATTAGCATTTAACGAGCATTTAATTCTTTGAATTATTTTAATGACGTCATTTCATTTTTCCATCCATTAACTGCTGCATTTCAATACCTGCAAATACAAGTCCCAACAATCCATGGGAATCATTTTTCACCACCGGCCGGTTTCTGTAATAATCCTTGTCTTCAGAACACATAGTACCCATGCAGATACCACTTACTTCTCCTTCCTTTGTTATTACCGAAGTTAAAGCGGCCCATCCTTTTTGCGCATAGCCGATGTATATATTTTTGGGCAGCCATCCATGATTTATGCCTCTTGCAATAGCCATTGTAAAAATGGCTGTACCGCTTGTTTCTTTAAATGAACCTGGTTCATCCAGTATATTTGGATAGAAGCCTGTTTGTTTATCCTGGCATTTTACAATACCTGATATATGTTGCTGATAAATTGATAAAATGTTTTTATACAACGGATGTTTTTGAGGCAGGTAGAGCAAAACTTCGCTGGCAGCCCATATACCCCACCCGTTTGCCCGCGACCAATAAGGCAATTTAGCCCCGGGCTTTTCAGAATACCAGGCATGGTGATAAAGGTTTACCGTGGGTTCATAGAGACGTTTGTTGAACTGGATTACCTGTTTGGCGGCATCATTCAGTAATGCTTCTTTTTCAGTAATTGATTTTGCATACCGGGCGGCCTGCAATAAAAAAGGGATTCCCATAAACATATCATCCACCCACAATGTATATTTAAAAGGTGTTTCCCGGATTAATGTTCCATCTGGCAGCCTTAATTGTGACTTTATCAAATATTCTTTTGTTCTGATTACCAGGTCTTCATATTCCTTCCGATTATTGAGTGAAGGGTTTGATACCATTGCATAAATAAAAGGCAAACCCGGTGCGGCAGAAAAGTCCAGTAATTGGGTGTTCCACATTCTTGAGAAGCGGGAAGTCAGCCTGTTCATTTCATATTTTTCATAAAAAATATAGGGCCTTATTTCCAGCATGAAATTGCAATAGTCAGCCAGGTAATCTTTATACTTTTTTTGGCCTGTATATTCTCCTAAATTTCCAATTGCCCATGCTAAACCAGCCGTATGATAATTCCAGTCGTATAAAGACCCCCATAAAGGATCAGCGTCAAACACATCTGTTACCAATTCGATTTTCGGAAGCTGCCAGGTTACCCGGGTATTCCCGGTGTTATACATTTTACCGATTATTAATTCTTTTTCAGGTGGATAAATAATGTTTAATCCCTCTTTTGTGTTATGTTGATCTCCTTTAAAAGGGCCAATCATTATCCAATTAGAAACTGCGGCTACATCATTAGTGATTAAATTGTCGGCAGTAAGTGTAAACTTTAGGGGCTCCCTGTTTTTGTTTATATCACCCTCTTCCGGAATTGGCAGCAAAGGCTGTAGCATCAATTTCCATTCACTACCTTTTACTGAGTGGGACTTAACAAGGATTTTATTGCTACCTTTTTTTAAAACAGCTTTAAACTGATTGGTAAGTTGCCAGGCCCTTTCATTTTCCTGAACAACAAGTTTATTTATTCTACTTTCTTCAAAAACAACCTGATCATTTATCCAAATTTTTGCACCACCTGTATAACTTAACTGGAAAGATATTTCATTGTTTTCGTCACTCTTTATCACACTATATGCATACCCTACCCCTTCAAAAGCATTTAATGACCGGCCAAAATCTACGGATTCGATCTGCTGAAATGCCCGCTGAGGTTTACTTATTGTTGCCCTTAGTTTAAATGCTGCATTACTTATTACACGGTTGGCTATTAGTTTAATATAGTCGATAGGTTGGATTGGGTTAGATTGAGCTATGGTGTAATTGCAGCAAAGGATAACAGGTAATAACGCACCGTATGCAATGATATACTTCAGCAAACTATGATTTTCCATTAAAAATTATTCAATCAAATTTATATATTTCTTTAACCTGTTTTTTTTCATTCCATGCAGGTACAAATCACTTTGCAGCTCATCCGTAAATTTTCTTTTAATAAATAGATTTGCTTCAATGCGCCCATCTCCCCAATCGCTCCATCTTGTAGTGGTCCAATCCCAGTTGATGTAACAAAATCCCTTGATGTGGGGATACTCATGTATTAATTTAAAGTAGGGTTGAAACCACCTGATCCAGCTTTTCTCCCCACCCTGTACACTTACCTTGCGTGGAGTTGACTCTCCTATCATAACTGGCTTTTTATGAATAAGTGCACTATCTAAAAATGTGGTTGTTTTTGGATCAGTAAAATGAGTTTCAGCAAATAAATCTATGGACCACCAGTCAACATAATCATCACCGGGATAATAGGAAGTAAAATCAGCGCCGCCGTCTGTAGCAAAGCACCATAGTAGCGCTGCATTTTTTACTTTGTTTTTTTTGAACGCATTTGAAATCCTTATAAAGGCCTCCTTAAAGTTGGCAGGATTATACCCGTTCCATCTTCCGTTGAACTCGTACCCAATACGTATATAACATGGAATATTCCACTCTTTAACCGCCAGGCAAAATTCATTTATATTTTGATCATAATCTCCAGCCGCAACCTTATCTTCATAATGTTCTTCTGGTTTTCCATCGGTAGTCATACTTAAGCCAATCTGCGGCATCACTAACCAGGGATATTTTTTAAGCTGCTCTTTTTGATTGTTAAACCAACTTTGAAGATTAGCATTTTTTAAACCAACATACAACATATATAAAGCGGGCCGCGTCGATTCAGTTAACCCATCAACATAATTTTTAAAAGCTGCGGATGACTGACCTGCCCCATTTAACACTTTATTACGAGGTTCCAATTTTGCTCCAAAATAAACTCTGTGTGTATATTGGTTTTGGGAAAAAACTTCAGCAGGCTTTATAAATAAAATAAGCCAACCCAAAAAAAATAAAAAGAATTTCATGTTAAGGATAATTGAGAAAATAAAGCAGGACGTACATATAAAGTATTTGCCTGCTTTAATCAATTAAATTTATCAATCATTATTTTGCACCAGGTTTGAATTTCTATCTAACTCACCCTGCGAATATTTCATCAATATTTTATTGGCATTCCAGGGTATTGGCGTAGCGTTAGTGCGATCTCCGGCAGGTATATCGGCTTTTGACCTTTTTAAATAATGCAACCGGTCGCCTTCAAAACAGAATTCCCTGATCCGTTCGATCCTTATAGTATCTAAAAGCTGAACCGCATTGATAGCAGCAGCATCAATCAAAGGTATGTTAGCACGTTGCCTGATCACATTGATATCTTTCACGGCATCAGGGAGGTTATTACCGGCTACATTAATCTCAGCCCTGTCCAAAATCATTTCCGCTGATCTTATCTTGGGAATGTTCATGTTTTGAAGGTCATATTTTTTTGTATAAGTCGAACCGGAAACTGTAATTAACAAATCAGTTTTTCTTTTATCCGCATTATAAAAGCGCGTATCAGCTAAAAACTTTGCACTTGCTATATATGAATTACTTGCGGGGGTAGCGGAAATTAATTTATACCGGTCTCTTAAATTATCGGCAAGGCTTTGACCAGGTACGCCTATGATCTGGAAGATCGATTCAGTAGCGAATGCGGTTTCGCCTGATTTATTAAATGCATCCAGCACAGTGCCAAGCGGGTAGTTTATAATAGTGCCCGGCGATGCCCCAATAAGCTTATTGATATACTCTAAGGCTTTGATGTTACCTGCAGTAGTTGACTGTTGAAAATATACTCTTACAAGATAAGCCCTGGCCGCATCTTTAACAGCCCTGCCACGGTACTCTGCCAAATGTAGAACAGGATCAAAAGTTGCCGGTAGTAATTGTTCAGCAGCCAATAAATCCTCCATGATAGAATTATAAGTTTCCGCTACTGTATTCCGGGCAGGTTGTATCCTGCCTTCTACCGGTTCTTTAAGTAAAACAACGCCCAAATCATCATTATTGGCAGATTTGCCAAATTGAGGCCCGTAGTACCTTACCATCTCAAAATTACATATTGCTCTTAAGAACAATGCCTCTCCTTTCATCCTGTCTTTGTTTGAGGCATATTGCGCATCAGTGGGCCTGTTTAGCTCAACAGAACGTAATACCTCATTACACAAGTTAATTGCACGGTAAGTGTATGATAAATCGCCACCACCCGGGGAGGCAACAAAATCCCTGTTATAAATATTTAAAAAATCTCCCGTGATATTGGTATTGGGTTTTACATGATCAGCCATTGCCTCGGCCCACCAATAGTACCGGCCAGACAATGCATTACCGTCCGCCATGTTTCTATAGGCCGCTGTAATAGTTTGGTCAATTCCCGCAGTAGTGGAATGCGCCTGTTCTAAAGTAACTTTATTTGGAGGTGGAATATCCAATTCGTCTTTATTACATCCAATACCTAATAACATAACCAGTATCATCCCTGTATGTATAAAAATTAATGTTTTCATAATTGTAATTTTAAAACCCGATTGAGGCTCCGATGATTAATGTTTTTACTTGTGGCAAATTATATTCTGTAAATCCCTGGCCCAGGTTCCTTGCCTGTACACCTGCATTATCCAATCCTCCCAGGTCCCTTACATTTTCCGGGTCCCAACCTGGAAATTTGGTAAAAGTTAAGAGGTTCTGACCTGTTATATATACCCGAAACCTGTTTACATTTACTTTCCTTAATAATATCTCCGGTAAATTATAACCTAACTGGATTGTCTTTAACCTTGCATAAGATGCGTTATGTAAAAACCTGGTAGTATTAATACTTCGCAAGGGATCATTAACGGCATCGTTGTAATACAATTTTGGATAATTTGAACCTGTATTATCCACTGTCCAGCGGTCAACGGCACTTTGTCTCAGGTTGATCTCATTGCCGGTAAAATAACTTGATTTGCGCTCTCCTTCATCATATAACCATTGGCCAACAGAAAAAGTAAATAAGATGCTTAAATCAAAATTTTTGTAACTGAAGTTATTTGTTAAACCGCCGACCGCTTTAGGAGTTGCGGGCTTGTCAAAAATGCCTACTCTTGCCGCGTTGATTTCTGTCGAGGTCAGTGTTTTTGCTACCCGGATTATGCCGTCTTTATCATATATTTGTTCATCTCCAGTTTTGCTATCTACCCCGGCCCACCTTATCATATTAAAGGTACCAATAGGGCGACCTATAAATGTAGCAACACTTGATCCACCGCTTAAAGATGTAGGTGAAATTCCAGATACATTCAATACTTTATTCTGATTATGGCTGATATTAAAATCAGTTGTCCAGTTAAAATCCTTTGTGCTATAGTTAACCGAACTTAAACTTAACTCCACACCCCGGTTTCGTAAAGAACCAGCATTAATGACGATGTTTGGATTTTCCTGTCCCTGGGTAGCCCCACCGGGAAATTCTAATAATAAATCATTGGAAACTTTATTGTAAAAATCAACTGTTCCGGAAAGGCGGTTGTTAAATATTTTAAACTCTAACCCTATATCAAACTGGGTCTGTTTTTCCCAGCGCAAATCCGGATTGGCAACTTGTTCAGAGAAAAAATAGGGATTGCCTTTATAGGATCCCAAATTATCCGACTGTGCATTTTTCCACTGATTGTAACTTTGGAAATTTTGTATACCACCTGTACTACCGGTTAAACCAAAGCTTGATCTTAGTTTTAATAAATCGATAAAGGATACATTTTTAAGGAATGCTTCATCAGATATTATCCAGCCGGCTCCTATCGCCGGAAAATCTCCAAACTTGTGCCCCCTGCCAAATCGTGATGATCCTTCCCTCCTGTAACTTACTTCCAGTAAATACTTTTGTTTATAAGAATAATTAAGCCTGCCGAAATAGGCCTGGAATAAATATTTGTCGCTGTTGCTCGCACTGGGAGTTGACTTATATGTTGCCTGTGAAGGATCCCTGAATATATCATTCGGATATGCTTCTCCCGTAACGGCAAGGAAGGGAGAGTTATTTCTATTATAGGTCATACCTCCCAATAGTTT
>JACMKX010000117.1 GCA_014379905.1 Ferruginibacter sp. | reverse complement strand
TGAATAAATATTTACACAACAGTGATGAAATGGTTGACTCCCCTCAATATGGCTGGGAGCAAATGCAATTTTTATTGGAAAAAAATATGCCTCAAAAAAAGGATAGGAAGTTTTTCCCGTCTTATATCGTTGCTGCTTCTTTGATAACAATATTTTTAATGAGTTCGCTCGTTATCAGCAATGTTGGCCGGGTTTATTCATCAGTAAAAAATAACATACAGGCTGCCGCAGGAAATGCTCAGCCAGTTAAACCCATTCTGCAATTAACCGGAACAATTATTCCTCCTTCAAGAAAAGGGCTGGCTCATTCTCTGAAAAATGATGCCGCAAAAAAAACTGCCAACCTTTCAGCTGTGGCAGCAGGAAAGAGCGACCTGGTTCTTTCTTCCTGGTATTTACCGGCACTGGTTAAAGCTGAAATGCAATTGTTGAAAAACAATAAGCTATTCAACATTTCTTCAGCAAATTATTTGCCGGTAGAACGCAGTATAGGAAAAGTCAAACTTAAAGATCTTATTGCAGAAGCGCCCGGGACAGATTCAACAGGCCGTGCATCAAACAATAAGAACAAGAATCGCAAATCAACCTGGGACTTATCCGCAGGCCTGGCAGTTAACGGTATGATAGGGCAAAAACAAAACCTGCGGCCTTACCCGGCAGCGGAATTGCGGTATAATATTTCTAATACATTTTTTCTCACACTCGGGCTTACAGCTGCTTCGCCGGTTAATACCGAAAGCAAGGGTACTAAAAAAACTGTTTATGTAAATGATACCAGCAACAATGTGTATTTCTATAATAGCGTTAAGCAATATTCCCGGTTAACTTATGCTGATATACCCCTGATGGCAGGAATGAAGATCAATAAAAAGCTGGCGGTGCAGGGCGGGGTACAGGCAGCTGTGTTATTAAAAACAACAACTACCACAGCTGTGGAGCCATACGATTTCCGGATGAGTCCTACCAATACGCTTCTTGTAAATTTAGTACCGGGCACCACTATCGCCAGCCAGCATAATTATGAAGTAGCAGCAAGAAAAATTGATTATCGTTTTATTGCCGGTTTAAAATATAACGTGAATAATAAAGCTTCGTTTAATGTAACCTACCAGTACTCTCCCCGTTCGATATTGAAGGGCGACAATGTTTCCGACAATAAAAATCAATTGCTGTCACTCGGCATGTTATTAAAAATAAAATAGAGGGATGGTTTATAAGTGCAGCGCCGGAACATTTTGTTCCGGCGTTCTGTTAATATATAAGTGTATGATCAAAACAAAATTTACTTTTTAAGCTTATTTAAAAGATACCTGAGTAAATATTTCCTGCCATAAATATTTCGCCATTGTTATACCTGCCTGCGCCTCTCATCCATTTCAGGCTTACATAAACTTCTTTTTCCAAAATAGTTTCAGCTTTTACGCTCATATCAACAAATATAAAAAAGACTACTTTCACTATTGCACAAGAATTTCATGATGTCATAACTTTATCCTTTGTGATTTTGTATGATTTATTTAGGGGAATAAAAACCCTTGGGGTTTATCGTTATATTGCAAACCTCAAACATCCAACATGTATACAGCTTCCCCCGACAGGTACAATACAATGCGCTATAACCGTTGCGGTAAAACGGGTTTATTGTTACCCGCAATCTCGCTTGGCCTTTGGCAAAACTTTGGCAGCGCCAATGAAATTGCCGTAATGAAACAGATCATCCTCGGTGCATTTGATAAAGGCATTACGCATTTTGACCTGGCCAATAATTATGGCCCTCCGGGTGGTGAGGCGGAAATCAACTTCGGTAAAATATTAAAAGATGACATGTCTGCTTACAGGGATGAGCTCATTATTGCAACCAAAGCGGGTTACTATATGTGGCCCGGTCCTTATGGTGAATGGGGTTCAAAAAAATACCTGGTGGCCAGCATCAATCAAAGTATCAAAAGAATGGGGCTTGACTATGTTGATATTTTTTATTCGCACCGCCCTGATCCTAATACGCCCATGGAAGAAACGATGATGGCATTGGATGCCATTGTAAGAAGCGGTAAGGCATTGTATGCAGGCATTTCAAATTACGATGCAACGCAAACAAAAGAAGCTGCTTCCATACTTCGTTCGCTGGGTACACCTTGCATTATTCATCAGCCCCGCTATTCTTTGCTGGACCGCTGGGTAGAAGAAAAAACTATTCAGGATGAAAGTTCTTTGCTCGATGTGGCAGGAGCAGAAGGCATGGGCTGTATTGCATTTTCTCCATTGGCCCAGGGCAGGCTGAGTGATAAATACCTTGGCGGCATTCCAATAGATTCCCGTATTGCACGCAACCTTGGCAATGGTGCGATAGATGTAAATACAATTGATGAGGCCTTGTTGAATAAGATAAAACAACTAAATGAAATCGCCCTGCAAAGAAATCAATCGCTGGCGCAAATGGCTATTGCGTGGTTACTGAAAGATGAAAGGGTAACATCGGTATTGGTGGGAGCTAGTTCGTTGGTGCAATTGAATAATAGTGTGGATTCTTTGAAGAATACGAATTTTTCTACTGACGAATTAGGCAAGATAGAAAATGTATTAAACTGAATGTTTTTTGCTGTAAGCCGTAAAAATTATACCAGCTGTATTGATTTGCCGGGTGAGCCACCCTGCAGATCAGTAAACATTTAAACTCCCGGCATTTGTGTTATTCTTTAACGTATCGGGGATGTTTTCTACAATACTTTCTTTTAAAATATGAACCAGTCTTGTTTTGGTAAATGTTTTAAGGGTTACCATACTTATTTCCCGTACAGGCGTGGCATTTTTAAAATAGCGCAGCATATTCTTTTTTGAGGAGCTCATGTCCAGCGTCGCCAATTCAGGTAATAAAGTGATGCCATCATTCTTTTCTACAAATCTTTTCAGTGTTTCAATACTCCCTGCTGCATAATCAAAATGTTTTTCGATGGAAGCATCTTTCTGCAGGGCGCAAAGATTCATTACCTGTGTGCGCAGGCAATGCCCTTCTTCGAGCAGCCACATTTTGTTTACATCAATATCATTCGGTAATAAATATTTTTTGGTGAATATTTTTTCCTTGCGGGAAACATAGGCCACAAATTTTTCATGGAATAAAAAATCTTCTTTTAATTCATTTATTTTTAAAGGCGTTGCCATGATGCCTGCATCCAGCGAACCATTTTTCAACTGCCTGACTATGTTTTCTGTCATCAGTTCATGTACACTCAGCCGTACTTTGGGATATTTTTTAATGAAAGATTGAATAAACAACGGCAGCAGGTAAGGTGCCAGGGTTGGAATAATGCCAATTTTAATCGTGCCCCCTACAATGTCTTTTTCCTGCTCTATCAACTGCTGCATCATACCTGCTTCCGCCATAATTTTTTTGGCCTGTTCTATAACGATCACGCCGGTATCTGTTGTAGCCACCGGGTTGCTGCGCACAAATACCTGCACGCCCAGTTCCTCTTCCAGCTTCTGCACCTGCATGCTCAGGGAAGGCTGGCTGATATGGCATTTTTCTGCTGCCTTGCCAAAATGTTTCAGGCTGTGCAGCGCCAATATGTATTCTAATTGTATGAGGGTCATTATAGTTTAAAGCTATTGAATCATAAAATTAATTGATTGTGATTATAAAAGCAATGTCATAAATTTGTCCATCAGTTTTTAAGCTTTAACAACCTAATCTTCATTTCATAAAATTTTTAAAATGGGAAACGATTCAAACGATATCAGTAAGTGCCCGGTTCAGCATGGTGCTATGAAACAAAACATTGCCGGTGGTGGCACCCGAAACAGGGACTGGTGGCCCAACCAACTGAAAGTAAATGTCCTGCGCCAGCATTCTTCTTTATCGAACCCGATGGAAGAAAACTTTAGTTATGCCGAAGCATTTAAAAGCCTGGACCTGGAAGCGCTTAAAAAAGACCTGCATGCACTCATGACCGATTCGCAGGATTGGTGGCCGGCAGATTTTGGACATTACGGTCCTTTGTTCATTCGCATGGCATGGCATAGCGCCGGTACATACCGTGTGGGCGATGGCCGTGGCGGAGCCGGAGCAGGGCAGCAGCGTTTTGCACCCCTCAACAGCTGGCCGGATAATGTGAGCCTGGATAAAGCACGCAGGTTGCTCTGGCCCATCAAACAGCAATATGGCAATAAAATTTCCTGGGCAGACCTTTTGGTCCTTACAGGAAATGTAGCATTGGAATCTATGGGCTTCAAAACCTTTGGTTTTGCCGGTGGTCGTGAAGATGTATGGGAACCGCAGGAAGACGTGTACTGGGGTGCAGAAACTACCTGGCTGGGCAATGACCAGCGTTATGCACGTGGCGTTGAAGGTGTAGCAGGAACAGGTGTGCTGCCATCCGATGAAGATGCATCCGGCCCAACGCACTCCCGCAACCTGGAAGAACCTTTGGCGGCAGCGCATATGGGTTTGATCTATGTAAACCCTGAAGGGCCGGACGGTAATCCTGACCCGATCGCTTCTGCAAAAGATATACGGGATACATTTGGCCGCATGGCTATGAATGATGAGGAAACCGTTGCACTCATTGCAGGCGGTCATAGTTTTGGTAAAGCACATGGCGCAGCACCCTCCACGAATGTGGGAAAAGAGCCGGAGGCTGCAAGCCTCGAGCAACAGGGTTTTGGCTGGAAGAACAGTTACGGATCAGGTAAGGGTGCAGATACCATTACCAGCGGCCTGGAAGTAACCTGGACCAAAACACCGACTAAATGGAGCAATAACTTTTTTGAAAATTTATTTGCATTTGAATGGGAACTAACCAAAAGTCCGGCAGGTGCCCACCAATGGGTGGCTAAAAATGCGGAGGCGATCATTCCTGATGCATTCGATTCATCAAAGATGCATTTACCTACGATGCTTACCACCGATCTTACTTTAAGACTGGATCCGGCATTTGAAAAAATCTCCAGGCGTTTTTTAGAAAACCCCGACCAGTTTGCGGATGCATTTGCAAGGGCCTGGTTTAAATTAACCCATAGAGATATGGGCCCGCGTTCCCGTTATTTAGGCAATGACGCACCCCAGGAAGAACTGCTTTGGCAGGATCCGCTGCCAGCTGTTGATCATGCATTGGTAGACGACAATGATA
>JACMKX010000116.1 GCA_014379905.1 Ferruginibacter sp. | reverse complement strand
ACTGCCTTATAATATTAAATTTATCCTCATAGGCTGCTTCTGTGCCAAGGTATTGTTTTTTGGCAAGCCGTGTAATTTGTATAATGAGGCGAACCAATAACATTCTGAGCATCTCCCCTTTTATATCTTCGTTTGATAAAAATTCTTCTTCAAAAACAGCCAACAGGCGGTTCATTGTTCCTGTATGTTCGTCCTCCAATTTTACAAACATGGTTGGCGACGGGCCGTAAAATACGAACCCTACACAACCCACTTCCGCATCATGGTTGGCAATGCAATAAAACTCCTGGTTAAACTGCCATAAAACTATATCTGACGGATGTTGAAACCGGAAAGACTGGCTCATCATAATTGGCAAAACACTGCAGGCCCCAAATTCATACGCTATTTCATCAATGGTTACAATTTGTTTGTTACCCCTGTTCCATGCAATGGAGTAAAGGCTGCTGTCATCCTTTGTTTCACTAAAGTAACGTTCAAGCTTTTCTTCATTAAGCTTTAGTATTATCAGCCCGGTATCCTGCTTATTTTTAAAAGTATATTCCATCACTTATTTACTATCAGATTTATTCGATTTTTAGTACAAGCTATCGCTTATTAACTTCTAAACAAAAGTAATAACAGGTAAATTGGTGTCCATCAAAAAAGTTAGAACGTTTACAAAAAAATATTCTTAAGCTTCCCCTCTTCCAAAACCAACCGTTTCCCTGTATAACTGCGGCGATATATCTGCATTGGTTTTAAAAAACCGGCTGAAATAATATTCATCATCATAGCCCAGTTCATAAGCTATTTCTTTTACTGCTTTATTGGTAAGGTATAATTCTCTTTTAGCTTCGATGATAATACGTTCTGAAATTAAACCGGTGAGTGTTTTATTGAAATACATTTTAGTAAGTTTTGCCAAAGCCTTTGCTGAAATATTTAACGCACTGGCATAGTCACTTGCCGAATGTTTTGTTTTAAAATCTTTTTCAATAGTATCTTTAAGGTTTTGCAAAATGAAGGGCTGCTTTAAATCTTTTGCCACCAATGTTAATTCCGGCTGCTGTTCTGTTTTTAACCGGGATGCGCTTATCAAAAATATTTTAAGGTAAGATACCAGTAGTTCGTATTGTGCCAGCGCCGGGTTTTGCATTTCAATTTTCATCTGCTCCAGCAGCATACTTAATGTGGCAGACGAAGCATCATCAATACTCATAAATGGTGGCTGATAAATATTATTGAACAATACACCATTGCAAGCCACTTCTGCCTGGTGCTTATGTATGCAAAAAAAATCGGGATGAAACTGCAATGCTAACCCCTCAATATTTTTATCTGGTAAAAACATAAATGGCTGGTAAGGTGAAAATGCAAACAACCTATTTTCTATAAAATCATATTCATAGAAATCGGCTTTAAGTTTTCCCGTTCCGCCCTTTATCCAAATGAGGGAGTAGTAATTGTTTCGCTGCAGGTGGTCAAAATAATCATTGTTATCAAACGAGAAAAGCTTACATGCAAGGTTGCCATTTTGAGGATTGATGAGTGTAAATGTGTTTTGCTGAATCATTTTTTAATTTGTTACTTCAATTTACGTTCATTTTCTTCGATCGCTAAATCATTAATACTGGCAAACCTTTTCTGCATATATCCATCTTCGTCAAATTCCCATAACTCATTTCCATAACTGCGGTACCATTGCCCGGCATGGTCATGCCATTCATATTCAAACCGTACTGCCATTCGGTTTTCCCTAAAGCCCCAGAGTTCTTTTTTTAATTTGTAATCCAGTTCTTTTTCCCATTTTTTTATAAGAAATAGTTTTACTTCTTCCCGGCCATTAATAAAGTCAGTGCGGTTTCTCCATTCGGTATCAATCGTGTAAGCCAGGCAAACTTTCTCCGGGTCTTTGGTATTCCAGGCATCTTCAGCAGCCTGCACTTTTTGTAAAGCCGTTTCCACTGTAAAGGGTGGAAGTGGATGACGCTGTTCCATATTATTTGCGTTTAATAGTTTCCATTAATCAGTAAAGCCAGGACACAGCCTGGCTTTACTGAAAGTTTCATTTTAATTTTGATTGGCCAATGAAGCATTTTCCAAGACAGGGGCAAGTGGAAAATCAACCGGCACTTGTGTAAGATTATGCAGATAGTTCATAGCTGTTTTTTCACTTACCTGCAGTATTAAATCTACAAGGCTTTCATTGGTATAACCCTGTGCAAAGAAACCTTCTACCAAATCAGCACTTGCGTTACCACGGTTTTTAGTAATGCCTTCTGCCAATTGCACCAATGCGTTCAACTTGCTGTCGCTGGCTTTACCGCTGCGTATATCCAATATTTCATCATCACTAAAACCATTCATTTTACCAATTACGGTGTGGGCACTCTGGCAATACACGCAATTGTTTACCTGGCTCACAATCAGGTTCACAGCTTCTTTTTCTTTATTGCTTAAAGTTGTTTTTGCATTTTGATACGCTAAATAACGGCCCAGTCCATTTTCAGAATAGGCGATCGTTGCATACAGGTTGGGCACAAAACCCAACGCCTTGGTTAGTGTGTCGAAAATAGCCTGGTTGGCTGGTGCAACTTCTTCTCTTGCTGGAACGGTGAATTTTTTCATTTTTTTATTTTTTGATGATTTAATTTTTTGTCTTTATTGACTATGCAAAGGTGAGCCGATATAAAATCCTTTAAAATGGAGAATCAACGCTATGTGATGGATAATTTTCCCGGATTATAAATGCTGTTCTTTACTATGAAAAAACAAAGCATATTTTTTATAACCGAACAAGCCTTATGTCAATTTCCCTCTGCACATATTTCCATTCTTCTGTATTACGCAGGGCTGCTACCAGTTCTTCAAAAGCATTGCTGTGTTCAGGAGCATACTCAAACCAGGTAAGAAAATCGAATGCCTCACCAATATCCCGGCAGTGGTAGAGTTTACGGGCTATGGCAGGTAAATATTTTAAACCTGTTTGTATATGATGCGATTTGTTTTCAAATATTTTTCTGCGTTCATCCTGTGCAAGGTTCCACCAGGCTTCATTTTTTCTTATTGGGATAAGGGCAGCACAGGTATCCGCTGGTCGACCAAGCCCAGCCTGTATCGCAAGTAACTTTTCTTTTTCTTCCTTTTCTGCATATCGTACATTGCTTACCAATCCCTTTATTGTCCAAAGGTCTTCATTGGTTTTTTGAAGATTACTGTTTACAATTTTTAAATAAGAAGCGTCTTGAATTGGGTCACCAATAACCGTTTCCATTTTTACTATTTTCCATTCCCCTGCATTGCCGCCAATAAAATCAAAAATATGGTCTGTCATATAATACAATTTATACAGAAGAAAAAGTCCACTTGAACGATAAAAGTAATTGTGAGTAAGGGAAATCATTGCCCTTCACATATATTTATACATCGCGAATAAAAAATCCTTACAGCTTTATTTAACTATTTGTAAAGTTTATTACAGGCTGCCGTTCCCTGTTGATAGTAAGCTGTGTAATATTTGGCCGAGAATAGTGGCCTGCAGGATCAAAATTTTGTCTTTCTTCGTACACCCTGCTAATGTAGAGTGTTTCGATAATTAGCCCTTCTATCCAGTAAACATGGGGTTCGCAATTTGTCTGTCTTGTTATCCTACTAAAGCTGTATAAATCATAAAAGGAGCTATATAGACTGGTAAAATAAATACAACCGTTATGAGTTACCAACATTTAGTTCATTTCAGCTGTATCCGACAGCATTGAAAATATACCAAACGTTTAAATGACTAATAAATTCGTAATTTAATAGTCCAACTACCCCGTTAACATTTGCGGCGGGATTTTTCTATCAATAAAAAAACCTGCTTATACTTCTTCATATAAATCTCCCTGTGAAGCCAAAATTTCCCGGTATTTGTTAAAAAGTTTTGTTTTGGAAACAAAACCAATAAAGCTTTTATCCTTATTTAGAACGGGCAGGTACCAGCTTTGCGTAACATCAAATTTTTCCATAACGCTATGCATATCCTGGTCGGAATACAAAATAGCCCGGGGCTTTTTCATCATCGTCTTTACGGATACCTTATCAAACTGATCTGGCTGAAATAATTTCTGTTTGATATCATTTAATTCAATAATGCCGATAAACTT
>JACMKX010000115.1 GCA_014379905.1 Ferruginibacter sp. | reverse complement strand
TGCTTACAACGAATCCAATCCTTTGGAAAAGGGCTGGCAGCAACGACTGCCACTTACACAACTTTATCCTTTACTTGTTCATGCGGTGCTGTTTGGGGGGCATTATGTGTCAAGTGCAAAAGAAACCATGAAGCTGGGCCGCTGATAATTGATTATTGTATCGATAACAGTTTCCAGCGTGATTGCTTTGTCCGGAAGGATTAGTTTTACCGGGAGAAAAATTAAAAGGACGGGTGCAAAAAAATAATGATCTGGCAATGGTATATGTCGGGGAGGGATTGCCGATCGTAATATAAAATAAAAAAGCACAGTACCAGGCGATTATTGCCTGGTATCCTGTGCTTTTTTGGATTATTTAAGGTGCTATTATTACTTAGCGGGAATAATATCAATAATTACCGACCTGTTGTAGAAGTGCTCTTCCGGAAGATTATTCTCAAAAGGAGCAAGATTGGGATCCTCACCTAATCCATAGGTGTCAAATTTAACACCCTTCTTTCCCGCGCTCAGCAAGGCACGTTCTATTATTTGCTTTGATGCTGTTGCACGGCTGTCAGACAAGGTTTGATTATATTTTTCTTCACCAATAATATCGGTATGTCCATGAATAATAACTGTTCCGTTTTCAGGAATAAGGGGAGCGATAATATCAGTAAGGAATTTCTCATAGGCAGCGATGGTCTTTGATTGATCAAAATCAAAAAGGATACTATACCGTAAGCCTTCCTGTTTTGGGTCGTCCATTTTCATCAGGCTGACGGAGCTTTCTTTTTTAACCGATTGGCCGGTTTTTGTCAAACCCGTCATTACGATGGTATAATTGCCCTGTGGATTGTCCCCTAAAATAGTTTTCCCGGGAATAGAAGCCTGGTCGCCGGTATAAGGACCATAATGTTGCACTTTCCCCAGCTCGTCTGTAACATCCACTGACCATGACTGTAATGCATCACTGGCTCCTGCTGTATTAAACAGCACATGTCCATCCAATGGGTTTTCCTGTATGGTTGAAATTTGTACCGGTTTTAAAAACGGTGAATTTTCTCCTCCTACCTGTACCAGTAATTCGGGGGAATTGCTGGTAATATCAACCCGTTGGTCTTCTTCACGTAACAACTCAAGTTCATTTATTGCGCCTGGTTGTTCTGAAGGTATTACCGGTTTATCTCTTCCCACTGTGGTTATTCTTGAAGCATCAATTCCAAAAGCACTTACCAGGTACTGCCTGGTATTTTCGGCCATCAATTTTCCTTCCGCGGAATTTTTAGCTGAAGCGCCGGTTAATGTAATAGCGCTTTGTGGATGGGACCTTAAACGTTCTCCCATAATATTCAAAATATTATGGTAAACTGCTAATTGCCTGGCTGACCGGCCATTTATTAAATTATTGGGTTGGCTTTCCTGCAATTGTTCTTCTTTGAATGCGTTGGCCTGGGTATTGGTTAAGGTTATGTACCGGTTTGGTATTTCTGCTGATCCCTTATCAAAAAATACTGAATTACGAAGCGGAAATGTTTCTTTTACCTGTCGGTTTAATGGTACAACTTTAGGAGCCCTTACTGAAAACTGTACATCCTTTTCTGCCACTACCGGGATAGTGGTTATAACAGGTTCTGTTACTGGAACTGTTGCAATAAGCGGTTTTTTTGATACACCAAACTTAAGCGCTATTCCCGCACGAACCGTATAGAAAGACCATGATTCTACTTTACGTGGCTCATGTCCAAAGTCGGTAAGAAAAGATACAAATGGTGAAAGGGTTACCTGGGTAGGGTTAGCGATCTTTGAAAGCGGAATATCGATACCTGCGCCTGCCTGTGCCGATAATACTGTTTTCTTGATATTACTCCACTCACCCCTGACATCAGTTTCGTTTTCCTGGATATAAGTAAAAGATTTGGTTACATTGAGACTGATTGTTGGACCCGCAAATATATAAAATGCGTTTCCAAAGGGCGCCAACCTCAAACTGGGTTCAACAGTTACATAACTGATATTGCTTGACAGGTCCGCGTCACAATTGCATGGGGCGATCACCCTGGCAAATTTGCCCCCACGGTTATCATACGCGATATTTAACATGCCACCCCATACTTTATTTGGTCTGTATTCGGTCAGCAAAGAAGCATAGGGCCTAACACCTTTACCCTTGTGAAAAGCAGTTGGAACTGTCCAGGTATTGTTGAGCATTTGTGTGGTGCCCCGATAAAAATTAAAATTAGCAGCCACTGATTCACCAAACCACCATTTAGGTTCTGGTCGTTGTAGTTTTTGTGCCATGCCTGTGCCGCCTGCAAAAATTAATACCAGTAACAGGAATGAAAATTTTTGTTTTACTATTGTAAGTTGTAACATATATATTCTTTTATAAATTAGTTGTTCATTTCATTTTATTCGAATACATCCCCCGGAAGGCGGAATGTGCAATTATACCAGCTCTTATTGCGCATTAATGGTTGTGTTTACCATGGTTACTGAAGCCACCAGTGAAATAGCCCTGCCATTCAATACTGTTTGAACAGCATTGCCCGGGGTAGAAAAAGTAACCCCGGCAGTAGCTATAATGGTTCCTACCATAATTCCGCCACCAGCTCCGTTAATAATTGCTGCGCTTCCCACATACCAAAATACATTTTTAGCAAGTGCCCCATTTATCAGTGAAACACTGCGTGCACCTGCAGGTCCCGCAATACCGACGGTTAGTCCGGCCGCCGTCTGGAATATCCATTGGGCGTTGGGATCTCCCTGCGCGTCTAGCGTGAGGGTTCCATTTTGAATTTTAAACGTACCGCTGGCAGATTTATAAACGCCCGGCGCTAAGGTCAATCCACCTAGTTCTCCTGCACCCGGATCAATACCGCCTGGTTTTGCAGCGGGGGAAATACTGATATAAGCTGCGTTTGCATCTATCAGGGCCTGTACGGCCATTGCGGCCTTAGTAGCATTTCCCGGAGCCGGAGGGGCCGCGAAAATCCCTCCTTTTGCATTGCCAACATTCAACGGAGTTTCGGTATAAATTTCAGCGGTAATTCCATCGTGGAAACCGGTTATCAAAGTAGAGGCTGCCGTTGTACCGATGCCCCCATTATTAATTACCGTATTTAATCCCTGGTTAGTTATCCCGGCATTTCCTCCAAAAGCACCGAAATTTGAGATCGTTCCTAAAATGGATAATGTTACCGGGGTAAAGTTTGCAGTGATATTTTTGTTCGCGTTCATGATAACCGGCAGTGGATTAACAGATCCTGATGCATCGCCACTCCAGGATGAAAAAATAAACCCTGCATTGGGTGTAGCGGTAAGTTGCACCGTTGTGCCTCCGGTATAGGTGGGCTGGTTTGGATTTTTTGCAACAGTTCCGTTCGTTCCTGTCACCGTTAACGTATAAGCGTTTGGTGTAAAGTTCGCAGTGATGTTTTTATTTGAATTCATGGTGACAGTTAATGGATTTGCTGTACCTGCAGCATCTCCGCTCCAGGAAGTAAAACTGTACCCTGCAACAGGTGTGGCAGTAAGCTGAACGGTAGATCCATGATTATAGGTCACCTGGTCCGGATTTTTAACCACCGTTCCGTTAGTAGCCGTTACATTTAATGTGTAAGCGTTAATTACAAAATTGGCAACCAGGGTTTTGTTTGCAGTTAACGGGAAAGTATAACTTGAACTGGTTGATATGATAGTTGCGCCTTCTGTCCAGTTAACAAATGTATAACCGGTATTGGCCGATGCTGTTATATTTACAGAAGTTCCCGCAGTATAAGAGCCAGACCCGGTTGTTGTACCTCCGGCCGACGGACTGGATGATAATATTACCGCAAATTGTAATGCCGGTATAGTACTAAAGTTTGCAACTAAAGTCTTGTTTGCAGTCAAAGTAAACTGGAAACTTGAACTCGTGGAAACGATATTACCGTTTTCAGTCCAGTTGACAAATGTATATCCCGGGTTAGGAGATTCTATTACGGTTACAGTAGTACCCGTATTATAGGAACCCGATCCAAAAGTTGATCCGCCGGCAGCCGGATTTGACGATAAGGTTACCGCAAATTGGGTAGGCGGTATAAGCGTAAAGTTTGCCACCAATGCCCTGTTTCCAGCCATAGTAAACTGGTAGCTGGGACTTGTTGAAGCTACTGTGGTAGTGAGGCTATCCGTCCAGTTAGTAAATGTATAACCGGTTTTGGGTATTGCAGTAACGGTAACTACAGAACTCTGGGCAAATGTGCCCGCACCCGTAACAGTACCACCTGCTAAGCTATTTACCGATAAAGTTACCTGGGGAATGGTGGTGAAGGTCCATACATAATCACTTACCATGGAGATACGGAATTTATCTGTAACCGCAGTTGTAATGGTACCGGTATATTTGATAAAAGGTAAGAGCGCCACATCTGGTTTAAAAGTAAAAGTGGTACCGATGGCAGTTGAGGCAACCGTTCCTGAGATAAGCGAAGAGCCTTGCCTGATCGTAAACGTCGAATTATTGATCGTAGCAGCTTCCATAGTGGTATTGAAAGTTGCTGACACCATCTTATTAAGAGCAACATCCCCGGCTTTATCGGTAGGATCAGTAGCCACCACAACAGGGCAGGGATTAACAATCCCCGCTTCTTCTGTAACTTTTTTACATCCTGCCGAGAAAACGACCAGGAGCAAAAGACTGAGCCATTGGTATTTGAAAATGCTGAAATTTCGCTTAAAGGCGGGCAACTGGGTACTCCCGGTTGTGAAAGGCTTGTTTTTCATAGACAGATTTTGAATTGTATTTTTTTCCTTTGAGTATCGAAAGGGTGATTACAATTCGCAAAACTACTTTAAAACAGGTGCTCGAAAATTACACAATTATGATAATAAGTTACATCATTCACACATTTTATTAGAAGTTGTAGAAACTGCGCTATTGCGCTGTAGTAAAGGTTCTACACAATAGTAGCAAGGCTCATATAATGATTTATACATTATATTTTGTTGACTGCTTTTTTCGATTGAATAGTAATATTCCTTCCGTTCAATGGCGCAGGAATTCCAGCTTCTATCTAATCTTGTTTAACAGAAATTTTATTGGGTAATCTATTCCGGCTGGCTACCCTTTCGTTTTATTAATTTCCATATTTCAATCCATAAAGTACCAGCTATTGCCACAAAAAAACAGTTTACAATTACAGGGAAATTTAAGGAATGCAAATTGAATAAGGTTCTTATAAAGGGTATATACAATAGGGTTGCGATAAAAAACAGGGTAATACCCGTAATGACCGGTACCATATTGTTTTTATAGGCGAGGGTTTTAAAAATTGAATAATGAAAAGAGCGGTTAACCAGTGTTAGAAATATATTACTGAATAAGAGGGTAATAAATATAACGGTACGAACAGTAGCGTCGTTAGAACCATGTTGCATATAATAATAGCCAATGCCCAAACAACCTGCTGTAATCATAAGCCCCTGGAAAATACTCAACGATAGCTGTTTAAGGGATAAAAAGGTGGATCCTGTTTTTTGTGGAGATCGTTGCATCATTCAAGGGTATTACTGCCATATTGTTGCCTGCTCGCAACAACCTGTTCTGTGGTTAAACCAGTATTTTTATTTAAAGTATTCATTCCAAAACAATATTATTCTTTATAACTGCATTTTAAAAGAACCAGCAATTTGATTTTAAAAAATGTAAATAACTGCCTGGCCTTCCACAACTTTTTAAAAAAAGGAACAATAATTTAAAGTTTCACTAAAGCTGCCGCAGTCACCAATAACCTATAACCTATAACAAAAGGCCGCTGCCACTCAGGGTTACCAATAGAGAAAAATGTTTGAGCGGCAAATGAAAATGCGATACATCCATTGCTTAAATTAACTGGTAAATATAGATACTTACAAAGATCAGCACAACCAGGGAACTGGCCAGATAGCAGCTAGGTATCGGGCCGACAGAAATTGTTCAGGATGGAATCCAAAAGGTTGTTTTATTTCTTTTATGCATTTGAATAAAATTTCTATGCTGTCGGGGGAGCTAATGAAATAAAGGAAAAGGTAGCGTAATATTCGGCGGATTTAAATGGTAATTGGTTATCCTCATTTGTATCCTTATCCCTGCCATATTCCGTGCAGTATTGAATGATAAGAAAAAGCATCGCCCCAACAATATTTGTTTTTTTTCCGGTGGTCAAAATAGTGTTCAGCCGACAATGGTAATTTTAGCAGTTCGATGGTAATGGTTGCAGAAAATAAACAAATTGCCAGCAGAAAAAATAGTGCCATTTTCTTCAAAAAAGACATTACCCAAAGTTCATCAAAATACTAGCAGGTTAAACTGATTATGGTCAGGTTCTGCACCCAAATACTCATGTTACAATCTGTTATTTGTTAGAAAATATAAGAAGTTTACGGTCAGGGAGGTTTAACAACAAAATACAACCGCGATTATAATTATGAGTAAAAATTCAAGGCAGTATCTCGTCAATGAGCTATTTTTCAGGGACAATTTTTGATAATAACTTAGTTTTCTGCTTTTCGGCAATTTTTTTTAAAAAAAAAAGT
Source organism: Ferruginibacter sp. (assembly GCA_014379905.1). Classification (GTDB taxonomy): domain Bacteria; phylum Bacteroidota; class Bacteroidia; order Chitinophagales; family Chitinophagaceae; genus Ferruginibacter. Next base: position 269 of record JACMKX010000115.1, on the reverse strand, counting down.
AGCATATTGTTTTTTTTATACATATAATACTTTTGGTCAAATTAAACCGGTTTGTCAAATTTTTCATAAATAATTATCTAAAATTGGTGACCTGTTTGTATTATCTGGAGCAATCATGAAAAAAGGGGAAAAAAAATAGCCCTCCAGTAGAAACTGGAGGACTTTAACGATTGCTTGCTATATGAAAATCTTAATAAATTATTAATATTGATTTCTCTGTTACATTCCTACTCATTATATTTGTGAGGTACTAACGATTGATTGCTTCT
>JACMKX010000114.1 GCA_014379905.1 Ferruginibacter sp. | reverse complement strand
TTTTTGCTGTTATCGACAGAAAAACACCTTTCGTTAATACTCAAAAATTTGCAGCATAACAATAAATTTAATTTGTTTATCGTCATAGAATGCGCCAGACGAGGGTTTAGTTCGTCCATTAACTCGGCTGCAATATTTAGACATTAGTGATCGGAAATCAATCTGTGTATTTAACCTAGCTCCCCAGCTACATCTTCGTATAATGTTTCGTTAAAAACTAATTCACTTTCTGTACTTATTCCGGCATCCGCAAATAGAATAAGATTACCAGTTTTAGTTGCTTTAACAATTTCTGCTGGTAAATCAAATGGTAAATCATTCCTGCAATACGCACAATTACAATTCATAAATGGATGTGTTGATTATTTCAGCCAACGTCGAGTATTGCCTCAGTTTTGGAATTTGATCTGTACCCGACTGGTAATGCTGCTGATTAAAGGAAAGAAACTTTAGTATGACTGGAAAGCGAATTAATGAACGCTCAAGGCGATGAATGAATAGGTTAGAGAGAGTTGATGATGATAATATGACTGTCTGTCCGAATTGCGGCAATGCTATGTAGGCCTGCCCTTAAAAAGCTACCTTAAAAAAATGCTTCTTTACTAAGGCAGATATGGGGGTTGTCATTCCATGAGTTAGTTGAATATTAATTTCGGATATTAAATTTATAGGTGTTATAAAAGATAAGGGCTCATCCCCGTCAAATAAATCAAAACCGCTTGAGTTTATTCCTACGGCATAATTGTTTATAAAAACAGGACCGCCGCTAGCACCCGCTTCGATTGGCATTGATGTTTGATAGCATCTATTTTTAACTGTAAAAGCGCCGTCAGGAAAGTATTCTTCTATTTTTCCTTTCGCCCATTTGCCCATAAAGTGAAAGGTATCTTTAGATCCTTCTTCGGTTCTCAAAGTCTTGGGATAACCAAATGCAATAATTTCTTCACCCTTATTTAAAGCTTTATATGAAAGATTAAACATCGGAGCTAATTCATAAGGAACTTCTTTAGCCATCTTGTCTCTAGCGATACCTAATGCTCCAATAGCTATATCAGCGGTTGGATGCGTTCCCAAAAGTGATATTATTCGATTTACATGACTTCCATCTTGTAAAGATTGAACTCCCATGATCATTGGGTATTGGTTTAAGCTGTTATCCAGTACAACATGTCTTGCAGTTATAAACCAACCGGTTGGATGAATAAAGAATCCAGTTCCTAAACATCTGAAAATTTTCTTTGCTTTGTCAAATGAAACTAATGGGAATATAGCTTGTTCATTTTCTATCTGCTGTCCTGAATTATTTCTGAGCATTATTAAATTTGCTTTTAAAATGCTTGAATTTTCGAAAATTGGGATGGGTTGCCTACAACGGTCGACGCTTTATGCAGTTGGGGAATTGATTAACTGTCCGCCCTGCCCTCAAGCTCAATTAATATAAATTGAAGGTAACAACAAAAAGCGAAACAGATATTCGTCTGCCTGAATTAAAGTAAAGCGATGCAAACCGCCGAAGTGTCAACGTTCAGCCCCACTTGCACCAATACCACTGTTAGCTGTAGTTTTACACTGAAATTTATACAGTATTTAGTATGTTTGCATTTCATTTTACTATAATGTCAAATACAGAAGACAATATTCCAGCATCGGCCCCTTCAGTAGCGGAAACTGCTTCAGGCACACCTGGTGTAACTTCTGCACAACTAGAGGAACAATCTATTGCATTTACAATATTTGCGAATAGTTTAAAGCGTGCAAAAAATTTAATAGATATCGATCTTGCTCTGGATGGAACAAAATTGCAAATTGAAGAAGAAAATTTAAAGGATGCATATAGAGCGTCAATCGTTTTGTCGATTTCAGCACTTGATGCTTATGTTAGAGTCTTTGTATTAGATAGAATTAAAGATTTACTAAAAAGGCAGCAGCTTCCCCAAGCTTTAAAAGATTATATAAAGAAAGATTTATTTCCCAATAAGGAAACATTTCACTCTATTGTTTTTGAGCCCGATTTTTATAAAAAAATTGAAGATGCTTTTAATAAAGATTTTGAAAAACAATCATTTCAAGGGCAGAGGAATATTGCTGTTTTTTTGAAAATAGCTGGATTTGAAGATATATTTAGAAAGATATCTAGAAATGCAGATAAAAGTCCTGATATTTTACAAAGTAATATAGAAAAGCACACTCAAAGGAGGCATGATATTGTTCATTGTGGAGATCATGATTTGGCTCAAAGTGATATAACTGAAAATAAAATCACAAGGGCAGAAGCTCAAAACTGTATACAATTAGTCGGATTTGTCGCAGAGCAAATTCATCAAATTAGCATTCAAAAATGAACATACTATATTCCATAATATTTGAAATCGCCGATAATTCTAATAGGACAAAATTAATTAACAAAATTATTTCGTCCTATCCGTACGCTCGTGTTACCCAAAATTCGTATTTCATAAACATTAATAAAGACCAGTTACCTCTAGTAACACACGTTACCATACGAGATGAACTAAAGGAATTTATTAAAATTGGTGATAAACTCTATGTGGGCGTTGCAAAGCCGCCAGCAGCTTGGGCTGGATTAGATACAGAAGTTAGCGAATGGGTTCGAAAATATTTACTTTTATAATTTCCTATTTTTAACCCAAATTCCATAAAAAATACTGCTAACCTTCGAGGGTTTGTGTGGTTGGGGAATTGGCCAACTGTCCGCCCAGAACTGAAGCTAAATTGATAAACCCAATGTTTCTTAGTCAAGGCAAATTTGTAAAAAATCCAATGTTGGCAGCAGCCTAATCAAGTCTCCTAAGCAACCTTTCAATCTTGTCTGAATAAGCTTCCCTATAGCTGTTTTGCAATCTCAAATATCGATTCTCCATCTTTTCAGCTAAGTCTGTATTTTCTATTGCATTCCGCAAAACCATCATCACTATAGTTTCAAGATATCTCAAGTTAAGTACAAGTGTGTTACCCATTTCATTAAGGAACAACTTATCATTAGGATTCCCAGAGTAATATGATATACCTGCATTTAGTTTTGGTAAATATGTGTGAGCAACTCCCTGTCTAAACACAGAGTTTACAATTACTATTTCATCGGCAGCGACTACAAAGCTTAGATTGCGTGCATATTTAAAAAATTCAATAAAGTTTTTTTTTGTAGCTAGTGCATTATCATTGTCTCCACTTAAGTAACCTAAAAAATCTATTGTCGAAAAAAGTGCGGATGCAATTGGAATTGTCAATCGAAAAATTCCGCTTTCAGGATTTTCGAAGCTGTTTTTAGTATCAAGTCTGGGATATAAACCAGAAACTGAGAACTTGGGCTGAATGTTAAGTTTTATATCTGTTTCTTCCGCTTTTTCACAGATTGATTTGATTTCTTTAAGATCTCCTGACAAATAGTATTCAGTGAGTTTAAGATAGTAAGATACCTCTGATGTTACTTTTTCCATAAAATGTTACTGGTTGCTTCCGACGTTCGAGCTTTGTGACGTCGGGTAATTGACCAACTTTCCGCCCGGAATCCCGATAGCTATCGGGACTAAATTTATAACTAAAAGTTGAACTTAACCAACAAAAGCCTGGCAGCATTACGGCCGGCGGAACCAAAGCCTGGATACACTGAAGTTGATTGCTTCAACGTCATGCCCCAATTGCACAAAACCTGATGGTGATGGCAAGCTTGATTATTCGACAATAATATGATTGAATAAAAAATGTGAGCTATTGATAACTATTTTAGAAGTTTGTATATCATCGAATCCAGTTTCTTTTAAAAGAAGAACAAGAAGCAATAACTTTAATCTTTCTGATAAATGATATAGCTCCTTGCCATCTAAAGCCTTTTTCTTTAAAGATGAGCTATAATGTGTAAAGTAATTTCGAGTGTTTTTTGCCTGAATGATTAGTTTTTCATGTTGTGGAAACAGATGACTTAATATAGACGGGCTTACCTCAGAAAATAGAATTTCAAGCCTTTCCTTTAATGATGGTTCATTTGCAAATGCAAGTTTTTCTTTCAACCACTCTTGATGCCCAGTAGGAGAAGATTCTAAAATATCCTTGATTATTTGGTCAAACTCTACTTGCGGTCTTTTGGCATTAGATCTTAACCTCCGATGAAAAGATTCAATCCCATACATAATATTTAAAAAATAGTTCTCATTCATTTTGCTGCCCTCCTTAAAGACTTCAAGGAGAAGCGAAATTACAGGCTCCAATTGATCACAGATATTGAACCACTTCTCAAATACTGTGGCTAAGCTTGTTTTAATTTCGTTATACTCAAACAAAAAATGTCTTCTATGCCTTTTTGTGTCTAGTTCTGATGGATTTCGGTTTAGATATTTTAGGTTTAAAGATATTTCGTCTTTTACAAGCATAACATTTTCAATGTTGACCTCAGAAAAATAGGCAAGTGTAAAAAAACTTTTTATAACATTAATGTATGTCCATAATTCTTCTAGATTAAACGTTTGTTTATGTTTGATCTGGATGAGACACTCTTGACGAATATTACATTCATGGGTCGGTTTAAAGCTGGGCGCATAATAATTGAAAATTATCGAAATTTCAATTAAATCATTTTTAAAAAGCTGTATTGTTTCAGGAAGTTCATAAGTTAAGGATACCGAATAAGGGTTTTCAATTTTATCAAAAGACTTAAATCCGCCTACATCTAACCATATGTCTAAAAAAGTAACTTTAAATTCAACAAGTGAAAAATTAAAGTCTGTTTTAAAGAGATGATCACCCTCAAAATAATGAGTTGCTGATACTGTAGCAGTAGGAAAACCTGGCGTTGATCTCGAACGACTAAAGGGATAACAGTTATATAACGTAATTTTCTTGCCTTTAGAAGTCAGGCCATGAATTATGAATTTTCCTGGAGGAAAATCTTCACATCCTAAAAGTTCAAGATCAATTTCGCCTCCATCCATTTTTAGAATTCCCGAATAACTCTTTTCCATGTCCATAGTTGGAGACCAAAAGCCCTGTATTTCTGTGATATCTTTCATTTGTGAGGTGTTAAAGGCGTGCCAACACTTGTATTAACGCTAATATACGCAGCTTTTCATTAGTCAGCAATTTCACCAGAACATTGAAAAATTATAGAAACATAACAAAAAGTACGGTGGACTTTGGAGTAGCGACTACAACTAACCCTTAGCGTCTTTGTTTTTATTATAAACAAAATGGTTGGCCTCTTCAGAATAACCATTTGCACATTAAATTATTTGAAAACTATTCAATAATCGTAATCCCTAGCGCAGTAACGCTTAGTTGCCTCTGAGGTTTTGTTATAGTTCACAGCTTCTTCCTGACTGCGGTTATTAACAATTTAATTCAGTAAGTAAAGAAAAAAAGTAGCAAAAAAAGAAAGTAATAATAATAGCATTTTATAAAATCAGTAGAAAGCAAATCTAAAGGCCGGAGTTGTCTCCGGTCAACATCAACCTTTAGAAGGTTAACAATAATTATTTCGTATGCTAAGTTTTTAAATAACCATCTCTTTTTTAAAACAATTTAGTTAGTTTACAATGGATGGGAAGCGGGTGAAAACCTGCCTACCGGCAGGCAGGCACCATGCATCGGCTTGTGCTGGTTGCAGTGTTGGCTTATGCGGAGGGGGAACACCAACAACGACAAAAAGATTATTCATCTGAAACCTGGAATTACCAGCTTTATAGCCAAAAGATTTTTTAGGACGAGTCAAGTGGGGATGTGGGCTCGCGACGACTAGCGAACACCAACGGCGATAGAGAGCCTCCTATTTTGTATAGAAGGCTCTTTGTATGAGGAAGAAAAAAAAGGTTACCTATTTTTGAATGCATATGTGTTAACCAGGAGAAAAAAGTTTTAAAGAAGCATCAAAGCGATATTATATGATTTCCCCTCTTTATCAATTATATTGAGATGATATCCTCCTGCAATTAAATTTTTAGGTAATACCAGTTGAATGTTATTTCCGCTACCCGTGTTATATAAGATACTGCTGGTCCATACCTGCTGGCCGGCTTTATTTATAAGAGCAATGTTGTAATCACCAAACATGCTGCTGGTAAAATGAATGTTTAATAATCTGCCTTTAAGCGGGTTTGGATATATACTTATTGCAGGCGCATTTTTTAATAACGCTACCTTTACTATTTCACTATATTTTATGGCACCATTTAAGGCTACTATTTTAATACGGTAGAAATTATTTCCCTCAAAAGGCAGCATATCATTATATCCATAATTTGCTTCAGTTCCCATATTCATCAACGCCGTTTTAGTAGTCAGGGTAGTAAATAGTATAGCGTCGGCGCTTTTTTCAAGAATATATTCCTTCGTATTATTTTCAGCCACATTTTTCCATTTAATAGCAATGGTGCCATCAACGCTACGGGATGCCTGCAAAATGGTACCAGAATTTGCTAAAACAGTTAATGTTTTAAAGACCAGCATAAACCTGTTTGATGAGGAAGACAGCGGGTTATTTGTAACATTGAAATTTATGTAATTACTATCACTAAGAGATACAGGAGTTTGGGTTTGCAAAAAATTATCTATCAGCCAGGCTGCCTTACTAAGGTCCATATTTTCTGGTACTATTAAAATGGAATAAGCTTGCTGCAGCAAATTATTTGTAAAATAAAATAAAGTATCGCTGGTTACCACGGGGCTTCTGCCCTCCACCGCAAGGAATTGATTGCCTCTCTTCAATCCAAAGTTCTCACCTCCTTTCATTATTTTAAGCGCATCATCCCGGTTTACTGCATTACTGAAATCAATGTCAAACACAGCAGCATTTCCATCAGCAATGGAACCTGTAGAGGTCAAAAGCGTACTGCGTATAAACTGCCTCGTCGTTAATCCTGTCTCGTCCTCCCCCCTGTTTACAAGTGTAGAGCCCCCGGTTTTTGCATCTTCGGAGAAACTAATGGTACCGGGCGTAGCGCTTGCGTGTACAAAAAATGCCTGGCCAGATTCTATGGTTTTATGAACACCCGTATAATTGCCGCCGCCCGGTACAGGGATCCAGGAATTTGTACCGGAAATAGTTTGGTACGCCCCCACACCATACAGGCCGGTAAGCAGGGGATCCCAGGTATAAAAAGTATTGTCTAAACCACCCGTTCTGTCAAGCAGGGTAAAATCTATTTGGGACGCATAGGGGTTACCAATAGATTCATATTTATCACTACTGATAGAAACAGATGCAGGAGGGTCTGCAGGTGTAAATAAAGTGCCCCTTATTCGTAATGTCGTTGGTGCGGTGGCCAGGCCATAAGATACAGTTCTGTCCCCTCTTACAAAAAGCATGTATCCTTTTGCGTTATTAATTAAAGAAGATGTGGAAGCTGGCCCCTGGTCATATGCACTGTTAGCGCTTATATAGGTTTTTATAGAAGTGCCCGGGGAAGCATAATCATACCCGGCTGCTGTTCCAAGCGGGTTGGTAACCACGGTGCCATAACCCACCGTGGTGGATCCGCCTTCCTGCCAGCAATCTTTAATGGTTTGCCCGTTGGCTGGTACAGAAAGAAATTGCCAGGCTCTTAAATTGCCGCCGGCATCCATACCGATATAACGTTCAACTTTAAACCTCCCGGCTCCGTAACTAACCCCTGCCCCCGCACCAATGGCAGACACAGCCGCCGTTTGTGTGGCATTTGATTGAACAGTAACATCATAATTGCCAAGTGCCAGGTTGCCCGCAGTGAGCTTTAGCTCTTTGCCAATTTCTATATTCCGGTTAAGATTAATCCCGGCCCCGGTATTTTTCACTTCCAGTAAATTCATGGTGGGTATGCTACCGGCAGTGCCAGGGAAACTCTGCGCCGTATTTCCATTTAAAATAATACTACCGGCGTTTTTTAATGTACCCCGGTTATCAATATCAGAATTAGTAACAAGCGCAGCATTCTTACCAATATTGAGTGTAGCACCGGATTTTATAGTCAGGACGCCATGTGGATTTTGCGCTTGCAAAAGCAAAGGTAAAAAAATCAGTAAAACATGCAGTAGGGATTTTAATACTCCCCTTAAAAGATTTATCTGTTTCATTGGTTAGTTGAATTGTTTTCTGCCCGAAGAAAATTTATCTTGTTGTACATATTGTGCATCACCTGCATGTGGGGTGCTGTAAGAACTGCGAGGAAGAGAAACACGTATGCAATAAGCATGTTATTACCTAGAAAAAGGAAACCCATGGCTCCGAATATTATAAATCCTACGAAGGAAAGAATACTATAAAAACCTATTTGTTTGGCAATGATAGCAGTGGATATTAGCCCGTTTTTAGTAAGATACCGAAAAATATTTTTTAAGGAAAAAACGGAATGCCACAGCACAAAGTAAAATGTAAAACCCAGTATCATAGGTAGGTGATAGAGTACGAATAGCAACGTGGCATATTCAGCAAAAAATTTAAAGATCTCGTAAAAATTTACAGCATTGGTAAGGATATACCAAAAAGAAATTACACAAAAAATGACACCGCTGAATATTAATATTTGATAACGGAAATTATAAATAAACTCAATAAATAATTCATTTCGTTTACCTGATTTAAAGAGCGCACACAATGGTTTCAGGGTTTCAAAATGCGGGAGTAAAATAACGAAGAGTATCAGGATGCCATATCCTGTAACAAAAAATTTTCCAGACAAGGTTTTAGTGCTAAACCGGGTTAAATCTGTTTCGCCAAAATGAAATGCTGCAATACCAATGAACAATAGATTTGTAATTACAGGGAATAGCCAGAATAGCAGGGCGAAAGCAGTAATCCTGGCTAAATAGTGTACGTGGAAACGTGTTGCCGAGAATGTTTTTTTCCCTGATGCATTTTCCGTCGCAACCAGCATGTCTGCCGCACCGTGTGGTATGCCCAGCAGCACAATACCTGTAATAAACAACACAAATTGAACTTGTGGTGTAACAGGCAGAACAAAATGTTCCAGGAATAATAAAGAAATACCCGTCAGTAATAAAACGATACGCATAAATAAGATGTTTAAGAATCACTTAATGCCTCAGAGACCCTACCAGTGCTGGCCAAAATAAAAAAAGGGTTTACTTTATTCCGATATTCGAAATTGCATTTCCTCCACGGTAATGGCCGAGGCATTGGCATTATTGCTTTTTATAAAAACTTCTACATAATCGTTTGTAGACATGTCGAGTTCGGAGATAAAGGTTATTTGAAAACTCTGGTTGTTAGATGATGCAGCAATAGAGCCAATTGGTGCAGCAATGATTACCCCGTTTTTAGCTATGACTATTGAAAAGTCACTATTATTAGCGGGTGCTTTTGCTCCAACAATTACAAAGACTTTTCCTATAATAGGGGTTTTGCCTGTGTAGGTTATCTTGTTAGAGGTGGTGGAAAACTTTTTAGCATTAACGGTTGTTGTAGTACCAGCTATTTTGTAATAAGTATTGGATACAGGCAAAGAAGTAGAGGTACTGTTAGCCGTCATATATAAAAAAGCAAAAGCCCTGGAGTTGGGAATATTAGTATTAGATACCATTTGCCAGCCCGGGGTATAAGAATCAAATCCGGTTAATAATGTACTTACGCCACGAAACATATTACTAGTCATTATGCCCCGATCTATTACAGCGCCGGAGTTTACCTTTACACCGGTTTGCCCGGTATATATAAAATAATTATTACCCAGGTCTATATCGTCAATGGTAATACCTGCTAAAAATTCTATGGCCGATCCGGCAGTTATTCCGGTTATAAAATTTAATGTAGAGGCAAACTTACCTACCGTTCCTGTTACTTTTACACCGTCTTTACAATTCCAATAATTTTTTACAATTGTAATGGCCTTAAATCCACTTATTTGCCCCACACCAAGGCTGGGGATACCTACTTCTACTACTGAACAGCCAGAAAAGAGATTGCAAAATTTTGTACCTGTAGCATCTGCAAAATCGTAAGCTTTAGTAGTTGCACTTAAAGGAATTACTGCCAGGCTTTCAATGAAAACACTTACTGCGGTGCTGCGTAAAACGCCTCCACTTACTGAAGACATCACCCCATCTTTCGCCGGATCCATTCCCCTTAATCCAGCACCGTTTAAAGAAAGATAATTGGGGGATATATCTACGATGCCGGAAAAAATATACATTTTAGTGGCATCTAAAGTTATAGCGCTGCTTACCGGTGCAGGCAAATCACTTAGCGAATATACATTTACAAGATTATTAGTTGATGCTTTGGAAGAAATGGACTCCCACCTGCTGTTGTTATAAATATTTAGTGACTTTGTAGTGGTATTATATATCTGCAACGCATTAGCAGGTAAAATAATAGAATCACGCTGCGCACTTGTCATTCGGGGTATTAATAAGCCGGTGTTGGTAGAGGAAATATCTAACATACTGGAAGTGTCTGGCGCCGTACCGGTAGCATTGATAGATATGTTTTGTGCCGATACTGAAATAGCGGGTACGAGAAAGAGGATAAGCAACAGGTAGTTTTTCATGTAAACTTGGTTTAAGGAATTGGAAAGGATGAGATAATACAAAGTAAAGAATATGAGCTATCACTTTTTATAGTACAAAGACCTTTAATGGCATAGAGCATATACTATAAATGACTTTTTTTAAACCTGGGTTATTATACAAAATAACCTGGCATCTAAAGCCTGCAAAGGCTTTAAAAGCATTATAGCACTCACTGGCGCATTCTATGTCAATAAAAAAATAAAATTTACTGTTACGCCGCAAATTTTTGAGTATTAACGAAGGGTGTTTTTCTGTCGATAACAGCAAAAACCCTACTTAGTATTTTACACCTTATCGCATTCATTACAAGCATTTTATTTTTTCCTTCTTTTACTTTCCGATTGTAGTATTCTCCCATTTCTTTATCAATCCTTCTTGCGCTCATTGCGGTGGGGATATGGGCTCGCGACGACTAGCGAACACCAACTGCGGCAGAAGATTCGCTAGACACAAGTGACCGGCTGAGGACGAACAATTGCGGCAGATTGTACTATAGTCGCCAGGCATACTGTGAACTACTTGTGAACTTTCCTTAAAAGTTCACAAAAAAGTTCACAAAAAATTACCTGGATTTCACCATATAAATGATAATTAGATTGTTACCGGTAGTTGCTGCCTGAGAACTGTTTCAAAGAGCATCACTTTTTCCGGCTAAGTCCTACCTTTTACTGGAGCCAACGAAGGCATTTATCTACGGCATTTAATCTATCAATTAAAAGGAAAAAAATGTTCAACAATCAATGCTCAGTGTTCAATACTCAACAGCGCCGCCAATTGAAATCACCGGCTACACACTTACATTTTCTGATACAGGTAATAGGTTTTTGATTGAAAGCCTCCGAATCCGCCACCGGTGGAAAGGTCGGGTGCGTAGCGGCCGCCGGACAAGGCTCCCGTGCGACCTGCTTCGGATGAGCCGCCCCAGATGTACATTTCATGTCCGGTCCATTCAATCAGGCTGCCGGCCCGCCTATCCGGCGTGCCGGTACCCGAAGGAATTTCATTCCATGTATCGTTAAGAAGATTATAGTAAGCGCCGGAATTTACTTTTATATAGGTGAGATCCAGCTGCTTTTCAAACCCTCCCCATATAAATAGTTTATCTCCTCCATATTTTACAGCATGAAGAAATCTTGGGCTCGGTTTGTTGAGGGTAGCCAGGTCTGTCCAGGTGTTGCTGGAAGGATTATACTTTACAGCCTGGTTGCTATAGTTATCTGTTCCGTTAAGTGCACCGCCATAGGCAATTACATGGGTGCCGCTCCACACTAACGCGGGCGCAGATACCGCTTGTACAAAAGCAGGAGGGGCAGTCATGGTAGTCCAGGTATTAGAGGCCGCATCATATATTCTGCCATCTATCTGGGCTGTAACGGGATTGCCGCTCCAAAACATCCATTTGTTGCTGTTTCCTAACCACACAGATGCACCTCCGGCTATGCCTGTGGGAGCATTTACGGTGCTGAGCGCCGTCCAGGTGTTCGTATTGATATTATAACAATTAAAATAAGGGGTACTTAGATAATTACTGTAGACATATAATTTATTGGCAATGGTGTCCAGCGCATACCTGGCTGAACCAATTGTTGCAACAGGGGGTGCATTTACGGTACTGAACAGGGGGCTCCAGCTATTAGTAGCCGGGGTAAAAATGGCGCCATCGTTGTAAGGAACATTTCCACCGCTGATATTAACAGAACGTCCTCCAAATACCAACATCCGATTGCCGGGTATTCTTCCGGCAAAATGATTGAACCTGCCAACAGGCGCACCGGTGGTAGTGGTATTCGTCCAGGTATTAGTGGTAGAGTCAAACATATATCCAAGGTTTTTATAACCGCTGCTTGGGCCAGCGCCATTATGATAACCTCCCCACACAATGTATTTATTCCCCGTGAAGACACCCGTTGGATTTGTCAGGGCATTTACCGTGGGAATATCTATGATTGGAATTGGTATCCATGATCCTGATGCACCAAAACCTGCATAGTTTACCAGTGTTTTGCCGATGAGCTGGTAGCCCGCATTTTCCAAAACGGCGTTGTTATTTGTTTCACTTAACACAATGGCTGAATTAGGTACAGCCAGCGGGCTCCAGGATACTCCATCCCCGGCTTCTATCTGGCCCGAGTTGTAGCGAATACTACCCGGCGCATTAGTGCTGGTGCCGCCAATTTTGATAGCACCATTTACGTCTAATTTTTGCTGCGGGGTGCCGGTGCCGATACCCACGTTTTGAGAGAAGCTGTAAGAAAAACTACCTAAAAAAAAGCACGAAAAGAGTGTAATTTTTTTCATAAGTAATAGCTTAATTGGCAGTGAAGGTAATAATAAAAAGGATTAATATAAGCTGGAGGAAATTCAGTGCCGTAACAGCTTTCGCAAAGGTCAGCACGCACTCACTGCCGTGGCCCCGGCGACAGAAAGAAAGTCTTCAACAATCAACAATCAATGCTCAATATTCAACAGCGCGGCCACTTGAAAATTGAAAATTGAAAATTGAACATTGAGGGTTTATGTGCCAGTTGAAGATGAAAGTAAAATGTTCAACAATCGGGAGCTGATGATCGGGCCTGCGGATTAAACTTAAAAAAAATACTCCTTTATCGTAAACCTTCTCCGTATTTATTTGTAACACAAAAAAACAACATTTATGGCAACCATATCACTATCGGGTCTTGCAAAACAAATGAAGGAACTGGATATCTGCATGATGATTACCAATACAAAAAGAGGAGGTATGAACTGCAGGCCCATGAGCAATAACAGGGATGTAACCTACAAAGGGGATTCTTATTTTTTTACCTACGAGCAATCTGCCAAAATAAAAGAGTTGGAAGCCAACCCGGCCGTTTGTCTAAGCTTTGAAGGCAAGGACGAAATGTACATCAGTGTAGCCGGGAAGGCGAAACTGATCAGGAAGAAACAGGCTTTCGGGGAGCATTGGCAGGATAGCCTGGCGCAATGGTTTAAGGATGGCATTGACACAAAGGGAATGGTGTTGGTGCATGTTAAAGGCTCCGCCATTAAATACTGGCAGCGGGAAAAGCAGGGATCCATTTCACTGGCAAAGAAAAAAAGGGGCTAGCCGTTATCGTTATTTGTGGCCTTGTGCCGGCTTAAGATGACTTTCCCAGAGGGATAGTGCGTAGGGGCTAACTGCTTTTTCTTGCCGCCGTGGGTCGTTGCCGGTAAGCCCAGGTGGCTGACCTTGATCAAACATGGTATTTACCCTCTCTTCCCGGCAACATCTCCCGCAGGGGACGTTGCACCACTATGTCCCATAGTATTTTTATAAATAGTCACTATTTTTATTAATGCCCGTTAAGCAAACAATACCATACCGGTTTGGAGGTTTCTTTATCACTTTCACATGTTACAAATGGTTGGGCCTGATTGAGAAAGTAAATGGTGATGATATCATTTATGATTGGTTCTACCTTTTAAAAGCAACGGCCAATACCTTAACGGTTCAGTCCCGATCCCTTCCCATCAACGTCTCCCGGTATTTTTCTTGATAGGGGTGTTGGCGTTGCCATTTATTACACCGTAGGCAGCATGGATAAAGTATCAACCTACGTGCATTCAGTTTAATAATCTGTAATAAGTGAGTATATTATTTTTACGTAAAGGATATAGATTTTATTAAAAGAAGAAGGGGAAAAACTTAGTTTAGGGACTAATACTACAGTATAATCAACAAAAAAAATCGGAGTGAAAAATCGAAAATCTTTTTTAATCCTTGGTATTTTATCTGGCTATATTGTACTCCTGGCGATCTTTTATAAGGTAAACAGGGAGATGATTTTGCCTATTGCATTGTTTTTTTCTTTCTTCAGTTTAATTATTTCATTGTTGCTCGCTAAGAATGCTAAATGAAAAACAACCACGGGTTAAGGTGTAACAGATAGAGCCTGTAATTCATCTATTCAATAGGCTGTTGATCGATTAGCAGCATCCTGCGACACAAAAAAAGTGCTACTGGCACAATGCATTCGCCCGCACTACCACAATTCCGTTTCCGCCAGCTGTGGAGAGTGTCGTGCCCGGCTTAAGGTCTATCTCGCCGCTGGACATGTGCACCCTTGCGGAGCCACCTACATTATAGGATGGCGCATTGATGGTGATATTGTTCCGGTACACATATTCATAGTAGCCACTGTTAAGATTCTGGTTTAAAGTTGTGGTATAGGCGTTAATCGTGAGCATCCTGTTGAGCAGTGCCTGTGTATTGTCAATGGTATAGTTCATCCTGGCACCCTGGCCTGCTGTTAAGTGAAACGGGGTAGGGCAAATAATCAGATGGTATGACATAATATTGGCCGGTGCCATGAGATACGTGTTGCCGCAGGAATCTGCCGTTGTGAGCAGGTATTCGCAGTTTGAGTTAAAATACTGGGATCCAACGTTTTCCTTGTCAGCCGGTGTATCACATAACAGATCGCCGGCCACATCGCAGTTTACACAGCTACCGGTGCGATTCACAGCTTCCTTACCATAATATGTTTCAAACGTATGCAATAATCCCAGGGCATGACCTATTTCATGAGAGGCCAGGACGGGAAACCCCGACCAGGTATAGCTTCCCTCCAGCGATACAAATGTGCTGGGTATACCCCATGCCGTTCCCGCTACATTGCCTTCAATAGCCCCGTGCACAAAAATGGTCATGCAGGTGGGGCGCTGGTTGGCGATGGCCTGTAATGCCAGGAAATCATCATTGCTATCCGGATCTACTACATTGAGTTCATCAGAAACCAATACTTCCATTCCCTGTAAAATAAAACAAATGCCATATGGTGCATAGTGTTGCCGCATCCATTCCAGGTGTGCCAATATCTCGTGTTCATCCTGAGCGGGGGTGCCTGCCTGGTAGGTAGGCTTTGTTATGATAACGTATAACCTTAGCATCCGCATGCCGGTTATATCCATGTTTCTTTGATAGTTATCCGGTATGGCCAGGGGCCGGCTCAGCGGCGGTTTGGTGCCACATTGCCTCTCTTGTTGTGCCATGAGGTTGATAGTTGTTATGAAAAACAAAAGCATCATGATGGCCTTTTGAAAAATATTTTTCTGTTGCATGAATTGTTTTTTAGTAATTAGTTGGATGCAGCGTTCAAAACAGCATGCGGGTTATTTCGTTTTGGCAAGTGCCTCCACCTTTTTTTCCAGCTCAATAATGTACAGCGTCAGTTCCTCTATTTTTTCCATCATGCGCTTTTGCATATCGCCTACTTCAATACCTTCTTTTTCTACTTCAGCAGCAGAGGGAATATTAGGAAGGTGTTTGTTTTGAATGATAAACTGCTCTACTTCTGCCAGCGACCGGAGTTTATAGGTATCCCCAAACACATAATCAGGCCAGCCACTGCTGGCCAGTTTTACTTTTACTTCTTCACAAATCATTTTTCCATTGATGGCAAATTTGTAACCCGTGGGAACTGCCGCACTTCCTATACGCACAGAGCCACCATCGTTTTGCAATACCAGGCTGCCTGCACTGGTGCCGCTCCTTGCAATAATTTCATTGTTATCTATAATAAGGTTAGTACCGCTGGCAGGGCCCAGCATCAGGTATCCGTTGCTCGAAGCACTTAGCCCGGCATCCTGCCCGGTTTCTATATGCAGTTTTGTACTGGGGAAACCTGCGGTAATGGTTGGCAGGTTGGGTGCGATACCTACGTTGCCGCCGTTTTGAAACAACACCCGCTCCATACCCCCTTCAAGCAGCATCAGCCTGTTTGATGAGGAAGAATACAACATATCCCAGTTTTTAGCATCGGTGGTATTTCGTATGCGCAGGAATCCATTATCTATGTACACGTTACCAGAAAGCCGTCCGGGCCCATTTACATCCAGGGTGTACGCAGGGTTGAGGGTGCCGGCGCCGATACTGCCCAAACTTAATATATCGCCGTTTACCCTTGCGTTTCCCGTTACATGAAACTTTTCGGAGGGCACACTGGTACCGATACCAACACTGTCAATGCTGTTGTACACCACATTACGGGTGGGGGAATGTACCCAATAGTCATTGGTAATTAACTGACGCCAAACGCCCTCCTGGTACTGGTATGTTTTGTTGGCATCAGTATCATACACCAGCAGCCCTTCAGCCGGGTTGGCTATGCTCACCCGCTGTATAGAGCCCATTGCTGGCATAAGAAAACCTTTAGTAGTGCTCTTTACATCCAGCACAGCACTTGCATCGGGGCTGCTGCTGCCAATGGCTACGCTCCCCGTATTGCTGTTGAAAATATTGGTGCCCGATACCACCCATGGTGATACCCCACCTGCTGCCTGCTGAACCCAGGCGGTGCCATTATAATACCAGAAACTGTTGCTGTTGGTTTCATATACCATCAGTCCTGGTGGTATGGGAGATGCAATAGCCAAACGTTCGGTAGATGTCATTCTTGGTATCAGCAAACCCTTAGTGGTGCTTACCACATCCAACTGTGCCTTGGCATTGGGAGATGCAGTGCCAATACCTACACTTTGTGCACTTGCAGCATTTATCAGCACTGATGCTGCAAGAAATAAGATGAACAGTTTCATATTTTTTTCAGTTTTAAATTCATAAATTATTGGGGTCCATTACCATAAAATTGAAATCAGCATTTACATGGTTGCCCGTAAGCGGGTTGGTAATTTCAATGATGAATTTTGTGGCCCCGTTCATGTATGCATTGGCAACCCGTGGAGATGCACCCCTTGGCGTTACTAAAATTGCAGACCTTGCCCCGGGCCTTCCGTCCTGGGGAGATACTTCATATACGCCTGTACTGATCAGCATGATGGTTCCACTTACAGACATCCA
>JACMKX010000113.1 GCA_014379905.1 Ferruginibacter sp. | reverse complement strand
CTAATTTTTTTTTGCCACAAAGGCGCTAAGGCTCAAAGAAGCACTAAGTGATATTTTGTGGTCTAAATTCTAATTTTTTTTGCCACAAAGGCGCTAAGGCTCAAAGAAGCACTAAGTGATATTTTGTGGTCTAAATTCTAATTTTTTTTGCCACAAAGGCGCTAAGGCTCAAAGAAGCAGGACGGAATTCTTTGTGCTTCTTTCTGTCTTCGTGTCTTTGTGGCCTTAATTTACACTTCATAAAATTATACAGGTTGCCCGTTGGGATTATAAAAGAAACAGAATTATGTATAGCTTTTATATCCATATATTTCTTTATAACCGCAAAGACGCTAAGGCGCAGTTTAACTCTTAGCGTCTTAGCGGTTAATCTTTTGTCTTTGTTTTTATTTCAAAATCCTTCATCGCTCCCACCTTCCCCTGCACATCAAATACATCCTGTGCGATCATTGTTTTTAGGCGCCAGAGTAAATACATATCGCCGGTGGTATGTTTGGCCTTGCTTAAAAAATTATGAATAATCTTACTAGCTTTCTGCCAGTCGGCGGTAACATATTTTTTAAGCTCTGCATCATAAAAATCATAGTCTTCCTGCACAAGCTTCTTACCACCTTCCAGCAAGCGAACCCCCTTATTTTCATCACATAATTTCGCCCATTCATCGGGATCTACTTCAAATTCACTCAGCGTAATTTCCCTTGCGAGTTTTTTTGCCTTTAAAAATTCCTTAGCCGGAATTTCATGTAACCAGTTGGGATAAAAGATATGTCCTTTATCATTAAAGAAAGGAAGATTGTTTAAGTATAATATCTGTACCCTGCCCTGGAATTCTTTCATGTAATTTAAGAGCCAGTAATAGCCGCTTACATCGTGTTTATTTTGTGCCGCCCATACCCATATCTGTTCTTCTTCATTTCGGCGCATGGTGCCTACGAGTTCGGCAGCTGTTTTGTAATCATCCACCTCACCGCTATCTACTCTACCATCTATATCGCTCCCGGCCAGAACATCCCGCTGCCATTGTTTGCGGGCTTCCATTCCTTCGCTTACATAAATATTTCCCAGGGGTCCTACGGCATAATCATCTTTAATTTGAATGACTTCACCGGCAAGGGTTTCATCCATTGCAATGGCCTGCTGCAAAACTTTTACATCTGATTCGTTGAAAACTATGTGGATCATTTATATTTATATTTTTATTACACGAATTGAATCGAATTACACGAATTTTTTATTGTAAAGAACACGAATTACAGGCACGAACCTGCCTGCCGGCAGGCAGGTTCCTTATTTTTTATCCTTCGGGCTTATGATATAATATACTGCTGTTGTAAAAAAGTTTCTAAAGAACGGAATGGCTTTTATCAAACCCAGCTGTACCCTTGGTTTCCAGCCAAATTTATATTCATATACAGGATTTACCATCCAGTGTTTTCTTTTTAAAATAACATAGCCGGTACGGTTCACAATTTTTTCGAAACGTTCAATTGAAATACCGGTTTCTTTAATTTCAATCAGTTCTTCGGAATATTGTTTGGTGCTGCGCAACAAAGCTTTAAATGCAGGCATGGGCAGCATATGCCAGTAAGGAGTTTTACCAAGCCAGCCCTGTAACATTTGCTGGTGACCTCCATAAGGCATTTGCCAGGGAGGAAAACCGAAGAATATAATGCCGCCGGGTTTTAAAAAATGCTGCATCCAGCCAATAAGTTTTTCCTGGTCGTGAATATGTTCTATCACATCTTTTAAAACAATGATGTCGAATTTTGTTCCAAGGTCTTTGTCCGGGTCAACATGGTAAATATTGCTATCTATCAATCTTACTTTGCCTTCAACTATTTCCACCCTCAACCATTCATTGGCTTTTTCGAGCCAAAGCGGAAACATTTCAACTCCAACGCAGGTACAACCTTCATCGCAAAAAGCTTTTAACAGTGAGCCTTGTCCGCAGCCTATTTCCAGTACCTGCGTACCTTCTCCCAGCGGTCTTACTTCTTTAATAAAAGGAAGTACCCATTCCCTGGCATTGGCGAGCTGGATGTCGAAGTATTTTTTATAATCTGTATGGAACTCATACATAATAACACGAATTTGTTTTCACCATATTAAGTTTATTACTTAGATTAAAGTAAATTTCACCGAATTGCACGAATTAATTCGCTGTTATCAAATTCGCGTAATTCGATTCAATTCGAGTAATCAGATTTTTTCTTGTTCTACTAAATCAAGTTCAAATTTCAAATTATCAATAATAAAATCCTGCCTGCTCGGTGTATTTTTACCCATATAATATTCCAGCAGGTTTTGAATGTGTTCTCCCTGTTCCATGATGACAGGCTGCAATTTCATATCTGCACCAATAAAACGGGCAAATTCATCGGGACTAATTTCACCTAAACCTTTAAAGCGGGTGATCTCCGGTTTGCTGCCGAGTTTTTTCATAGCTGCCTGCTTCTCTGTTTCATCATAACAATAAATGGTTTCCTGTTTATTGCGTACCCTAAACAGAGGTGTTTCTAAAATGGAGACATGGTTGTTCTTTACCAGGTCGGGAAAAAATTGCAGGAAAAAGGTCATGATCAGTAAACGGATGTGCATGCCATCCACATCGGCATCTGTAGCTATAACGATGTTGTAATATCTTAAGCCCTCATAACCTTCCTCAATATTCAACGCATGCTGCAGCAGGTTGAATTCTTCATTTTCGTAGACGATCTTTTTGGTGAGGCCATAACTATTCAAAGGCTTACCCCGCAAACTAAAAACTGCCTGCGTGTTTACATTGCGGGACTTGGTAATGGAACCACTGGCACTATCACCCTCTGTAATAAAAATGGTGGTTTCTTTTTGTTTTTCTACAATGGAATCTTTGTCTTTACCCGTAGGCTCATCATTGTAATGAAACTTACAGTCGCGCAATTTTTTATTGTGCAGGTTGGCTTTTTTTGCTCTTTCGTTCGCCAGTTTTTTTATGCCTGCCAGTTCTTTTCTTTCTCTTTCATTTTGCTCAATGCGTTTTTTTAATGCATCGGCAGTAGCAGTATTTTTATGAAGAAAATTATCCAGTTCCTTTAATAAAAAATTGCCTATAAAATTCTTCATGCTCTCGCCGCCTTCGCTTACGCTCATGGAGCCGAGTTTTGTTTTGGTCTGGCTCTCAAATACAGGCTCCTGCACCCTCACAGAAATAGCAGCGCAAATACTTCCTCTAATATCTGCAGCATCGTAATCCTTTTTAAAAAAATCGCGGATGGTTTTTACATAACCTTCTCTAAATGCTGCAAGGTGTGTACCTCCCTGGGTAGTAAACTGGCCGTTTACAAAACTATAATATTCTTCCCCATAACCATTTTCATGAGTGATAGCTGCTTCTATATCTTCGCCTTTTAAATGAATGATGGGATAACGGATCTCGTCTTCATTGGTTTTGCGTTGCAACAGGTCGAGCAGGCCATTTTTGCTTATGTAACGTTTACCGTTGAGGTTCATTACCAAGCCGGCATTCAGGTAGCAGTAATTCCAGAACTGGTTATCCAGAAATTCCTGTACAAAATGAAAGTTTTTAAAAATGCTTTCGTCGGGTGTAAAAACTACTTCGGTACCATTTTCTTCCTTCGTGGTTGTTTCCTTGTGTTCTTTTTGCAGCAGGCCACGGGAAAACTCTGCTGTTTTTTCTTTGCCTTCCCTGAAAGCAGTTACTTTAAAATAGTTGCTTAATGCATTCACGGCTTTTGTACCCACACCATTTAGCCCCACACTTTTTTGAAAGGCCTTGCTGTCGTATTTGGCGCCTGTGTTCATCTTACTCACCACATCCACTACTTTGCCCAGCGGGATACCGCGGCCATAGTCTCTTATAGTAATGCTTTTATCTTTAATAGTAACATCCACATGTTTGCCGTATCCCATGGTATGTTCATCAATACAGTTATCTATCACTTCTTTTATGAGTACATATACGCCATCATCCGGGCTGCTGCCATCGCCCAGCTTACCTATATACATGCCGGGGCGAAGGCGGATATGTTCCTGCCAGTCGAGCGTACGAATGTTTTGTTCCGAATAATTGAATAGATCTTTTTCTGCCATAGTTTTTAAGTATCAAGCGGTGGTTTTTCAATTTGCTATGTAGCTGTTGTAAGTACAAACAACCGGACAATAAGCGTGCGAATATAAAGAATGCTATCATTTTTAGTAAATCAGTTTTACTCACAAGTGTTATTAAGTATTTTAGCCCGCTACAACTGTCGCTGCAAGGGAGCTTTTAAATATTGTATATGGAATTAATATTAAGTTTGACTTTCTATTTATGATTTGCACCTAACCGGCCAGTCTTTGTGCTAGTTTGAGCCTTAGTGACTTTGTGGCGATCTATATCTTGCTACTAAGACCCAAAGTCACAAAGTGACACTAAGAAATCATTCGGCTTTTAAAAGCTTACTTTTGGCAACTAAATTTCTCCCATTAAAAAAATAGAAAAAGATAGAATCCTCATTGCGCTCCTGGCCGAAAAACGCCAGGATGAGAATGACAGGTTCAGGAGTTTTATCAACCAACAGGATACGCAACAGGTGGATGAGATTGTTTACAGGCTGAATGCCGAAGTTTCTGCCGCCATAGATTGTACCCAATGCGGTGCCTGCTGCAAACAACTTATAGTTAACATTACTCCTTCTGATGCTGATCGCATGAGTACTCATTTACAACTCAGCACCCCGCAGTTTAAAGATAAATTCGTAGAAGAAGGCTCGAGTGGTATGATGATCATGAACACGATCCCCTGTCATTTTTTAGCTGGTAATAAATGCAGTGCCTACGAAGCCCGTTTTACAGAATGCCGGGAGTTTCCCGATCTGCATAAACCAAATTTCAGGAGCAGGCTTTTTGCTACGTTAATTCATTATGCCATGTGCCCGATAATTTATAATGTTGTGGAAGAATTGAAAGAGGAAACAGGGTTTACCCCTAAATCCCCTGACGGGAACTTGATCGAAGCGAGTCATGAGAACATAGATACCCCTGATTAAAGCAAATCTTTTTAACCGTTTGAATCCGCATAGATAGTGTTCCCGGTAAATTCGTGTAATTCGTGAAATTCGTTTTTCAATTCGTGTAACTGCCGTCGGCAAAATTCGTGAAATAAAAATAAACAAAGTGAACTTAAACTTAAAAGGAAAAACCGCCGTCGTTTGCGGGAGCACCCAGGGATTGGGTTATGCAAGTGCTGTAGAACTGGCATTAATGGGCGCAAGCCTGGTACTCTTTGCCCGCAATGAAAAAAAATTGAAAGATGCCGTGGCTACATTGGACACCGGTAATGATCAGACCCATAGTTATCTTGTGGCCGACTTTACAAATACCGAAGCAGTAAAAAATACCATCGATAAATATGTAAGGGATGGCAACCGTGCCCAAATACTGGTAAACAATACCGGTGGCCCCGCAGCAGGTGCCGTCATCAATGCCATGGATACTGAGTTTTTGCAGGCTTTTAATAACCACCTTATCAACAACCATTACATTACGCAGGCACTGGTACCCGGAATGAAAACCGCAGGCTGGGGCCGCATCATTAATATAATATCTACTTCTGTGAAGGCGCCGCTGGCGGGCCTGGGAGTTAGCAATACCATTCGTGCAGCTGTGGCCAGCTGGGCCAAAACGCTGGCAACAGAACTGGGGCCATCGGGTATCACCGTTAATAATGTATTACCGGGTTTTACCGCTACCGTTAGGGCCGATTACGTGATCAATAAAAAGATGCAGGATACGGGTAACACAGCTGAAGAGGTAATGGAAGAACTGGTAAAGGAAATTCCTGCGGGGCGAATTGGCCGCCCGGAGGAATTTGGGGCTGCTGTGGCATTCCTTTGTTCACCTGCTGCAGCCTATATTAATGGTATCAATCTTCCGGTAGATGGAGGACGATTAACGTGTTTATAGGTCGCTTATAAAAAAATATTTTTTTAATATGGCGGCACTATATTTGAGTTCATATAATTCTTTGATCACTAAAAAACATACAAACAATGAAAATTCTAAGACTATTGCCGGCGCTTATATTAGTAGCTGGTTTAACCTTTTCGGGTTGTAAGCCAAAAGATGCCGACATTAAAGCGAATGTAGAAAAAGCATTAAAAGAAAATCCTGCAGCAACAGGTGTAATGGTAATGGTAAATGAAGGCGTTGTAACGCTGAGTGGTGATGTATCAGATGCTGCTGCGCAGGCTGCTGTAGCATCAACAGCGCAAGGCGTTAAGGGCGTAAAATCTGTTACAAACAATACCGTATTGCCTCCTCCTCCTCCTCCTCCGGCTCCGGTTGTTATTGCTGCTGATGATCCTTTGACAAAAGCAGTTACTGATGCAACTAAAGACTTTCCCGGGGTGACAGCTATGGTGAGTGAAGGCGTAGTAACTTTAACCGGTACTATCACTAAAGCCAGGTGGATGAAATTAAAACCTATGCTGGATGCACTTAATCCTAAAAGTGTAGATCCGAAAGGCCTAACCATTAATTAATTCAACTCTAAAATTAAAGCAATGACCTTACAAAATAAATATAAAGAACTTACCGATGCGGCAACAGCAGCGGGTGTAAGTGGTTTACAGGTTCGTGAACAGGATGGTGTGCTTTACATCGACGGCACAGCGCCAAGTGGAGCAGTAAAAGACCAGTTATGGGCAACCTATGATAAAATAGATCCAAACTTCCTGTCAGGTGATGTAGTAATGGATGTTAAAGTAGGCATGGATGCAGCCACTACTAAAGTAAAAGTAGTAACGGAAAGCAGCAATTTAAATATTCGCAAAGGCCCGGGTACAGATCAGCCAATTGTTGGTAAAGCTGCTCATGGTGAAGTGATCACATTAGTAAGCCAGGGCAACGAGCAATGGTGGCTGGTACGCACAGATGACGGCGAGGAAGGTTATGCCTATGCGCAATACCTTTCGGCTGAAGCATAAATATTTTTGAATAAAGAAGAAGAGAACCCTGCTCGTTTTGAGCAGGGTTTTTATTTCCTGGAAAAGTCATTAGTCAACAGTCAATAAGTCAATGACAAAAGAAATTGAAGTCCTGTTGACCCAATGACCTGTTGACTTTTGAAAGCATCAAGCAATAAGACCTGTTTTCGTTTTTATATCTTTCAACGCATCAAATAATTTATCCAGGTCGCCCTGCTCATTGAATGCATTGATGGAATAACGCAGGTAAACTTTGTCGTCCTGGCGCATAACAGGTATTTGTATACTGTATTCATCCCTTAAATGATCGTGCAGTTTTTCCGGCTGTGCGGTTTTGACGGGCACGCTCAGTAATTGAAGAATAAAATCTTCCTGTAAAGGTGCCAGTAACTGTGTACCTAAGAGTTTGCATATTACGGGTGCATTGTCCTGTACAACTTTCCTGCAATCTGCGGCCACCTGCCACCAGTTATGCTGCTCCATAAAATTGATCGCCGTTGGGATAGTTAAAAAAGCGGAGTAATCCCTGGTGCCGTTCATCTGGTGGTGATCCAAAAATGCTGAAGCCGTTGGAAACAAGGCATTGAATCCCCAGCTTACAACCAGGGGATCCAGCGGTTGCAACTCCTTTTTTACATACAAAAAAGAACTACCCTTGGGTGTCATCATCCATTTATGGCAGGCCCCTGTATAAAAATCAAAATTGGAATTGTTGAGATCAACCGGGATCTGCCCGGGTGCATGTGCCCCATCTACAAAAGTCAGGAGGCCTTTCTCTTTGGCGATCGCACAAATTTCTTCTACCGGCAAGCGTAAACCTGTGGTGCTGGTAATATGACTAATGAAGACCAGTTTAGTTTTGGGAGAAAGTCCTTTAAAAAAATCAGCTACGAATTGTTCTTTCGATTCCAGGGGCAATGTAATGGGCTGCCGTATAAACCTGGCACCGCCGTTCCTACAAACATGCTCCCAGGTTTTATCGCAGGCACCGTATTCAATATTAGTGCTTAACACTTCATCGCCTTCTTTTAACCCGATGGCCCTGGAAACTGTATTAACTGCATAAGATGGATTGACAACAAATACCAGGTCATCTTTATCGCAGTTCACATATTTGCCTAAAGCCTGCCGTGACTGCGCTAAGTATTTAAGCCCTGTATTGGTAATAAAATCAACGGGTTCCTGTTCCAGTTCCAGTTGAAACTGCTGGTATCTTTCAAATACAGGTTTTACACAGGCACCAAAAGAACCAAAGTTGAGATAAGTGATATCGTCTCTTAATAAAAAGTATTGTTTTAGATTTTTCATATAGCAAATTACATACATCCTTTTATATTTGCACCGTATTCACCAGCAATTCGATGTCATCAGGTGACAATGTCATACAAAAACAATTTTGCCTATCTTTTGGGAGCAAAAATTGCAGCCTGGTAATAAATCATCAATTTCTACAATATGGAGTGGCATCTTAAATCGGCAGAAGAAACTTTACAGGAATTAAAAAGCTTTACAGAAGGATTATCTGTGGATGAGGTGCAACGCAGGCTACAGGAGTATGGCCCCAATGAGCTGGCTGCAAAGAAAAAAATGCCTGCCATAATATTCTTCCTGAGGCAATTTAAAGACATTATGATATTGGTTTTAATAGCTGCGGCGGTCATCTCTGCTTTTATTGGTGAGATAACCGACACCATTGTGATAGTAGTGATCATTCTCCTTAATGCTGTTATTGGTTTTGTACAGGAATACCGTGCAGAAAAAGCTATGGACGCATTAAAGAAGATGGCAGCTCCCAATGCAGTGGTATTACGCAATAATGCTACCACCACAATTGCCGCTGCAGCACTGGTGCCAGGGGATATTATTTTGCTGGAAGCTGGCAATACCGTTCCGGCTGATATACGCCTGCTGGAGTTACATGCACTCAAAATAAATGAAGCCAGCCTTACAGGCGAATCCGATGCTGCTGATAAAACTACAGATGCGCTGCAGCTGGCCGATGCAGCGCCAGGCGACAGGATTAATATGGCTTTTAGAGGTACAGAAGTTACCAATGGTAATGCCAGAGGCGTAGTTGTAACTACGGGTATGAAAACAGAATTAGGTAAGGTGGCCGGTATGCTCGACAACGCCGAAAGTGAAACACCTTTACAAAAAAGGCTGAAAGATGTGAGTAAAAAGCTAACTTTTATCATCCTTGGATTGTGTGCACTCTTTTTCTTTACAGGTTATTTGCGGGGCGATGATATTGCAAATATCTTACTCACTTCTATATCGCTGGCTGTTGCTGCCATACCGGAAGCATTGCCGGCAGTGATCACTGTTTCGCTGGCGCTGGGGGCAAGAAAGCTGGCCCGGAAAAATGTATTGATCCGAAAGCTGCAGGCGGTGGAAACACTGGGTTCTGTAACTTATATATGTACAGATAAAACAGGTACGCTTACCAAAAATGAGATGATGGTTAAGGAAGTATGGAGTGAAGATGCAAAAAAGGGAGTATTGCTCCACGCTATGAGCTTAAACAATGATGTAAAAAAACAGGATGGGAAATTTGCGGGTGATCCAACGGAAATTGCCATGGTTATTTATGCTGACGATCAGCCTCATTTAAATCGGGTGGAAGAAATACCGTTTGACTCTGAACGCAAGGCAATGACAACAGTACATGAAAACAACGGGCAATTTTGGGTGATCACAAAAGGTGCTTCAGAGTCTGTTGTTGCTATGCTGGTTGACGATGCAGACAGGGAACTTATAGAAAAAGAAACCGCACGAATGTCTGCAATGGGCATGCGGGTGATTGCTTTTGCGGGAAAGCAGTTGCCGGGGTTAACCAAAGATATTCAGCCTGCAGAAGCA
Source organism: Ferruginibacter sp. (assembly GCA_014379905.1). Classification (GTDB taxonomy): domain Bacteria; phylum Bacteroidota; class Bacteroidia; order Chitinophagales; family Chitinophagaceae; genus Ferruginibacter. The sequence continues at coordinate 68,509 of JACMKX010000113.1, read as the reverse complement.
GAAACCGGCCTCGACTTTATTGGCCTGGCAGGATTGATAGACCCGCCACGTGACGAGGCATCTGAATCTATCCGTCTTTGTAAACAGGCAGGAATTGTCCCGGTGATGATAACAGGCGATCATCCGCTAACCGCTGCCTCCATTGCTAAAGAGATTGGCATCATTGATAGTGAAGAACACAAAGTAATGACGGGCAAAGAACTGGCAGCCATCGATGAGGGGGATTTTGAAAACGAAGTTGAAAAAATAAGAGTGTATGCCCGGGTCTCGCCCGAACAAAAATTAAGGATCGTTGATACCCTACAAAAGAAAGGTCATTTTGTTTCCATGACAGGGGATGGTGTGAATGATGCACCTTCTTTAAAAAAAGCGAATATTGGTGTGGCCATGGGAATAACAGGAACGGATGTAAGCAAGGAAGCTTCGCACATGATATTGCTGGATGATAATTTTGCTTCCATCATTGGCGCCGTTAAAGAAGGCCGCCGCATTTATGATAACCTGCGCAAATTTGTAAAGTATATTTTTACCGGCAACACTGCCGAGATCGTAACTTTATTTGTGGCGCCATTGATGGGATTGCCTATGCCGCTGTTGCCCGTACATATTTTATGGGTGAATCTTATTACAGATGGCTTGCCGGCGCTGGCGCTTTCTACTGAGCCGGCAGAAAAAAATATTATGCGGCGGCTACCCCGCCATCCCAATGAAAGCATATTTGCCAAAGGGCTGGGTATTCACATCATTTGGGTAGGATTGTTTGTAGGCGCATTAACATTGGCCACCCAGTTTTATTTAATTGATCAGCAAGTGAGTCACTGGCAAACCCTGGTGTTTACTGTACTTTGCTTTGCACAACTATGGCATGTAATGGCCATTAAAAGTGAAACGGCGTCGGTATTTAGTACAGGTGTTTTTGATAACAAGCCATTGCTGCTGGCCGTTACAGGCACTATTGGCTTGCAACTGGCTGTTATATATGTACCGGCTTTGAACAGTTATTTCCATACCGAGCCTTTAACTGCAATAGAATTGGTACTTGCATTTGCTATTAGCTCAGTAGTGTTGTTGGTGGTGGAGTTGGAGAAAACAGTAAAGAGACGAAAGTTGAAAAAATGATGACATTATTTTTGCTGGTTAAATATCACCAGCCTGTGTGAGCATAACAACATGATTTCTCTTTTAATTGATATGTTTAATACAAAATCATGAGCAGCTGGTAGTAATGACTATCAACAACAAAAAAAAAACGAAAATTTACTTCGTAGAAATACTTTTTATCGTGGTTTTTGGATTCAAAAGGGGTGTCAGGCTTCATATGGCAGCAAATTTGCAGCTATGTGGTTGCTTAGATTCAACTATTTAAAACCACCAACTAATGAGAAAAAATTCTGTATTCGCCAGGATCATTTATGCCTGCATCATTTTTCACGGCTCCTTTAATTCTTTTGCACAACCAGCCAGCTGGCAGCCCCGTGGTGTAGGTGGTGGTGGCAGCATGTTCTACCCCACTATTAATCCTGCCAACGACAACGAGTTTTATGTAACCTGCGATATGAGCCAGCTCTTTCACAGCACCGATTTTGGAAACACTTATACGCAGGTGCCTTTTACAAAGTTGCAGACCGGTAATATTTCTACCTATGAATTTACCAGCAATAGTAATACAGCATATTGTATTGCGAATGATGGCAATATTAACTATGCCGTTCGTACTATTAATGGTGGCACTACCTGGGCTGCTGTGCCCGGCAACCCGCTGGCGGATGAAGACGTGTATGCGCTAAAAGCAGACTATGATAATCCAGGGAGGATCATACTTGGATATTATGGTGCATTATATATTTCAAACAACAGCGGAGCGAGCTTTTCTTTAATAAAAAATGCAGCTAATTCCGGGGAAGGCATCACTGTTGCAGGTGTATTTTTCGATGGCAATAATATTTATATCGGTACCAACGAAGGCATTTTGTTCTCTTCCAATGGCGGCACCTCTTTTAACATGCTCGCTACTACCGGTATGCCTGCAGCACAAAAGATATTTTCTTTTGCCGGTGCAAAAATGGGTGGCGTAACCCGCTTCTTCTGCATTACATCAACAGATGTTTACAACGGTATTTTTCCATGGGAATATTATGGGCTTGCCGGCGGGGTATTTTCTTTAGATGCCGGCACTAATATATGGACGCCAAAATTAACAGGCATTAACCTCAGCAATGATTTTGTAATGTATGTGGGCATGGCCCGAAATAATATCAATACGGTTTACCTCGGCGGCAGCGATGAAGCTGCTGGTGGTAACCTGGTGATGAAAACAATCAATGCAGGTACCTCCTGGAACAAAGTTTTTGTAACGGCCAACAACCAGAATATTAAAACCGGCTGGTCGGGCCAGGGCGGCGATCGCAGTTGGGGCTATGGTGAAAGTTGTTTTGGTATTACCGTGGCACCCAGCAATGTAAACAAAGTATTGTTTGGCGATTATGGATTCGTTCATAAAACAAGCGATGGCGGAACGAGTTGGCAACAGGCCTATGTAAATACGGTTAATGAACACCCGGCAAATGCGCCTACTCCACCTAAACAATATTACCGGAGCGTGGGCCTCGAAAACACTACTTCCTGGCAACTACACTGGCAGAATGCCAGCAATATCTTTGCCTGCTACTCCGATATCAATGGCATCCGAAGCACAGATGGTGGAATTAGCTGGGGATTTGATTTTACCGGGCATAATGTAAACACCATGTACCGCATTGCTAAACACATCAGCAACAACACGATGTTTGCGGCTACTTCCGGGGTTCATGATATGTACCAGAGTACAAGACTGCAGGATAACTTACTGGATGCAAATGATGCCGGCGGAAGAATTATCTATTCTACAAACAACGGAGCCGCATGGCAACTGCTGCACCAATTCAATCACCCTGTTTTTTGGCTGGCTACCGATCCCAATAATGCCAACAGGATGTATGCAAGCGTGATTCATTATGGAGCAGGAACAGGTGAAGGTGGTATATGGAGAACTGACAACCTTAATAACCTGGCTACATCTACCTGGACAAAATTGCCTAACCCTCCGCGTACACAGGGACATCCTGCCAGTATTATCGTGTTGAATGATGGGAAAGTAGTGTGTACATTTTCCGGCCGCAGAACAAGTGCCGGAGCATTCACCGCCAGTTCAGGCGTTTTTATTTACGATCCCGGCACTAATGCATGGACAGATGTTTCACATGCGGGTATGCAGTACTGGACAAAAGATATCATCATTGATCCATCTGACCCAACGCAAAATACCTGGTATACCTGCGTATTCAGCGGCTGGGGCGGCGCTCCCAACGGGCTGGGAGGGTTGTATAAAACTACCAATCGTGGCACATCGTGGACAAAACTAACCGGTACACAATTCGACAGGGTGACTTCCATTACCTTCAACCCGGCAATTCCAACGCAAGCCTATCTTACCACGGAAATGCAGGGGCTTTGGCTTAGCAATAATATGAATGCAGCTACACCCGCCTGGTTGCTGGTAGGCAGCTATCCTTTCCGCCAGCCGGAAAGAGTTTTTTTTAACCCTTTTAACAGCAATGAAGTTTGGGTAACCAGTTTTGGCAATGGTTTAAAAATGGGATTGAATAATATTGTGCTTCCCGTAAACCTGGTTTTATTTAACGGCAGTTATAATAACGGTATTGCAAAATTATATTGGCAAACCGTTAATGAAGACTATGGCGATAAATTTGAAATAGAAAGAAGTGCCAACGGATCGCAGTACAGTTCGATTGCTACAATAGCCGGCGGCGGAAATACCAACAATCAATATGAACTCGCCGATACTATTACCTCAGCCCTCTTATATTACCGGTTAAAAATTATCTCCCTAAGTGGAAATATTTTTTACAGCGATGTGATTGTTTTTAACAACAATACAGCAGGAAATACTATCCGGCTTTTGCAAAATCCTGTGGGCGATAATATTAAGCTGCAGGTGGTTGCAGAAAAAGCAGGTAATTTGCAGATGACAATGGTAGATTTGTCCGGCAAACTACAACTACAAAAACAATTGAATGTTACGGCAGGTATAAATCAATTAAACATTCCGATACAAAGCGGGCTTGCCAAAGGGCTGTATATTTTAAAACTAGATGGAGAAAATTTTAGGAAAAGCTTTAGAATAAGGTTGACCCAATAAATGAATTAATGTACATGAATAAAGGAACAGCGTAGCCTGTTCCTTTATTTTTTGATTTTGTAAAGGGCAGAAATTAATGAAACCTTCAATTAAATGTGGCGATCCGTTTTGAGTTGTCGTTTAACTATTCCATATAGCTATTAACGCAACGAGTCCGAGTAATATGATAACATCTTTATATCCAAATTTTGCCATTTTATCAGGTCTTTCTTTTTTTATTTTGGGATAATTCATTTCCTTTTCCATGATGGCTTCCATTTGATTCCTGATCGTTGTTTCAAATTTAAGGTTTTCGTTGAGCCACAACCAGGAGTAAAGGCTGACGATAATAATGACAACCGAAACAAGTAAATGATCCCCCGGATAATGCAGCAATGTTTTCTCTCATGCTCTTTCAGCCACAATTACAGCAGCAATGATACTGATCAGAATGCTGCTGCACCAGCTAAATACCCGCCAGAGTTTTTCGAGACGGTGGGTGAGCTGGGTTTGGAGATGAGACAAAATAGTGCCTATATTTTTAATTTAAATAGAAAACTGCCTTTATTATTTCCCAAGAAAATCTAAGAAATCTCTTTCCTCAATTAAAAAGTAATCAAACTCATTTTTTCCATTTCTCGACTTTTGCAATTCGAAAATTGACATAACATCAGTAAACCATTTTTGACCATTTTTTCCATTATCTAAAGCTACAACCTGGCATCCTGCAGAAGCCCCCCTTACAAGGCTCCCAAATGATTTGCTAATCTTAACTACGCCAGAGGGTGCATCTTGATCCTTTGGCATATGAATATTAACCTTCGGAAGTGTGTTTATGCCAAAGCGATCGGTTTTATAACTTGCCGCAATTGACAAGTCGTGAAACTTATCTTTATATGCACTTTTATCTCTAAAAATTGCGATATCTCTCATTTGTTCTAACGCTTTATAACCTCTGTGTCTTCCAATTTTGTATACATTATTATGAAAACCAGGCATTACAACTACCGTACCTAAATCTTTAGAGCTTCTTGAAGATGGATATAGTTTACGGGAATCTGCTCCTGGAAATGAAGTGTAGATAAATTTTTCCAGTTTAAATGTAGTACCATCGTAATAAAATAGCAATAAATAATCTGCATAAATTTTTCTTTTCTCATATTTCGAAACTGAATAATCATATCCATAGTTGCTTCTTATTCCAATAATATTTATCATGTTACTGGCGAGATTGACTGTTCGAACATTAAAACGATAGTATGAATAAAATAAAATATCATTGAAACTTATCGATACAGATGTATCGTCTTTAAAATTTTGTATTTCAAAATCCGGTAATGTCGGAGAGTTTAATAGTGCAGAAAACATATATGAGTATCCAGGAAAAGAACCCAAAAAAGTTTCAATATACATTTCCGATTCGACACCGTTTTGATCTACAACGATTATTTTACCTGTTTCCTGGTCGATAAAGTTGTAAATTAAAAAATTATATTGAGTTGGAGTGGACGACAATTCTTCAAGAAAAAAAGCGATACCAAACTGGTCATTTGTATTTATAAACTGATCTAAGGGCCCTAACGGAGGTTCCAGGCATCCAGCAAATTATAAAAACTACCTGATATTTACCTCATCCCCTCACCCACTTTCACAAAATCACTCACCAAATAACTCAGCAACCTCCCTGTCTTCTCATCTCTCGTTCCATCTGCTAATTGACTCACCCCTTCTGATAAATGCAGGTAAGCCACTTTTGCATCGGTGGCTGCAAAGTTTATGTATTGCCTGGCTTGTAACACGGTGATTCCGCTGGGTGTGCAGGCACTGCTAAGTGTATATTCTATTGCATCGAGGCCAAGTTCAATGCCGGTAAACGTATCTTCTGTAAAACCGGTGGCCTGGGATATGGCCTGTATAAAATTCTTACGTTCGTGTATAAAAATATCTTCGTAAGTGCTGTATTGAATAAAAGGATTGCCATGCAGTTCAGTCAGCACATTTTGCGACACATATGATTCGTGCAACCCTATTATCGCATATTTGCCCATAAAGCCATCTGTTTCTGCATAACGGAATGGATTACCACTATGGCGGCCTTCCATATTTTTATAATCAGCATGGGCATCCAGGTTGATGCAGTTAATCTGTGCCAGCGGTGTAAGGTCTGCCTTGTGCAGTCCTTTGCTCACCCCTTTTATAATGGGATAAGAATTGTTGTGCCCGCCACCAATAACGATGGGGATCTTTTTAGCGGCCGCTATTACTTTTAAAATATCTTCTACTTCTTCATCAATCATGTTTACGGCATGGCGGTAAGCCATTACTAATTCATCGGGTCCATAGGCATTGTTTTCTATCAGGTATTTAAGATCACCGAAATCAAAATGACCGAGCAGCAAAATATTTTCGCCGGTTAAAAAGTCATTGCTCTGAGCATTTAAAAAATCGTGTAAAAAAGGTAGCCAGGTTGTGTCGGCCCCACCCAGCCCGTGATTGGCCTTTACACCAATGTCTTCCGGTATACCCAGCAACACATATTTGGCATTTGACTGAAGCAATGATTCAGGCCAGCCGATCTCAGCTTTTAAATATTGAATGGTTTCGCCCAGGCGGGTTTCAAACTTTCGCACTTTGGTAAGGGAAAGAATGTCTTTTTTATTATAGAATTTAAAATGCTTCATGTTGTTAAGGTAGTAAAAAATGTTTGGGAATGAGAGGAACGCAGATTTTTATGATTTTAACGATGGCATCTCAGTATTTCTTCATTTCCGAACTAAGAGAACAAAGAGTAAAGAAGCATAAAGAGTGCTTCCTTGTTCTCCTTCACTCTTTGTTCTCTTAGTGAATATATACGCTTAGTTTTTATCGGCTATGTGGGGTAATTCCTGCCAGGAACCGGCGATAATGCAGATTTGTATAACCAATCATGACAATCAGCGTCATCAGCGTTCCAACACACACATATTATATGAACATGGAAGCCATTTTGTAAGTTCTGTCGTATATCTTTGATACAATTTTAAAACTAACATCTAATGAGGCTATTTATTAAAAGTTGCTTAACCATTCTCTTCTTTTTATTTTCTGCTGTTTTAGCTTTTGCCCAGCCTTCTGCTGATTATCATATCAACCTGCATTCAGGCAAATTTGTACCCGAACAAAATATAAAAGGTATTAGTAAAAATGCTGCGTTATTTGCAGCAAGTGAATTTCAACATAAATATTACGTGGTGATACAGTTTACCAAACTGCCCACCGATGAAGAAAAAGGCGCATTAAAAAATGCAGGGATTGTGTTGATGGATTATTTACCTGCCAATGCTTACCTGACTGTCCTTTCGGCTAATTTTAATTTATCCGCACTTCAGTCTGTTCCTGCAAGAGCCATCTTTCAATTAAAAGGCGCCCATAAAACAGTGCCGGCCTTTATGCAGGGCAAATTTCCGGAGCACGCCGTACCAACCAGTGGTATGGTTGACCTCACCCTAACGACTTATGAAAAATTTGATGTGGAAGATGTTACACCGGCTTTTGCTGCTGTGAGTGCACAAATAATAAACACAGCTCCCCTTTTTAAAAATATTACAGTAAGAATTCCTCAAAACAGGTTCAATGAGCTTTTAGCCCTTCCGTTTATATTATGGGTAGAAGCGGTTGATGCGCCTAATAAAGTAGACAACCTGTTGGGACGTACCCTTCACCGGGTAAATGTGTTGAACGATGGAGTAAGAAATTTAAAAGGCAACGGCATCAGCGTTGGTATCTGGGATGAAAATGCTGTGGATGATCACCTTGATTTTACACCGGTAGCCAGCAGGCTTTTTATTCAGGAACCAGGTATGCCTTCTTCGCATAGTACGCATTGCGGAGGTACTATTGCAGGAAATGGCCTGATCAATCCAAAAGCAAGGGGCATGGCGCCCAAATCAAAATTATATTCCTGGAATTTTAGTGGCAATATCCAGACAGAAATGGCCACTGCTATTCCTGCATTCAATCTTTCTGTAAGCAGTCACTCCTACGGCAGTACACAAACATGCGGTGTTACGGGAGCAGGTGTAGCGTACTCCGGCACCAGTAGAAACACAGATCTTAACCTTAATAATTTCCCTAATCATTTACATGTTCATTCTGCCGGTAATTCGCAGGGCGCATGCACAGGAGGCTGGAGTACCATTACCGGTAGTGGTAAGACCGCCAAAAATAATATACTTGTAGCCAACCTTACAACAACGGAATCCATTAATGGCACCAGTAGTTTTGGGCCTATTGCTGATGGAAGGGTTAAACCCGAGATCAGTTCTTTTGGCACCAATGTATTATCTACTTATCCCAATAATCAATATGGTACTATCTCCGGAACATCAATGTCTACGCCAGGCGTAGCGGGAACAGTTGCTTTACTGGTAGAAAGATTCCGGCAGTTATATGGCAACCTGGAACCGCCTTCTGCTTTGATAAAAAATACCATTCTTAATACAGCGCAGGACCTGGGTACCTCCGGCCCGGATTATAAATTTGGTTTCGGCCGCCTCAATGCTTTATCGGCAGTAAGAATACTGGAGCAGAGCCGGTTTGCGATTAATACGATTGTTACGGGTACCAACAATGATGTCAACATTAATGTTCCTGCAGGTACTGCAAAACTTAGGGTGATGCTTACCTGGAATGATCCGGCCGGATTAGCCAATGCCAACCCGGCACTGGTAAATAACTTAGACCTTACGGTGATAAATGGTGCTACCACTACCCTGCCCTGGATATTGGATCCGTTGAACCCGGCTGCAGCGGCAACACGAGCGGCAGATATTGTAAGTAATATTGAACAGGTTACCATCGATAACCCTGCTGCCGGTTTTTATACGCTTAAGGTAAATGGTACGGCTGTTCCAATGGGGCCTCAACAATACACAGTTACCTGGAGTATAGAACAACCTTTTATTGAAGTGATATTTCCAAACGGCGGAGAATCATTGAGCCCCGGTGCTGCAGAAAGCATTACCTGGGATAATGCAGGAATTACCAGCCCGCAAACAGTAGAATATTCTTTGGATAATGGAGCCAACTGGACGGTTATATCTTCCACTGTTTCTCCCAATACAACCCGGTTAAGCTGGAGTGTTCCTGCTGCCAATACAGCTGTAGCACTGGTAAGAGTTAGCAGTGGCGCCTTTACAGATAACAGCGATGCAACTTTTAATATACTTGGCATACCTGGTTCGCTGTCTGTAGCAGGTACTTCCTGCGGTGCCGGTGAACTGGCTTTTAGCTGGACGGCCGTAACTAATGCAACGCATTACGACCTGTTAAGATTAGATGAAACCACCGGTGATTATATTGTTGCTGCTGCCAATATTGCTGCAACAAATTATACCCTTACCGGTTTGCCGCCTTCTTCGGTACATTGGTTTACCCTGGTTGCCAAAAATAATACCACCGGCGCAGTAAGTGATCGTGCTCTGGCACTTCCCTTTACTGTTCCTGCTGTTGGATTAGGACTTATTGGTTCCATAAGCGGCAATACAGTTATCTGCGGTGCTGCATCCAATGTTGTTTATACAGTTCCGGCTGTGAGCGGGGCCACTAACTATGCATGGACGGTTCCTGCTGGTGTAAGTATCATTTCAGGTCAGGGCACCGTTTCTTTAACCGTTAATTATCCGGGTACTACGGTAACAGGTAATATAACTGTACAGGCAAGTGCCGGTACCTGCCAAAGCAGTATTGCAACATTGGCCATTACTGCTGCAAGTAGTTCTTCTATTGCTGCACCTGTAAGTGGCGGTAACCAGTCTGTAACACATTGCACACCTAACCCTATGCCGACATTAACTGCAACGGCAACTGTAGCGGCAGGTCAAACATTGGTTTGGTATACTGCTGCAACAGCGGGAACAATAGTAGCCTCTCCAACATTGAATAATTATGGTACAGTTACCTATTTTGCGGCGAGTGTAGACAATACTACCAGCTGCCAGTCGGGTACAAGAACAGCTGTTGTGTTAACTATTACACCTGCAGTTGTAACTGCCATCAGTGCCAATGGCCCGGTTACATTTTGTCAGGGTGGTACAGTACAATTAACTGCGTCTACCGGCAACAGTTACGTGTGGAGCAATGGAGCCACTACACAGTCTGTAGTGATTACAACAGGAGGAACCTATTCGGCTACCATTAACCAGGGTAATGGCTGTATCAGTGTTTCCAATGCTATTACGGTTGTGGTAAATCCTTTACCTGCAATTGCGGTAACAGCATCAGGCCCGGTAACTTTCTGCCAGGGCGGTTCGGTACAATTGACTGCTACTGCTGGTAACAGCTATTTATGGAGCAACGGGGCTTCCACACCATCAATAAATGTAACTACCGGTGGTGCTTACAGCGTAACGGTTGACAATGGTAATGCCTGTGTGAACAGTTCTGCTGCAACACTCGTTACCGTAAACCCATTACCTACAGTAAAATTAACTGCTGCTCCTTACACAAAATTATTTCCGGGTTTGACAACTACTTTAACAGCCAATGCAACCAGTGCGGCAAGTTTTGCATGGTATAAAAACGGAACTCTGTTACCAGCAGTAACAGGTGCTACACTTTCAGTAAACGTAGATGACCTGGGTGATTACAGTGTAACAGTTACAGCAATTGGCGGATGCAGTAATAATTCTTCGATAGTAAGTATTTCAGATTCTGCTGTTACGAGGTTGTTCATTTATCCTAACCCTAACCAAGGGCAGTTCCAGGTGAGTTATCATAATGAACCTGATGCAAAACAAATGCTGACCATATTTGATAGTAAAGGTGCGAGGGTGTATAACAGAACTTACGAACTTGGTACCACCTATCAACGCATGGCAGTGGATTTGAGGCGGAACCGTAGTGGTGTATATACTATTTTACTGAGCGATAGAAATGGTAAAAAAATAGCAACCGGCAGTGTTGTTATTCAATGATAAGAAAGTTTCCCGCAGATCTTCGCAGATAAAAGAAACGCAGATTTTCGCAGATAATACCTGCGGAAATCTGCATTTTTAATCTGCGGGAACCTTCTTTATACTATCCTTTAAAATCTATTTTTAAATGACTGCCATCACAATAAGGTTTGTTGACTGATGCACCACAACGGCAGAAGGCTGTTACTTTGTGTTTCTTTGTTTCACTGCCACTGCTGTCTTTTACGGTGATGTTTCCATAAACCAATAATGGCCCGTTGGGCGATACTTCCACGATGCTTTCCACTTCGGTATTTATGTTGCTTTCTTCTTCCCCATTCCTATAATAACTCAATGCGCCACTGGGGCATTTGATTACCTGCTCTATCATCAGTTGTGTGGTAGCTGCATCAGGTTTTATCCATGGTCTATCTCTCGGGTTGAAAACCTGCGGCAAATTTGTCCAGCAAATTTTTGAGTGGATACAGCTGGCTGGTTTCCATACGATCGTTACTTCTCCATTTGTATATTTTTTGGTAATATCTTTCATGCTGTTATAATTGATATTCAAAAATAACAGCTTTTATGTACAATAAGTCTCCATCCCAGGTATCAGTTCCGGTAGCCGGCAAAGCCCTGACATAATAAGTTCTGGTGTTATTATCAATGGTCGCTGAAATAGCAACGGTACTTGTTTGTGTTGTGGCAACATTACCTGCTGATGTGAACACTCCAAGTGGAATGGTGCCTATTGCCGCCTGGCTGGTGTACCCAAATATAACCGAAAAATTTTCAGCTGAATTATCCCTGTAGATCACTTTTAAATTACTAACCACTGCACCGTGTGGCAGGCTAACCGGCGCAAAGATGCTGGCTATTGATCCTGTAGTTAAACTAACTCCAATATCACCGACGGAAACATAATTAATTGTTCCTGCGGTAGCATTTATTTTTATAAAACTGGCTGCCGGAACACTTACATAACCTGTTACCGGTGTAGTGATCAAGGTGCCTGTTGCATCAGCTTTTACTGCCCTTACTCCTGAGCCTGATAGTGCTGAACTGTTAACAGATCCGGTAACTGTGAGTTTTTGTGCAGGATTGATGTTGCCCAGTCCCAGGTTTCCGGCTGCGTTAAAATGTAAAAGGTACCTGGTACCAATACTGGAATTAAATTGGGTAAGAGAAAAATTATGCAGGGATTCGTTGCTACCCGAACTGGCTGTAAACTGGTAGCCGGCGTTGGTATTATTAATATTATCAAATAACAATCTTGCCGATGAACCAGTAAGGGGCTGATCATGCACGGTAGAAATTTTGAATTGCGGACTACTGGGAGATATATGTCTGTTACTTACAGACAGGGCAGACAGAATTCCAACCACATCGCCACCTACTTCAATGAAGCTTCCGAACATTGGTGCATTGATTCTTAAAACAGATGCCCCGGTCGGGGTATTTACAGAAAATGGAGAAACAGTATGACTTCCCCTGATATATAACTTAGAGGATGCGGCGATTGAGTTGATACCAATATTACCATTAGGCAATACAGATAAAAGGGTTGAATCATTCATGATATGAAATTTACCCACCGGAAATTCAGTTCCTATGCCCACATTTCCATCGCTGTTAACACTGAACATATTTTGAACAACACTGCTGTTCTCTGCGAAAGTGGCAATATTAAATGCCTTCCCAAACAAAGCCGGAATGCCCATGGTAAGCCTGTTGGGTTGCATGAACAATCCCCAGCGACCAATGCCCTGGTAAGCACCGCCAGTAAATGCATCGAAGCCTCTTGTAATAATTGGGGCATCGGCATCATTAAGAACAACCCCTTTGGTATTATTGGTCATTTTAAGGTTACCGTCTACTTCCAGTTTTTCAGTTGGCGCAGCCGTGCCTATTCCCACATGCTGGCTGTAAGCGGCCTGTATAATTATAACTAAGGATATGAATGCCATTAGCTTTTTCATATTGGTGTATTTAGTTATGTAATTTTAAGGCTTTTTATGTTGAATTTCCTCTTGATGGCATACCCTTTTTGTGTAATACACATTGTTTATCTAATTGTGAATAAACAGGTAGGTAAAATAATTGGACTATTTATAAAAACCCTTTATTTTGAGCATTATTCAAAACCCTGCCAGATAACCTCCTCCTGATTCCCAACAAATTTTTATTCAAATTCATCTTATGAAATACATTTTCGTATGTGCATTGCTGTTAGGTAGCATGTTCAATGGGTTTTCACAAAAACGTATCTGCGTAATGGGCTCTTCCAGTGCCTGGGGTTATTTTACCATCAACGGAACACAATTGCATCCACGTGACAGTGGCTGGGCATTTAAACTCAAGAAACATTTTAAAGACCTCAATGTAATCGATACCCTGTTTAATATTGCTGCCAACAGCAGCAGTTGTTACGACGGCATGCCTACCAGCTACACGCCACCACCGGGTCGTAACCCTCCCTACCAGGGCTTTAATATTACCAAAGCGGTAAGGTTATTACCCAAGCCTGATGTGATTATTGTCAATTACCCAACCAACCAGTACGATTACCTGTCGGCGGAAGAAATATTATTTTGCCTGCAAACTATCAAGGATTCTGCTAATGCTTCGGGCATCCGTTGCTTTATTACCACTACTCAACCCAGGGATAATTTTAGTGTTTCCGAAAGACAAAAATTAAAAGAAATAAGAGACCTTATCCTGCTTCGTTTTGGTCCTTATGCAATTGATTTCTGGACGGATGTAACCGTACCGGTAAATATGATGAACCCCTTGTATAACCTGGGAGACAATGTGCACCTTAACCCGGTAGCACATACTATTTTAAAGACGAGGGCTGTAAATGCCAATATATTTTTCAGCACAGTGCCTGTGTCGATAACACAATTCACCGCACAAAAAAGAACAGGCGCTGTATTGCTTCAATGGTCAACCTCATCAGAGCTGAACAGTCATCATTTTGAAATACAGAAAAGTGTTGATAGCAGAAATTTTACCCATTTGGCAACAGTGATTGCTTCCGGTAATTCATCGCAACTAAAAACCTATACGGCAGAAGACCTTCATCCGGGCATTGGTAATAATTTTTACCGCATTGTTGCTGTTGATATAAACGAACAGAAAGAATTTTCTGATAAAATAAACGTGACTTTTAATCCTGCTAAGTTTTATGCCGGGGAAGTATATAGTAATCCTGTTGTAAACCAATTGTCCATCAACCTGGAGTCGGTTAAAAAAGAAATGATCAATATCAGTATTTTTTCGGCTGACGGTAAAAAGATCAGCCAGGAAAAAATTCAATTAAACAGAACGTTTATTTATAAAAAAGATTGGAGTAAAATGCCGGCAGGGCGTTATTCTATCAGCATTAAAACTGCAGATGAAATAATTACCAGGAATTTTGTGAAGCTGTAACCTAAAGCTTCCCTTTCTTATCAAGCATATTAAAAAAATCATCCAGGTTACTGCCTATTGATTTTTCAAATGCAAGCTTCATGTCCCCGGGTTGTGGATGTTTATGTTTCCATTGCGAAAAGTAATATTGAAAGGCGGCATCAACTTTTTTCTGTCCGATAGCATCCTCCAGCAGGTACATCCAGATCGCAGCTTTTACATAAGATACCACACCATAGTCGTTGGAACTGGTAAAGGATGCAGCGGGTGTTTCAATGGCCGGTTCCATTGGAACATTTTGCAGGGCATTATAAACCGTAGTCTGAAAATCTTTTGCCGTCAATTTTTTTAACTCTTCCGGAATAGCATCTCCAAATATGGAATTAACGCGGTATTTCTCTGCTTCATAACGGAACTGGTAATAACTGTTCATTCCTTCATCCTGCCAGGTATGCATCCGTTCATTGCTGCCCAGCATACTCATAAACCAGTTGTGTCCAACCTCATGTGTTATAACAGCGTCCAGTGTTTCTACTTTTGCATCGGGACTTGTTATCAGCGTAACCATGGGGTATTCCATACCCCCGCTTGAATTATTTTTGGGGCCTTCAATAGCCTGTACCACCGGGTAATCATATTCCCCAACTGCGTTGCTATAAAAATGCACTGCAGCTTTTATATAATCAATACTGTTTTTCCATAAACTGTTTTTTTTGTTATGATAATAACTAAAAGCATCTACGATTTTTCCGGAGGCCAGTTGTACAGTGTCATACTGTATTACCAGGTCCCGGTCGGCAAACCAGGCAAAATCAGGAACATTGTTTGCAGCAAAAGACAATGTTTTAGTAATGGTATCACCGGGCGAATACATGGCAGGTTTTCCGTGCCTGTCTTTAGCATTGGCAGTTCCAATTGTTTTGTATTTGTTGAGTTCTGCTCCGCTTAGCTGGCCCGTAGCAGCAACAACAAAATCTGAGGGAAGCTGGATATTCACTTTGTAATCTGCATACTCACTGTAAAATTCTCCCATGTCCAGGTAAGGCATTTCGTGCCAGCCATCCTTATCAAATACGGCAGGTTTAGGATACCACTGGCACAACATAAATTGACCGTCTGCATACCCTGATCTTGAAAAGTATTCAGGAAGTTTTACAGAAAAAGGCGTACTAATGCTTACAGAATCCCCGGGCAGTAACGCTTTTGGCAGTTTTAGTTTAATGATATCGATGTAAGCGGGGTTAGCATGGGCTTCTGTTTGAGCGGCTGCGCCATTTACGCTAAAGGCAAGTCCCTCAATACTTCCCGATGTTTTTCCTTTTAATTTCTTTTTCCGTGATTCATCGTTGTTGATCTGCTGGAATAAAGCTGTGGTATTATTTTTATAAGCATTTGGCCAGATATGAAACCAGATAAAATCCAATGCAACAGGCGCATTATTTTTATAGATAACAGTCTCCTTTCCTGTCAGCATTTTTTCTTTTTCATCCAAAGCAACATCTATCGTATAATATAATTTTTGTTGCCAGTAGTTTTCCTGGGCAAACGTGGTTTTGCAAAAAAGTACAAGTGATACCAAAAAGATTTTTTTCATATAAGTTAAGTATGGAATAAAAATACGGTTTTTATCCGGCAGGGGAGCAAGGCTCAGAACAAACATTAATTCCGGGTCTGACCTTCGGTCCCGACCCTAAAAGAGCGCCCGGATGGCAGCCCTGCCGGTATGCACTGTTTGTGCAGTGCCGGGTTTGCGGCCTTCATAGTTAATACTCATTTCAATATTGCCTGCAATGCGTTTGGTGTATTCGAGGTTCCACAGGTAATTTTTTCCAGGCAATAATCCATCTAATAAAATATACCCTACCGTTGTATTGGCTGCCCCCGGGTAACCTTTAAAGCTGATGTTATCGAAAGTGAGTTTTGCCGTAATGCTGCTATTGGCGAGGGTATTGAATTTCAGATCAAGGTTGATCGCATTGTTATTGACTTTTTCCATAGAATCGATCCTGTTGCGTTTGAAACTCATTACATATCCCAACGTGGCCCTGATATTGGAGCGATAGATATAACTGATATTGGGTTCGGCATAATAACCTGCTATTTTATAATTGCGGTTTTCAAATTTGGAGTTGCTGCTGTTTAACTCATTGCTTATTTTACGAAAAACAAAATTGCTCACGATATTTCTTTTATAATTCACCCTGATTTTTGAAGTAAGATTGTCCAGCTGCCTTGCTTCCAAACCATAAGCCAGCAGGGTTTTTGAAGATGCACGGCTATGAGTGAATTCAAAGCCCCATTTGCTGCTGGTACGATTGTAAAAATAAGTATTGGAGATGAAGGAGTTCAGGCTGATAAGTGTAGAATCTGCCAGTTTTTTTTCGAACGGGTTAAAGAGAAAACCACCGCCACTCACTACTTTTTTACCAATTTGTAAAGCAGAACTGGTGTTACTTTTCAACAATATTTTCTTAAATCCTTTTGCATTGGCTGTTTTAATAATGGCTTTTGGGTCCAGCGTAAAACTATAATTGAATTGCAGGTAGTTGGCTTTTACATATTGATTGGAAGGGGTGAATACCCGGATGTATTTCTTTTGATCCTGGAACTGTGCTTCTTCAAATTCATTCAATTCTGCGACGCCGTTGTTGTTGTAATCTATCCAGGTATATTGTCCCTGTCCTGCTGGTACCTCTACATAAGAAAATTCTCTTTTCTGTTCCTGCCCGCTTCCTAATTCGTACAATATATTACCGGTAAAAAAGCCTTTAAACTCATTTACATAATATTCTGTTCTGCCTAAAATACTCTGATCGGATTTTTGCCTGCTCAGGCCCGCATTATCCACTATAAGATCCCGGTAGGTCAAATTAAATTTGAACTGGTGTTTTTCATTTTTTAGTAGTTCTGTTGACAGGGTAAAATTATTACTCTTATCTGCCTGCTTTAAAGAAGCGCCCTCAGGCAACTGATCACTACGCCTGTAGTAGGAGAAACCCCATTTGTTTAATTTTTGCTGGTTGCTTTTTATGTACCATTCCATGATACTAAAAGCAAAGCTTGTGGCAATTAATGTATCTGCCGCCTTATTGGTTTGCCTGTTGTATTCACCGGAATATTTAAAACCGGTTTCCATTTTCCACCATTGTTTCAGCTCCTTGCTTATGTTTACAGCCGGCCGGAAAAAATTTCCTTTCGTCAAAGCATCATCAATGCTTGTGTAAGAAAGCTGGTTATTTAATTTCCAGCCCTTGTATTCATTGTAGAGGTCGAGTCGCTGTAACCAACCGCTGTAATTATCACTGCGATTGTAATTTTTTATTTCTGCCCTTAAAAAATTCCCTTTGTTATCTGCAAATTTTACTGCTGCATGGCTAATATGTTCATCTGCAGGTAACCTGTCCAAAGCCAAACCCCAATCTCTCAAAAATTCCACATTACGCAAACGTTCCAGCGCTTTAAATCTTTGCTGCACATATTCGTAGCCTACTTCTGAATACATTAATAAACTACGGCCGGCAAGTTTTAACTTGTTGTCCGTGTTTTGTAAACTGAATTTACCTGCAAATCCCTGGTCATTATTTTTATCTTTTGAAGAAAATAAATTTACATCGTAGGTACTGGTGGCAACTTCAGTAATTATTTTTGTTTTGGCAGTTATGGCATATTGCACACCCAATGATACGACCTGCAATTTTTTGGGAGTAACCAACAAGGTAACCGGTTCCCAGTCGCCCAAGGAATTGTTATTGACATCAGGCTGAACCCATTCAAAGGCACGACCATTGCTGGCATTAAGTAACTGCCTGTAATTTCCCCGGCCGGGGCCAAGGTAACTAAACCCAGGGGTGTACAATACCAGTGCGGGGTCATTGCTGATCACGAAAATGGAATCATGAAAAACTCCATTGTATAAAGTATCTATCTTTTTATACAATATTTTACCGGCAGTTAAGGTATCAATGTAGGCAGACTGGTACAGCGCATCTGCTATACTATCCCCGATGTCTGCCAAAAATTGTTTTTGTGTGTTATCCAGCGTCTGATCAATGGCAGAATTTCTTGCATCCTGGTTTATATAAACGCCGGCTGTTACCAGCAACTTTTTACCGAGCCGGATCTCATCATTTACATATATCTGTGAATTGAGGAAGTTGCGGTCACTGTATTCAAACTCCACCTGTATCCTGCTATCTTTTGTAATCATGCGTTTAGGCGTAAACGTTATTTCCGCAGTATTATAGTTGATTACATAATCCTGGTCTTCGCCACGTTGTTGTAATATGCCATCAATAAAAACCCTTTCTGTTCCTGCCAGTATCACGAAGTACAATTCGTTGTTGGCGCCCTGCAATCTATATGGGCCCTGGTTGCCTTCCAGTGCTGTAATAACATTCCTGGTGAATTTTCCTTTGGCAATGGCACCGCTTGCCAGCAAAGAGTTACTGATATTTTTGCTGATCTTATTCTCTGTTAAGAAAGAAACGCCCTGCAATCTTTTATAAAAATTAAGGAAATAGTTTTTGCTCTGGCGGATATCAATATCGCCAAAATTGATCTGCCATTTCTTTTTCTTTACCTGCAGGAAGATCCTGTCAAAGTCGCGCAGATCCTGTGTATTCCCTTCGGGTTGTATGGGGAGGTTGTTGTCGGTAATGGCAGCAGTTAATTCCAGGCTATCACCGATAAAACCACTGAGTTGTAAATTCATACTGCTGTTCACTACAGCATCCTGGCTATTGCCAAATGATATGGAGCGGCCAAAGCTGCCCTCGGATTGCAGGCCGCCAAAATCCATGAAAGGATTTACGGTTTTGGTGCCAGCCCTTACCCTGGGAGCGGCCTGGGCAATAAAGTTATAACGAACACTGTCAAAATTATGGCGGCGGCTGATGGCATTTAAGCGGAATGGAAAAACCCGGTAGGTTGCCCACACATTTTTCTGCCCTATATTTCTTTTCCAGCTAAGGGTGGCCCTTACTTCGTCCAGTATATAATCCTCCGGAGAAACTCCTTCAATAACCAGTGTATTGGGAACAATGCTCAGGGAATCCAATGTAATGGTACCGGCATTGGTGGCTACCATTTTTTTGCGAAGGTTGGATGCACCGGGCACATTTTGCGCATAGGCACAAAACAGTGGCAGCATTAAAAGCAGCAGCAGGTATATCCTTTGGGGGTTCAATAATTGTTTTTATGGATCATCATAACGCTTTAAAATTAGCACTATTATTCAAGATGCTTTTTTTAGTGATTTTGTTGCAAAAAAATACCTCCTGCAAACGCAGAAGGTACCTGATATTATAAAAATTTGATATTAACCTTCGTCATTTAGGCCCGCACCAAGGAATTCCCTGTTCATTCGGGCAATATTGATTACCGAAATACCTTTTGGACATTCAGCTTCGCAGGCATAGGTATTGGTACAATTACCAAAACCCTCTTTATCCATTTGCGCCACCATATTCAATACCCTGGTTTCTTTTTCAGGAACACCCTGGGGTAATAAAGCCAGCTGTGAAACCTTGGCACTTACAAACAACATGGCACTGCTGTTTTTGCAGGCAGCCACGCAGGCACCGCAACCTATGCACGCGGCTGCGTTGAAAGCTTCGTCTGCATTTCTTTTGTCAACGGGGATGGCATTGGCATCCACAGCATTACCCGTATTTACGCTAATGTATCCGCCCGCCTGTATAATCCTGTCGAAAGCGGTACGATCTACCATCAAATCTTTAATAACAGGAAATGCCTTGCTGCGCCATGGTTCTACTACGATGGTATCGCCATTTTTAAAGGCACGCATATGCAATTGGCAGGTAGTGTTTTGCTGCCACGGGCCATGAGGCTGCCCGTCGATGTACATACTGCAGGCACCGCAAATGCCTTCCCGGCAATCATGATCAAAAGTGATAGGCTCTTTCCCTTCTGCTATCAGCTTTTCATTTAAAACATCAAACATTTCCAAAAAGCTCATCTCCGAAGAAATGTTGCTCACCTGGTAATTTTCAAAATTTCCCTTTGCTGAACTATTTTTTTGCTTCCAGACTTTAAGCGTAAGGTTCATATTGTAATGTTCCATATAATTAAATTGCGAGTTGTTTTTTAAATCTTTTTATAGTTGCGGTATTCAAAAGGTCTCCATCCAAAATTTTGTGAAAAAAAATAAAGTAACCGATGTTTTAAATTTTTAAAATGCTTCTTCTTAATATCTCTTTCAAAACGCCAGTTTTCCTTACTTAACATTTCGCTCACTACCAAAGGATGCGTTCCCTCAAACAATGTCAGAGTATCTACCCCTGAATAATCAAATTCAACTTCTTCTTTCGGTTCATGCGCAATTGACCTGTAAAGACTCTTAAAATTCTGTTGTTTCCTATGCATCGTTAACGGACTTCTGACCCAGCCATAATGATAAATGTAAGCATCTATCAATTTCACATTCAGCTTACGGTTATCCATCCACCTAAAACCCTGCGCATCCTTATAAGAACTTATTTTCTTGTCATTTCGTATTACCCGGATTTCTTTGGAATACCATGCCCTGCCATCTCCCAAGTATTTAAAACTACCGTAAAAATGGAGGTAGTTAAAAAGAAGTCCTTCTACTTTTTTATCATCCTTGTATTGCTGCATTGCTGCAATAATGGCCGGGTGATATTTTTCATGTACAATTTCATCTGCCTGTATATAAAAGAGCCAATCGCTGCCTGCTGCTGTTGCCGCCAATGCCTTATTGGTTTCAACTGCAAGCACTTTACCGCCCTCCCGCAAATTATTATCCCATACAGAATGAATAATTTTTATTTTATCAGTTTTAATTGACTGTATCAATGCTGTTGTTTCATCTTCCGAATCTCCTACACAAACAATCATCTCATCCACCAACGGTAATATAGAAGTAACAGATTCCACCACCGGGTAACCAAATTTAATGGCATTTTTTACGAAGGTGAAACCGCTTATTTTCATTATTTGTAACTTCGTTGGCTGGGTTTAACGATCTCAAACTCCAGCGTTTCTTTATTCAATGCCCAGTCTGAATCTCCTTTGTATTCCCAGGCAGAAACATAACTAAAATTATCATCGTCCCGTTTGGCTTCCCCATCTTCTGTCTGGCTTTCTTCTCTAAAGTGGCCGCCACAGCTTTCTTCCCGCTGTAAGGCATCTTTGCACATCAGTTCACCCAGTTCAATAAAGTCTGCTACCCTGCCGGCCTTGTCAAGTTCTGCATTCATTTCATGAATTTCGCCGGGTATTCGAACGTTGCTCCAGAATTCTTTTTTCAACTGTTGAATTTCTGCAATGGCTTGTGTTAGGCCTTGTGCATTACGGGCCATGCCGCATTTATCCCACATGATCTTACCAAGACGTTTATGAAAACTTTCTACTGTTTCAGTTCCTTTAATGCTCATCAGTTTATTGATGCGGTCATTTACATCTCTTTCGGTTTGTTTAAAAGCTTCATGATCGGTAGAGATAGCGGTTGTACGAATTTCATCTGCCAGGTAATTTCCCAATGTGTAAGGAATTACAAAATATCCGTCTGCCAAACCTTGCATGAGTGCGGATGCACCCAAACGGTTGGCGCCATGATCACTAAAGTTCGCTTCCCCCAGTGCATACAAACCTTTTACAGTTGTCTGCAATTCATAATCAACCCAAAGGCCACCCATGGTGTAATGCACGGCAGGATAAATCCTCATCGGCATTTCGTATGGATTCTCTCCCGTGATCTTATCATACATTTCAAACAGGTTGCCATATTTTTCCTTAACCACTTCTTTCCCCAGCTTAATAGCATCTGCATCCGATATGCTATGATCACCGGTTTTGCCGGCTTCAATTTTGCCATATCTTTTAATAGCATCCGCAAAATCAAGATACACGGCCATTTTGGTAGTGCCTACACCGTAGCCTGCATCGCATCTTTCTTTGGCTGCTCTTGAAGCCACATCCCTGGGCACCAGGTTACCAAAGGCAGGATACCTTCTTTCCAAATAATAATCTCTTTCTTCTTCTGGTATATCAACCGCTTTGCGGTTATCGTTTTGCTGTTTGGGAACCCAAATACGGCCATCATTTCTTAAACTCTCGCTCATCAAAGTAAGTTTACTCTGGTGATCGCCGCTTACAGGAATACAGGTTGGGTGAATTTGCGTGAAACAAGGATTACCAAAGAAGGCGCCTTTTTTATGTGCTTTCCATGCGGCAGTTACATTACTTCCCATGGCGTTGGTACTTAAATAGAATACGTTGCCATAGCCACCGCTGCATAATAAAACAGCATGGCCAAAATGACGTTCCAGTTTACCAGATATCAGATCTCTTGCAATAATACCTCTTGCCTTGCCATCTATCATCACCACATCCAGCATTTCGTGGCGGCTGTATTGTGTTACATTTCCCAGGGCTACCTGTCTTTCCAAAGCACTGTAAGCACCCAGTAATAACTGCTGCCCGGTTTGCCCGGCGGCATAAAAGGTGCGCTGAACCTGTGTTCCGCCAAAAGATCGGTTACTTAGTAAACCACCATATTCTCTTGCAAAAGGTACTCCCTGCGCCACACACTGATCTATAATAGCTGTACTTACTTCTGCCAGGCGATGCACATTGCCCTCTCTTGCACGGTAATCGCCACCTTTAACAGTATCGTAAAATAAACGAAAAACAGAGTCACCATCATTCTGGTAATTTTTTGCTGCGTTGATGCCACCCTGTGCTGCAATGCTGTGTGCACGGCGCGGGCTATCCTGGAAACAAAATACTTTTACCTTATACCCCATTTCGCCCAAAGCAGCTGCGGCACTGGCTCCGGCTAAACCGGTACCCACTACAATTACTTCCAGCTTGCGCTTATTGGCAGGGTTAACGAGTTTCACATGTCCTTTGTAATCACTCCACTTCTCGTCCATTTTACCTTCAGGAATTTTTGCATCTAAAGCCATATCAGTTGATTAGTTGATTAGTTGATAGTTACCCGTAGCATTATGCGATCACACCAAAATGCATTAACAACGGCATTAAGGCAAAGGCTGTAATGATAATTATAGTATAAACCCAGCCCGCTGCTTTAATAATCGGAGTGTATCTTTTATGATTCAATCCAAATGTTTGAAATGCACTTTGAAAGCCGTGGATCAAATGCCAGAACAAGGCAATCAAACTAAAAATATAAAAAGCTACAATCAGCGGACTGCTAAAAATAAGTTTCATTTCTTCAAATAAATTATGAGGCTGATCTCCGCTGTACAGAGCGACTTTGGTGCCTACATAAAAATGAGAGAAATGAATTATCAGGAATATCAGCACTAATGTGCCCAACAGGCCCATGCTCCGGCTGTACCAGGTACTGTTTTTGCCGGCTTTGGTAACAGCATATCCCACTGGTCTTGCTGCTACGTTTTGTTTCCACAGCACTATTCCCTGGATGGCATGAACAATGATCCCGACAATCAACCCGATCTCCAGAAAGCGAATGATCCAGTTGTGGCTCATGAAATGTGCCACAGTGTTGAAGGTTTCTCCCCCATCATTTAAAAAAATGCTGGAATTGATCCCAGCATGCACTATTAAAAAAAGTATCAGAAAAAGGCCGGTAAAGGCCATTGTGATTTTTTTGCCGATGGACGATGTGAAAAGCTGTTTCCAGGTCATAAATGTCAGAGTAATTTAAAATAATGGTTGCGCAAAGGTAACACCACCAAGGCAAAAAATGAAAGAATTGTAGGAGTAATTGAGATATAATGTGCTGGATGTTAAAATATAAGCAGGATATGAAGGTAAATCTTCAACAATATGGTGCATGGTGAACCGCTAAGGCGCCAAGGCGCAGGAAAGGCCTTTGGTTTTGCAGACGCTGATTTGAGTACGACCATAACTTAACATTGCTAAAATGCTTGATGGCGTGCATGTCTTTCTTTCTCCTGTTTGTATAAATCTCTTAGCGCCCTTGCGGTTAAAAAAATTCTGAGGTTGCGACTGTATGCTTTTTTTTTATCGCAACCTCTTCCCCATTTCATAATCTATCGCCTGGAAAATGACCTCCGGTTTTAAAGTTCGCCATTGTTCCATTTCCATCAGCTCTGCATAGTTGGTGAGCCGGGCCCTTAAAAAGTCGTGTTTGCTTTGTAAAGGAAAATTTAAGATCACTACCCATCCATTATCATCTTCCAGCTGCTCCCGCCACTCTTCATAGTAGCTGTCGTCGCTGCTATGGAAGTTGAGTACGTTTTCGCCAATAATGATGTATTTGGTAATGCCGAAGGCGTATAAATGATCGGTGATATCCCGGCGAAGGGTCATGATATCATTTTCAATGGCATCGTTCCATTCCCCCAATAGTTCGATGATGCAAAAATGGAGGTCATAGTCTACATACAATAATTTAAGGTAAAGCGTACGGCTGCCAAAATCGTCCCATTGCGGATGAATATAGAAATTATAGAGCGTTTGAGAATATTCAAACTCGCTGTAGGTACGGCCATAGAAGGGAGAACGGCTGTCTTCTTCGGCTGCGTACAGGTGGCGCCAGTTGTAGTATGGTTCTATGTTTTGCAAGAATGGGGTGTTGTAATTTTTAAAATAACAGGAAGGCAATTTTGTTGCCGTTTTTTATGGGTACAAATTTGGGAGAAAATAGGGAAATTGAAAAGTTATTTTTGCTGAGGGGTACTTTAATTTCGGGAATATTTTGCTGCGTGTTTAACCTGATCATCAACTAATATAAAATACTAACCTTTAACGTTAGTAACTTAAGGCAGGAGTATGATCATCTCTTTTGGCGGTACGGAAACATCGCAAATTTGGGTAGGTAACAGGGCAAAAAAAATCCCCACAGAAATTCAACATATCGGAAGAAGGAAATTAAGAATGATTAATAACGCTATTAACCTGGCAGACCTGAGAATTCCCCCGGCGAACAGATTAGAAAAATTACCAGGTAAGTTAAAAGATTTTTACAGCATAAGCATCAACGATCAATGGAGAATTATTTTTAAATGGAATGCTGGAAATGCATTTGAAGTTAAAATAGTAGATTATCATTAATGTTATACAATGACCAAACTTAAAAATATACATCCCGGCGAAATGTTATCAGAAGAATTCCTGGTACCGTTCAATATCAGCGCTTACAGGCTTTCAAAGGAAATTGACATTCCCTAAACAAGAATTTCTGAAATTATTAAAGGCAATCGCAGAATTACTGCCGATACGGCTTTGCCAAAATGAAATCCTTCACGGATGTAGGAGTCAGCGATTTTATTTACAGGCAACGAAATACCCGCCTGCAGGCTTGACTAAAAAGACTGTGAGTGAACTGGTTTAATGAAAGGGAGTGCAAGGCAAAGGAAAAAAATACATTTCATGCAAAGATATTTACAAGGTAAAATTATTAACCACATCATTTAAACCACCCAGGCGGCGACTGTAAAAATTAGAATGGATTTAGGCGCAGTTTATTGTAAAAAAAATTATATGTAGATAGGTATGGTTAATTAAAACATAGACCTATAGTTAATACTAATGTCTTAAAAAAAAATCGCCCTGGAGGCGACGTTTTATAAATGTGTGAGTAAACTGCCTATTTATATTTACAGCTTACTTAACAGCAGGTTGTTAGCAACACCAACTAAAGTTTCGAGCACAGAAACATTTTGTTCCAGTTCAACCACCGACGCTTCCCTTCGGTCAAGATCCGCCTGTGCCGCGTTGTTGGCCCGCATAGTAGCCAATTGTGACCGTGAATTGGTTAACCTCAGCAGTGCATAATCTAAAATTGATCTGCTGTAAGAAACCTGTTCCTGGCTGTATTGAATATCATTATAATAATCATTTCTGCGGCGTAGAAAAATATCACTAAAAATGTTATTCTGAATGGAAGGACAATCTCCCATTACATCGCCATGATTCATGTGCGCTTTTACTGCATTGGCTGAAACCCTTATGTTTACAGCAGGCTCATTGTCGCTGTTGAACTTATGGCAAATGGTAACCTTGTCTTGTTTTCTATATTTATTCCTGTCTTTGAAATTATCTTTGGTCCAGTAATAGCTATTATTCATATCATCATTACCATTTCGATTGTTCCCATTGTCCTTATCCTTATCTTTTTTATCGTTTTTACTGTTGCCATTCATATTATCTGCATTTCCATTACCATTATTGGCTTTATCAATATTTTGCGGGGGATTGTCTTTTTTTATTTTTCCCGGGGCCTGGTCATTTCCAGGATTGCTTTTGTTAGCTTTTGCATTCCCTTTGCCTGGATTTTGACCCTGCTCTTTTTTATCTTTTCGCCCTTTGTCCTGGAAGCCGGAGGAGGTGAGCAGGATAGCAGCCACCAGGATAAAAATTGAACCGGGTATAATTATTTTATTTTTCATAAAAATTATTTTTAGTTATTACTTTCAAATTCTTTATCTAATTTTTCGAGACTGGATTCAACTTTCCTCGTTTGATCTTCCAGCTTATCGCCTGTTTCTTTAAGCGTTTTAGCAGTTGAATCCATTTTTTGTATTTCCAGTTCTTCCTGTGTACCTGCCTTTTTTTCTGTACATGCTGAAAGGATCAACATGCCCGATACCAAAGGAAGGAACACTTGTTTAATAATTGATTTCATATTATATTATTTACGTGGTTTTTAACCCGGGCAATGATAGCCTATACTCTGGGAGCAATAATGTAACCAAAAAAAATGGGGCGTAGTAATACTTAAGATTTACAGCAGGCGGTGTGTCTATGTGGTCTGACTTTTGTTACGAGTTCTATCTGTAACATAAAATGTATTTATATGGTTAGGCACTTATTGATCTTACTGGCTATTTCTTCCATAGCATATGGCCAGGACAACCGGCCGGTATTTGATACAGTGTTGTCCGGATATAAATATCCTTACCCTGTTCATACCCTGGCAATAACGTCACAAGGGCAAACCCTTGATATGATTTACATGGACGTGCAACCTGTACAACCGAATGGTAAAACAGTGTTGCTATTGCATGGCAAGAATTTTACCGGGGCCTACTGGAAAACTACTATTGCTGCTTTGGTAAAGGAAGGATACCGGGTTGTAGTGCCCGACCAGGTTGGTTTTGGAAAATCATCCAAACCTCTATCCTATCAATACAGTTTTCAACAACTGGCTCAAAACACGAAACAGATATTAGACGCCCTGCGTATTCAGAAAATCTACCTGCTGGGGCATTCAATGGGTGGCATGCTGGCTACAAGATTTGCTTTAATGTATGCCGGAACCGTAGATAAACTGGTGCTGGAAAATCCTATCGGCCTGGAAGACTGGAAAACAATAGTACCTTATACTTCTGTAGATACTAATTATAAAACAGAACTAAAACAGGATTTCGAGACGGTAAAAAAATACCAGCTGGATAATTACTACGATGGTAAATGGAAAGCCGAATACGATGAATGGGTTTATTTGCTCACGGGTTGGGTAAAACATCCGGCTTATAAAACGGTGGCCTGGAATAACGCACTTACTTCCGACATGGTGTTTACCCAACCGGTATTATACGAATTCAGCAACATTAAAGCACCAACCCTGCTCATTATTGGTACAAGAGACAGGACAGCTATCGGAAAGCAAACAGTTCCGGATGCTGTAAAAAAAACAATGGGACAATACCAGTTATTGGGTAAAGCAACGCAACAAAAAATCGCAGGTTCCCTATTGGTGGAGTTGGAAGATGTAGGTCACCTGCCACACATTGAAGCATCTGAACAATTTGTATCGCCTTTATTGAAGTTTTTAAAGCAATAACAGGGAATTTCTTCTGTCCAAAAAAAATCTATTACATTGGACCATATTTATTTTAAATCAACTCGTACGAAATTGCTTAGGATACTTTTATTTATAAGTACAACTTTTAGTGTACAAAACGCATTAGCACAACTAACCGGTACTAAATGGGTGGCTTCATTTGATATACCCAGGACAACAGAATGTTATTTTCAATTCAAGACAGATACTTTAAACATGATTACGGTGTAAAATGATGCTGTTATTGAACAAATGCACTATCATTTGAAAGCAGACAGCCTTTTTATTAAAAAGTTAAACGGTGGCAGCCCCTGCTTAGAGGACATTGTTGCTACATATACCTGGAAGATGACCGACAACAAACTCCTTTTGAATGCGGTTTACGATGATTGCCCGGCCCGCACCGGCTCAGGTATTGATGGTGCTGAAATGACAAAAGTTGTTGAAATAGGATCTTTAAAAAAAGAATAACACGCTGTTGCTAACTATGCCTGGCCGGTTAGCATTAAGGCAATAAATTATTCTATTAATCCTACTCTCCTGCTGTGTTCTATTACTTCATTACTATGATCATAGACCATGATATGAATATTTTCCGCCGCTAAAATACTGCTGAGTTTTTCCTGTGCATATGCTTTGCGGGAAGGGCGAATATTACGAATGTAGATCGCAAAAATCCTCCCGGGTACTTTATTGGCAATAGCGGCATATATATCAGGATCTGCCTGGGAATTATCTCCAAGCAACACAAATTGCTGGTTGGGAAAAACTTCCATTACCCTGAATATTCTTGACAATTTTCCTGCATGTTTTGTTTGACCGGTTTTAAACAACTGGAACCATTGTTTTATCTGGCTTAATAAAAAAATGCCCTGTGGTAATTTATTGTAAGCAAAAAACGATTTCAGGTCAAAATATAAATTCCATTCGCTGCTGGATATGTAGAAGAAAGGGTTAGGTACCGCCGGTTCTGTATAAGCTTTCGAAAATCTTTGGTACAGGTCCTGCGTAGATTCAAATATTCGCCTGTTATGTGGGTGTTTGGTAAGCAACGATTTTAATCGTTTAAATTTTGTTGCAGAATGAGAAACCATTACCGTATCATCAATATCCGAAATAAAAGCATACTGCGTTATATGCGGAACATACAGCCTGCCTGTTTCCTGTTTAATTTCAATGCCATTATCGTCTACCAATTTTAAAATCGCTGTATGCCATCCCGCTTTAAGATCCTGGGGTGACTGCCATTCAAATTTAAAAAATCCGTCTTTTTCTGTGAATGTTTCCAGGATAATATCCTGCCAGTCCAGTAAAACTTTTGCCCGGGCAATAGGTTTAATGAAAAATAGCTGAATTAATCTTGAAATATTACTCCATATGTTTTTTGTGTACTTTCTTTCCCGTGCGGCCTTACCTTTATACACGTTCCCAAATATGGTGAGGTTATGTGTATGGCCATATCCTTCGTAAACCTGAAGGCAAACATTATGGGCATTTGTTTTGTTTAGCATACTAACAATATAGAAAAATTTATACCACTTTGTAATGACAGATAAAACCAGCAATCCAAAGATCCTTTTTATAATAAACCCAAAATCAGGAAAAGATGACCTGGATTGGTCACAACTCATTACTGATCATTTTGCGGGATTAACCATTGAAACAGATCTGCTACAACTGGAGAAAGATTGTGATCCCGCCGTCATCAATAAAAAAATTGATTCCTTTCAACCCGCCCGGATTATTGCAGTGGGTGGCGACGGCACCGTTAAACTCGTAGCAGAACAAATAATTGACCAACCCCAAATAAGTTTAGGCATCCTGCCGGCAGGATCGGCTAATGGTATGGCGAAGGAACTGGGCATACCCATGAATCCTGCAGAAGCAATACAATTATGCGTGGATGGTGTACCAAAAAAAATACACCTGGTAAAAGTGAATGATCATATCTGCATTCACTTGAGCGATGTAGGCTTTAATGCATTTGTGATAAAGATGTTTGAAAAAGAAAGCGGCCGTGGTATGTGGGGATATTTTAAAGCATCATGGAAAGCATTGTGGCAGCACAGTAAACTAAATGTAAAGATCCGTACGGATGATGAAGTGGTGCAAAGATCGGCCGCTATGATCGTTATTGCCAATGCCACCAAATACGGAAGTGGTGCGCTTATCAACCCCGAAGGAAAACTGGATGATGGTTTATTTGAAATAATCGTAGTGAGAAAAATTTCTTTGACAGAGATCTTTAAAATGATGGTTACGCATATGGCTTATAATCCTGCCAAGACAGAAGTTTTTCAATGCACTCACATTGATATCGCGTCCAGGAGATTTGCGCACTTCCAGGTGGATGGAGAGTACCTGGGTAAAACAAATAAAGTAACCGCAGCATTGTTACCCGCCGCCATCAGTATCATAGTGCCGGCACAAAAATAGGAATAAGGAACACAAAATAAGAAATAAAGAAGTTGTACGGCCTGATAAAGCTAATGATTAGGGCTAACTGGTTTTGAATTCTTGTAATTCGCAATCCTTTGTGTTATAAAAGAATAAAAAAAGAGGCTGCTTTTTACAGCAGCCTCACACTTATTAACCCGTATTCCTTATTGAATCATTACTTTTTCAGTGAACACCGTTTGTTTGCTTTCATCCAGCACTTTAACCATGTACATACCTTTTGCAGGTTTTGTTTTTAAAGAAACAGTTACAGTTTGCGTTCCTTTACCAATGGCACTTACCTGCGTTTGCAGGTTTCGGCCCGAAAGATCAGTTAACACAATTGAATAATTTCCTGCCCTGCGTCCTTCAAATAATACAGAGAAGGTGGATGCTGTTACAGGATTAGGGAACACCAGTTTGTCTGAATTGCTAAAGGCATTATCCAGCAAAGGAACATTGCCGCCGTTTTTACGGGCTGCATCTGCCTCTTTTTGCAATAATAAATTGCCATTGGCAAAATCAGATGCGTTGAATTGCCTGTCTGAACCCTCTATTGGCGCAGCTTTCAGGTCATTTAGGTCAGCAACATAGTAACCAAAAAATACATTGGCACTTCCCAATACAATTTTACCTTCTGCATTCACTGCTGCTGCATTGGTAGTAAAATTAACGGGCAATCCGGTAATGGTTCCTTTAAAAGTGGCTATCCTTGATTCAATGTCAATTACAAAAACATTCCTGCTGGCGCTAACCACGTATAATTTTCCAAATGCATCTGCCAGCATATCCCCGCCCCAGCTGCTGCATTTATTATGAATAGAGATACCGCCATTTTTTTCATCATCAATCAGCGCACCCAATTCTGTAATTACAGGTTTTTTTCCGGTGGTGAATTTAATGAAATGATTGCCATCATTTGTCATGGCATAACCATTGCCATCTGCCGCAATTACCATACGGGTAATATGATTGGCTTCATCCAATGTAATGTCACTACCAAAAGAAAGCGCATCACTCGTCATGGTATAAAACTTAGGCGTTTCATTCTTAATGTCGAGATCAACCCAACGCAATTCTCCAATGCGCATTGGTGTAAAAAATAATTTGTTGTTCCTGCTATCATACGCTGCAGCTGCTACCAGTGAACCTGTAGGATAGTCTTTCGACATGAAAATGTTGGGGTTGGAGTTAGTTTGGTCAACGGCCCTTTTTGAATTTACATCAGTTAATGTAAAATTGTTTTTGCTGCGCTGAAAAATAGTTTTTGTTACCTGTCCTGTTCCAAGGTCTACCTGGCGAATGTTCATCCATACATGGTCTGCATTACCATCGCTTGTAATAGCAAAAGCCTTGTTGGCACTTTGTGCCTGGGTAGCCAGGGAAGAAACAGCTAAAAAAGAGGAGAGTAAAAATTTACAGTTCATAAGAATGTTTTTTTGGTTATACAATTTAGATTACCAATTTACTACATTCTTACAAACGCAACAATTAATTTTTAGGAACGGTAGTTTTCCATAGCTTTTTTTACCGTGCCATTTTCGAGCAACAATTTTTTTGCCAGGTCATAATTGGATAGATCGAGGTTGTGCATCACCATTTTTACCCCCCTGTCAACCAGTTTATCGTTGGTAAGCTGCATATTCACCATTTTATTATCTTCTACCCTGCCCAGTTGTATCATCACCGCGGTGGAGATCATATTCAGCACCAGTTTCTGGGCCGTTCCGCTTTTCATGCGGGTGCTGCCGGTAACAAATTCCGGGCCTACCACTACTTCTATGGGGTAATCTGCAGCCTGGCTTAGTGGTGCTTCAGGGTTACAACAAATACTGCCGGTAATAATATTATTGTTGCGACATTCTTCAAGGGCACTGATAACATACGGCGTGGTACCACTTGCAGCTATCCCTATCACCACATCACTCGAATTTATTTGATGAGCCTGCAGGTCGAGCCAGCCTTGCCTGGTATCGTCTTCTGCATATTCCACCGCTTCGGTAATGGCCTTAAATCCGCCTGCAATAATGCCTATAACCAACCCATAAGGAACACCATAGGTGGGAGGACACTCGCTGGCATCTACAATACCCAGGCGGCCGCTGGTACCGGCCCCAATATAAAACAGGCGGCCACCCATCAGCATCTTGTCTGAAATGGCCTGCGCCAGAGCTTCTATTTGTGGCAATTGACCAGCTACTATAGCAGGAACGGTCTGGTCTTCTTTATTGATGTTTTCCAGTAAGTCCCTTATCGGCATCTTATCCAGGTTCCGGTAAGGGGAGTCGGACTCGGTTACTTTTATAAATGGCATATCGGCAGATCAGCGTTTTTGTTGATGATATTTTATAAGCCCTTCCATCGGGTTTTTAATAACAGTACCCAATTGAAGCTCGTACGAATTGCAAAGGTCCTTTAAAACATCCTTAAAACCATAGGCAATACTTCCTGCAAAGTTGATGGGTAAAGTCCAGCTTTCCCGGTATTTATAAATGTGATTAAAGAAAAAGTCGTTAAGGCCATCCTCAATGATGTTTTCGATCATGAAATGTCCCCTGTTTTCTGCCAAAAAAATGGCGAAGCCGGCGAGGTACCTGTTTGGCAACGGCTTTTTATAAACAGCTTCCAGGATCTCTATAGAATTGGTGTTGAATTTTGCTTTGAACCGTTCCATCAGGTCTTCATCAAACGTATTGTATAAAAAATACTGGATCACTTTTTTACCCAGGTAGGCGCCGCTCCCTTCATCACCGAGCACATATCCAAGGCCCGGACTGTTTTTCACTATTTTTTTTCCGTTGTAAAAACAGGAATTGGACCCCGTACCCAAAATGCAGGCAATGCCCTTACTATCACGGCAAAGTGCTTTGGCTGCGCCCGTAAGGTCGTGCTCTACTTTTATGGCGGCTTTTCTATAAAAATGACGGATAGCTTTTTTTACAATAGCGGCATTGGCGGGATTACTGCAACCTGTGCCGTAAAAATAAATTTCCACCGGGCTGGCCTCTTTTATCTTTGGTATCAATTCTTTTTCTAATATAGATTTTATCTGTTCTTCTGTAAGAAAATATGGGCTAAGGCCTTGCGTAGACAGCTTTTTCTTTTTATCTCCCTGCAAAAGACACCACTCTGTTTTGGTAGAGCCGCTGTCTGCAATCAAAATAGACTTCATCGTGTTGATTCTTATATTAGGTATCAAGATAAAACAATCCCATCAAACAGTATAAAAAATTAAACGGTTGAAAACAAAAATTTAACTTCGCTTTCAAATGGTGCGTAAAAGGGCAATAAATGCCGGAAATTTTAAAAGTATAATGGAGAAAAAAAAATTACAGATCTGGTTACCTCTTTTATTAAGTATAGCAATGATCATAGGCATGTTTCTCGGATTTAGAATGAGGGACGGGTTACCCGGGAAAAGTTTTTTTTATACAGAAAAGCGCAGGCCCCTGCAGGAAGTACTGGATATCATCAGCCGAAAATATGTTGATTCTGTTAACATGGACAAACTGGGCGACACCGCCATTATTGCCATGCTGCACCAACTGGATCCTCACTCCTCTTACATACCGGCGCAGGATCTTGATATGGTGAATGAAGACATCAATGGCAATTTTTTTGGTGTAGGCATTGAATACAATATCTTTTTTGATACCATGCACGTAATTAATGTATTTAAAGATGGCCCCGCTTTTAAAGCCGGTATTAAAATAGGCGACAAAATTTTAAAAGCCGGCGACAGCAGTTATGTGGGCAAACAACTTACAGGCGAACTCGTGCGCAAAACATTGCGTGGCCCCCTGGGCAGCCCGGTTAAATTAGGGGTATTGAGAGACGGTAAAAAACTGGACATCAGTATTGACAGGGGTGTAATTCCTATTTATAGTATGGAAGCCGCGTACATGATGAATGCTACCACAGGCTTTATTCGCCTCAATAAATTTACCAAACAAACCTACAAGGAGTTTATGACGGCGCTGGAATCTTTAAAAAAACAAGGGCTCAAAAAACTCATACTTGACATTCGCGGAAATGGCGGCGGAGTGATGGACGAAGCCGTAGAAATTGCTGACGAATTTTTACCGGGCGACAAACTCATCACCTATACAGAAGGCGTACACAACAAGAAAAAAGAATACCGTTGCCGCAGGCAGGGCCAGTTTGAAACAGGGGAACTGGTAGTACTGGCGGATGAAGGTTCTGCCAGTGCCAGCGAAATATTATTAGGTGCCCTGCAGGATTGGGACAGGGCCACTATTATTGGCCGGCGCAGTTTTGGTAAAGGCCTTGTACAGGAACAATTTGAGTTGAGTGACGGCAGCGCTTTGAGGTTAACAGTAGCAAAATATTACACGCCTGTTGGCCGGAGTATACAACGCTCCTATGCCAATGGAGGCAAAGCATACTTTGCAGAAGTTACCAACCGATATAACGACGGTAGCATGCTTAGCCAGGATTCTATTAAAAATGACAGCACAAAACGCTACCTAACCCATGCCGGTAAAAAAATCTTTGGTGGCGGCGGTATCTCTCCCGATATTTTTGTGGCAGCCGATACCGGCCGCCTCGATACAATTACTACCCGTTTATATTACAAAGGCCTGATCAGTGATTTTGGATACCTTTATATTTTAAGCAATCCTGCAACTGCAGCCGCTTATAAAAATGCACAACAGTTTACCAGGGGATTTAATTTTTCAGAAACAGACTGGACATATTTCTCCCAGCTTGCTGCAAGGGATAGCATTCATGTAAATAAGATCTCAGAAAAAGAAAAAGCCTTTATTACCAAAACACTCAAAGCTTCTATTGCCCGGCAAATGTTTCGCACCGAAGGATTTTATGAAGTGATGAATGCAGATGATAAGGGGGTGATGAAGGCGCTGGAGATTTTGAAATAAAAAAGCTAGATTTTATTGACTGTTCAACCAGCGACTAATGCCAATACCATCATTTGAGCCTTGCTTCATATTCCCTATTTGTAAAGCGTTGCCCGGAAACGGGCTTGTTCAAATATTTGCTAAGGTTGCTTCAAAAAAAATAATGAAAGAAAAAAAATGAAAAATTTTTTTTGGTTGCTCATGCTGGTCCAATTTCTAACATCAAATGGGAATGCACAAACCAGGGGCCCTTTTGTACTAAAATGCGCGCTGCCGCTATCTTTTGAAGGATATATCTACTTATCATACCAGAGTGGCGGGGCCTGGAAAAGAGACAGTAGTACTATAAAAAATGGACAAGCAATTTTTAAGGGTGTTGTGGATGCGCCGGTTTTAGGAAGGCTGATATACAACAAAACGATTAAAGAAGTTTTTATTGAGCCGGCCGCAATGACCTTTACGGTCAATAAGAATGATTTTAGCAAGGGAACTATTACTGGATCGAAAACCCGAAAAGAGTTGGACATTCTGAATACAACTATACAAAAAATAGAGGAGCGCTGGAAAATAGTTATGGATACCCTCACGGCCGTTAATAAGAGAAGCAATGCTACTTTCCAGGAACTGAAAGGCTGGGTACTGGTGCCTTATTTCATTGAAATGGAAGCAGCCAATCTTGATTTCTTTTCTAAATACCCGACTTCCTATGTGACGGCTTACAGGCTACAGATTGTTATGAGGGATCTAAAAACTGAATTGGTAGAACGGTTGTTTAACCGGTTTACTACCCCAGTGAAAGCAAGCATATATGGAAAATATGTCAAAGCTGAATTAGATAAAAGAAAGGCGGTTGATGTTGGCAGCGTTGCGCCGGTATTTTCAAAGCCCGATATAAATGGAAAACAATGCGCTCTCGTAAATTTCCGGGGCTCGTATGTTCTGCTTGATTTTTGGGGGAGCTGGTGTGTGCCCTGCCGTAAAGGCAATCCTCATCTTATTGCGCTATATGAAAAATATAAAAATGCCGGCTTCGAAATCATTGGAATTGCTGCTGATGATAAAACGCCAGATGCCTGGCGCAAAGCAGTGCAAGATGATAAACTTCCGTGGTTACAGGTGCTGAAGGGAGAAGGGGTTGACATGAACATAGGCGCTGCGTACAATATTATGTATTACCCTACAAAAATACTGGTTGATAAACAGGGTAAAATTATTGGCAGGTATGGCGAAGAAGAAGAAGCGCTCGACAAAATGCTGGAAAGTTTATTTAAGTAGGGTGATAGCAATCCGCCTCGCTGGCTTTCAAACCTGGATTTTAAAGCGCCATTTAAGTTACCGGTAAAAAGTATTGATCAGCTTACCTTTCTCAAATCTTGAGTAACTGCTAACGGTGTAGGAACTATCTTCATTTAAAGTAAATCTAATGGTTATGGGAAAACTCGTAAAATAGGGCCAGGGTTTACCGTCCCAGGAGTCCATGATGCATTCTCCGTCCCAATCTCCTTCCAGGTCTTGCGAGAAAACCCCCGGGGAGTTTAATAAAATAAAAAGGATAATAATATTTTTTTTCATGAAGCCCGTTTAATTTCACTTAAATATAATAAGATCGTGTTTCTCATCATCCACTTAATTCAGAGTGTTGTAGTGTTTAAAACCGCAGCTTGTTTCCTATTCTTCTCTCAGTATCTTTTCCATTTTACGACCTTTTGCAAGTTCATCCACCAGTTTATCGAGGTAGCGCACCTGCTGTGTTAGGGGGTTGTCAATATCTTCTATCCTGTAGCCACAAATTAAGCCGGTAATAAGATGGGCATTGGGATGGAGAGACGCTTTTTTAAAGAATGTTTCAAAGCTTGCTTTTTCATCCATCAGCTTCTGTTGTTTTTTGCTGTCATAACCCGTCAGCCATTGTATTACCTGCTGCAACTCTTGTACTGTTCTGCCTTTTCTTTCCACTTTGTTAACATAGTGTGGGTACACGGAGGCGAAGGACATTTTTGCTATGCGTTCATCATGATGGCTTGTATCATTCATGTGTGTTGGATTTGATGGCTCAATTTAAAAAAAAATTTGAAAATATAAATTTTGTTGGGAGGTTCGGTTGAGGTCCCGCCGCGTTTGTGTCTTACCGTGGTTTGTGTCTCCACGAACCACTGCCACTGCCTATTTTAAATTTCGCTCTTTTATAAGATCATCTAATTCCTGCTTATTATATTTCGGTTTGTTAACCAGTTTATAGACGAAAAATAATGGAATAAGCGTAACAAGTCCTATCGTGTGGTTCATCAAGCTGTAAATTATAATTCCAATAAAAAATCCAATTAATATAGCATTGATGATGGAAGCTGATTTTGCTTTTTTTTGTTCCTGTAATAGCTCCTGGTCTGTCAATGATGGTAGGTTTCTTTGTATCATTTCTTTATTTTGTAAAATAGGCATTTTGGATTGTAATGTTTTTGACCCGGGAGAAAAAGTAAAAAATTGCATGAAGTATGGCTGTTGATTTTGCTGGTAAAAATAATTGAGCAGTCTACAATTTGCATCAAATCCTGGACTACACGAAGCTATCAACCGAACTTTTATTTTTTTTCAATCTCCTCGGCTAACCCGATCAACAACCCTTCCACTCCTCTTATGTAACAAAGCCGGTACGAGTTTTCGTACTGCACTACTTCACCCACTAGTTTTGCGCCATGCTTAATAAGCCTGGCTACCATTTCATCAATATCCTGCACGGTGAACATGGCCCGCAGGTAGCCGAGGGTATTCACGGGCGAACTTCGGTTATCTGCAATAACAACAGGTGTGATGAACTTCGACAACTCCAGCCGGCTATGACCATCAGGCGTAACCATCATAGCGATCTCTACGTTTTGGTTGCCGAGGCCGGTAACACGGCCCGCCCACTCTCCTTCTATATTGGCCCTTCCTTCCAGCTTTAACCCAATTTCTGTAAAGAAAGAAATAGCATTGTCGAGAGATTCTACAACGATGCCGATATTGTCCATTCTAAGTAATTTGTTTCTTGCCATAGTAAATTGGTTACTTTATAAAAGTGGAAGACAACAAATAAATATACGAAACCTCTGTCCAAAATTTTAATTCATCCATACATTACAGCAGGTAAAATAAAATACTTTTTTTTGTCCCGGTTCGTGAAAACACAAACCGGGGGCGTCCGAAAACTAATCAACCAATCCTTAGCTTGCTGCTAAGCTGAAATAAAAAATAGCCGTTAAGGCGTTAAGACGTCTTAACGCCTTAACGGCAAAAAAATTTTCTTTATTTTAAATTAACGCTACCTATTTTACTGCTCTTCCGGCAGGATAATGAGCAGTTTGTTTATGGTTATAACATAAGTTTAGTCTGTTGTTTCAAGCTGAAAAATTGATTCAACACTTACTCCAAAAACCTTTGCCATTTTCAAAGCCAGCGTTGTAGAAGGAATGAATTTTCCCGTTTCAATCGAATTAACAGATTGCCTGGAAATGCCAATTTCCCCCGCAAGATCTTCCTGTGTCCAATTTTTCTTAGCACGTTCAACTTTAATGGTGTTTTTCATACTCCGTATTTTTTTTTCGAAATGAACCAGCCCACAAAATAAAATATCCAGCAGAATCCCAGGAGATTTGCATAGCCAAACCATCCAAAGTCAGATATATCACATAAGCTTAGCAAAAACAGGAGCATGATCAACATTGCTGTTAACGAAAAACCAATAACCACAGCTTCCAATTGTACCCGCTGCTTTACTTCGTCCATAACTGAAAAGGCCTTAATAAATTTTAAAATAAAAATGGCAAACGTAATAATTGGTATCACCGCAATAATTATCGAAAGCGGTTGCCCGAATACACGATATTTTAGCAGGAGTGTTGCCGGCAAATACGTAGCTCCATATACAAGGGCGTAAATGATAGAGTTTAGGTTTACATTTTTTTTAGTTCGTTCCATAATTTGTAATTATTTAGTTGAGCAAAGATAAGCAAACATATCTAAATGTCAAATAAACTTTACATAAAGTAATACAAGTAAGACTTTATAGTTTGTATTATTTAGATAAACGCCGGTTTCGGACTACCGAAATAGTGACTATGTTATAATTTTTTAGAGGGAGGAATGTCAGGGGGATTATAGATAAATAAATTGCCGTTAAGGCATTAACACGTCTTAACGCATTAACGGCAAAAAAAACTTCCCTTTATTTAAATCAAATGCTACATATTTTACTCCTCTGCAGGTCGGATAAGGAGCAGTTTGTTCATGCTGGTAACTATAACCCTTTGATCGGGGCTGAACCCTAACCTGTAGAGCCATATCCGTTGAGCCAGATAAAGGGAACGGTGGTTTGGCTGCAGCGGTTGGTAAAGGTTTCGGGTTCGATTTTAAGGCTGCGCACATCGCTTAGGTGTTTTTGATTTGTTGTTCCGCATTGTTTATAGTTTTAAAGGGACCTGGCGGTGCTGCGAAACAACAAAACGACGTCCGGGAGATTACGGGACTTGCGCCCGATCGGTAGAGAAAATTCGCACATCTCACTCAGCGTCTTTGCGCCCTGGCGGTTAATTACTAATCTACTTCCTTTACCTTTGCCCGCAAAATAGCAAACCATATGTGGCTCAACAACATCTTAGAAACAATCGGCAACACGCCGCTCATCAAACTCAATAAAATTACCAAAGACCTTCCCTGCACCGTTCTTGCTAAAGTAGAATACTTTAACCCCGGCAATTCCATTAAAGACCGCATGGCGCTTAAAATGCTGGAAGTGGCCGAGCAGGAAGGCAAAATAAAACCCGGCGGCACCATTATAGAAGGTACGAGCGGAAATACCGGTATGGGGCTGGCGCTTGCTGCCTGCGTAAAAGGGTATAAATGTATTTTCACTACTACAGATAAACAATCAAAAGAAAAGGCGGATATCTTAAAAGCCGTGGGTGCCGAAGTAATTGTATGCCCCACCAATGTAGAACCAGAAGATCCGCGTTCCTATTATTCGGTGTCTAAAAGACTGGCAACAGAGGTTCCCAACAGTTGGTATGTGAACCAATACGATAACCTGGCCAACCGGCTTGCACACTATGAACAAACAGGCCCGGAACTTTGGGAACAAACAGAAGGTAAGATAACCCACCTGGTAGTAGCCACCGGAACGGGCGGAACGATTGTAGGAACAGCCATGTATTTGAAAGAAAAAAATCCCAACATAAAAATTTGGGCCATAGACAGTTATGGCTCATTGCTTAAAAAATATTTCGAGACAGGAGAACTGGATCAAAAGGAAGTATACCCTTACATAAGTGAGGGTTTTGGAGAAGATTTTGTGCCGGAGAACTATGACATGAAATACATTGATGCCTTTACAAAAGTTACTGATAAAGATGGCGCTGTAATGGCCCGGCGCATTGCCAAAGAAGAAGGAATGTTCTGCGGTTATAGTGCAGGTAGTTGCCTGCAGGGCTTGTTTCAACTGAAAGAGGGTTTAACGAAAGAAGATGTGGTGGTTTGTATTTTCCACGATCATGGCAGTCGTTACGTAGGGAAAGTATACAACGATGAGTGGATGTTGCAGCGTGGTTTCCTGGAGGTAAATACGTTTAAAGACTTGATTAACGGCCGTGGATCACAAAAACTGATCAACGTAAAGCCGGAGCAGACTGTATTGGAGGCTATAGAGCTGATGAAAAAGTATGATATCGAAAACATCCCTGTGTTTGATACCGGGGGCGCTAACACAGGTGCTATTTCCGAAAGCGGACTATTTAATAAGATCCTCAATAATGCCGACATTAAAGATGCCAGCATTGGTTCTGTTATGGAAAAAGCCTACCCCGAGGTAGCTTTTGATACGCCGGTAGAACGATTGAGTGCTTTTATTAACAAAGAAAACGGGGCGGTTTTAAGCAAAGACGAAAGTGGGTTTTATCACATCGTCACCAAATACGACATTATACAGAGTTTAAGCAAATAACACTGTCGTTAATTTACGTTACGATACAGATAATTGAAAATGCTACAGTTAACTACTGTAGCATTTAAATTTTATAAAGGTTTCTTATTATAGGAATCGTAAATCCACTCATCTCTAAATCGTACGAATCCCAGTCCAGACAAAGTCGATCTACGAACGTGATGGTAATTACTTCATTGTTAAAAAAGAGCAAATGCGCTCTTGTTTAACGTGTCAAACGGACGCATCTTTGTGTCAGAAGTTGATTGATAGAGATTAAATATCAATCATGTCCAAAGATCCTGATAAACCGAATTAAGAATTTTTCTAATATCCAATTAAGAAGACCATTAAAATTCAATATCAGTCAA
The DNA here is from genome assembly GCA_014379905.1 of Ferruginibacter sp. GTDB lineage: Bacteria > Bacteroidota > Bacteroidia > Chitinophagales > Chitinophagaceae > Ferruginibacter. The sequence continues at coordinate 26,569 of JACMKX010000113.1, read as the reverse complement.
CTTCTAATTTTTTTAAAAGAACGAACCAAGAATATATTTTATCCTTTAGAAAGACCAAGAACCAATTCCAATTTCCGATGCTTATGCTGAAAGGCGATGATAGCAATTTAGAATCCAGAATCCTGTAGAAGAACCAACATCCAAGAATCCAGCCTATGCCGTAAAAAGCGATGATGGCAAGAACAAAAAGACCAAAACCAAATCCTAAAACCCTGAGCTGCCCAATACAGTGAAGGGACGAAAAACCAGCAAACCAGGTCCGAAAGAAAAACCAAACACGAATCATTTACCCTAAAGCAAGCCTTTAAAGGCTGCGAAAATTAAAACTGAAACCAGGCCAAACTTATTTTTAAATTAAATGACAATTCCTGAAAAACCTACCCGGAGTTGTAAAAGTTTAGTTTACCTGATTAACTTCCACAGCCTATTTGCAAAAGCAAATTCCTGTGGAAGTTTTCTATTTCAGGTAAGGTTGAGTGAGTCGCCTCTATGATCGCGGCGAAAACCGAATTTCAAAAACCTTAAGGTAATTCGTAATATCTTACTCCCATTCTCCCATATCAAATAAAAGACATAGAACTTCTACTAATTGCCTCAACACCACGAACTATATGGCTTTCAGCCGGATCCGGGTCCCTTTCCTTGCCGGCATTGGTCCGCATCATCGTACTTATACGTGTGGTAAAACACGTACACCTGCTGTCGGAAAGCTAGTCGATCTACTATTTGCACGGTAATTACTTCATACCTAAAAAAGAGCAATACCGCTCTTGTTTAAGCTCCTAAACAGCTGCATCTTTGTGTCAGAAGTTGATTGATAGAGATTAAATATCAATCATTGTCCAAAAATCCTGATAAACCAAAAAGAGTTTTCCAATATCCAATCAAGAAGACCATTAAAATTCAATATCAGTCAACTTCTATTTTCTTTTTAAAACGTATATATCCAATATCAATAAGAAACCAAGGTCCAGATTTCTAAGAAAAAACCAACCAGTCCAGGCCTAAAAGAAAACCAACAACCCAATTATCCTAAAAAGTCTATGCCGAAAGGCGATGATGACGAAAGACAAACGCTGAAACCGGGATACGATATTTTTTACATAGAACCCCCTCGGAATTATGTAAAACCAATCCTGAAAGGCCAACCAAGGAGTGTAAAAGTTGGCAACTAATTTAACTTCCCCAGTCTTTTTGCATAGCAAAATCCTGTGGAAGTTTTTTTTTACCAATCCCACGAGTTTTTCTAGTTACGCAAATTGCAGGAATTTCGTATTTAAGTAAGCACCAGCTTTAAGTTCTTGGCTGGATTTCCTCTCTGTTTCGCTGCGGTTAAAATTATATTGCCTTAATTTTAGGTATGATTCTTTCCTCTGCCTCAACATATACCGGCTCCGCCAAAAAAATCATTTCCCTGGTTCCTTCACAAACAGAGTTGTTGTATAGCCTCGGGCTGGAGGAAGAAACACTAGGGATCACAAAATTTTGCCTTTATCCTTCTAAATGGTTCGAAAATAAAATTAGAGTTGGAGGAACCAAAACAATTGATATTCTTCGGATAATACAATTACAGCCTGACCTGATAATTGCCAATAAAGAAGAAAATGCCAGGGAACAGGTGGAGGAGTTGGCCCGGCATTTCCCGGTATGGATAACGGAGGTAAATACATTGAAAGATGCCTTCCAAATGATAACAGATATTGGAACTTTAACAGGTACATCATCAAAAGCAAACCTCCTTTCATCTGAAATAAAATTGAAGTTTGCGCAACCGCCTTTTTCTACCAAACCCATACCTGTTACCTATCTTATCTGGAAAGATCCTTACATGACCATTGGCGGCGATACTTTTATAAATGATATGTTGAACAAAGCTGGTTTCAGAAACCTGTTTGCGGGTCAACTTCGATATCCTGAAATTACGATAGATGATATTAAAAATAGCGGTTGCAATATTTTACTCCTCAGCAGCGAACCCTTTCCTTTCAAGGAAAAACATATAGATGTTCTCCAGGATCAATTACCCGGCAGCATCATAAAACTGGTGGATGGAGAATTGTTCAGCTGGTATGGCAGCAGGCTGCTGCACTCCCCTGCCTATTTTTTGAAGCTTAGGAAAGAGTTGGTTGGTGGAAGCTGAGTGGGCCACCGGCTTGCGGTGACTCAGTCGGCTGAACCGCTTTCCGTACAGGTGACCCACCCCCAGGAACAATCCTGGATTGCTCAACCTCCAACTTTTGAACCTTGAACTTTTTGAACCTTGAACTTTTAACCCTTTGCCTTACTTTTACAAAAAATCAACTAATTATGGGTAAATACAAAGCCGGTGTTTTATTCGGCGAAGAACTGGAAGCACTTTATAATGATGCAAAAGACAACCAGTTTGCTATGCCTGCAGTAAACTGTATAGGCACTAATTCAATCAATGCAACTTTAGAAGCTGCGGCAAATGTAAATTCCCCGGTAATTATTCAATTCAGCAATGGGGGCGCACAGTTTATGGCCGGCAAGGGAATGCCTAATGATAAACTACAAGGCAATATAGCCGGCGGTGTTTCCGGCGCTTTACATATTCACAATGTGGCCAGGCATTATGGCGTGCCTGTTGTATTGCATACAGATCACGCCGCCAAAAAATGGTTGCCCTGGGTAAGCGGGCTAATTGATGAAGGCGAACAGTTTTACAAGGAAAAAGGCCAGCCTTTATATAGTTCCCACATGTTGGACCTGAGTGAAGAACCAATTGAAGAAAACATAGCTATTTCCGTTGAATTTTACAAACGCATGGCCCCGCTTGGCATGAGCATTGAAATTGAATTAGGCGTTACAGGTGGTGAGGAAGATGGTGTTGATAACAGCGATGTAGACAATGAAAAATTATATACCCAGCCTGAACACGTAGCATATTCTTATACAGAGTTGAGCAAAGTTGGTAAGTTATTTACGGTTGCAGCAGCATTTGGAAATGTGCATGGTGTATACAAATCGGGTAACGTACAGTTAACCCCCGTTATTTTACACAACAGCCAGGTGTACATCGAAGAAAAATTAGGCACAGGTAAAAAACCCGTTTACTTTGTTTTTCATGGTGGCAGTGGTTCCCCGCAAAGCCAGATAAGAGAAGCGATTGGATATGGTGCTATTAAAATGAATATTGATACTGACCTGCAATGGGCTTTCTGGGAAGGAATTTTAGATAACTATAAAAAATTTGAAGGGTACCTGCAGGCCCAGTTGGGCAATCCGGATGGCGACGATAAACCTAATAAAAAGCATTACGATCCACGGGTATGGTTGCGCAAAGGAGAAGAAACCTTTATTAAAAGACTGGAAGTTGCTTTTGATGATTTGAATTGTATTAACAGGAATGCATAATATAGCTTTTGTATGTCAGGAGTAAACTTAATAATCAATAATTATTGATTGTTGAAAACCTGATATCAATAGCATAAAGCCAAAAGTTATTAAAATGATTAAAGAAGAAGATTTTGATGCCAATCTTGCCGGCGAGGATGGTGTAAGTGAAGAAGCCAAATCTTCCTGGTTTAAGCGCATAAAAAAAGGAATTCTTACCAGTACAAAGGATAAAAAAGATGCCCCCGAAGGACTATGGGTAAAATGCCCTAACTGTAAGTATACCTGTACGGTTGCAGAGCTTGATGAGAATAAATTTGTATGTCCCAAGTGTGATCATCACCACCGGATTGGAAGCGAGGAATATTTTGAGATCTTGTTTGATGATAACCAGTACGAAGAGCTCTTTGGTAATATTCGTTCCAAAGATCACCTGGGTTTTGTGGATTTGAAGCCCTACAAAGACAGGTTGGAAGATACCTATCAAAAAACAGATGTTCACGACAGCATAACTGTTTCTCACGGCAAAGTAAACAGTTTCGACCTGGTAGTAGCCTGTATGGATTTCGAATTCATTGGTGGCAGCCTGGGTAGTGTAATGGGCGAAAAAATAAGCCGTGCCTGCGATTATTGTATTGAACACAAGATCCCTTTTATGATCATCAATAAAAGTGGCGGTGCCCGTATGATGGAAAGTGCCTTTTCGCTGATGCAACTGGCCAAAACCAGTGGCAAGTTAAAGCAAATGTCGGATGCAAAAGTTCCTTACATTTCTCTTTGCACGGATCCTACCTTTGGTGGTACCACTGCCTCCTTTGCCATGCTGGGTGATATTATTTGCGGCGAACCCGATGCACTCATTGGCTTTGCAGGGCCAAGGGTAATTAAAGAAACCATCAAAAGAGATCTTCCGGAGGGTTTCCAGCGCAGTGAATTCTTACTGGAACATGGCTTCCTTGATTTCATTATTCATCGAAAAGATCTGAAAGAAAGAATAAGTAACCTGCTTATGACTTTTAAAAACTAAATAAAAGCCGTCCCATATATACAGGACGGCTTTTTTTATTCCTTCAAACGAGATGACATATTTTTTAAAAAGGTGTCATCTCGATTTCACGGTTAAATGAACAGATAAAACAGTTTCCGCCAGCTTAATGTGAAATACCCGTATGCAGCCGCTTTTCTTATATATTATCATTATTTCCATTTGGGCTGTGATGCAGGCTACAAAAGGAATTTAAATTTTTACCCCCGTGAAACGCCCGTCATTACTGGCTTTTATATTGTTTTACACCGCAAATGCACTACCATAAAAGCATCAAAACGTTATCCCCACAACGTTGATAATAATTTCTTAACAGTAGAAATTCTATTGCTTAATTTGCTTTCGGGAGTGGTTATTGAAAGTCTGGTATTCCATGAACAGCTTCAAAGGGCATCTTGTTTTTATTACATGTATCATCCTTAGCTGGCAGCCGATCAAAAACATTTTATTGGGTAATTTTAAAAAAACTGCTGAGAGGCGGAAGGGAATTTTATCCTCAAAAATGAACCGCAACGCTTTTGTTAAGTAAATATTTTAGACCAGGTGTTTTAAAGTGCTGGTTGTAAAGAATAAATAAAAAATTGGGCTATGGCAGAAAGTGAAGAATTGTTATTAAGGGAGAATAAGGATCGTTTCGTGATCCTTCCGATCAATTATCCGAAGATCTGGGAACAATATAAAAAACATGAAGCCAGTTTCTGGACTGCTGAAGAAATAGACCTCGGATCTGACCAAAAAGACTGGGAAGGAATGAATGATGGTGAACGTCATTTTATTAGTCATGTATTGGCTTTTTTTGCTGCAAGCGATGGAATAGTGAATGAAAACCTGGCAGTGAATTTTATGAGTGAAGTACAATTGCCCGAAGCCAGGTGCTTCTACGGCTTCCAGATAATGATGGAGAACATCCATTCTGAAACTTATGCCTTGCTTATCGACACTTATATTAAAGATCCAAAAGAAAAAGACCGTTTATTCCACGCTATTGATACCGTGCCTGCTGTAAACAAAAAAGCACAATGGGCTTTGCGCTGGATTGAAAACGGAAGTTTTGCAGAAAGACTGGTAGCATTTGCGGCTGTGGAAGGCATCTTCTTCAGCGGCAGCTTCTGCTCTATTTTCTGGTTAAAGAAAAGAGGCCTTATGCCTGGACTGACATTCAGTAATGAACTCATTAGCCGCGATGAAGGGTTGCATTGCGAATTTGCCTGCCTTCTCTACAGCATGCTGCAAAATAAATTACCCGAAGCGCAGGTGCAGGGCATCATCAGGGATGCAGTGGAAATTGAAAAAGAATTTATCACCGATGCCTTGCCGGTATCGCTGATAGGAATGAATGCCGTACTTATGCAACAGTACATTGAATTTGTGGCTGATCGTTGGCTAAGTGAACTGGGATACGCAAAAATTTACAACGCTACCAATCCATTCGACTTTATGGAAATGATTTCCCTGCAGGGAAAAACAAACTTCTTTGAAAAACGGGTGGGCGATTACCAGAAAGCGGGTGTGTTGGGCACAAAAGATTCGCAGAGTTTTTCTTTGGAGGAAGACTTTTAAGAAGGCGATACCTGATACTGGATACCAGCTACTTGATACTAGATGCTGGATACTAGCAACCAGGATCCAGGAACCAGGATCCAGTATCAATTAAAATGAACTTACTAACTACCTAATATTGAAACTATGTATGTAATAAAAAGAAACGGGAAACAGGAATCCGTAAAATTTGATAAAGTGACAGCTCGTTTGGAAAAACTTTCCTACAGCCTGAGCCCGATGGTGAACATTATAGATGTAGCCAAGAAAACGATCGAAGGTATTTATGCCGGTGTTCCTACCACCGAATTAGATAACCTTGCTGCAGAAACTGCGGCATCATTAACCATCACGCATCCTGACTATGCAATTTTAGCCTCCCGGATTGCAGTGAGTAACCTTCATAAAAATACCACCAAGAGCTTCTCAAAAACAATGAGGGCTTTGTACGATTATATTGATCCGAAGACCGGCAGGCACATGCCTTTACTGGCCGATGATATCAACCAGATCATTGAAGACAATGCTGAGGTGCTGGACAGTACTATTATTTACGACAGGGATTTTGGTTTTGATTACTTCGGTTTCAAAACACTGGAAAAATCCTACCTCTTAAAGCTGGATGGTAAAATTGCAGAGCGCCCGCAACATATGTACATGCGTGTGGCTGTTGGTATTCATAAAGAAGACATAGAGAGCGCCATCAAAACTTATCACATGATGAGTGAAAAATGGTTTACCCACGCTACTCCTACCCTGTTTAATGCAGGTACACCAAAACCACAAATGAGTTCCTGTTTTTTGCTGACCATGAAAGATGACAGCATTGATGGCATTTATGATACATTGAAGCAAACCGCTAAAATCTCTCAAAGTGCCGGTGGCATTGGTTTAGCGATCCATAATATTCGTGCAACCGGAAGTTATATTGGTGGCACCAATGGAACCAGCAACGGCATCATTCCAATGCTGCGTGTGTACAATGATACCGCACGTTACGTTGACCAGGGCGGTGGAAAACGGAAAGGCGCCTTTGCTATTTACCTGGAACCATGGCATGCAGATGTATTTGAATTTTTAGACCTGAGAAAAAATCATGGTAAAGAAGAAATGCGTGCAAGAGATCTGTTTTATGCCTTATGGATGAATGATCTTTTTATGGAGCGTGTGGAAGCCAATGGCGAATGGAGTTTATTTTGCCCCAACGAAGCACCAGGCCTGGCCGATTGCTGGGGTCCTGAATTTGTGAAGTTGTACAATAGGTATGAAAAAGAAGGAAGAGCAAGAAAAGTGATCAAGGCACAGGATCTTTGGTTTGCCATTATTGAATCGCAGATTGAAACAGGTACACCCTATTTATTGTATAAAGATGCCGCCAACAGCAAAAGCAACCAGCAAAACCTTGGTACCATTAAAAGCAGTAACCTTTGCACAGAGATCATTGAATACACCAGTCCTGATGAAGTAGCGGTATGCAATCTCGCTTCTATCGCTTTACCAAAATTTGTGATCAACGGAAAATTTGATCACGATAAATTATACGAGATCACTTACGAGGCTACCAAAAACCTTAATAAGATCATTGACTATAACTACTACCCTGTTGTAGAAGCTCAGAATTCCAACATGCGCCACCGCCCTATTGGCCTGGGTGTGCAGGGTTTGGCCGATGCATTTATAATGCTGCGTTTACCTTTTGAAAGTGAGCTGGCAAAAATGCTGAATAAAAATATTTTTGAAACGATCTACTTCGCTTCTATGACGGCGAGTAAAGACCTTGCAAAAGAATTGGGTGCTTATCAAACCTATGAAGGTTCACCCGTATCAAAAGGAATTTTCCAGTTTGATATGTGGGGTGTTACACCAACCGATCGTTGGGATTGGGCTGCATTAAAAGCAGAAGTAAAACAATATGGCGTACGCAACTCATTATTGCTGGCACCAATGCCAACCGCTTCCACTTCGCAGATCTTTGGTAACAACGAATGTTTTGAACCATACACCAGCAACATTTACACCAGACGTGTATTAAGTGGTGAGTTTATTATTGTAAACAAACATTTGCTGAAAGACTTGGTGAATCTTGGTTTGTGGACCAATAACATGAAAAACAAGATCATTGCTGCCAATGGTTCTGTTCAAAACATTGATGAAATACCAGCTGAAATTAAAGAACTGTACAAAACCGTTTGGGAAATAAAGCAACGTAACTTAATTGACATGGCTGCTGACCGTGGTGCGTATATTTGTCAAAGCCAGTCATTGAATTTATTTGTGGATAGTCCTACTACTTCCAAACTCACCTCCATGCATTTTTACGCCTGGAAAAAAGGATTGAAAACCGGTATGTACTACCTGCGCAGCCAGGCAGCCACGCAAGCTGTTCAGTTCACTGTAGAAAAACAAGCGAGCAACGATATAGAACCTGTAACGCCTCACCAGGAAATAACAGCAACCTCCTCTGATGTGGTGGAAGCTACTATTGCTGATGGAGCTACCTGTACCATGCAGGATGGATGTATCAGCTGTGGGTCTTAAAACTTTTTAAATAACCATAGAAAAATCGCCTTGTTTTTGCAAGGCGATTTTTTTATGCGAATGCTGTGAATACCCTACGGTAGAGTGGAATTCATAACATAAATTTATTATAAGAAACCTGGTCTTTGGTATATCTTCAGCTTATATAATCTTATTCCTTTACTTTAACTTTGCCAGAACAACTATGAAACAGTTATCCCAACATTTACACTTCAGCACTTTACATTTTAGCAATCAGTACTCTATTTTTAGTAACCAGTGGCCTGGAGAGTTATAAAAAACAGGATTTTGTTACTGAAAATTGCAGGCCGGAACAAACCAATACAGGGTCATTTTTTGAGCACACTGGTTCATTGACCCCCTCTGTAAATTAAGGGATGTAAAAAATAAAATGAGTGTAAAACAGGTTGACCAGTTTATAAAAAATGCGGGTTTAATTGTTTGGGATAAAGCAAAGGCATATGTGAAACCAAATTTGAAACACACAACGGGAAGAGAGCAAACTGATCCTGATTATGGATCAATGCTTACTATCAGTTATTCAAAATATTGGAGAGGCTGGTCATAAAACTTATATCCTTCGAACATACTCTGATCAACAATTTAATGCAACAGGTACATTGAAGAAGTATAAGGTGAAATATGTGTCTAATACATTGTTAATAGGAAATAATGGCCAGCCAGTTCCTGCACAAACAAATGTCACTATTTTAGCAGATGGGACAAACCAGGTAGAGATAGCACTAAATCCGACTTTTTTCCAAACCACAACGAAAGAATGGGTGTCGGCAGTAATTTTACACGAATTAGCACATGGAATTGTCTCAATAGAAAAGCCTGCTTTAAATACAAATTTAATGCAGCATACATTTATGTTTGACGAGAGATTTCCAATTTCAATTGCACAATCGCTTACTGAATTATTTCCAGGAATTGATCAACATGATGCTATTGCTCTTGGAATAGATGGTTTAAGTGAGGGATATACAATTCCTGGTACAAATACAATCAATCCAGCCAAAAATACTTTTGCAGAGGAAAAATATTTTCAAAATTTAAATCAGGCTATTACTGCGGCAAATAGAAACGCTATTGCAGGTTACGGCACCGTATTTTGTTAAATTTTATTTTATGAAAAAATATCTATTTTCAATAATAATTCTGACTGCGCTTAAATTCGAATCATTTTGCCAGAACGATTCTGGGGCGTATTTGAAAGGATGCAACGAAGAAAATTATGAAAAATATTTTGATAGTATACATCAGCAAAAAAAAGCAAGTATTCAGGATTTGGGCCATTCTTACTATTTCTATGTAAGACTCAGAATAGATTCAAATTATCATATAGGCGATTTCGAAATAATTGAAATGCCTGAAGTTCCTTTGCCTGAAGTAGCAAAAAAATACATAAAGTATCTTTTTTTTAGTACGGCCGGAAAATGGGAGGAAAGTGACTTTATCAGTGATAAAAACATTGCCAAAAATCTTTTTTTTTCAGTTTCCTTGTTCAATAAAAAAGAAACTATTAGTGAATCTCTTAAAGATTCTGACAAACATTTAGAGTTTTTGCTGTCGTATATGCCTTCAATAGCACGTTTAAAAGATTACGATCTAACGAATGAAAGATGGCTCCATCTTTCTTTTTAAGCCAATTTATTCTGAATGCAAAAATATTTATCGGTATTAATTATATCATTATTCACTCTTAACTCTGAAGCATTTCCTACTCCACTCATGTGCATTATAAAAATGTTTGGTTTAGTGACGAAAGTTATTTGTATGAAACTGGAGGATTATCTTCTGGAGAATGGGTAATCAATTATTTAATGCAGCAGCCTATCCTTTTTTCAGGCAACTTCATGGAAGAATTAGAATTCATTCCATGGAATGAATTCATTTATTATGGTGAATTAACAAACAATCCTTGCACTAATGCCGTTTTTAGCAACTTAAAAAATACAAGGACAATGTTCAGAATATTAAAGCAATTTAAAGGTAGTAGGCCCATTGCGCATATGGAATGGAAGTTGGAAAATATAAGCGCAAATGGTTCGACTGCCGCTTATGCAAACAATGAGTTAATCCAGATACGAATTAATAGTTCTTATGCCAATACAGCCACCCCAATTTCCATGGCCAGAACAATGTTACACGAAGCTATACATGCAGAAGTTTTATTGAAATTAATTTCTGTAAATGCTTGGCCGCCTAATCCAAATATGATTAATGCACAGACAGAATTCCCCGGCTTGTGGGACTATTGGGTAAGGTACAAAAACAGTTTACCTTCGGGAGCTGATATAGGAACTGCCTTACATAACCATTTGGCTGACTGGTACCGAGCTAGAATTAAAGCAGGACTAATCGAATTTGATGTGAGTACAGGTAATTCTCACTTAGATTGGCAATATGAAGCTCTGACCTGGGGAGGGCTAGATGGTTCAGCAGCCTGGACCAATTTCCAATCGTTAAATCCAACTTTAAGTGCACAGTACTATACCTATATCCAGCAACAGCAAAATGCGGGGGGATGTCCTTAAATTAAAATAAGCAGTTATGAAATATCTATTTTTATTTACACTTCTAAGCTTTCATTTTTTTGTCTCGAAGAGTCAAAGTCATTACTCAGATAAGAATGTAGAAGGCTATATATTAAATGCATTATTATTCAAGAGCAAGGATTATATGAATCCGAACATCAAAGATATTCAATGCTTTGAGTCAGTTCTTAAAACAAAAACGGTTAGTTTCTATAGTGATTTTTACAGACAATATAGTACTAAATTAATCAAAGGCAGAAAATCACTGGTTGTTGATATGTTTAAGAAAACATACTTTCAAAATGTATCTGAATTAAAAAAACCGTTTGTAATTTTGGATGGATGTGAAGATGTCAGGCACATTATATTTGACATTGTAACTGACAAAATTGTATATGATGAAAACGGCGGTGGGTGCAATTAAATCGATACGTATATGGATACTAAACTGATAACGACGCTGGTTTTTTTATTTAGATTGGATTCAAATAAAAATATTGTAAATTTTAAACTAATAGAGATTCCTGAAATCCCGGTACCAGCAATAAGATGATTTTGCACAAGAAGATTTTTTTCAGAATTTAAATCAAGCTATTTCTGCGGCTGAAAAATACAGAAATGCGGTTGCCGGGTTTGGAACTATATTTTGTTAAAGTGAAAATTTATGAAAAAGTATTTAACCCTGAGCGTTTTGTTACTCTTTAACTATTTTATCTGTTATGCTCAAAATGATTCGGCTATATATTTAAAAGGATATGAGAAAACAAATTACCTGCGCTATTTTGGCAGCCTTCACGAATTGAAAAAAGCAAGTATTTCGAATTTGGAACATTCCTACTATTGCGTAGTTGTTTTAAAAGTTGATTCTACCGCTAAAGTTACAAATCTTGAAATTATTGAAATGCCTGATGCTATTTTGCCACAATTGGCAAAGAAATACATTGAGTCAGTATTTTGGAGTACACAAGATAAATGGGTTATTGAAAATAAAAACCTTTTTGCTAAAAAACCAGCTCGTAGTCTTTTTTTTGATGTTGATTTATTGAAAATTAACCAGTCTATTGATCAAAGATTGAAGGACTATGAAAAACATATGGAGTTTGTATTGTTTGTTATGCCCCACCATCCAAGCTTGAAAGATTATGATCCAAGACATCTAAACTTGGTAACGCTCGCTTTTTAGAAACAATTATCGGAAAATTAAAAGACTGTTGATAAATAAAGTGGTAATATGTTGAATAAAAGATGCGGTGATTTGCTAAAGATAAATACCACATTTTAAAACTATCTAAAGGCTGTAATGGATGTGGCACAGCATTTTGCTAAATCTCTTTTATGAAAAAGTTTTTATTGGTACCAATGTTATTAACCGCCTATTCAATATCTTTTGCCCAAAAAGATGCTGGTTTCTATTTACGTGGATACCAGGAATCGGGCTATCAAAAGTATTTTGATAGCCAGCACCAGTCAGGAAAAGGAACTATTGAGGAATTGAGTAGTTCCTGCTATTTTTATGTCGTATTTAAGATAGATTCAAGTGCAAATATTTTCGATTTTGAATTAATAGAGATTCCTGAAATTCCTATACCCGAAACAGCAAAAAAATATATTAAAAACCTTTTTTTTAGTACCAGGGGAAAATGGGAACAAAAGGAAGTTTCCGGCAAGAACGCTATTTCGGAAGAGTTGCTTTTTTCTGTTTCCTTATTGTACAAAAACGAAAAAATTGAAGATAGGATCAACTATGCTGATATCGCCTTCCAGTTCGCACTGACGGAACTAGCCTTACAGCCAAGATTAAAAGTATATGATCTGATGAGGGAGAAAAAGATCTATCTTTCTTTTTAGTCATACTATTCATTTACTTAGCATTATCAACGTTGTGATTTTATCAAACCCGAAGTTTCCAAAGCAGCGTCTTAGCGCCTTAGCGGTGAATAACCGTCATTCTTATACAGGAAAATGCACTGATCGTTACCATTTACATAATGATAAAAATCCGCTTAATCATAGTAACCTGCGTTCCAACTAAAACCTAATGGGTCTTCCAACAGCGCCTTAGCGCCTTGGCAGTGATTACCTATCTTTGCCCCAATGGAACTCAGTAACCGTAAAGCATACCACGAATATTTTTTTGAGCAAACATATATTGCAGGCCTGGTGCTGCAGGGTACAGAAATAAAATCACTCCGCACCGGTAAAGCCAGTTTTATCGACAGTTATTGCCTGTTTGATAAAGGAGAACTCTATGTAAAGAGCCTTCACATTTCCGAATACGCTTATGGCACCTACACCAACCATGAACCGATGCAGGAACGAAAACTGCTGCTCAATAAAAAAGAGCTTAAAAAACTCGAAGCCAAAACCAGGGAGAAAGGTTATAGCATTATTCCCCTAAAGATCTTCATCAACGAAAAAGGCCTGGCCAAAATGGAAATAGGACTGGGCAAAGGCAAGAAAGATTATGACAAGAGAAATTCGATCAAAGAAAGAGAGAATGACAGGGATATAAAGCGGCAGTACGGTATATAAATAAGGAATAAGAAATTTTCAATAAGAAATAAGGAAGTTAGCATTCCGGCAGGAGAAAGAATATAGACAAGTAAATGTGAATATATGCGATGTTCCCGCTTACAGCTAAAGGCTTACATCTAACAGCTTGGCTATTCGTGTAATTCGTTAAAATTCGTGTAATAAAACAATATGAACCGCATCGACCGGGTTTCCGCCATCCTCATACAACTGCAATCCAAACGGGTAGTGAAGGCGCAGGAAATTGCCGACAGGTTTGAAATAAGCCTGCGCACTGTTTACCGTGATATAAAAGCCCTGGATGAAGCCGGCGTACCCGTAATTGGCGAAGCAGGCATGGGCTATAGCCTGATGGAAGGTTATCGCCTCCCTCCTGTTATGTTTACAAAAGAAGAAGCCGCTGCATTCATCACCGCAGGAAAAATTGTAGACAAACTCACTGACAAGGCTACCCGCAAAATTTACGACGAAGCACTTACTAAAATAAAAGCGGTGTTGCGTGTTGCAGAAAAAGATTTTGTTGATGGTATTGATGATCATATTGCAGTAGTGCACAATCGCTACCTGCCCGATAAACCGGGAAATAATATTCACCTGCAGATCATTCTTGAAAATATATCAAACAAAACAGTTTTAGATATTGGTTATTTTGCCAATCACAGCCAGGAATACAGCAACCGAATGATAGAACCTGTTGGCATCTTTTTTTCTGCCAACAACTGGTACCTGGTAGCCTATTGCAGGCTGCGGAAGGATTACAGGCATTTTAGAACAGACCGCATTAGTTATGTTACTCCTACAACCACACAATTCCGGCAGCAACACCCCGCATTGAATACGTTCATCGAAAAAATGAAACACGAAAGAGAATTAGAAAAAGTGATTATCAGTGTTGATAAAAAAGTGATGAAGTATTTTGGCGAACAGAAATATTATAATGGCTTTGTTTCTGAAAAAGAAGCGGGTGAAAAAGTGGAAATGACTTTCCTTACTGCTTCCCTCAATGGATTTGCCAGGTTCTTCCTGCTCTTTGGCGAACACGCTGATATTATTGAACCCCTGGGGTTAAAAGCCACCATCATTGATGTAATGGCCGCTGTAAAAGCACGCCTTAAATAAATTAGCTTCCTTTATTAAAAAATATTTTAAATCCTGCTGACATAGGGCTGTCACAACCCGGTTGTTCCTTTGTGTTATCAATCACAAATAAACAAACCGTTATGAATCGTTTACAGGAAATTTTAAAAGAATCAAACAATGAAGCTGTTACTACCCGTAAAATGCTGGCTATTGTTCCCGATGACAAATTTGATTGGAAACCGCATCCAAAAAGTATGAGCATCCGGCAGCTCGCGGGCCACATTGCAGAGTTACCGTCGTGGATAGGGATGGTACTCAACACTACTGAGCTTGACTTTGCGGAAAATGAATACCAGGCGCCGGATATAAACTTTACGGAAACATTGCTGGCTTTGTTTGAAACCAACCATACCGGCGCTTTGGCGCAGTTGAATGCTGCAAAGGAAGAAACGCTGGATGAAGAATGGGTGTTAAGGAACGGTGAAACCATTTACAGCAAGACATCGAAGGCCGATTTTATCCGCATCACGCTTTCGCAAATAATCCATCACAGGGCACAGTTGGGTGTATTTTTAAGATTGCTGGATGTGCCCATTCCAGGGAGTTACGGGCCAAGTGCTGATGAAGTGAGCTTCAATTAATTTTTACCGGAGAGAAGAGGATAAGCAGACTGCAGTTCTGCGAATCTCCTTCTCTCTTTCTCTCTGCGCTAAAATATTAGCATTCACTTAAACTAATGGGCACATTAACTGCCAGCCCTCCGTCAGCAGTTTCCTTGTATTTGCTGTTCATATCCAGTGCAGTATCCCACATGGTTTTAATAACACCATCTAAACTCACTTTGGCAAAATCGGGGGCACTTTGCAAGGCCAGCTGGCTTGCAGTGATTGCTTTTATAGCGCCCATTGTATTTCTCTCAATACAGGGAATCTGAACAAGGCCGCCAATAGGATCACACGTCATGCCCAGGTGATGTTCCATGGCAATTTCTGCCGCCATCAATGCCTGGCGCTGCGTTCCGCCCATGCATTCTGTTAACGCAGCAGCAGCCATAGCGCTGCTCACTCCTATCTCTGCCTGGCAGCCACCCATAGCGGCAGAAATGGTAGCTCCTTTTTTAAAAATACTTCCCACTTCTGATGCTGTTGCTAAAAACTGGATGATTTTATCCTCCGTACTTCCTTCACAAAAACTTATATAGTAATGCAGCACTGCAGGAATAACTCCTGCTGCGCCGTTTGTGGGTGCAGTAACCACCCTTCCAAAAGAAGCATTTTCTTCATTTACAGCCAGGGCAAAACAACTTACCCAATCAAGGATATAATTAAAATTTTGACCTCCATCTTTTACGCCTATAGCCCAGCTATTGTAATCATGATACTCCTTTCCCTGCATTAATTTTTTATTGGCGGCCGGGGCCCTGCGCCTTACATTTAATCCTCCCGGTAAAAAACCTTCTGCATGGCAACCCCGGTAAATACACTCTTTCATTACCCGCCATATATTTAATAAGCCCGCCCTGGTTGATGCTTCCTGTCTCCACGCAGCTTCATTTTCTATCACCACTTCATGAATACCCATACCTGTGCTGCGGCACCAATGCAACAGGTCATGCGCTGTATTTACCGGGAATGGTAAAATGACTTCATTTTTTTCAGTACCCGTTTCGCCTTCCTGCTGTACAAAACCTCCGCCAACAGAATAATATGTTTCTGCAATGGTATCTCCATTTTTTAATTCAACTAAAAAAGTCAGGGCATTGGGGTGAAAAGGCAATGATTCACTCATTAAGAATTCTATGTCTTCTGCAGGATCAAAATCAATTTCGTGCCGCCCGGATAGTAGCAATTTTTTCATTGCCTTTATATCGTTGATCTTTGCAGTGATGTTATTTACGTCAAATGTTACCGGGTCATCGCCACTTAAACCTAACTGCACTGCTATATCTGTACCATGCCCCACACCTGTTTTAGCCAGGGAACCGTACAATAGTATCTCCAGTCTTATTACTTCATCGAGTATATTTTTTTTCTCCAGTGATTGCGTAAAAAATTGAGCCGCTCTCCAGGGGCCAAGTGTATGGCTGCTACTGGGACCTACCCCAATTTTAAACATATCAAAAACGGAAATGGCTTCGTGACTCAAAATAGTTGGTTTAAAAAAAAGGCTTTGAACAATCAAAGCCAAAGGTAAATTTAATTGACGTTATTATTGAACGTCTACCAGCTCCACATCAAATTTCATATAAGAGTTTCCCGGTATAACCACCTGTCCGTTCTGGTCAAGCACATTATTAGGGCCATATGCAAGTGTAGGCGGAATATAAAGGGTTATCTTTCCTCCCTGCCTTATAAGACCCAGCGATTTCTGCCAGCCGGTGATTACTCTTCCTAACTGGAATGCAGCAGTAGTATTGGGAAGCGTTGCATCAAATTCAACCCCTGAAGGAATATAAGTTCCGCGGTATTTAACCACCAGTCTCGAACAGATAGTAGCAGAATCTCCTGAACCAGGCACAGCAACATTATAAAATACACCGCTGGGATGTTCATTAAAAGCTATCCCATTATTATTAAGGTAAGATGTTAAGGAATCTCGCTCAACCTGTGGGGCACTAACGTTTGAATCCCTGTACGGACAATCATCTTCTTTTTTGCAGGAGGCGACAATGATGCTTACTGCCACGCAGGACAGCACAAAAATTTTCTTCATAGATTATCAATTTTATGTAAGAGCAACATATTTATAATTTTGCTGCTTGCTCTCTTTGTTGTTTTATTTTAAGTTCTGTATAGAGTTGCTCATTCATTTCCCATTTGAAATGCATGCGAAAATAAGAGAAAAAAAGTATGGAGATCAACACGGCTACAACCACCATAATAAACGAACCGGCACTGGTACCCGAAATTTTCATATACCAATCCGGGAACCACAGATACACTACCAAAATAAATAATATAACAGGCATCCCAAACATAGTAGCCATAGGTAAACCACCTAATAATTTACTGGAAAATCTACTTTGTATGTCCTTCTCTTTTTCCCAGTAATCAATAAAGGAAAGTTCTTTTTGGGTTAACATGCTGCAAAATTAATGCAAAAGAAGGGGTAGTGTATCAGTTTGAAATGATTATTTCAAATAGTTGTCGGGTTGGGCCTGTCGAAACCGGTCTATACTTGTTTTCAACTTCGCCTTCTACAAGCTCCCACGCATTTGCGGGGCAGGCAGGCTGAAAGCTTTTTCAAACTTATACACTACTAAAGAAGGGTTTGCTTGGCTATATTCTTATTTATAGGTAGGTTTGTTGATCTTAAAATAACCCCAATGAAAGTAGAACAACTACTTGTCCGGTATTTATACAAAAACAAAACCGTTAATATCCAGGATATAGGCAGCTTTATTATAGCTCCTGATGTTATCCTTCCATCCGAAGGCGATAAAGACACCAGTTTACCCGAAGGTGCCATCATTTTTCAATTTAGCCGGAAGACTGCTGCAGATGAAGGGTTGATAGACTATATAGTAGAACAAAGCGGTAAAATAAGACCGCTCGCTGCTTCCGACCTTGAGTCTTATACGATTCTCACCCGCCAGTTTTTAAATATCGGTAAACCTTTGCCAATAGAAGGATTAGGTATTTTACAAAAAAATCAGCAGGGAGATTTTGATTTTATCCAGGGAGGGAATATTAACAGCAAAACAGAAACGCCTCATGCAGTTGTAAAAGAAAAGTTGCATGACGAGATCAGTTTTTCTTCGCCTGCAAAAAAAGTTTCTTCAAAAAAAGGATGGATGTTTGGTATATTAATCATCTTCGCTTTATCCACTGCAGCTGCACTTTATTATTTCCTCACAAAGGAAAAAGAAAAACCTGTTTCAGAACAACCCGTATCTGCCAACGATACCAATTCTTTAAGCGATAGTATACCTCCTGCAACCATAGATTCCTTATTGCAAAACGATACAGCTGTAACAAAGCCGGTACCTGCCAACGATGGCTACTCTTTTAAAGTTGTCATCAAGGAATATTCAACCCGCATGGCTGCACAAAAGGCTTTCGATAGGCTGAGCAGTTATGGCCATAAGCTTTTGATCATTCCGGTGGATGCTTCGAATTTTAAATTATCCATGCCATTCACAGGGCCGGTGGCAGATACCATGAGAGCAAAAGATTCCTTACGCAGGTTTTTTGGTGGCCAACCTTATGTAGAACTATAACCGGGCAT
The DNA here is from genome assembly GCA_014379905.1 of Ferruginibacter sp. Classification (GTDB taxonomy): domain Bacteria; phylum Bacteroidota; class Bacteroidia; order Chitinophagales; family Chitinophagaceae; genus Ferruginibacter. The sequence goes on along the minus strand of JACMKX010000113.1, from coordinate 7,714 downwards.
GAAATCAATTGTAAAACAATACGGTTTTACTGCTTTTTTGCTGGTTGCCATTACTCATCTTGCAGCCATTTTATTTGGCATTGAGGAAGGCCGCTTTATTACAAAACTATTACTAATGCCTTTACTGGCCCTGGCTGTATATGGCAGCAGTGCCCCGGGTAAAGGAAGAACCATCATCCTTATAGCTATCTTATTTTCTTTTGCAGGAGATGGTTTTTTATTATTTGATTATAAAAACCCGCTGTACTTTATTGCCGGGTTAATAAGCTTTCTCATCACCCATATTTTATACATCATCTATTTCCTGGGTTTAAAACCAGTGCAGCCCTCTCTTTTAAAAAAGCGCCCATGGATAATCATCGTAGTTGTTGTTTATGGAATTGGACTTGTATACTTTCTTTTTCCAAAACTGGGAGCTTTGCAAATACCCGTAATGCTGTATGCATTTATCATTTGCAGTATGTTATCAGCCAGCATTCATATTTACAGTAGGGTGAACCATGCTGCAGGAACTTTATTTGTAACCGGCGCTTTGTTTTTTGTGATATCGGATAGTTTACTGGCCCTTGATAAATTCAATGCCCCTTTCCCCTACGCTTCTTTTTTTATCATGCTTACTTATTGTGCAGCACAATATTTTATAGCACGGGGCTTTGTAAAATGCGATGGATGAACAAAATTATTGATACATCTACGAAAATGCCTTCCAATAATGAAGGCGTTGAAATGAGGTTGCATTAAGCGCAGAGAAAGAAGAACCAGGAGATTTACAGAGATAATCTCCGCGAATGCTCCTTACCTCCTGCTCTCTGCGTTTATATTGTCTTTTATTATCGCAACAACAATTGTTGAGATTCTACTACAGAACTATCTTTATCAACAGCCCTTATAAAAATTACTGTTTTAGAAGTATCCGTAGCTGGATCAGCAGGTGCCAGCACTTCTTCTTTTTTGCAGGAAGTGCCAACGGTTACAATCAATGCTGCCAGCAGCATTAATTTAGTGGTATTTTTTTTCAACATTAGGATAAAAGGATTTTGGAATTTTAATAAAATGAAATTTATAACAGGATGGTCTGTGTATATTTTTTACGGCCCTGTACATGGCCGTCAGGCATCACGATCTTAAGTAAGCGCTTTTCGCCGGAAGGTTCTGCCACTATTATTTCGTAGTGACCGATATTGGTATCTTCTTCCACTTCAAAAGTTACTTCGTAAGTCTTGTCAGATTTTTTAACGGCCGCCAGCGAAATGAATTTTACAGGTAATAGTATCGCTGACTCGCAGAGGATCACATTATTTCTTACCGTACTGCCGGCGGTATATATTTTTATGTAAACAGCCAGCCAGTTGGCCGGAGGCGAAGCCAGACATATTTTATTATTTTCTACCAGCGATGGAAAAGAATTGTTGGCATAACCTGTTACAAAAATGGCTCCCGAAGTTTTTGGTTGGATGATACTGTTACCATATATCCTCACAGTTTGCTTAGGATTATTTTCTGATGGCGTCAGGTAATCGCTTGCATAAAGCGATTGCTGGCCGCCTGCAGTTCCATCCCAGCCGCAACTGTCAAGCACATTATTATAACAATTGATCACACCGTAACCAAATAGTTCAATGCCATTACCTGTACCCCTGCTTATTTTATTGCCGTATACATCAGCATTGGTATTACTGCCTAAAATAATTCCGGCCTGCTGGCTGCTTAAGTTAATCGTACCATAATCTCTTACAATGTTATTGAAAATTTTACAGCCGTTTCTTGCGTTGGATAACTGGATGCCATCCCACTGCGTTCTTTCTACCAGGCAATTGCTTATCTCAACGCTATCGAGCCGGATGGGTATACGGTTTACTCCATTGTATACAATACCATTTGGAGAAGTATGTCCTACATACATTCCCTCGCCGTTGATATCATGTATCCAAAGGTTGGTGAGTTTAATTTTATTCATCAGGTAGCCGGGCTGCCATGTTTCAGGATCTGCGGCATCATAATCCTGTTTGCAATAAACACCGATAGAGCCACCGCTGATCTCAATATTATCAGCTGTTATGTGATGACTTTTATTGATAGAAAGTGCTCCCCCCTGGATCTTAATACCATACCTGTCAGGTCCGCCCCATACTTTAATGTTATGACAGTTACCTTTAAAACGAAAGGCCGGCGTTGTCAATCTTGTTTGGGGCATGATAACCAGGTCACGGCAGGCATCGCCACCCACATTGTAAAATTCTATTACAGAATAATTGATTCCGGTGATCCTGATGGTGTCCCCGCCTTTCCAGTTGGCGCCGTTGGGCCTGTAAATTTCTCCGGGTTGCGTTTGTGTAAGATAGTGCGTAACAGGTGCGGCTGCACTGCATTGTGCAAAGCCGGCTCTTCCGCCCACGAGGAGCAGAAAAACCATTAAGAGGTTTTTCAACATTGGATATCGGTTTGTTTTTTTGGATGATTCTATAAAGAGAAACACCAATTTGCTAAAGTTATTGCATCGCTTAATTACTGAACGCATTTGCCAACAACCATACCATGCCTGTAACTATTCTTAGTCGCTTTCGTTAATTTTTGTAAGTGAAATAGGTAGCAATTGAATCAAAAGTGTTTACAAATATTAAAAATTTTAAGAAAAACAAAATCTCCTGTTTGCCTGTAATATAGCAGGAATGCGGCTTGTAGTATATGGCTTACAAAAGCCCCAATATAAATTTAAAAAACTTTTACACAATGTGTAAAATCAATCTTTAAACCATGAACAGACCGGCGCTAAAACCGTTATCGATTCGTTCATCAAAAATGATCATCAATAAATTCTTTATTTATTACTGCACCCGCTTTGTTGCCTGCCGCCACAGCTGTTGCCACAGAACGAAACATAGTGATGTTGTCGCCTGCTGCAAAGACGCCGGGTATCGTCGTTTTATGAAAATCATCAATTTGTATATATCCTGTATCGGTGATAGCGCAACCAAGTTTCGCAGGGAGGTGGCAATGTTGTCTAAATGCTGCTCTCGAAAAAATTGCCGATAATGGTACAATAGAGTTATCAGTAAAGGTAACTTTATTGAGGTAACCATTTACATGACCAATTGAATGGATCTCTTTTTCTATAAGCTCAATATCATGTTCCCGTATTTTTTTTATTTGCACTTCTGTCAGCAATGATTTACCATTGGTAAGTAAGGTTAGTTGCTTTGTCAAGTTGCTGATGAGTTTACAGAATTCAAAGCCAATATCTCCGTTTGCTATAACAGCCATGCGTTGATCCTTTACTTCGTAACCATGACAATAAGGGCAGTGCAGTACCGAAATACCCCAGCATTCTGCAAAGCCCGGAATAGCAGGCAATTCATCTGTTACCCCGGTAGCGAACAATAATTTTGTGCCGTGAAAGGTATCTCCTGCTTCGGTTGTGATGCTGTAATCATTTTCGTTTCTTGTTCCTTCAATAGCTAAACCAACATGAAATTGCACGGTGTTGTATTGAGCGAGTTGCGTTTTCGCTTTTAGAATAATCGCCGCCGGCGTTTCCCCATCATGGGTAATGAAGTTGTGAGCATGGGGCGTTTGTTTATTGCAGGGGTTGCCACTATCTATAATTAATACTTTTCGCAGGGAGCGCCCAAGCGCCATGGCTGCAGATAACCCGGCGTAGCTCCCTCCTATGATGATTACTTCAAAATTTTTGTCTGTCATACAGCGAAGGTAGGAATGTATTTCATAAATGCAACTTTGTTGCATTTATGAAATAGGGAATTATAGTTCCGGTGGATTGCTTTGCCAGGTCTGACATTCGGTCCTGACCCGGTCGTCAGTCAAACTGGTTTACCGCAACATCGTTTCCATCCTGCTTCATCTGTATCAGTTCGTTTTCCAGCCGGTCAAACAATTCTTCATTTTTTTCGGGAGCCATCTTTTCGATTTTTTGCAGCTCTTCCGCTGTGCGGAATAGCATGCGATAGGTTATCCTGGTGGTACTTTCGGTGAGCGGTTCAAATGTGGCGATTACTTTAAATACCGGTGGCGAAACATGATCAAATGAAATAAGAGATGGTTCCTGTATTTCCAGGAAGATAGATTCATTGGCATAGTTTCCTCCATCCGGCCCGTGCATTACAAAGCTCCAGTGCCCACCCGGGCGCAGGTCGAAGTCGTTGAAGGTATTGGTAAAACCTTTGGGGCCCCACCAGTTGCGCAGATGCACAGGATCTGCCCAGGCTTTGAAGACAAAGTGAGTACTGGCATTTACGTCACGAATAGTTGTAATGATATGATCATTGTGCGTATCTGCATTGGCTGAAATATCCATATTTTTTCTCTTTAGGGGGTAGGACTAATTCACAACAAATATTAAGCCTGTTCGATCAATCCCAGCCAGGGTTTTAAAATCCTGACCAGGATTAAATACTAGACTTACCTACCCTACTTCAATACCATAATTGTCAACTTATTTATTTCCTGCTGTATAACGATCTTTTCCCCTTGTGTAAAACCAGGCTTTTCCAGCCATTTACCTTCCAGGCGAATTTCCGGGATAGATATATAGTCATACTTTCTCTTTTGAAATTTTGTATATACTTTTTGTTTTCTCAGTTTTTCAATCGTCAACAGTTGTGATGACATTTTTTTAAAATAAAAAACTCATTTTGGGTTGTGAATAAAGAAGAACTTCAGAAAAAGATTGGTCAGCGAATTATTGAACTGAGAACTCAAAAGAAATGGAGCCAGGCAGGTCTTGCACGTGCCTGTAATAAAGACCGGCAATCGATAGAGCGTATCGAAAATGGAAAGGTGGCACCGGCCCTTTACTCTTTATATGAAATTTCAAAGGCATTGGAGGTATCTATGTCAAAACTTTTCTTTCTGTAATTTTTTGCATCTGCTGGCTAATGGTACGGCTAAATTTATGAATGTTGTGGATGCAGTGATGCTAGTCAACTTTAAAGATTCTTTCAGACTTACCACTCCATGAAATAATATTATATGTTATACCGCTTTTCGTTTCAATATCTGCAATATCCTTTACTAGGGTTGTCTCAAACCAATTTATATTATTAAAACCGATTACCCATAAAATTTCATCCCTGAATATTCCTTCTATAAGCTTTATTAATTCTCCAGTTGTTTCCACGAAGTAAGCAGCATTTTTTTGATAATTTCTTATCCAAATCTCTGTGTTAGCTGTAGTCTGAATTACTAATCCTCCGAAATTCTAATTATTTTCCGGGCTAATTACAAGCTCCAAAAAATCGGAAGCCGGATTATGTTTGCTCTGCAATTCAGGAAAATGATAAACCAAGTCTTTGAGTACTGAATTTGAAAAATTGTCCATTAGATTTATTGCTTGGGTAAATATTGAAATGATTCTATCATATATTCAAATGACTCTATCATAAAATAACTTAACCAGCCGGGGCTAATGCGGTTAACTTGCTCCGACAGTTAAAAGCCCTATCCCATCTTCTCTATTAATTCTTCCCTCACCTCCCTATACACCCGCTCCTTCGCCTTCTCCATTTCAATTGCCAGCAGCATTTCCGCCTGCGCCGTAATGCTGTTCCGTTTTAGCCGTTCTGTCGTTATAGCCTGCTGGTATGCAAGCCAGGTACGGTCACCCGATGACACTCTTCCTGTTGGAAGATCGGACATCATCAGCTCTATTGTTTGAAGCCAGCTGGTATCTTCCCGGTACTTTTCCTTCATCGAATCCAGCCTGTTTTGTAACCTCAGGGCTTTCATATTTGAATAATCAGCTTCCCGCAACATTTTTTTCGCAAGCTTGTTGCCGTTTATGTCCAGGTCTTTCTGTAATTTTTTGAAAGCAGGGCCATTGCCTGGTTTTACTGGCTGAAGGTGCGCCTGTATAAGCGCCAAAAGTTTGGCTGAAGCTACAGTTCCCAAGGTTCGCCCCGACCTCCCGGAACTGGTCATGCTTAGCAGGGAATGCGAAACACCCAGGTAAGCTGCCTGGCTTCGCTGGCTGACCGGAAGAATATCCTTTTGTAGTTTTTTCATGTGAACAGTTGATGTGTGAACAATGGAAGTGTTCACAAAATTAGTGTTCACAACTGTTAAATCAAAGATTTCAGGAGTTAATTATATTGCTAAACTGGTCAACTGGTTAACTCATGAGCCTACTTTAAACAGGGAACCCGCTACTTTCGCAGCGGGTTCTCCATATCTAAAAACATTTCTACTAATACCCCATTCCACCCATATCAGGTGCGCCATGGCTATGCGGTGCTTCGTCTTTTGGTTTATCGGCAATCACACATTCTGTGGTTAACAACATACCTGCAATAGAAGCGGCATTTTCCAATGCAACACGGCTAACTTTAGTTGGATCGATAACACCTGCCTTAAACAGGTTTTCGTACACTTCGGTTCTTGCATTGAAACCAAAGTCGCCTTTGCCTTCTTTAATTTTCTGGATAACGATAGAACCATCGATACCTGCGTTGGAAGTCAGCGTGCGAACTGGTTCTTCCAGTGCACGGCGAACAATTGCCATACCTGTTTGCTCATCTGCTATCTGGCCTTTTACTTTAGGATCCAGGCTTTCAATGGCACGGATATAAGCAACACCACCACCTGGTACAATGCCTTCTTCCACAGCAGCGCGGGTTGCGTGTAATGCATCATCTACCCTGTCTTTCTTTTCTTTCATTTCTACTTCGGTAGCAGCACCTACATACAATACGGCTACACCACCGGCTAATTTAGCCAGGCGTTCCTGTAATTTTTCTTTATCGTAATCGCTGGTCGTATTTTCTACCTGTGCTTTAATTTGATTTACCCTTCCGGTAATCTCTTTTTTAGCACCTTTACCACCAACGATAGTTGTGTTGTCTTTATCAATAGTAACAGAAGAAGCCTGGCCTAATGTAGTGATCTGAACATCTTCGAGTTTGCTGCCCATTTCTTCACTCACCACTTCACCACCTGTTAAGATAGCGATATCTGTCAGCATCTCCTTACGACGATCACCAAAGCCAGGCGCCTTAACAGCTGCCACTTTAATTGTACCACGTAATTTGTTTACTACCAGTGTTGCCAGTGCTTCACCTTCCAGGTCTTCTGAAATGATCAGCAAAGGACGGCCACTTTTAGCAACTGCTTCCAGTACAGGAAGAATATCTTTCATGGCAGAAATTTTCTTATCATAGATAAGAATGTAAGGATTCTGCAATTCCGCCTGCATTTTTTCGCTGTTGGTTACAAAGTAGGGAGATACGTATCCACGATCGAATTGCATACCTTCTACAATGTCAACCGTTGTATCGGTTCCTTTTGCTTCTTCAACAGTGATCACACCTTCTTTACCCACTTTTACAAACGCTTCTGCAATCAGCTTACCGATTGTTTCATCATTGTTGGCAGAAATAGTTGCCACCTGTTGAATTTTTTTGCTGTCGTTACCAACCGTCTGGCTTTGACCACGCAGGTTTTCAACTACCAAGCTAACAGCCTTGTCTATACCACGTTTCAGGTCCATTGGGTTTGCACCCGCAGCTACCATTTTAAGTCCTTCGCTAATGATAGCCTGCGCTAACACAGTTGCGGTTGTGGTACCATCACCCGCAATGTCTGCGGTTTTAGAAGCCACTTCCTTTACCATTTGAGCACCCATATTTTCAATGGGGTCTTCCAGTTCAATTTCTTTTGCTACTGTAACACCATCTTTGGTAACCTGCGGTGCGCCAAATTTTTT
>JACMKX010000112.1 GCA_014379905.1 Ferruginibacter sp. | reverse complement strand
TTGGTCAAAAAATGAGTTGCTCAAATCCGGATTTGAGCATTGTTTATATACGCTGTTGCCGGCAATAACGTTACGGAGCCATAAAACTATGGTCATATTTTGCTGGCCGGTAACAACGTTTTTCGGAAAGCTGTGGGAGAAAGTCCGGTGTACTGCTTAAACGTTCGCTGAAAAGTTGCGGGTGAATTAAAACCACATTCCATTGCAATGCCGGCGATAGTAAGATGCTCCATCCCGGGCATGGAAAGCCGATGCTTAAATGCTTCTACACGATACCCGTTAATGAAATGATTAAAATTTGTATCCTTATATTGATTCAGCACTGCTGAAATATTTTTGGGACTAAGCCCGCTATGTTGCGACAGTTTATCGAGATTAAGTTCAGGATTAAGATATAACAGGTCTCGTTCCATGCATTGCTGCAACAAAGCAAAAGCATCGCTTACCGATTCTTTGGGCCACAGCGGCAACTTTGCTTTTTTTCCTTGATAATTCATTGTTTGCGCCATAAGCCAACCTTTAATGCCCAGCCAATAAATAAGAACCGACAAAGGAATATAAACCGGGAACCAGTCAACGGTATTCAATAACCATTCTGAATAAACGGGAATAACATAAGGTATAAGGTAGAGCAGCCAGACGCCTTGAAATGCCAGGAACAAATAGGTGAATAATTGAAGCCAGTTCATAAGATGGCTGTTGTAACCTGCTAATCCCTGCTGGTTTTGGCGATGCTCCCGCAATAAGCGTATGGATAAGAGTATATAAACGGTCATTGATATCCAGCGGGGCAGATCTGCGTACTGACTGTAAGTATCTATCAGAACGGCAAGCCTGTCGCGGCTTAGCGGGGACCAGCCGGCCGTTTTTCCTATGTAAAAAATCAATGCCACCAGCTTAGGCAGCAGGTCAATGATGACAGGTAGAAAATGCAGGTTTTCTTTCCTGCCGGGTTTAAAATCGGGTTCAAGTAAAGAGCGTATATAAAAAAAGATCAGGGGTCCAAGTGGCATGAGCACTACGAGTGGCAATATATCATGTATAAACAATACAAATGCGTTTATGTCAAACCAGCCTTTATAATGAAAATAAATATGGATGCCCGGCAAGGTGATCAGGGCTATAATGATCGCCAATAAGCGGGTGGATAGTGTATGTTTCCGCGACCAATACAACAGGCAAGAGGTGATAATTCCCTGGATGGCACCGAGTAATATGATAGTGTAAAGGAAATTCTTCATAGAAAGCAATGATTCAGCTTCTAAATTATAAAAATCCTGGTAAGACCGATCCGGGAAAAAGGTGAATTTCCTGGCAATAAATATATACGGCTGATTTATTTATGCCTGCTTCCTCTATTATTATTAAAATATTTCTTCTTTCCACCAGCTCCGGAACCTCCGCCTCCAAAGTTTCTTCCGGCTGCAGGAGTATAGGCAGGCTGTTCGCCCAAATGTTCGGGTATAATTATCTTGGTAACATCTTTACCAATCAGCTTTTCTATTGTATGAAATTTACGTTGATCTTTTACACTTACCAGTGTGTAGGCACTTCCTTCTGCGGCGGCACGGGCGGTACGGCCAATGCGATGCACATAATCCTCTCCATCGTGTGGTACATCAAAATTTATTACAAGGTCAATATTATCAATGTCGATACCACGGCTTAAAATATCGGTGGCAACCAGCACAGGCAGGCGGCCACTTTTGTATTGTATTAAAATTTCTTCCCGGTTGTCCTGCTCCAGGTCACTGTGAATTTCACCGGCTTTGATGCCTTTTTTTTGCAGGTCGCGGGTTAATTGTTTTACACTGAGTTTGCTGCTGCAGAAAATGAGTACAGACCGATATTGTTTTTCCTGCAGCATGTGTTGTATCAAAGGAATTTTTTGTTCATCGTACACCATGTAGGCCTGCTGCACAATTTTTTCGGGCGGCTTACTCATGGCGATGCTGATCTCTACCGGCTGATGCAGTATCCTGTTGGCCATCGTTTTGATCTTGGGCGGCATGGTAGCACTAAACAATAAGTTCTGGCGTTTTTTTGGAAGGTGATCAATGATGAACATGATGTCGTCGTAAAAACCCATGTCCAGCATACGGTCGGCTTCATCGAGCACCAGGTATTGCAGGCTGTCCATTTTTACATAACCCATCTTTATATGAGCCATCATTTTGCCCGGCGTGCATATCACAAAATCAGCACCCATGCTCAGGGCTTTTTTCTCCTGTACAAAACTATTGCCATCGCCACCGCCATATACAGCAATGGAACTTACAGAAGTGAAATAGGATAAGCCCTCCAGGTGCTGGGCAATCTGCACAGCGAGTTCCCTGGTAGGTACAATTACCAGGCAGTTGATACCGTGAGGGTCGGTTCCCCGGGTAAGCATCTGGTTGATAAGGGGGAGTAAAAAAGCAGCTGTTTTGCCCGTTCCGGTTTGAGCAAATGCTATCACATCTTTATCGGCTAAAATATGCGGGATTACCTGCTCCTGGATAGGTGTGGCATTTTCGTAATTGGATGCTTCTATCCCTTCCTGCAGGCGGCTATCGAAATTAAAATCTATGAACTTCAAAGGTATTTGTGCTTGGTTTAAAATTTGAGGGCTTAAAGGTAATCAT
>JACMKX010000111.1 GCA_014379905.1 Ferruginibacter sp. | reverse complement strand
ATGGCCTTTCTCCGCACCGATCTCGGCATCACCCAGCAGCAGCTGGCCGATACCCTGGGCATCTCCAGGGCTTCTATTGCTATGGCCGAACGCGGCAGCCGGCGCCTGCCGCCCAGGGCGATAGAATACCTGCAAAAGCTAACAGCTATTGCCCGCCGTATGCCGCCACCAGCCGCTATTCCACGCAAAAAAAGGCCCGGCGTTGCCATCATCCGTCCGCCTTATAACCGGGTGCAGTTCTCCACCCGGCATCAAAAACCGGGTAAGTTAAATATCGTCACGGGAAAGTATTATGAATCAGTACTTTCTGCTGCGGAATTACAAGCTACGGGTGAACGTTTAAGGGAACGGCTATACAACAATGGCAAACAGCCGGCTACTCCTATTGATGCCTGCCGGGAATTATTGCTTACCCTGGAGCAAAAACAGGCGCTCACCCGGATGCGCCAGGAGGTGCTGGAACTGGATAAAGCTGCGGCCCCCGGCCGGGCATTGGATTTAAAAACGCAGCTTATTTTATTAAAGGCCAGGCTAAAGGTTTACCGGAAGCTATATAAGGAACATCCAACACTTCGCAAACGATACCGGGCCAGGATCGCAAAATTGTATGTAAAAAAACTATACCTGCAGCAGCAGCTGGAAAAATTTAACCGGCCGGCAATCATGAAAAAAACGCAGCTTATAGCAGCGCTGCAGGAACAGCTGGATGTACAGAAGAAACTGGAAGAGACTATAAAGAAGCGTATGATGGATATGGAATAGCTGTGTAAGGTATAAGTTCCTGGTACCCGTCAGCTGCCGAATACCTGTCGGGTAGGAGAGACCAAAGATTTAAAGGCCGTAATAATAATTTGTTTGGTGGGGGAATGTTTTTATATTTGAATGAATCTCTGCGTTATTGTTTTTGGAGATCCGTATCTAACCAATTTGTCTTTCACCGGATTCATTCCGACGCACACTTGTGATTTTATCAGTTAACTTTTATCCTGAAATTAATGTCAGACAACAGTAAAATGCAAATTAGCATTCGCCAAATTGATTTATATCGTTTTGGAAATTCATCATTTAATGATGTTACAGATGTCATTGTCCAAGAAATAAATAAGAATGAAGAAAACAATACTTCAAAGTTTTCTATCCAAAAAATGACTGAAGAATATCCAGGATTTGACATTCGAATTTATCATGCGACCAAAACAAACCCACCTCGTTGGTTAGGGTTTTTTAATGAAATCATTGCAAAAGATGAGGAAATACTTAAGTCGTACAATATCTATTCGACATTTCTAGCCTTCATTGGGTTTAAAGAAAATATCTATGCTATATCTGGTGGAACAGGGAATATGGTATTAGATAGATTTAGTGTAATGAACTTGGGGACAGAAGTTCTAACTCGATTAATAAAAAAAGACGAAAAAGTTATCAATAGTCTCAAGGACAGGTCTTTTATTGGTAATATTTTAGGGCAATCTCGTATTTATAAGGATGATCAGCGATTAACTGACGAAGACCAATTCGGGAAAATATACAATCAAGTTAAGGCTGTATTGAATAAAGAGATTTTATCGAAAATATTTAAGTTTTCGAAATCCGACCTTTCAAGAAAGACTGCCAATTGCATTGCTCACTCATCATTTCAAATAAACAAACGTATTAGTTTTAAAAAACTACTCGAAATCATTGAAAGAATAGATTGGCTTTTCGAGACAAGAAAAGAGCCGAACTTCACCCTCAACAATGTTATTCATATAGACAAACGTAAACTGTTTTATCAAGAGCTTAGAACTAAACTTGAACTTGAATTTAAAAGTCAGATTTATAATAAATATGTTAAAAAAGAGGAACTGGATTTTGACTTTTGTCACAAAAATTATGAGGAGTTTTATGATGCAAATGAATATGTTGCAACAAGAGGACGCACGAATATATCATCAACCTCGCACAGATTTACTTTTTCTAGCATTCTATATGTTGTAAAAAAAGATGGCTTTATGGTCGATGATAGCTTGGAGGAGTTTATTTACTCGTTTCTAGATATCAAAATAGAAACTTTGGATAATATGGGAGAGGCACTAACAGTGGGAACGCTTTATGAGCATTTAAATGGTGAAATAATGTACGAAGGTAATGTGTATTTTTACCTTGCAGCAGAATGGTATCGCGTAAAGGAAAGTTTTATTGATCAACTAAATAGCGACTGTAAAGATAGTATTAAACAGGTGTTGTCAAAGGATTTGATAAGCGAGCCATTTACAGAAAAGATAGAAGACGATTACGTTTCTAAGTTCTTCGGAAAATCTAATACATATGTGATGCATAAGTTGCTTTATGAAAATATAGAATTGTGCGATCTTTTAATTCATGATAATAACTCGATTCACTTAGTTCATATTAAACAAGGATTCAATCACTCTGTGCGTGAGTTAGCATCTCAAATATCGATGGCCGCTAAGCATTTGATTCATGATAGGACGACTAATTGTAAGCTTATTAGTAAACTAGAAAAAAAAATCACTGACCTTAAGGGCAATACTAATAGTTATCTTGGCAAAGTAGGCAGTCAAAGTTTGCCTTCCGCTGGACTCGCGAGCATCTTTAACGATATCGTCAATGTAAATCAGATAATTTTTTGCCTTGCCTTTGTAGATAAAGGGGCACAAAAAAGAGACTTGCTTAACGATATCGAGAAGTTTGAATCAAGTATTGCAAAATATTCCATTTTAGAACTTAAGAAAACCTTAATGTATTATGGCTTTGGATTTAAGATAGTTCAATTGCCTAATTGATGGAATGTTAAATAAATGAAATTGAGTTGCCCTATTGCCAAGAAGTTGCTGATTGACTCAACATCAAGTTTTTTGAATTAAAGGCTCAACTTGAAACAATCAGGATAAGGAGTAATCCAGCATTATATCCAAAGAATTGAATTCTTTGATGTGATAATCTAAACTTTGGCTTTTTAATTATAAATTTAGTTTGAGTTCTGAGCGAACTGTTGAGCAATCTTCAACTGCACAAAACCGCTAAATCTGTGTGTAATTGTTATGGCAAACTCAAACATTGATAAAGACGAAGTCTACGATTGGACTAACTTAGACTGGAAAATCAACCAATTTGCCCATTGGCCTGAATATATTTTCAGAGGGCAAGCACAAGATAATTGGCTTTTAGAATCAACTCTTTCTCGAGCATTAAAAAAAGTAAAAGCTCGTAATAAAAAGGAATTAGTATCAGAGCATATTAAAAATTTCTCCCTTGAAATTAGAGGACGCCGTGGTCAAAACCCAAAGACCCTGACAGAAAACGAACTTTGGGCACTCGGGCAGCACTATGGACTTTTTACACCATTGCTAGATTGGACAGAATCTCCTTGGGTAGCATTATTTTTTTCACTTGTTAATATAGAAAAGTCGGAAACAGGAAAAAGATCAATTTGGGCATTGCATAAAAACGATATCCCTATAATAAATAAGTCGTTTAAAAAAAAGGGCGACAACTTTAAAAACTGGGCTCTGGAATTAGTAGAGCCTGTAATTGATGACAACAGCCGACTTGTTAATCAACGCGGCTATTTACTAAAATAAATGTGACGATTGATATTGAATCTTGGGTATCAAAAGCGCCAAGTGTTGGAAATTGGATTACCCTTTATAAAATTACATATCCTGATTCACTAAGACAAAAGGCACTATCCTATCTTAATTTGATGAATATAAATTATTCTAGTTTGTTTCCTGATTTAGATGGGAGTTCGAAAAATACAAACAGAAAACTTCTTGATATAGATTATTATAATAAAAGAAAAAAGCTAGAGTGGGATGATAAACTAGATGATGAAGAATAAAAACATATCACATCTGGATTTTGTTATAAGCAAAATGCATTGCCGAATGATGTAATTAGACAAACCATAAACAATAACAAAATGGCTAACATAGAAAAAATAGTAGATAATTTAAATATGCCCAAACAAATACTTGATAAAAGTGAAGCCTTATTGAAAGGCTTATTTGGTCAATCATTTGACGAGATCGGGGGAATGATTGCTGATCAAGTAAGGCTTAGAAGATTTAAAAACCAAATAACAATATTTACTAAAGCTCAAAAAATATTAAAGGATAAAAATATTGATCCTAAGAAAATATCATTGAAGGTTTTAGCTCCTCTTATAGAATATAGCTCATATGAAGAAGAGGAGTCTATACAGGATAAATGGAGCTCCTTAACAGTATACATCCTGGAGAATAGTTCGGACATCGCATTTCAACAAAACTGTATCTCAATTTTAAATAAATTATCCTCAGAGGAGGCAACTTTCTTAGATTTTCTATTTGTTCAATTTTCAGACAAACGATTAAAAAGCCATGCAAGAGCAGTCCAAAGGGAGTTAGAATTACAAATTCCACCAAGGGAATTGGAGGATTATTCTCTGGGCAACTTTGCATTTTCGATTTTTGATAAATATTCTATTTCAAGAACGAAGGTTGAATTTCTTATATCAAATTTAGTAGCTTTCGGCATTCTCAAATGGGAAACAGAAGTTGATGTAGAGGCTTCAAAAAGTTCTCACGACCCAGGAGATAATGAAATAGAGGTGAATGTTGATGTTGATGGGACTTCGACCTTTATCTTTACCCGCCTTGGCATAAAATTTATTGAGATTTGCAAATCATCAAAATAGCTAGCCCAACAACAGTATCAGAAAATGCATAGATGAATATTGATATTAGTTATCTTCAAGTATTAGTAGGTCTTAGCTACTTTATTTAATCTTCTCCACCTTCTTAAAAAACTCCGTCAACGAAATTTCAAAATAATCACAAAGTGCCGAAACAGTACTAACAGATAAATTCAGTCTCGCAGTTTCTAGTCTTCCAATGTGAATATTTGTATCAGCATAAACCTGTTCCTGGGTTAGTTCTGCATTGTTCCGCAACTCTTTTAATACAAGCGCAATCTTTTGGAGTAAGGCAGTGTTTTTTATGTCGCTCATAACCCGAAGAGAATAAAAAATATAATTGTAAATTATTACTTAAATGTAATTATTATATTTTACCTTTATCCTGCAAGTGAAGCACATCGCCCTGCGATACACATCAAATACATCCGCAACCCCAATACATCCCCGCTTCACCCTTCTTATTTTTTATTGGTAATTACTTAAAACATTGATGTATGTCTAAGCACCAACACAACCTGCCGGTATTATTTAAACCCGCTGTGCTTCCGCAAACGCTGGAAGATATGTATAAAGAGCTGGCCCATGCCAAAGGAAGCGAAGCCAGGGCAGCAGCTGCTACTGAAGTTATAAAAGAATATTATCGCTTTTTTAAGGGCGATGGCATGCGCAAAGATATGTGGCTGCTGCTTGCTGCCGCTATGGGCAACCCCGATGCCGAAAACCTGATGAAAGCAGTGGAGCGGCATAACCTTATCTTTTTTTATGAATTTACTTTGATGTTGTTTGATGCCGTGTACGTACTACATGGAGAGGAGCAATTTGGGAAGATGGGGAGCAGGTGATTAGTTGATCAGTGATTTAGTAACCAGGAATAAGTAGTGGGAGAATGCCGGAGTGTTTTGGGATTAAGAAAGTTGTTTCATCAGGCTTTTTATAAAGGCTTTTTTACTGGTTGGTTTATGTTGCAATAGGTAGATTAGGATGCAGTTTTATATTTGAAAACATAATATAACTGCTATGAGTTTCCTCCCTTATTATTTTTATCCATAGTGATTGCGCCGGCACAGGCGCAGGTAGGTGTTGGCACTACGGTACCCCATACAAGTGCTGCATTGCCAATAAGTGCTGCCGCCAAAGGGCTGCTGCCGGCACGCATGAGTTATGCGCCAATAAAAGCGATAGCCAACCGGGCTGCCGGCCTTGTGCTGTATGATATTGCTGCAAAGGCGACAGGTAAAGAGGGTGGGTTAGTGGTGAGTAGGAATTTGCCATCTGCACATCCGGGCCGCTACCTAAGCAACTCCGCTTAATGAGGATAAATTATTAAAAAAACCCGGCGAAAAAATTCGTTTTATCATTTTATTATATATACATTGTATTGAATGTATTAAAATGGAGTCAATTCAGTTAATCAGTCTTCCGGCCCTGATGGAAAGAACCGACGGTTCTGCTGCAATTAAAATAGGTTTAATTGATGGGCCTGTTTCTATTGACCATAAAGACTTAAGTAAGGAAAATATAATATCAATTGTGGGGCGGGCAGCGGGCAGTTGTTCCAAAGCAGACAGCATTGCCTGCAACCACGGAACTTTTATTGCCGGCATTTTAAAGGGCAACCGCAATTCGGCAGCTGCCGCCATTTGCCCCGGTTGTACTTTATTAATAAGGCCTGTGTTTGCTGAACACAGGTTTAACCAGGAAGCCATTCCTGCTACCAGCCCCTCCGAACTGGCCACAGCCATCATTGATTGTGTTAACAACGGGGCGCATATCATAAACCTTAGCCTGGCACTGGCAAATCCTGCCTCCCGCCCGGAAAAAGATTTAGAAAAGGCGTTGGATTATGCCGCTGCCACCGGTGTACTTATTGTTGCGGCTGCCGGCAACCAGGGAACAGTAGGCAGTACTGCCATTACCCGCCATCCATGGGTAATACCTGTAATAGCCTGCAATAAATATGGTTTCCCGTTGCGTATGTCAAACCTGGGGAACTCTATCGGCAGAAACGGGCTGAGTGCGCCCGGCGAAAATATTACCAGCCTGGCACCGGCTGATACCTATACCAGTTTTACAGGAACGAGTGCAGCCACTCCTTTTGTAACGGGCGTCATCGCCCTGTTGTGGAGCCTGTACCCGTCGCTCCCGGGTGCTGTTATTAAACAGGCAGTAACAGGGGCTGTTAATAAGCGCCGCTCTGTTATTCCTCCTGTTATAAATGCACAAGCATCTCTTGAATATTTAAATATACACTACCCGCAAAAATCAATGTATGAAAGATCGTACCAAACAAAATAAACCCATAGTTATCCGGCTGCCGGGATTTGTAAGCGAAGAAGAAATAGGATTGGGAACGCTAATAAAACGTGCTACCACTGCCCTGGGTATACCAGCCTGCAACAGTTGTGAACAACGTGCCCGGGCCTTAAACAGCCGGATAGTATTTCATGGAAAAAAACATTGATTCATATAAACCTACAAACCAATTTTTAGATTATGGAAAATTCATTTAGTCCGGGTACCGCCAATGAGGAAGCAATAATTGATAAAGCGCCGCCATTAGTTCCTCCTCCTTTGCAGCAGCAGCTGCATACAGTGATACCCGCAGAAGGCGGTAGATCTTCCTGTTCCACCTGTGATTCAAACGCGGCAGATAGTGTGCAATACGTGTATACTATCGGGCGGATAAGAGCACGCTTTCCGGGCGTTGCAATTGAAAGAGAATTTGCACAGGCTGTTGGCAGAATAAAAACAGATGGCATGACAGATAATGCTGTTATGTACAAAGTTTTATCGGACCCGCAAAATCTTTACCTGGCCCGTAAAATTTGCTGGACAATAGCTGTTGAAGGCATGGAAACCTACCTGCTTCAGCCGATGGTGGCGGCCGACCTGGATATGCTGATCAGTTCATTAAAACCAACCACGGATGTGAATGATATAAATGTTGTACTGGGGGTATTAGGCCCTATAGCACCGCCGGCTTACTGCAACGGGTTGCAACTGCCCATTATTGGTTTTACCCAGGTATATTCTTTTGATGTGCCTACCCTTATTAAATCTATACCAAACCCTGATAAGGCTAAAAATTTTACTGCTATTGCGGAAGAACTTTTTATGCGCATTATGCAAATGACAGATAATGCCGGTGCCACGGATGACCACAGGGCACTGAATTACCTGGCAGTGAGATACCCGGGCATTTATGCCACGGCTGCCGATTGTTACGCCCGCAATTTTTCACTCACCGGCGTAGAAGCACGCCCTTCTGCATTGAACGGTACCCGCAAAATGGTGGATGTAATTTTTACTTTCAGCAACAGGGTTTCTGATGCTACTGAAAAATATTACTGCCGGGTAGATGTAACAGAAGAGTTTCCGTTTTTGGTAACGAGAATGCAATCGTACCTGGAGCGTTAGTTTTATTCATCTTTAAAAACCGATCAATGAAAAGTATAATTAATTTACCCGGCTTTATCAATGAATCGGCCTTAACAGGTTATAGCTATTATTTTAAATCGCCGAAACGATCCCTTTATTATTCAGGCCTAAAGCAGCCGGTGGTATTCTCTGCAGCAGAACAGGAAGGCGAAGTAATTGAAGTATATGGCTGTAATGCAGGCGATATTCAATTAGGCGAAGGCGCCAACACGGTTTGTATAAACCCGGATACATTCTGGAACAATGGGGCCTATGATTTTGGTGACCCGCGGCCCCCGGGTGGTGGTGGAGGAGGTGGTGGGTATGATGAAGGTGGTGGAACAATCAACATGGATAAAGCATGCGGTACGGCCGCTACGAAATGTTACCCTCCCGGCACCCATATTTCAAGATGTGCAGTGTTAAGATGTGAAAAAAATTATTGCGACAGACCTGGCGTTGATTGTACAGCAGATGAGGAGTCGAGGGCGGGCGCCGCGGAAACTGAATATGAAGCCGCAATTTGCGAGCTGGCTCCATGTGGCAAGCGCCCTGCTTCTTATGGCTGGACAGGCGGTTTTTTAAGATCCCTTTTTAATTAATAAACAACTTTAAATCTTTAAATAATGAAAAGCAATACCAGTTCATTACCGGGTTTCATAACCATGCAGCCGTTTCATGCTGCAGGAGGTACTTATTTTTCAACAGCAGCATTAAATTATTCTGCAGGAGCCGCTGCTGTAATTCCGCAATATAAAAGGCACAGCCTAAAGTGCACACCCTGCAGGGATGGTGAAAAAATATGTGTACGTATGAGTGAAGTTTGCAAGGCAGTGGATGGCAGCCCGGGCAGTGAGCACCTGGGTATTCCGCCAACACCTGGTCATGTACGCTGCGTACCCGCCTTCCGCAGCTGGCGCCAGGCCTGCCGTTGAAACGATAGCAGTATTATTTTTTATAAAATCATAAAAGTAAACAACATGAATTTACCTGGATTTACTGCAGGGCCTTCCCTGCAAAGAACAACCGTACTAAATAAAAATAAAAAAGTTATTTACCCGCACACAGCCATCATTCCGCAATGCAGCTGGTATAAAAGGCTGGGCTGCACGTTTGGCCCGTTCAGCTGGTGCTCCCTGGCCAGTTTGGGGGGTGCAAAACCTTTTTGGGACTGTGTAGCTGGTTCCAGCAACGGGGAGTGCCTTGAATGTATTACGGCACAGGATCCAAGGGAACCAACAGAAAGGGTTAGAGATGAGTATGGAGAATATGAAGGCAACGGGGAAATCGCGGGATACCGCACACATGAACTCACATCCGTTAACGGCGTTACGGTAGCGCCTCCTCCACCGGGCCGGGAACGGTGGGGTACAGATGCAGCGTTGGATGAAATTAACCGGCGACTTTCCAGGATTGAAAGATGTGCGTGCCCTTTACCTGTTTCAATATATCGTGCTTTTCCTTATTCACCATACATGAATCAATACTGACAGGGGCCTGGTATTTTTTATTCCGGCGGAGTTTTCGCCGCGACATCAATCCTTCGTCATGAAACAGCATTGGTTTTAAACAGGCGGAAAAAGAGGTAAGGGCTCAATGCTGTAAAAAGGAGAATAAGGATCCATAAACGGCCTTCAAAAATATTATAGTCTTCCAGCAGTTTACTCCAGGAGTGGCCAAGCAAGCGGCCAGAACCAAATTCTAACAGCAGGGTTAACAGCAACCACGACATACCTATATAAATAGCCTGCCTTCCTGATGTGGATAGTGCATATAAAAAATCGACGCGTTAAAAAATATCCAGGCAGCTGTGTGAATGATTTTGACGAGGATAAGTTTTGATGGATTGCTCATGGAGATAAGCTACGATGTGGGGTCGTGGAATTAGGGATGATTATTATGGTTATTGAAAATATTGCTGAGGCGAAACGCTGCTGAACCGAAAAAAATATGTCGCCGGAACATATACAACAGGTTGCACAAACAGGCGGACCTTATACCACAAATGAAAACTAATATAAAATACCTGGAACGCCCATAGGTTTTCTTCCATAGGTTTTCCCGCTGCGGACTATAGAAGAACTTCTAACTATATATCGCTTAAAAGTTACAAACTGCCTGCAAACAATGTTGTTTATTGCATACGGATTTTACCAGGCATCCGATATCCTTGAAACCATCCAACCCTTATGAAAAACAGGTTCAGCTTTTGCGCCATCCGAACATTTTCTGAAAACCTTCTTTGCAGGAGGTTTTTTTATTTTACCAGGTTCACCCAATTCCTGCAAACCCGCGGCTGCAAAAGGTTTGATTCGCGGGTAAAATTGCAACAGCCCGCAATAGCCTGCACTAATAACAGGCCTGTAGTACTAGTACTATAATTTAATTCAATACCTGCTTACAAGGTTCATTTATTTATTGCCGTTACTTTGCTTCAGGATTTAAAAATGCCCTGATAATACCCCTGAAACCACAGCAATATCCAATAAATAAAACCAGCACCCTTTAACCAGCAAGAAACAAGTTGATATTATTGAAGCCCAACCAGCATTTTGTTAAAAGCCTTCTTACCCGGAAGGTTTTTTTATTTTGTTTACTTCCTATTTTATTTTTTTATTTTCCAGCAGCACACCGGTTTCAGCCCGCAAAGCCATACTATGTACCCTAAAACGTCAACTTTTTTTTACAACCCTTATTTTTGCGGGTTTCCGCAAAGGTGGATAGAAAATTGCAGTAAACTTAGCTGTTGCCGGTTCTCTTTATTCGCAAGCACTCCTTATCCTTGACGCCTACAGTTTCGGCTGGCAAATATCTTAATCCTAACACTCCTTTTATGCTTGCACTACCTACCCTGCAGCAATGGGCATTATATGAAATAATGCCACTGCCATGCGTTATATTATCACCCCGGCTGCGGGTAATAGCAGTAAATAAATGCTTTCTCACAGAAACGGGTTTGAAGCGGGAAGAAACCATTGACCGTTTTTTTTTCGACCTGCTTTTTGCTGATGCCAATACAGAAGCGTTGCTTAGTAAATCTTTCAACAAAGCCCTTTCAACATCCGGCGAAGATGAAGTAAAGCTGCTTACCGGTAATTTATATAAACAGGATATTGATTCTTCCACTTTGTATAACTGGAACATAAAGAATGTAGCCTTAAAAGGAGCGCAATCTGGCGAAGACCAGCTTATTCTTTTTGCAAGAAAAGAAAATGCCGACATCCATTTTTTGGCCAATATAGCCCGGCATATAGAAGACCCTATTATTACTACTGATGAAGATCTTAACATAACCCGGTGGAACAGGGCCGCAGAACGAATGTTTAAATGGACTGCTGCAGAAGCCATCGGGAAAAATGCCGTTGAAATATTGAAAGTACATTTTCCCCCCGTAGTAAGAGACGCAGTTATAAACGATATTAATATCCACGGCTACTGGCAGGGGGATGTGAGCTTTCTTGATAGAATGGGGAAGCAAAAGACTGCTCTTTGTACAGCATCGCAACTTAAGGATAACAGTAACCAGGTAGCCGGCAACCTCATTTTAATTAAAGATATTACAAGGCGGATAGAGGCTGAACGGGAACTGGCGAAATTAAACCAGGAACTGGAATGCAGGGTTGATGAACGAACCGCCGCAATAAAAAGAACAGAACAAAAATACCAGCAGCTTTTTGAAAATAACCCGGCACCCATGTGGGTAATGGATCCCGCAAATTACAGTTTTCTTGCAGTAAACGAAATGGCCATTTTTCAATATGGCTATAGCCGGCAGGAATTTTTATCCATGACAGTACTGGATATAAGACCTGACGAGGAAAAAGAACTTTTTTTTGAAGCAGACCATACTTTCTTAACCACCGCTGAAAACTACAACAGGGGAATATGGAAACACAAAAAAAAGGACGGGAGTATATTTTTTGTACAGGTAATAGCACACGATACTTTGTTTGAGGGTACGCCTGCCAAAATGATACTGGCCAGTGATATTACCGAACGAATGTTGGCCCAGGAAAAACTGGCAGCCAGGGAAGTATTTTTCAGGTCTATTATTGAAAACAGTGCAGAAGGAGTATCATTAATGGATGCCGGCTATCGCAACATTTACAGGAGCCCGGCCGCCCTGCGCATAATGGGACCGCTTACACATGATAACCCGATAGACCTTGCACACCCTGCCGACAGGGAAGCGATAGAAAAAATTAGGGATACCTTCTTAAAAACCCCCGGCGAACCCCAGCCTTTTTTAGGGAGGTTTAAGAACAGTACCGGTGAGTACCTGTGCCTGGAAGGAACCTTTACCAACCTGCTAAACGTGAAAGCTATTAATGGCATTGTTACCAACTTCAGGGATGTAACCGAGCGTATACTGGCGGAAGAAAAAATAGCTGCGAGCGAACAACGATTTCGCAGTACACTTCATAACATGATGGAAGGCGCCCAGATCATTGATTTTAACTGGACCTATCTGTATCTAAATGATGCACTGGAAGCAACCAGCCGCTACCGGCGGCAAGAACTGATAGGAAAAACCATGATGGAAAAATACCCCGGTATAGAAAATACAAAACTATTTAAAACGCTGCAAAAGGTAATGAAAGGACGGGTGTCAAAACAAATGGATACCGAGTTTGTATTCCCGGATGGTTCTGTTGCTCATTTCCAGCTAAGTATTCAACCGGTACCCGAAGGTATTTTTATCTTGTCGATTGATATTACCGACCGCAAAAATGCAGAGTTAGAAATTGCCAACACGCAGGCTAACCTGCAAACTGTTATGGAGCGTATTTCTGATGCTTTTATAGCCCTGGATAACGACTGGAATTATGTGTATGTAAATAAAGAGGCAGGAATAATGTTGAGCAGGGAACCCGCTGACCTGCTCGGTAAAAATATTTTTGAAGAGTTTCCGGATATTGTTGGACATAGTTTTGAACGGGCCTACACCCATGCCATGGAAACCCAGGAACATATCCGCCTTGAAGAATATTACGCTCCGCTTGACCTGTGGCTGGAAAATAATATTTATCCTTCACCCAGGGGACTCTCCCTTTTTTTTACAGATATAACCGGGCGAAAAAAGGCCGCCCTGCAACTGGCAACCTCTGAGGAAAACCTGAAGGCGATATTTGACAACGCTTCCGAGGGTTTTATTTTAACGGATACCAATGGTATTGTGAAAGCATACAATAATACCATTATAGACAGCCTGCTAATAAATGTATTTGACAAAATAAAGCAGGGAGAAACGATCTTTAATGTAGTGGAAGCAGACCGGAAAGCTTTTTTTATGGAAGTTTTTCAGAAGGTGTTAACCGGAAAAACGGTAGCCTATGACCGCAAATATACTTCTAACGACGGCCGTGATACCTGGGTAAACCTGGTATTTAATCCTGTAAAAAGCAACGATGAGATACAAGGTGTTTGCATTGCCGGCCGGAATGTAACCAAACAAAAAAATGCAGAAGAACAACTGAAGAAAAGTTTTGCAGAAAACCTGGCTCTTGCAGAACGACTTTCTGCCACGCTTAATAATATTCCGGCAAAAATAGCATTGCTCAATAAAGAGGGAGTAATCATAGAAGTAAATGATGCCTGGTGCTCCCCTGAAGCAGAAGGTTTTATAGGAAAAAATATGGCTGTAGGCGAAAATTATATTGATGAGGCGCAAAACTTACCCTTCGAAAATAAAGAAGCAGGGAGCAGCATTGCAGTTAATGTGAGCGATGTACTGGAGGGAAGGAGCGATGAATTTGTAAATGAATATACCTACCGGGAAGATGGCGAACAGAAATGGTACCGCCTGGTAGTAACCGCACTCAAACAAAAAAGCTATGCCGGCGCAGTAATGATGCACCTGGTCATATCAGAGATCAGGAAACTGGAGGCAGAAAGAATGCGCCAGCAACTGGAACAGCAGCAAAAAATAACCCAGGCAATTTTACAGGGACAGGAAAAAGAACGTAACCATATAGGGCAGGAACTACATGATAATATCAACCAGATACTGGCGGGTACCCGTATGTATTTATCTATAGCAGGAAGTAAAGACGAAATAGTAAAAGAAAGCATTCGTTACCCGATGCAACTGCTTGACCAGTCCATGGAAGAGATCCGTACGCTGTGCAAAACCATGGTAACACCTTTGCAGGATATACAGCTAAAGGAAATGATACAGGACCTGCTCGCCAAACTTGCTCAACTGGATATAGAAGTATTATTTGAGTATAATGTGCCGGATGATCCCTTATCGGATGAACTTAAATTAAATGTTTACCGGATTATACAGGAACTCACTCATAATATCACAAAGTATGCACAAGCCAGCCGGGTAACAGTAGACATCTGGTTGAAGGAGGGCCTCCTCCATATTATTGTTATGGACAATGGAAAAGGATTTAACAGCAAGGCAAAAAGAGATGGTATTGGAATTTCCAATATCCGCAGCAGGGTTAGTTCTTTTGGC
Source organism: Ferruginibacter sp. (assembly GCA_014379905.1). Classification (GTDB taxonomy): domain Bacteria; phylum Bacteroidota; class Bacteroidia; order Chitinophagales; family Chitinophagaceae; genus Ferruginibacter. The sequence goes on along the minus strand of JACMKX010000111.1, from coordinate 4,341 downwards.
GGAACAATTGAAATAGAAAGTACAATAGGAACTGGTACCACCACTGTAATAAGAGTGCCCTATGTTGAGGAAAATTAAAATGAAGGGGAAGTACCTTTGTGATACTGCTAATGTACCGGCGGTTTTCTGGCTGCAAGCCTGTTACAGGTAACTATAAGTTACTGCGCAACCCGCGTGTTCATAAGGCAAAAAAAGCGGCAGGGATCATAACCCTGCCGCTTAATTATTTATAAAACAGGCATCCTTTACTTTATCTTTTTGCAACGGGTTTGCCTTCCGCCCTGGTGTAGTATAAAAGCGTTCACCACTTTGTTTTCGTCCCTGGTAAATACCACCTGTATATCATCATCTTTTTGAAAAAAATGATCTTCCTTTTCGGCAGCTAATATTTTTTCTGACTGACCTGTAGGCAAGGCCCAAAGTTCACTGTCTTTTACAGAAATAGTTACATGAAAATCCGGCGTAATTTCATATTCACCCTGGTATTGCTGCAGGGTAGCTGCGGGCAGGCTAACAGCTATTTTTTCTTTGGGTATTTTATATTCTTTGTTGTAAAGAATAGCATAAATGCTTTTGGTGATCTCATCCAGCGACCTGTCTGAGGCGTTGCTTAGCAATACAATACACACCCCATCTGCGGCTATCCTTGATTCATTGGTTACAAAACCATGAATGCCGCCACCATGACCTGTTATTCTTTTTCCATCTGCACTGTCTATTATCCATCCATAGCCATATTTGTTTTTAACCGGGGTGTAAGCTTTTTCCTGCTCTGCTCTGCTGAGAACAATATTTTGTTGTAAAGCCTTGTGCCAGCGGAAAAGATCACCCGTGGTAGCATAAATGGAACCGGCAGAATAGGAAACGCTGGAATCAACAATAGGCGCTTCCTGTGCTTCCTTTTCATTCACAACAAAATAACCGGTAGTTTTATTTTTATTTACCAGGTGAGTAAAATCAAAACCGCTTTGGTTCATTTGTGCAGGTTGAAAAAGATATTTCCTAACTGCGGCTTCATAGGAACTGTTGCCGGCTATCTCAATAATATAACCAAGCAGGCTGTAGCCACTATTTGAATAACGCCATTTAGTACCAGGCGAAAAATTGAGTGGCTTGTCTTTGAATAAAGCCATCATTTGCTCCCGGTTTTTTGGTTTGGTTACTTCGTTTTCCATGAAATTTCTGTCATCGGTATAATTGAAAATACCGGAAGTGTGCGTCAGCAAATGCGCTATCGTAATACTGTCGCCTTTGGGATAGTCGGGGAAATATTTACTGAGCCTGTCAGTAACATCCAGTTTTTTCTCTGACTGCAATTTTAATATAACGGCACCCGTAAATTGCTTGGTAATAGAACCCAGCTGGAAGATGCTGTTTTCTGTATTAAGTGTTTTGCCGGCGGCATTGCGGTAGCCATACCCCTTATTTAATAAAATGGTATCATGCCAGGATACGAGTGCGCTGCCATTGAATTTATGCAGGTGGGAATAAGCACTGATCAAACTATCAATGGTTGCGGCTTTGTTTTGAGAACTGGCGGAAAATAGGTTGCCTGAAAATAACAGGAGGAATAGAAATTTTTTCATGTTGTATACTTTGGGTAAATATAAATTAAAAAGAGTGTGTTTTTAAATGCTGCGGGAAGAAAACTTATGGGTGTCTGGAAGACCCCGGAGTGTTTTCTGTGTGGGCAGGATAAAACACTCCGCGGGTTCTGCACACACCCGGAGGTTTTATCCTTGAACGCCCATAGGTTTAACAAACAGGCTGGCGTTATAGTAAAGCGGTGAGTAAATAAAGCTGAGATATATAACTGCCTCTTATTATATTTATACTTCTATACATCTCAAAATCCCCAATATGAAAAGAAATAAATTTTTAGTATCACTGTTAGCGGCCATTTCTGCACCGGTTGCATCCTTTGCACATTTAACAACAATATTTAAAGAAAGAGAAAAAGGTTTTAAAATAAGTGCCGGTGAAGGAAGAATTCACGGGCATATACAATTAAAAGGGGTTAATGTGAATGTACTGGACGTAAAAATATCCGGGAGAGATACCAATGGTGACCTGGCCATTTTTGAACAAACATCACTTTCGCAGGGCAGGGGAACACCTTTGCATATTCACGACAACCAGGATGAAGTTTTTTATGTGATAGAAGGGGATTATTATTTTAAAGTAGGAGACGATACCTATAATTTATCCAGGGGGGACAGCATTTTTTTACCCCGCAAAATTCCTCACGCATGGACACAGGTCTCCGAAAAAGGAAGGATGACCGTTATTTTACAACCAGCGGGAAAACTGGAGGAGTTTTTTGTAACGATGTCGGCATTGGATCATGAACCTTCGCAGGAAGAGATCACAAAAATTTTCGCCACTAATGATATGCGGGTGGTAGGACCGCCGTTGAAACTTAAGTAATAAGATTAAGTATAGTTTTTTTTAATACCCCGTCATGTTTCCGTTATATCGGAAATATGACGGGGCATTTTTTTAATACCTCTACGAAAACCTGTGGGTGTCTGGAAGAAAACCTATGGGTGTGTGGAAGACCCCGGCGTGTTTTTTGTGCGGGCAGGATAAAACACGCTGGGGTGCTGCGAACGCCCATAGGTTTTATCCCTTGAACGCCCATAAGTTTTCTCCTCCTGTTAAATAAAAATTATTTTCTAATTCCCGTACAACGAAACATAATAAGCGATTGTCAGGCGAAAAAAATAGGGTTAGTTGAATATATTTTTTAAAAAATATTTTTTCTGCTTCCCAACAAACGCAAAAAGCAAAGCGTACCTGTAAGTGTACAACATCCCGGGAAAAATATTAACTCACTAATTAATAAAAAAAATAAAATGATTAAAAATAATATATTAAAGTTCGCAGCAATAGTTTTTACTGCGGGAGTGGTTTTAACATCATGTGAAAAAGATGACGACAATGGTTCTGATAAAGTAAGCAAACTAAAGTATAACTGGAAAATTACTCATATTACTACGCCAAAAGTTGGTCAGCCTGCAACAGACAGCAGCGTTTTTAAAGCCTGCATGAATGATGACATCATCCAGTTTAGCAATACAGGTTTTGATTTTAAAGATGGTGCAACAGTATGCGATTCCACTATTTTTAAGTATTCAAAAGGGTCATGGGCTTATAAATTATCTACCGACTCTATTCAGCTTTCAGCTACAAGTCCTGCGGCTAAATATACTTCATGGAAAGTAGTAACCTTAAATGACAGCATACTCCAGGTAAAATACACAGACAGTACCAACCCTGCAAATAAAATAAGCAAAACGATTTCTTTCAAACATTAATACAAATACACTGCAACTTTCCGCAATAGAAAGTTGCAGTGTTTTAACGCCGTTGCAACCTTTTAAAAATATTGTTGAACCAGGACGAATTATACGAATTGATTGAGGGATGCAGGAACAATAACCGCAATGCCCAGGAAACTATTTATAAGCATTTTCATGCGGGTATGCTGGCTATCTGCAAACGCTATGCAGAGGATGGTCACGACGCTCTCACTATTTTAAACGACGGCTTCCTTAAAGCATTCCTGCACATTTCAAAGTACAAAAAAGAAAGTGGGTCTTTTGGCGTGTGGCTTAAAACCATTGTGATAAATACTGCCATCGATTATACCCGCAGTAAAAAAAGAGGCGCCCATGTCATTCACATCGATAGCATCCTGGAGCAGGGGAATGATGATTTTCAGTTAAATTTTAACCTGTACAAAGAAGAGATCATGCAACATTTAAAATTGTTGCCACCTGTTACCCGTATTGTTATAAACCTGTTTGCTTTTGACAGCTACGATTATAAAGAGATCGCAGGTATGTTGGGCATTTCAGAATCAACCACCCGCTGGCATGTAAGCGAGGCGAGAAAAAAACTGAAAGGATCCATGCAGTTAAAACCAGTAAAGGATCGTCAACTATGAATAAATATTTACACAACAGTGATGAAATGGTTGACTCCCCTCAATATGGCTGGGAGCAAATGCAATTTTTATTGGAAAAAAATATGCCTCAAAAAAAGGATAGGAAGTTTTTCCCGCCTTATATCGTTGCTGCTTCTTTGATAACAATATTTTTAATGAGTTCGCTCGTGTTAAGCAATGTTGGCCGGGTTTATTCATCAGTAAAAAATAACATACAGGCTACTGCAGGCAATGCTCAGCCAGTTAAACCCATTCTGCAATTAACCGGAACAATTATTCCTGCTTCAAGAAAGGGGCTGGCTCATTCTCTGAAAAATGATGCCGCAAAAAAAACTGCCAACCTTTCAGCTGTGGCAGCAGGAAAGAGCGACCTGGTTCTTTCTTCCTGGTAT
>JACMKX010000110.1 GCA_014379905.1 Ferruginibacter sp. | reverse complement strand
TTCAACACTTCCTTTATAGTTTCTTCGTCAACTACGAGTAACCCGCTTAATAGTACCGAACCATTATTTTTTACGGCATCTTTTATTTTTTGAATATTGCCAATGATCACGTTCAAATTGATATTAGCCAGAATGATATCAGCCTTTTCCTCAAATATCATTTCGTTGGCCAGCCTTATATCAATTTTATCACAACCATTGGCTGCAATATTTTCTTCCGAATTATTAATGCTCCACTCATCATTGTCAATTGCAAGAATGGACCCGGCGCCCATTTTTTCTGCGAGAATAGCCAATACGCCGGTACCTGTTCCAAAATCAATGACTGATTTATCTTTGAAATTAAGTGCACTCATTTGTTGTATTACCAGGAAGGTGGTAGCATGGTGCCCGGTACCAAAACTCATTTTAGGAGTGATAATAATATCGTGCAGTATGCCGGTCTTTGCGGCGTGAAAGGACGCTCTTATTAAAGCAAAATCATCTACCTGTACCGGTTCAAAGCTGCTCTCCCATTGGGCATTCCAGTTTTGTTGAGCCACAGTGTTAAGCGTGTATGTCACCCCAAAGGATTCAGTTATTTTTTTTAAAATAGTTTCATCAAACGCCTCTTGTTTTATAGAGATGATGGTTTCATTGTCCTGTTCCTCTGCGCCTTCATAGCCCATGCTCATCAGGAGGGCTGTGATCATTTCTGATTGTTCGGGAGTAGATTGAAAGCAGACTGATATGTAGTTATGCATTGATTGATTGATTGATTGATTGATATAGAGAACAGTTTTCCGCAGATCTTCGCAGATCGCGTACGGCAGCCTCCCGCTGATCTTTTTCCGGGAAGAGCTGCGGGTAATATGCTGACGAAAAATGTTTTTATTTTACAATGGTAAGATTTACACCTGGTTTTACGGTTACAGTGGCGCCTGTAGCTGTTGTTAATGTGCGGCAGAACGCATTTACATTTACCTCAGGATAGCTGGTTGCGCCACTTTCTACAATTACATCCGTGTTGGCATCGGGTATGTTTCCGCAACTCCAGTTAGCGGGCTCATCCCACCTGTTGTTTTTATAACCGGTCCAGTAAGTTTCAAATTTTAAACTGATGCTGTTGCTGTACGAATTGCCGTTTACCAAACACCGGTATTGGTAACCATAATAAACTGAGGGTATTTGTTTCAATTGAATCCTGCTGGTGCCGGTGCCTTCATACAAACTGTTGTCGGAGATATTGGTAAAGCCGCCCCCATTGTCTTCCTGCCATTGATAGCTGGCGCCTGACAGGTTAGAGAACAGCGGCGTTATGGAGCCGTTGCAAACCCCGATAGCTGCTGTGTTCATGGCAAACCGCTGTGTAGTCTTTTTGGTATTGTATAAAATTTCGTACCGCCATGTTCCATCGGGTGCAGGGTTGGGAAGGGTGATAAAATAATACCACCAGGATGCACTGTAATAGGTTGTAAAATTTTGAGCCCAGGAACTATAAACTGAATTGTCTGGCCGGTAAACGGTATGCACCGCCTGCTGCCCGTTTTGCTGATCCCTGTAATAGCTTCCAAAGTAAATGGTTTGTCCGCTGGTAAAATTTACCTTTTCATTGGCCTGCTCCCCAACAGGGCAATTGGCTGTAGCAGGTGCTGCGCCATGCGTCATAACTTTATTAAGCGTGGGAACATAGTAAGGTTCCTGGCTTGCCCACCAGGATGTGAGTCCGTTCATACTATTACAATTACCTGCCCACGGATCTACCAGCTGGGTATAGGTTGAGTTTGTATATACTTCAAAATGCAGGTGTGGTCCGGTTGAATTTCCTGAGCTGCCCACAACTCCAAGGTATTCGCCTGCAGTTACAGTGTTACCCACCAGTTTTGTTGTAAGCGAGCCAGATTTCATATGCCCGTACCAGGCAATAGATCCATCGGCATGCATCACATACAACGCATTCCAGTCGCAGGCACTGCTACAAAACGTACAATTCTGATCAAAGTTGCCATCAGATTTTCCTATAATAACTCCCGGCGCTGCGGCAATGATCTCCACCCCGTTTCTTTGCATTTTTTGCCAGGAAAAAGGCCAGGTAAAAATATCTGTGCCTTTATGATTGTAACCCGATGCCTGATCATAAGTACGGTTACCGCAATTGTAATCCAGCAAAAGATTTGGATAGGAAAGGTTTTGATCAATGTAATTTGATATACCATAATATCCCCTGTCGTTGCTTCCCAATGCCTGTTTCAGCGGCCATTCAAATAAGGTGGCGGCAGGATTAAACCTTTGCGGAAGCAATCCCTGGCTACGCAAACTGGTTTCATTATTCTTAAGCATACTAATAATGGCTGTTCTTTGCGCAGGCGTTATCTCATCGGCAATAGCAGCATTTGAACGATAGTTTCCACCACCCCCGGGTTCTTTTGTAAGGATGCCCTGGGACATAGATACCAGGGAGATAACAATAAACAAAACCAGGGAATAAAGTTTGCGCAAATAATTCATATAGATTTTTTATAAAGACAAAATACAACAATAATAATTTTCTATCCTGATTATTTCGGAGAAAGAATTGAGGTGGATCTATGGAAAATTTTTCGCTGGATTTTCACTGTTATTTCACTTGCAAAAAAATAGTGGGCTGTTGGTTTTGACAATCAGCTTTTGTTGCTATAAACAAAAAACAAATAAAGAGGAACCGTTTTGGCATACGCTTTTAAAAAACAGGCATAAACGGTCAATATAGCGAATGCCTGTCCTTGAACCACAACAACTGTCCCAAAAAAAACTGCCCTTTATCAAAGGGCAGTTTAAAATTTATTTTAAAAATATTACGCATCCTGCTGAGGCCTTTGAGGGGCTTCAGGCTTAGGAATAAGTGCCTTCCTGCTCAATTTAAATTTACCTGTTTTAGGATCTACTTCCAGCAATTTTACTTTTACTTTATCGCCTTCTGTAAATACGCCATTCATGGTTTCCAGGCGTTTCCAGCTTATTTCACTGATGTGCAATAAACCTTCTTTTTTGGGTAAGAACTCTACGAAAGCACCAAATTCTTTAATGCTTTTTACTGTTCCTTCGTACACCGTTCCTACTTCGGGTGCCATTACCAAACCTTTCACCCATGCAAGCGCTTTATCAAGCCCTTCTTTTTGTTTAGAGAAGATGCTTACTTCACCTACATTGCCTACTTCTTCAATATTAACCGTAGTACCTGTTTCACGCTGAATTTCCTGTATCACTTTACCACCGGGCCCGATTACTGCACCAATAAATTCTTTATCAATGGTGATTTTAACCATACGTGGAGCATGAGGTTTCACTTCTTCTCTTGCATTGGTTACCACCTCATACATGGCATCCAAAATATGTAGGCGGCCCTTACGTGCCTGCGCCAGGGCTGCACGCATAATATCCATACTCAAACCATCAACTTTAATATCCATTTGTACACCGCAAATGCCATCACGGGTACCGGTTACTTTAAAATCCATATCACCTAAATGATCTTCATCACCCAGAATATCTGTTAATACAGCAAATTTGTCGTCCTTTTTTATCAGGCCCATTGCCACACCGCTCACGTGTTTCTTTAAAGGAACACCTGCATCCATCAGCGCCAGTGAACCGGCACAAACAGTAGCCATTGATGATGAACCATTGCTTTCTAAAATATCGCTCACCACCCGAACGGTGTAAGGATATTCGGAACCGGGCATCATTTTTTTCAAGGAGCGCATGGCAAGGTTACCATGCCCCACTTCTCTACGACCCACACCACGCATCATTTTTACTTCACCGGTAGAGAAAGGAGGGAAATTATAATGTAAGATGAATTTTGTATAATCAGATTTGAAAGCACTTTCCACCAGCAACTCATCCAGGGGTGTACCCAGGGTAACGGTTGTTAACGATTGTGTTTCGCCCCTTGTGAATAAAGCAGATCCGTGTGGAGAAGGCAGGATATCTGTTTCCATTGCCAGCTGACGGATATCTTCTGTACCACGGCCATCGAGGCGGATACGGTCATTTAATACCATATCTCTTACCACATGGTATTGCAATTCGCCGGTGTAAAAACCAATGAGTTTTTTATCTTCATCAGGTAACTCTGCACCCAGGTGTTCTACCACTGATTCGTGTAATGCTTTAAAGGCATCACTTCTTTCATGCTTTGCAGACGCGGCTGAAGCAATGGCATGCATTTTATCTTTTCCGAATGCAATGATCTTTTCGTTCAACTCTTCATTGCGGTAAGGTTTTTTGTACGCTCTTTTAACAGTTACACCAACCAGGGCACGCAGTTCTTCCTGTGCTTTTACCTGTATTTTAATAGCTTCGTGTGCTGCTTCAATCGCTTTAATAAGATCTTCTTCCTGGCATTCGTTGCTCTCCCCTTCCACCATCATGATATTTTTATCAGTAGCGGCAATGATGAATTCCATATCACTTGCAGCCAGTTCTGTACGGGTGGGGTTGATGATGAGCTGGCCATCTTTGCGTGCAATGCGTACTTCGGAAATAATTTCCTGGATAGGAATGTCACTCACAGCCAGTGCAGCTGAGGCAGCCAGGCAAGCCAGTGAATCCGGCATTACTTCGTCATCTGAAGAAATAAGGGAAACCAATACCTGTACATCGCATAGATAATCTTCAGGAAACAAAGGACGCAATGCCCTGTCTATTAAACGGGAAGTAAGAATTTCGTAGTCGTTCAGGCGGGCTTCTCTTTTAAAGAAGGAGCCTGGTACACGGCCGGCAGATGCAAATTTTTCCTGGTAATCTACTGATAAAGGGAAAAATGACTGACCGTCTTTGGGTTCTTTGTTGGCAACAACGGTAGCAAGGATGATACAATTTCCCTGGCGAACAGTTACTGCACCATCTGCCTGGCGGGCCATTTTGCCCGTTTCGATGGTTACGATGCGACCGCCACCTATATCAAAATTGATTGATTTTGCTTGTAAAAATGACATGTAATTTGTTTTTTCTGGCGGCACACACCGGCAGTAGTAAAAGATGTACATATAAACGAACAATTCCCAACGGTAAAAACAGTTGGGAATAATTCAGCTTACATATAATAAGTTGTTATTTACGGAGACCTAATTTTTCGATCAAAGCCCTGTAGCCTGTAAGGTCATGCTTGCTCAGGTAAGTCAATAAACGCTTACGCTGACCAACCATCATCATTAACCCTCTTTGTGAAGAGAAATCTTTTTTGTTGATTTTCAGGTGGTTAGAAATATGATTGATGCGTTCTGTCAGCATCGCTACCTGGCCCTCAATAGAACCGGTGTTGGTAGCCTTGCCACCAAAAGTTGTGAAAATCGTTGCTTTTCTTTCTGTTGTTAAATGAGACATTACTTTGTTTTTTTTAAAACGGTTGTTTTAATTTCTTTTATTAATCGGGTGCAAAAGTAGCAAAATAATTCAAATAAACAGCTACAGGTGGCAATTAATATGTGCCTGATACAAAAAACCTCCCTTAAACGGAAGTTTTAGAAACCATTACCCACGCCAGGCAGACGGTCTCTTATTTAAAGGGGGTTAGTACAAAACGAATCACCTATTATAAAAGGTAAGCATCTGTGAACAACTACGGTGAAAAAATTGGTATGGTTTTCCTGCATTGATAGGGGAAGAACAGATTAATAACCTAATAGTTACCATATATGACGCATACAGAGGCATTTTATCACCAGAAAGCAAAGACTGCGATGGTTCGCTGGCAAAAAGATATGCAAAGAGACCCTTCCCTCATGGATAAAGTGTCGAAGAAGATCCAGACGAAGATCAACAACATCATTCCTGAAAAAATTCATGAAGCCATCACCACTGCCATTAAACAAATGACCCGTGCAGTATTATTTGGGGCAGAATTAACCAGCAGCAAACCGGTGCGCATTGAAAGCCTGGAAATAACGGAAGCAGTAGTACAGGAAAAGATTGAGACTTATAAAAAAACGGCTGCTGCAGAAGGGGGCATTACAGGTGCAGGAGGTATATTGCTTGCCTTTGCAGATTTTCCCCTGTTAATCGGTATTAAAATAAAAATGCTGTTTGATATTGCTTCACAATATGGTTTTGATACTTCCGATTACAAAGAAAGGGTCTACCTTTTGCATATCTTCCAGTTGGCTTTCAGCAGTAGTCGCCACCGGACAAATGTGTATATGCAGATGCTTAACTGGAAAGAAAAATCGGAACAGTTCCCGGATGATATCAATGAATTTGACTGGCGAAATTTTCAGCAGGAATACAGGGATTATATCGACCTTGCAAAAATGGCGCAGCTTATCCCGGTAATTGGTGCAGCTGTAGGGCTGGTGGTTAATTATCGTTTGTTGAAAAAACTGGGCAAGACAGCTATGAATGCTTACCGGATGAGGTTGAATGAAAATGGATTATTATGATATTGCCACTAAGGCTCAAAGACACAAAGCAACACAAAGTTTTTACAGCTATAGGAGCTTTCACTCCAATAATAATTCATCTGCTTTGTGCCGCTTTGTGCCTTAGCGTCTTTGTGGCAAATATCATTATCCATTTACTTTACAGGCTCCCCATCCGCATTCAACTCCACAATTTCATACCCCATCGCCTGCAAACCAGGAAGGATCTTCTTCTTATCTCCCACCAAAACAATATTCATCTTTTCGGTATCTAAGTATTTTTTTGCCAAACCATCAATTTCTTCTTTACTGATACTGTTCAAAATACTGATCTGTGTTTTTATATAATCCTCCGGCAAACCGTATTGAACAATACGACCAATAAATGCAGCTTTTTGTCCGCCGGTTTCATAATTTCTTGCATCAGCCTGGCCAATTGAATTTTGCATGAATTTTATTTCCTCCGCTTTAATACCGTTTTCCCTGAAACCGTTTACTTCACGAATTACTTCTTTCAAAGCACTATCAGTCGCATCTGCACGTATACCACTGCTGAACGTCCAGTTGCCGGTGTATTTATCTGCAGCAAAGCCGCTGCGGGCGCCATACGTCCAGCCTTTATCTTCCCGCAGGTTAATGTTTAAACGGCTGTTGAACGAAGCACCCAGGTTATAATTCATCAAACTACTTTTATAATATTCTCCTGTTGCATCATATTTTAATCCTGTAACGCCTCCTACCCTGAATTCAGTTTGAGCAGCATTCGGAATATCTACCAGGTAAATTTTTGTTTTAGTGATAGTTGGGCCGGCTAACCTTACCGGGTACGTCACTTCTTTATTTTTCAATTCATTGAGAAAACTTAGTTTAGGCATTACCTGGCTCTCCGTTACATCTCCTACAACCACTACTACCCCTTCCTGTGAACCCAGGTATTTATCATAGTAAGACTGGATATCTGCCAGTGAAATATTTTTTATTGTTTCCACAGTTCCCTGGTCAGGTATACCAAAAATGTTTTGTTTGCCGTAATTTAATGCATCGTAAACATTGCCTGCTACCACTGCTGCAGAAGTTCTGCTGTTGTTAATGGATTCTGTTCTTTGTTTTTTAATACGGGCAAGGTCGTCTTCATTGAATTGAGGGTTGAAGATCCTTTCTTTAAGCAGGTCCATTGTTTTATCCAGGTTCCTGGTAAGTGTTTGTACGCTAAACACGATCGCATCTGTTGATGAACCAACACTGATAGAACTACCCAGTTTATCCAGCTCCAAACCAAATTGTTCGCTGGTATAATTTTTTGTATCCTCGTTCATCATAGCAGCGAAGAAGGAAGAAAGCCCGGCTTTGCTGAAGTCTGTTGTTTCCATTAATTTACCTCCTTTGAGGTAAATATTAAAAGTAGCCGTTGGTATCTCTGTATTTTTTGCACCAATTACTTTGATGCCGTTTTCCGTTGTTTTCGTCCAGAAAGCAGGAACTTTTATAACCGGATTTGCGCCGGGTGCCGGTATTTTTTTGCGATCAAAATTGTCTTTGGCTTTCCCGTACTTTAAACCGGCATAACCATAATCGGGTGCTTTGTAACCCGACATATCCACGGTGTAGTTATCTGCCCCCGCTTTAAGATCTTCCTTTCCCTTAGGTAGTGCACTTACCACCAGCCGGTTTTTTCCTTTAATGTATTTGGTGTACACCCTCATAACATCTTCTTTTGTCACTGCCTGGTAAGCTGCCAGTTGTTTTCCTATCATGTTGGGATTGCCCAGGTATGTCTGGAATGCAGCCAGCTGGCTAACTTTCCCCGATACACTGGAAAGCCCGTTGATGGTGCGGCTTTCATACTGGCTTTTAAATTTCTGAACATCTTCCGCTGTCACTCCTCTTTTTTCAAACTCAATCAATCCTTCATTAATGAGTTGTTCCATTTCCGCCAGGGATTTACCGGGGAAAGGTGCTACCGAAAAAGTGAATTCGCCCGCCAGTTCAGAAGAACTGTTGAAAGCCCCTGCACTCAACGCCTTTTGATTTTTTACCATCGACTGGTACAATACGGAGCTTCTTCCCTGCCCAATCACCATCGACAAACAAGCCAGGGCAGGAACATCAGCATTATAATCTCCAACAGTTGGATATATAATTCTTAACTGCGGCGTTCTTGCATAATTGTCAACATAGCTGGCATACCTGTTTTTTTCCAGTTGTACCGGGGGCAATACCGTAGGTTTTACTTCAGGCCCACGGGGTATAGAACCGAAATATTTTTGTGCATACTTAATGATATCCCCCGTTTTTACATCGCCCCCAATGGTAAGGGTGGCATTGTTTGGACCATACCACCTTAAAAAGAAATTCTTAAGATCATTTACATCACTGCGGTTCAGATCTTCCAGGTAACCGATGGTCATCCAGGAATAAGGATGTCCGTAGGGATAGAGGTTTTTAGAAGAGAATTCACCAAACAATCCATAGGGGCGGTTATCATAATTCTGGCCTCTTTCATTTTTAACGGTGGAGCGTTGTATCTCAAATTTTTGCCGGGTTACTGCATCTAATAAAAAGCCCATACGATCTGCCTCAAGCCATATCATTTTTTCTACCTGGTTGGCCGGCACTGTTTCATAATAGTTTGTTCTGTCCTTATTGGTACTTCCGTTTAACGTCCCTCCCGACTCGGTGATGAGTTTAAAATGCTGTTCATCGGCAACATTATCCGATCCCTGGAACATCATGTGTTCGAAAAAGTGTGCAAACCCGCTTTTTCCTATCTCTTCTCTTGCCGAACCCACATGGTAGGTAACATCAACATGTACTACCGGGTCAGAATGATCTTCGTGTACCACCACCGTTAGTCCGTTGGGTAATACATATTTTTCGTAAGGGATCACAATTTCGTTTCCCTTTTTAGTAACTTTTTCTACCAGCTTTGCCTGTGCAAAGGAAAATTGTATTGCTCCGGCCATAAGGAAGGAGGCAATAAAAACTTTTTTCATCATATCTGTATTTTTTGGAAATTAGGATAGGCAAAATAGCCAAAAATCAGCAGGCTTTTCAGATTGTTTTATCAACGGTAGCCGATTAGGAGATTGAAATTGTTTAATAAATGTAAATACCGGAACTGATGCCGGGTAAGTAAACCTATTCTCTAATAAAAGGTCGCCCCTACAAGGCTTTGGCTGATGTTGTAAGATTTCTTTACCCTTAAGTCCTTGCCACTGGCATTCAGGATGAGCTGTATCATAAATTTAACGAAACCGAACTACCCAGGTTCGTTCGTTGGCAGTCAGCATGGGCGTTATTGAATAAACCCCGGTGAAGATTATAAGAAGTTAACCGCAAACAAGAAGGCGCTAAAGTTCCAACTTGATTTTCGGGTAAAACCTCATTTTCCCTGCGGGTTGAAACAATCTGATTCAACAGGTATTTCAACTTAGCTTTTTTGCGACTTAGCGGTTAAATAGTATCATAACAATCATGATGATCTGCGTTCCAAAACGGCTATTTTTGCAACATGAAACCATCGTTTGCTATTATAGGCTGTGGAAGGATCGGCCGCCGTCATGCAGAACAGATCATTAAAGTGGGCACGCTGGTAGCTGTATGTGATATTGTTTATGAAAATGCATTTGAACTGGCAGAAAACTATGGTGCTAATTTATACCTGGCCATTGATGAATTACTGGAGAATGAACCGGGTATAGAAATCGTAAGCATTTGCACCCCCAATGGATTGCACGCAGAACACAGTATTAGAAGTTTAAAGGCAAAAAAACATGTGCTCTGTGAAAAACCACTCTGTATTCACCTGGAAGACGCCAAGAAGATGCTGTATGCTGCCCAAAATGCCAACAGGCAATTGTTTGTTGTAAAGCAAAACCGCTACAATCCCCCGGTTGTTGCTGTAAAAAAATTACTGGCAGATTTCCGGTTGGGAAAAATATTATCCTTCCAGGTAAATTGTTTCTGGAACCGGCCCAACAGCTATTATTCCGATACATGGAAGGGCACCAAAAAAATGGATGGGGGTTCGCTTTACACGCAGTTCAGTCATTTTATAGACCTGATGTATTGGCTACTGGGAGATGTAAAAACGGTAAAGGCCATTACTAAAAACTTTGAGCATCGTGTGCTGGAAATTGAGGATACGGGCGTGGTGATCATTGAAACAATGGGTGGTGCTATCGGCACTTTAAATTTTACAGTAAACAGTTACCAGAAAAATATGGAAGGCTCTTTCACTATTTTTGGCGAGCAGGGTACTATAAAAATTGGCGGCCAATATTTAAACGAACTCGAATACCAGTGTATTGAAGGTGAACCGATAGCAGACCTGCCTGCAGGCAATCCAGCCAACTCGTACGGTTTTTACCAGGGAAGTATGAGCAACCATGATAAAGTATACGAGAATTTAGTAAAAGCCATTGCAGACCCTACGCATGAAATGGCCAGTGCATTTGATGGTATGAAAACGGTGGAGATCATAGAGAAGATCTATGCGGCGAAAATTTAAGTAGCCTGGGAAAACATTCGCCGCTAAGCCTAACGCTACTGGATTTCCCGCAGCGTACGCAACGGTGCAGCTACGCAGAAAGGTAGCCTGGGAAATTGCATGTATAAAGAAATTATTCTTTCGCCGCGCCGCATAAACGCTGCGAGCGCTGCGAGCAATAAAAAGGCAAGGCCTTAAGCCCACGCTCCTGATGGTTCAAGATTCATAGCCGGCTCACTACTTTCTTATTCCTTATTTTTTGTTTCTAATTCCTCATTTCTCATTCCTTTCCTTATTTTGCATGAAACTAAAGTTTGAAAAAAATACTGCATATCGTTGGTAACCGGCCGCAATTTATAAAGCTTGCCGTATTGTATAAAGAGATGAGTACATCCAACGAATTCAGCCAGGCCATCATTCATACCGGCCAGCATTTTAGTTATGAAATGAATGAACTGTTCTTTAAAGAATTAGACATTCCGGAACCTGTTATCAATTTTAATTTACAACATGTTAGTGCCAACCAGTTTATAGGTATTGCTGCCGATGCATTGCAGGAATACTTTTTAAAAGAGGAACATGCCATAGCATTTGTTTATGGCGATACCAACACTACCCTGGCTGCCGCCATTGCTGCCAAAAGAGTCAACATACCTTTGGTACATTTTGAAGGAGGCGTAAGAACCGGTGATAACAGCATGCCTGAAGAGATCAATCGTTTACTAACAGACAGGCTTGCTGATATCAACTACTGTTGCACTCAACAAAACCTCGATAATTTACTGGCAGAAGGATATGGTACTGCCATCAAAGCTGTGCCCCTGCTCACCGGCGACCTGATGCTGGATGCTTTTATGCAGGTGGAACCAGGTATTATTCAACATCCGCTTCCTGGAGCCTATGTATTGTGTACCATTCACCGGGCGGCTAATTTGCAACACAAACAACATCTCCGCAATATTATTGATGGTTTAAATGAATTGCATAAAAGCATCCCGGTAGCAATGCCTGTTCACCCACATACACAAAAAAAAGTTCAGGAATATGGTTTAGATATACATTTCACCGGCTTACCACCCGTTGGCTACCGTGAAATGAAAAAATTATTGCAGGATTGTAGTTATGTCATCACCGACAGCGGCGGCACCAGCCGGGAAGCTTATTTTATGAAGAAAAAATCATTGATCATTATGGACAAACCCTTTTGGCCGGAGATCATTGAAGCGGGATGTGCATTACAAACGGATACTGGTAATATTGTAAAAAATTCGGCATTGCTGGATTCCCTGCAACCTGATTTCGACGGGAAGATATTTGGGAGTGGGAATGCAGCTAAAAATATATTGCAGCATTTGCATTCTTTTTTTGCCACTAAGACTCAAAGGCACTAAGCAGCACAAAGGATTTGCTTCCGGCGTCTTTGAGGCTTATTGCTTGTCTTTGCCACAAAGACACAAACGCACTAAGTAGCACAAAGGATTTACTTTGTGCATCTTTGAGTGTTAGCCTCTTCGTGGCAAATAAATCTTCCTGTATCTTAGCAGCATGGCTGCTAAAAAAATAACAGTATCTGTTATATCCGATCTTACTACCGATCAGCGGGTGATCCGCATCAGCAGTAGTTTGCAACAAATGGGATTTGACGTTACCGTTATTGCCCGCGCATTTGGAAATAGCCTGGCACTTGAAGACTATCCATTTAAAGCAAAAAGGATCCGCTGTTATTTTCGCAAGGGTGTGCTGCAATATGCAGAATTTAATGGCAAATTATTTTTCAAACTGCTCTTTTGTAAAACAGATTATTTGCTGGCAAATGACCTGGATACTTTGTTGCCAAACTACCTTATCAGCAAACTCAGGAATAAAAAAATATTTTATGATACCCATGAGTATTTCACGGGAGTGCCCGAATTAAAAAATGCTCCTTTAAAAAGAAAGACCTGGAAATGGATAGAAGACCGCATCTTTCCGAAACTCCCGGTTGTATATACAGTAAACAATTCTGTAAAAAACGCTTACCAGGCTGAATATGGCAATGCATTGGGCGTGATAAGAAATGTGCCCGTTACTTCAAACCCAACCACAAAACCATTGCCTCAACACTGGCAGGGCAAAAAAATATTGCTGATGCAGGGTGCGGGTATCAATGTAGGCCGTGGCGGACTTGAATTACTGGAAGCGATGCGCCTGTTGAACGATGATTATTTATTGGTTTATATCGGCAGCGGCACCCAATGGGAAACGATTGCACAAAAAAGAGTAGAATGGAAGCTGGAAGAAAGGGTGGAAATGATCGGTAAACTTCCCCCTTCCCAATTAAAGCAATTCACCGGGTTGGCGCATATTGGTTTTAGCCTTGATTCTTTTGATGACGTCAACTACCTCTTCAACCTGCCAAACAAAATTTTTGATTATATTCATGCAGGCGTCCCACTGATTGCAACTGCTATTCCCGAAGTAAAAATAATTGTGGATGAATACGGATGTGGTATATGCATCCCTGACCTTCAGGCAGCAACCATTGGCAATGCCATTATAAAAATGATGAAAGATCAACCCATATACGATCAATACAAAATCAATTGTATAAAAGCTGCCAAAGAATTATGCTGGGAGAATGAAAGGGAAAAACTGAAAGCTATTTACCAACCATATTTGTAATGAGCCACAAAGACACCAAGGCACAAAGCTGCACAAAGTTTTTAATTGATACAGGCTTCTTTGTGTACTTTTTAACTTCGCTACTTTATTGCAATCAAATTAACTGATGAGTGCGTTCCATTTACATATCATTGCACTGGATGTTCCGCTGCCCGTAGACTATGGCGGGGTGATGGATATTTTTTACAAGATGAGCTGGTTACACAAACTGGGCATAAAAATTCACCTGCATTGTTTTACCAACGGCAGGCCACCACAGGATGAGCTGGATAACTATTGCGAAGAAGTATTTTATTATAAAAGAAAAAATTTTTTACAGGTATTGCCGGTTAAGTTGCCCTATATGGTGGCATCCAGGGACAATGCTGCGTTGATAAAAAACCTGCAAAACGATGATCACCCTATACTGCTGGAAGGTGTTCAATGCAGTTACCTGCTTTACAGCGGCGCTCTCAAAAACAGGAAAGTTTTTCTGAGGCTGCACAATGCAGAATTTTTGTACTATAAAAAACTGGCTTTGCATGAGCGTAATGTTTTCAAGCACTGGTATTATAAAAATGAAAGCCGGCTGCTGAAGCGCTATGAGAAGCATATCAGCAACAAGGCACCCTTACTGGCGCTCAGTTACAGCGATATCAATTTGTTTAAAAAATTATTCGGTGCGCTGCGCACATTTTTTGTTCCTGCTTTTACGGGCTGGGATGTAGTAACTGCCACGGAAGGCCGGGGCAAATACTGCCTGTACCATGGTAACCTCAGTATCAATGAAAATGAAAAAGCAGTAGAATGGTTATTGAACAATGTTTTTAAAGACACTGATATTCCCCTGATCATTGCGGGCAAAAGTCCTTCGGAAACATTACAACATTTTATTGAAGGATTTTCCAATTGTTCACTGGTAGAAAATCCAACGGATCATGACCTGCAGGACCTGATACACAAGGCGCAGATCAATGTATTGCCCTCTTTTAATAATACCGGCGTTAAACTTAAATTATTAAATGCCCTGTACAATGGAAGGCATTGCCTGGTAAATGAATCTGCTGTTGAAGGTGCTTCTATTCCTACGCTTTGCCATGTAGCAAATACAACGGAGGCATTTGTAAAAAAAACAACGGCATTATTCTTACAGGATTTCAGCAGGGACGATATCCTGCAGCGGGAAAAGGTGTTGGGCGCTTTTTATAATAATGAGAACAACGCTGAAATGATAAGGAGACTTTTATTTGAGTGATATCAGGAGTTCACACTCGCATTATCCCAAACTTTTCCTTTCTCCGTTTTAATGGTGCGTGCCGGGTATTTATTTATTACGGGGTAATCATGTGTTGCCATAATGATGGCGGTATCATAATCACGGGCTATATGAAATAACAATTGCATGATCTCGTCGCTCGTCTCAGGATCAAGATTTCCTGTTGGCTCATCAGCCAGTATCAACTTTGGAGAGTTGAGGAGGGCGCGGGCGATATCCACCCGCTGTTGTTCACCGCCACTTAATTCAAAAGGCATTTTAAATCCTTTTGTTTTCAGGTTTACCTTATCCAATACATCGGCAATTTTTTCATCCATGAGTTTTTCATCTTTCCAGCCAGTAGCTTTTAATACAAATTTGAGGTTGCCATTTACATTCCTGTCTGTCATCAGTTGAAAATCCTGGAATACCACTCCAAGATTCCTGCGGAGGAAAGGCACGGTCTTCCAGTTTAATTCCCGCAGGTTGTGACCGGCAACCCAACCTTCGCCGTTATTTAATTCAAGATCGCCATACATTGTTTTCAGCAAGCTGCTTTTACCGGTACCGGTTTTGCCTACCAGGTAAACAAACTCTCCTTTATCTACAGAAATATTTACATCGCTCAGCACCAGGTTATTGCCCTGGTAAATATTTATATTCTTTAGTTCAATGATTGATTGGGACATATTGTTGCTCGGTTATACTTTGTTAATTTTAAAAAAATAGTTGGTCGGTTAATCAGTTGATAAGTGCCGCATAGTTACTGATGTTTTGACTACAGAGACCTTGCTTACCAGTTAATGTGTCAGCGAATTACAGGCCGGCTGATCAACTGATTAACTCATCAACCGATCAACCGAACCCCGCAAAAATAGCCGTTACAACATACAGCGGGAAATAAAATTTAAAAGCCGCTGTTAAAATGTGGATAACTAAATTTATAGTTTTATAACTAATTATTTAGTTTTACTTCATCAAGCGCATACCATGAGTAAACAATTAACCAAAGCCGAAGAACAGATCATGCAGGTTATATGGCGGCTGGACAAAGCTTTTCTGCGGGAGATAATAGAAGCGTTGCCCAACCCTAAACCGCATAACAATACCGTTGCCACCATTATTAAGATATTGGTAGAAAAACAATTTGTAGGCATTACAACTTTTGGCCGCATGCATCAGTACTACCCGTTGGTAGCAAAGGATGTTTACAGTAAGTCAAGTTTGAAAAGCCTGGTTAAATCTTATTTTGAAGGCAACTACAGCAACGCCGTTTCTTTTATGGTAAAAGAAAACGGACTGAGTATCGAAGAACTGGAATTATTGCTGAAACAGCTGAAAAAGAAACCTTAACCCTAAACCTGCCTGCCGGCAGGCAGGTGCCTAAAGGGACTTTTACCGAAGCGAAGCTGCGTAAATAATGATGGAACATAAAAGCGTTTTCAGCCAGAGCAGTAATTACAAAGTGCAAAAAATTTATAACAGTGCGTTCATTATCACATTATCGAATTAGCTAATTATCAAATTGACCTTATGCCATATTTCTTTTATTATCTCATAAAAGTTATTCTTTGTTCAGCGGTGTTGTTTGGATATTACCACCTGTTCCTGCGAAATAAAGTATACCATGCTTACAACAGGTTTTACCTGCTGGCTGTAACGGGTATTTCACTGGCAGTGCCATTGCTCAACTTTAATTTGTTGTTAAATGGCAGCGATGCTTCCACACAGCCGATACAATTATTGCAGGCAGTTAATAACAGCGACGAATTCCTGGAGGAGATCGTGGTGTATACACAACAAACTTATTTAACTACCAGCCAGTTGCTGCTGTTATTATATACTGTTGTTTCGGTGGTAATGCTGGCATTGCTGGTAAAAGTTTTTTTACAGATCTTTTATATTTTAAGAACGAACAGCAGCCGTCAATTACATGACGTAGTATTTGTACAAAGTGATGCCAAAGGAACACCTTTTTCGTTTTTTAAATTCATTTTCTGGAATAAGGCCATTGATATCAATACACCAACCGGCCGGCAAATATTTGCGCATGAACTGGCCCATGTACGCGAAAAACACAGCGCAGATAAATTGTACATCAATCTTTTACTTATTGTTTTCTGGATCAATCCTATATTCTGGTTCATTAAAAAAGAGCTGAACCTCATTCATGAGTTCATAGCCGACAGGAAAGCAGTTGCCGATAATGATGCAGGCGCCCTTGCAGCCATGATCGTACAGTCTGCCTACCCGCACCACTCTTATTTATTAACGAGCCATTTCTTTTATTCACCTATAAAAAGAAGATTAAAAATGCTGACGAAATATAATAAAAAAGCAGGCTATCTCTACAGGATACTGGCCCTTCCGGTAATACTCTTCCTGGTTGCTGCACTTACCATTAAAGCAAAATCGGGCATTGAAGAAATGATCAATCCCGCAGAAAAGATCACCGTGGTAATTGATGCCGGGCATGGCGGCATGGATAACGGTGCAAGATCCGCAGATGGCAAGGTTTATGAAAAAGATCTTGCACTGGCGCTTGTAAAAAAAATTAAAGCACTCAATGATCTTTCCAATATTGAACTCATCTTAACAAGAGAAACGGATATCTATCAAAATCCACGGGATAAAGCTGATTTTACCCGAAGTAAAGGAGCAGATCTTTTTATCTCTGTTCATTTGGATGCCGGTGCATGGATAGATAATAACAGGCCTTCGGGAGCAGAGATCTATGTTGCAAAAGATTACTATCCTAATACTGCAGACAGTAAAGTTTTTGCTTCTTCTGTAATACAAAACTTCAAAGCTAATTATGCACTGGGCATTTCACCTAACCCCATGCAACGGCAGGTTGGTATTGCTGTATTGCAACAGGCCGGTTGCCCCGCTATTATAATTGAAGCTGGCAGGCTCAATAATACAAAAGATATGGCTTACCTGCAAACAGAGAAAGGGCAAACTGATTTTGCAAAAAATATCCTGGCGGCTATTGCGCAATATGCCGCCTCCGGCAAAGTTAAGCCGGTTGCTGCCTATGCAGTTTACCGGGATACTGTTCCAGCATTCGGAACTTATAAAGGAGAAAAAATAATACAGCTGGAAGTGAAAGCGTCTTCACCCAAAGAGAAAAAAATAACCATACAACTGGCAAGTGGTAAACGCGTTACGCTTACGGAAGAAGAAGCTGAAAAAGCAGGCATTGAATTGCCGGCCCCTCCTCCGCCACCAGCAGCCCCACCTGTTACCTCGTTGCCGCCAGTACCCGGTGCACCAGCCCCTCCTCCGCCAGCACCGGCACCACCTGCCCCGCCAATGCCTCCATTGGATGACTGGAAAAATATAGACGCCAGTGAAAGGGTACTATATGCAGATGAGCAGCCACAAAGACCAAAGGCTGTATTCACCCGCGGAGTAAATGCAGCTAACCCCGGGCTGGATCCGCAATACGTTATCAACGGTAAAATAGTTACCGTAACAGAAGTGCATGCCGTTGACCCGGAACTGATAGAAAGCATCAACGTTTTAAAAGGAGAGCATGCCGCCAGGAAATATGGTGCTGAAAAAACGATGAATGGTGTAATTGAGATCAATACCAAAATTGCTTTGAATGATGTGGTAATACCGGGAAAGCAAATTGATTCCTCCATTAAAAACGGAGTGCGGGAAGTGCGCATATCCAATACCTTGTTCATTGGTGTTAACAATATTATTAAGATAGCCAATGCTCCCCCAGGAGTTAAACTTACGGTTACCAACGGTAAAGCAACGCTGGCAAACGGCCAATGGTTAGTACAGGTGCCCTCCCCTTGCGAAACTACTATCTGGCTTAGTTCTTCTGAAGGCAAAAACCTGGGTAGCTATAACTTTAATGCTGTGCATTTACCGGATAATTTTAAAGGAAGTCTGCAACAGACACTCCATATTCAGCAAAAAAATATGATTTTTACCGCTGTAGAACAGGAGGCAGCATTTCCCGGCGGACCCGATGGCTGGAAAGCTTTCCTGATGAAAAATATCAACCCATCTCTGCCGGTGGATGAACACTGGGCTGACGGCAATCATAAGGTGATCGTTCGTTTTGTGGTAGATGTGGATGGGAATATTTCTGAAGTGTCCACAGAAAATTACAAAGGATCTAAAACGTCTCAAATGTGTATCGACCTTATTCAGAAGGGGCCTAAATGGACACCTGCCCGGCAAAATAACATTGCCGTGACTTCTATTCGTAAACAACCCATCACTTTTGTAATTGCTAAACAATAGGAAGATATTTGTATAGGATAAGACTTATGAGTGTTCGCAGGATAAAACCTATGGGCTTTCCAGGAACCCCAGCGTGTTTTATCCTGCGGGTTAGAAGTTATTCCTCCAACAAGGCATTTTATTCGCTAACCCGGAAAACACGCTGGGGTCTTGCAGACACCCATAGGTTTTCCTCCATCGGTTTTTTCTCCATCCGTTTTCAACGCACGGCTTAACAAAAAATTGCGTAAGCTCCCTGCTTCCCGGGAGCTTTTTTAATGAACAATGATTTATCTTCATTGAAATATAATTCTATGAACAAGCCAGGTTTTTTAATTCTTTTATTGGTTGTATTATGTACAACGGGCTCTTTTGCACAAAGCGCTGTTATACCCCAGCCTCCTTCTTTAAAAACAATGCCGGCTTCTGTAAAATTAAAAAGTACGGGTATTGATGCCACCGGTTTTGCTGCTTACCTCAAAATGA
>JACMKX010000109.1 GCA_014379905.1 Ferruginibacter sp. | reverse complement strand
TCAAAGAACGCAAAAGTAAAAGATCTGAAGGCAGCAGCAGATGCGAAAAACTGGACAAAAGTTATTCGTGCCGTACGCAGCCCAAAAACAGGCGCTTACACTTTTAAAGAGTCTATCGTTCACAAAGACAAGGTTAAAGATCACATGGGTCAATAATTTGGTCCTGTGCTACATTATATTAAAGCTGTTCTGATTATACCAGGACGGCTTTCTTTATTTATACCAATTCCCGCAATGTTCATCTCACAAAATTCCTTTTATGGGCTTATTTGATAAATTATTCGGAAAAAAACAGCAACAGGAAACCATTGATACCGGTTTGGAAAAAACCCGGGAGGGCTTCTTTAGCAAAATAAGCAAGGCTATTGCCGGTAAAAGCACGGTTGATGAAGAAGTGCTCGATGAACTGGAGAATGCCCTGGTAAGCGCCGACGTAGGTGTAGAAACCACGGTAAAGATCATTGAGCAGATAGAAAAACGGGTGGCAAAGGATAAATATCTCCATACATCGGAACTCAACCGGATTTTAAAAGAAGAAATTGAATCCCTGCTTATAACGGCTCCGCAGGATAACAACTATATCAATTACGAACTACCGGAAGGATATAAACCACATATCATTTTGGTAGTGGGTGTAAATGGTGTAGGCAAAACAACCACCATCGGTAAACTGGCGCACAATTTTTCATTGAATGGAAAATCGGTGTTACTGGGTGCAGCAGATACTTTTCGTGCCGCAGCAGTAGATCAGTTAACTATATGGAGCGAAAGAACCAATGTGCCGATTGTAAAAAAGGAAATGGGTAGTGACCCTGCTTCTGTAGCATACGATACCGTTATAAGCGGCGTAGCCCGTAACAGCGATGTTATTTTAATTGACACAGCCGGCCGGCTCCACAATAAACTGCATTTAATGGATGAACTCACCAAAATAAAAAGGGTGATCCAGAAAGTGATCCCTGGCGCACCGCACGAAGTATTATTGGTACTGGATGGCAGCACCGGTCAGAATGCACTTGAACAAGCCAAACATTTTACGGCAGCTACAGATGTAACCGCTTTAGCCATAACCAAACTGGATGGCACAGCTAAAGGCGGTGTGGTATTAGCCATTGCCAGTCAGTTTAAAATTCCCGTAAAATTTATTGGAGTAGGAGAGAAGGCAACAGATTTGCTGGTTTTTGATAAACAACAGTTTGTGGATGGATTGTTTCCGGGGGTGGGGTAGGTTCAAGAGGTTCAAAGGTTTAAAAAGTGCCAAAGGTCCAAGAAATTTGAAAGGTTAGAGGTACAGCATTCAAAAGATCTTTATAATTCGTGCAATTCATGTAATTCGTTTTCTTCATTCGTGTAATAAAAATAAAAGAGGGGCTTCCTAAGAATAGGAGCCCCGTTTACCAAAACTAACTGCTTATGAGAAATCTTTAAATCTTTATTTGTTACACAAAGATCGAACATATTCATTTCTCCACGTGTTAACATACAGCTAATAAAATACTAAGGCTGCGTTAAAGAAATTGGTCATAAATAAATGGCTCATCACGAATTGCCGTTATATAATTATCCCAAAATAAAAAACTTTTTTTCCGTGTGAGCCGTGCAATCCTTATCAGTGATCACATGAACGTCTTAATAGATAAAACGATCAATCCATATACCAGCGTTGTTATAAAAATGCCTTTTGCTGTATTGTCTTTATTTGTATTTATATAAATAGTAAACAACAATGCATTAAGCAATAAAGAAAGACTTAAGGCAACTGAAAGTGTTTTAAAGCCTGGTTCATAAATCATAAACTGAAAGGTTTCCTTAAAGGTGAAAACACTGAATTTATACATCTTAAAAAATACCAGCCCAAGTAGTGGCGCAAAAAGTCCCAGTATCAAACCCAGGCCAATGCTGTCTTTTTTTAATATCATTTGAATAGGTTACTTTTTTCTAATTGTGATTTCAACGTGTAATTGGTAAGATCAAATTGTACAGGTACCACGCTTACATAATTATTTTTTAATGCCCACACATCTGTATCTTTTGATTTATCAAAGTTGGTGAAGGCACCGGTGAGCCAATAATATTTTTTACCATGGGGATCTAATCTTTCCAAAAAGTCTTCTTCATATTTTGCATAAGCCTGTTTACATATTTTTATGCCTTTAATTTTTTCAGGAGGAAGCGCAGGTATGTTAACATTTAATAGAAGGTGCTTGTCTTTTTTCTTCATATTCATTACCTGTGTTACAATTTTATGCACCACTTGTTTGGCTGCTGTAAAATCTGCATCGTAAGCATAATCCAATAAAGAAAAGCCGATGCTTGGAATGCCTTCAATAGCGGCTTCCATTGCTGCAGACATGGTACCACTATACAATACGTTGATGGAATGATTAGCTCCATGGTTAATTCCACTCAGGCAGATATCCGGTTTGCGGTGAAGGATTTTATCAACAGCCAGTTTAACGCAATCAACCGGGGTGCCACTTGTTTGCCAGGCTTCGATATCACCAAATAAATCTACTTTTTCCATACGAAGTGGCTGGCCAATAGTGATCGCATGTCCCATACCGCTCTGTGGATTGTCGGGTGCAACAATTACAACTTTACCCAGGTCTCTTACGGCTTCTACTAAACTTCTTATTCCTTTTGATGTAATGTCATCATCATTGGTAATGAGTATGATTGGTTTTTCTGCTTCTTTTACTTTGGCCATTTATAATTGTTTTTAAGTAAACGTTTTGTCAGGGTATATATTTTCCCGTCAAAGATACATTGCACAAACTTCTGCTAAAAGAAAAATGGAATTCATTATTGTTATTTCTACGGAAAAAATAAAAATCGCAGGTTTAAAAAAATAAATTTTGATAAACTAAAAATATTAGTATATTTGTGCTAATCAAATTAGTTAATCATGTCAAGAGCAGGTTTGAATTTGAAATACCTCCGCAAGCTGCGGGGATGGACCCAGGAAGAGTTTGCTACAAAGGTAAATATCAAACGTTCGCTGGTAGGTGCCTACGAGGAAGAACGTGCTGACCCGAGATTGGATGTGTTGGAAATTGTTGCAGATATCTTTAAAGTAAGCCTTGATGAATTGTTGTTGAAAGATCTCAGCAATCAGTCGGGCAGCTATTTAATGAAACGCCGGCAGCAGAAGATGGCTACGGCCGACAGGAATGTGATACATTTTGTTCCTCTAAAAGCAGCAGCCGGTTATTTAGCGGGCTATGCAGACACCGAGTTCATTGATGAGCTGAATACTTTTACCTTGCCCATGTTAAGTGGTGGAAATTACCGGGCCTTCGAGATCATTGGTGACAGTATGTTGCCTACACCAAGTGGCAGCATTATAGTAGGAGACAAAGTAGATAGTATGGATGATGTGAAAAGCAACGCTGCTTATATTGTTATCAGCAGGAACGAAGGAATTGTTTACAAGCGGATAGTAAAAAGCAATAAAGCAAAAAATAAAGTTAGCCTTGTGAGTGATAATCCCAATTTTCAACCTTACCAGGTTAATACCGAAGATATCATTGAATTATGGCAGGCCCAGGTGGTTATCGGCAAAGTGGCTACCCAGCAGCGCTGGGATGTAAACAGCCTGGCAAGCCTGGTAAATAATTTGCAAGACCAGGTGAGTACTTTAAAGAAGAAGATGAACTAGGATCGGGATGTTTGGATTGGAGGATTACCGGATGTTTAGAATGATAGGTGTTTGCAGATATACAAGTTACACTCTGGCCATTAGAAATAATACGCTATCCTACAGAATTAATATCCGGCAGTGTTGAAATGATTATTAGATTTTGGAATATTTGGGTTGGGATTATAAAAATAATACTGAACAATTAGGATTAATCCGTAAATCCTCTAATCTTGGAAATCCCAATCCAGATCAGTGAGGATAATTCGTGTACTTCCTTTTTTGAAATTAGAATTAGTAAGGGTTTTTTATACATAACTTAGGGTTTTATCTACATTGGATACAGTAATCCTGTAATCCCAATATCTGATAATCCCGATCAGCTTTAGCGCAAAACCAGATACATCGATTAATATTAAAAATTACAGTTATGATCAAATTACAAATTGTCGGCAATCTTGGAAAAGATTGCATCGTAAACGAAGTGAACGGAAAAAAAGTAATCAACTTTAGTGTTGCTCATACGGAAAAATACAAGGACGGCCAGGGAAACCAGCAGGAGAGGACAACCTGGGTAGAGTGTGCTTACTGGACCGATAAAACGGCCGTTGCAGATTATTTAAAAAAGGGTAAGATGGTATATGCGGAAGGTTCACCATCGGCAGACCCATATTTGAATAAGGAAAACCAGGCTGCTGCTACGTTGAGAATGAGGGTTTTAACCATCCAGTTATTAGGAGGTGGTGACGGTGCAGGTTCAAACCAGGGCAATGTAACCAACGCGGGTTCTTATAACAACCCTGTTATGCGCACAGAGCCAGCTTCCCATTCAATGGTATCTTCGCCATCAGCAGATGACGATCTTCCATTTTAAATTATAATTTTTCGAAGGGCATCCAGGATCGGATCTTTTTCAAACCAAAGCATAAAATAAAAACCCTCCATGTCGGAGGGTTTTTAGGTATAGGTCACTGTCTTGAATATTATAATAAATCAGGCGAATCAGCCTTGGGTTGAACAGGGTCTGGTTTGCGAAGTTTACTGTGATTTTTGCTGTAAGCGAAATAAACAACTAAGCCAAGAGCCATCCAGCCAAAAGCAACAAGCAGTGTCTGCTTATCCAAAGCAAAGATCATTGCAAGGCAGATTAGCGCACCTAACACGGCAACCACCGGGGCAGCAGGTGTTCTAAATGGTCGCTCAATTTCCGGGGATTTTACCCTCAATACCCACACACCTAAACTCACAAGCACGAAAGCGAACAAGGTACCAAAAGAAGTAAGATCACCAGCTACATGCCCGGGAACAAAAGCTGCAAACAAACCTACAAAAATGAATAAAATCCAATTGGCTTTATAGGGTGTTTTAAATTTAGGATGCAGGTCACCAAATGCTTTTGGTATCAAACCATCATTACTCATGGAATAAAATATCCGGCTCTGACCCATTAACATCACCAATATTACAGAAGTAAAACCGGCAAGTATAGCAATAGTCACCGCTTTCGCCAGCCATCCGTAACCAATCATGTAAGTGGAAATTGCGTAGGCAACAGAAGCTTCCCGGCCTTTTTCAGGGTCAACGAAATCTTTCCAGTTAGCAACGCCGGTTAATACATGTCCAAATAAAATATAAAGAATAGTACAAACTACCAGTGAACCAAGTATACCAATGGGCATATCCCTTTTAGGATTTTTTGCTTCCTGCGCAGCTGTACTTACCGCATCAAAGCCAATGAAGGCAAAAAATACAATAGCAGCACCGCCTAATACACCGCCCCATCCGTGTTTAAACACGCCGGAGTAATCGGCTATTACTTTGCCAGCACTATCTGTAACCGGCGCAGTGCCTTCAGGGATCATATATGGTGTATGGTTAGCAGGATTAATGAACTGCCACCCAATTATGATGAATAATAACACGATCGCTACTTTAATAAATACAATAACTGCATTTACCATGGCACTTTCTGATGAACCTTTAATAAGCAGCAAAGTAACCAACAGAAGAACGATCAATGCCGGTGCATTCATGATGCCGGAGTGATGCACACCTGTACTATCCGTAAAACTTTCAAAAGGGGAGTGACACCATTCATAAGGAATAGCCCCCCCGAGCAGGGTATTCAGATATTCGCTCCATGCAATAGATACAGTAGCCGCGCCAAGGGCATATTCCATAATCAATGCCCAACCAATAATCCATGCTACAATTTCACCCATAGTTACATAACTATAAGCATAGGCACTACCGGAAATAGGGATCATAGCTGCAAATTCAGCATAACACAAGCCTGCAAAAGCACAACCCACTGCCGCAATAATAAAAGAAAGGGTTACCGCCGGACCTGCAGCCTGGCCGGCAGCAGCAGCTGTTCTTACAAATAAGCCGGCACCAATGATAGCACCGATACCAAGGGCAACAAGATTACCTGCACCCAAAGTACGTTTAAGTCCTGATTCTCCATTGGAGGCCTGAGCCAGCATTTGGGACATAGACTTTTTTGCAAATAGACTCATACAGTTATTTTGGTTTAAAAAAATGAATATTTCGGAAAAGTAAGCAATAAATTAATAAAAAGATAACCGCCCTTCTATTTTAGATGAAATGAAAAAGCATTTCAGGGCAAAATGTGAATAATATCCAATTCTCCGGAGCGCCGATAAATTTTACAGGCCGCCATTAAGGATTTGATCTTGATTGAAAGATTAATTGTTTATTTGCAGATGGAACTGTTAGAAATTACTTTTAGAGACCTGCTAAACCCTGAATTCTACATTGTTAATGGCGGGTTATGGTTATTTTTATTTATAGTGTTTGCAGAAACCGGGTTGTTTGCCGGGTTTTTTCTTCCCGGTGATTCATTGCTGTTCGTGGCAGGTATTTTTGCCCATGAAATAAAAAATCCCGATGGCCAGGTAAGGCCCGGATTAGGATACCAGTTTTTAAAACATTTCGGTTTTGATTTTGGCTATTCCTATTGGCTTGACCTGCTTGTACTGGTAGGATTGGTTTCCCTGGCTGCCATTTTAGGAAATGCACTTGGCTATTGGACAGGCAGAAAAGTTGGGCCTGCAATGTTCTCCTGGAAAGACAGGTTCCTGTTTAAGAAGAAGTACCTGGAGCAGGCGCATGAGTTTTATGAAAAGAATGGCGCTAGTACAGTGGTTATAGCCAGGTTCCTCCCTATCATAAGAACCTTTGCACCTATTGTAGCAGGTATTGTCCATATGGACAAAAAGAAATTTACTTACTATAATATTGTTGGTTCAATAGCATGGGCTACCAGCATGCTGCTGGCAGGGTTTTTTCTCTATAAAATTTTATTGGAAAAATTTAATTTCGATCTGAAAGAGCATTTGGAAGTTATTGTTATTGTTATTGTATTGGTTACAACTGCTCCGGTTATATACAAGCTGTTTTTCGCTAAAAAGAAGCCAACTCCCGGTACTCCCGATAACTTATAAATTTATATGCGGACAAAATCCGATTCCATTTTTTCTATTGCTGTGCTGGTAGCAGCGCTGGGTTATTTTGTTGATATCTACGATCTGTTGCTGTTTAATATAGTTCGTATTAAAAGTTTAACAGAACTGGGACTTTCAGCAGCCCAGGTAAAGTCCGAAGGAGAATTTATCATCAGCGTTCAAATGGTTGGTCTTTTAATTGGCGGCATCATTTGGGGAATCATGGGTGATAAAAAAGGAAGATTGAGTGTGCTCTTCGGTTCTATTATTTTATATAGTATTGCAAATATTGTAAACGGCTTTGTTGAAACTACCGGTCAATATGCGTTGGTGCGTTTTATTGCAGGGGTTGGACTGGCAGGCGAATTAGGTGCCGGTATAACGCTTGTAAGTGAAATTGCTTCCAAAGAAAAAAGAGGATTAAGTACATCTCTTGTTGCGGGTATTGGTTTACTTGGCGCAGTGGTTGCCTTTTTTATGTCGCAAAATTTCCATTGGCGAACCTGTTACTTTATTGGAGGAGGATTGGGCTTTTGCCTGCTGCTACTTCGTATTTCCGTAATGGAAAGTAGCATGTTTAACCAGGTAAAAGAAATGAGTAATGTAGCGAAAGGGAATATGCTTCTATTCTTCAATAATGGTCACCGATTTAGAAAATATATATTGGCAATACTTATAGGGCTTCCTACATGGTATGTGATAGGCATACTGGTTGGTTTCTCTAATGATTTTGGAAAAGATTTTAATATTAACGAAGCAATTGATCCTGGCAAAGCTACCATGTTTGCATATATAGCCATTGCCATTGGGGATGTATTGACAGGCTTTGTAAGCCAGTGGCTGAGAAGCAGGAAAAAAACCCTATTTATTTTTTATGCATTCACCATAATAGCCATTGCGTTTTATTTTACACAGGATAACGGATCTTCAGCCCGTATGTACGCCATTTGCGCTGCATTAGGGTTTGGTACAGGATTTTGGGCCATCTTTGTCACAATGGCTGCAGAACAGTTTGGCACCAATCTGCGGGCTACAGCCGCTACCACCGTTCCTAATATGGTTAGAGGTGCCTTGCCTTTGCTCTTGTTGTTTTTCAAATGGCTGCAAAATTTTACAAGCCATTTAAATGCAGGGTTGATAACCGGTATTGTAGTAATGCTTATCAGTATTACCGCTGCCTGGTTTACCGAAGAGACATTTGGAAAAGATTTAAATTACATCGAAAATTAAAACTCGGGCCATGCAGGTGAATAAATGGATCGGAATATTTCAGCAAAGTATCAATGATTATCATAAAACAGATAGTGTTGATTCACCTATAACTAATGTGTATCCAAAAGAAACACTGGATCACCTGATGTATGTAAAAAACTGGGTAGATACAGTGCAATGGCACCTGGAAGATATTATACGTAATCCCACCATTGATGCTGCAGAAGCATTACTGATCAAAAGACGTATTGATGCATCCAACCAACATAGAACTGACCTGGTAGAATTTATTGACAGCTGGTTTTTAAAAGAATTTGCAGATGCACCCTTGGGTGTTGATGCCACTTACAATACAGAAAGCCCTGCGTGGGCCATTGATCGTTTGTCTATCCTGGAGTTAAAGATCTTCCATATGGAGGTAGAAACCAACAGGCCCGGCGCCACGCCGGAACATAGGGCTGCCTGCACCGGTAAACTTAATATACTGCTCACACAACGGGAAGATCTATCTACTTCCATCCAACAATTATTGGATGATATTGCTACAGGTAAAAAATTCATGAAAGTATATAAACAAATGAAAATGTACAATGATGAAAGTTTAAATCCTGTGCTATACCAACAAAAAAAATAATGATGGCCGCTCCCCGTCACTTATTGGTTATACGTTTTTCTGCCCTCGGAGATATTGCTATGACGATTCCGGTGATGAAAAATTTGCTACAGCAAAACCCGGCTTTAGAAATCACTTTTGTTTCTGTTCCTTTTGTAAAACCATTATTTGACGAAATAGATCGTTTGCATTTTTATGGAGCAGATATTCAAAATGAGTTTAAAGGATTGACTGGCTTATATCAACTCAGTAAGAAAATAAAAAAAGAAATTTCATTTGATGCCATAGCAGATCTCCATGATGTGCTGCGTACGAAAATATTACGATTTTTACTAGGTAAAACATCAGCTGTGATTGACAAGGGGAGGAAGGAGAAAAAGGAACTGACAAGAGCGCTTCATAAAAAACTACGTCCCCTAAAAACCGGGTTCCAACGATACGCAGATGTATTTGAAACATTAAGCCTGGTTATAACACTTGACGTACAACAAGGGTACAGCAAACTTGCAGCAGATTCCTCTCTATTGCCGATTGAAAAAAATAATTCAATTCTTATAGGTATTGCACCCTTTGCAAAACATGCGGCAAAAATGTATCCTTTGCAAAAAATGGAACAGCTGGTTAATCTTTTACTTAAGAATGAGCATATCCAGTTGCTCGTTTTTGCTGCAAAGAATGAAACAGCCGCCATTGCCAGGTGGGCTTCAAAATCCAATAATCTTCATCTAATGGCAGGTAAATTAACCCTACAGCAGGAACTCAATACTATTTCTCAGCTGGATATGATGATTAGTATGGATTCTGCCAACATGCACCTGGCTTCTTTGTTTGGAATCCCGGTAATTTCTATTTGGGGCGGCACACACCCGTTTGCAGGATTTTATGGCTGGGGCCAGGCGTATGAAAATATTGTACAAACTAACCTTCCCTGCCGCCCCTCGTCTGTTTTTGGCAACAAGGATTGTCCTCTACATGGGGCTGCCGGCTGCATGCAACAGATCAGCCCGGAAATGATCTGCGAAAAAGTGGAACAGGTAATGAAGATCAGGTAAAATGGCCGCTGTTAATGTATTTCTAATTCACCTTGCCTTAGTATTATTGTTATTCAATAGGTAGTTCATTTGCAAATGAAACCGGCGTTAATGAAATATTTTTTAATATCCTTTATTTTATTTTTTTCAATAAGCAGCTATGCTCAATTCAGTTCAAATATTTATTGGACAGAACAAACAACCATGCCTTCTCCTGAAACAATTTATTATACTTCCGCCCAGACACTCAGCTGGAACGACTTTAAAGGGAGACCTGATAATAATTCACCTGCTGCAGCTATGACAGCTTCCGGCTTCGGTTACAAAGCAGACTTTAAAAGTGTGGGTAATAGTTCGCAACTAAATATCGCAGTGTACTGTTACTTCAGTAAAAAGAATTCGTGGGTAAAGCCCGGGAAAAACACTGCCTACATCTTAAACCATGAACAACATCATTTTAATATCAGCTTTATATCAGCCGACCTTTTTTTGGGTAAATTAAAATCTGCCGGTCTTACAAAAGCGAACTATAATACGCTTCTTCCAAAGTTGTACAATGAGTGTGTAACGCTCATGAATAAAATGCAAAATGAATATGATGGCCAGACAAAAAATGGCCAGCTAAAAGACGTGCAGGATCAGTGGAATGAATTCGTAGGCGCTAAAGTAAAAGCTGCTACAAAGTAACTACCAGCACAGGTATTTTTAGTTCATGCCTCACAGCATTTACAGTTTCACCATAGATAAAATCTTTTAAACCGGTATGTCCGTGGGCACCTATCACCAGCATGTCAGCATTATTCTCTTGTACTATTCTTACAATTTCTTTTATCCTGCTTCTGAAACCGATCCTTGCTTCTACTTTATATCCTTTCTCTCTTAACTGTAGCATATAGTTATTTAATTGCTCCTGGTCTTTGCGTGTTTCAAAATCGTCCGTTTCCTTTCCCAATAATTTAGCTCCCGCACTTTCTACAATATGTAAAATAAGATAAGATGTTTGCGGGTTTCCCTGCCCGATTGCATAGGATAATAGTTTATGGTCATCTATGCTAAAATCCAATGCTATCGCAATCTTGTTAAATGTGGGCGGCGTTATTTCAGGGATACTCGTTACAGGTTCATGAAGAAAAATGGACTGCTGTTGCTTTTTAACTTTTGTAATAAAGGGATGAATAATAATGTACACCAATATACTACCAAAGAAAAGACCTGCAGCTATAACAGCTACTTTAGGCCCTGGTGCTTCTGCTGCAAACAAAGGATTTACTTCGTTTATAAGCATTTTTAAATTCAGGAACACCAATACAGCCGCAATGAGCCATGCTGCCACTTTAACCCATAATTTAATAACAAAATTGCCCATTGTTTTTTTATCACTTACAAATTGGATGAGAGGGATGATAGCATAACCTAACTGCAGGCTCAACACTACCTGGCTCATTACCAATAAGGCATCTACCTCTTCTTCTCCGTAAATGCTAATAACAATAATGGCGGGGATAATAGCCACCAACCTGGTAATCAATCTCCTTAGGATAGGATTGAGGCGCAGGCTAAGATAGCCTTCCATAACAATTTGCCCTGCCAGCGTTCCCGTTACCGTGCTGCTTTGGCCCGCCGCTATCAATGCCAGTGCAAACAGGATAGGAGCAGTATTTCCTAAAAAACCCGGAAGCAACCTGTGTGCTTCTTTTATTTCCGCTACATGTGAGTTGCCCGTCTTAAAAAATACCGCGGCTGCTAAAATTAATATAGCAGCATTGACGAGGAAGGCAATATTCAGAGCGATAGTGGTATCAATGAAATTAAATTTTAATGCCTGCTTAATTCCCTTATCTGTTTTATCAATTTTTCTTGTTTGCACCAGGGCAGAATGGAGGTATAAATTATGGGGCATTACCGTAGCACCAATAATACCAATTGCGATGTACAATGCTTCATCATTAGGTAAGGAGGGCATAAAACCTTTTACAACTTCCGCTGCATCAGGTTTGGCGAGAATAATTTGTATTAAAAATGAGAGGGCAATAATAGCAACAAGCGTTATAATAAAAGCTTCCATCTTTCTGATACCTAACTTCTGTAAATAAAGCAGCAGGAATGTATCCAGCACAGTGATACTCACGCCCCAAATCAGGGGCATACCTGTTAATAGTTGGATACCTATAGCCATTCCTAAAACTTCCGCTAGATCGGTAGCAGCAATAGCAACCTCTGCCAAAATATATAAAATGAAGTTAATCGGCTTGGGATAAGTAGCCCTGTTGGCCTGCGCCAGATCTAAACCCCGTACAATGCCCAGTCTTGATGAAAGGCTTTGAAGCAGCAATGCCATCAGGTTACTCATGAGCAATACCCATATCAAAGTATAACCAAATTTACTGCCACCTGCAAGATCTGTGGCCCAGTTTCCCGGGTCCATGTAACCCACGCTTACCAGGTAAGCCGGGCCAAGAAAAGAAAATAACTTTTTCCATTTTCCTTCTTTAGCTACAATTTCTACGCTTGCATGCACTTCGCTTAAGGAAGCAGGTGGATTATTGGTTGACTTGCTCATTGTGTGCAGTAAATATTTTGTGCTACCTGTTTGCTTAAAATAGCGTCAGGCATTTTATCTATTTTAACTTCTACCGATCCGTCAAACTCAAAACGACGGTTTATTTTTAATTTGGTTCCGATACTTATTTTATAATGCTTCAGCAGGTCCAGCATGGCGTTGCTCTGGTCTTTGATGAGACTAACACTGGCCATTTTCTTCAAGGGCAAATCAATAAGATTATTTTGTTTCAACTCTGCCATCTTCCCTTTGCTGTTTGGAATCGGATCACCATGCGGATCAAAAGCCGGATGATCCAGGAAACCGTCCAGCCTGTTAATCAGTTCTCTACTACTTATATGTTCCAGTTCTTCTGCTATTTCATGAACCTCGTTCCATTCAAACTGTAATTTGTTCACTAAAAAATATTCCCACAAACGATGTTTCCTGATAATTTCCAACGCTGTTTTTGTCCCGGCTTCAGTGAGGGTAAAACTTTTATAAGGTTTATAATGTACGAGTTTTTTAACCTGGAGTTTTTTAAGCATATCCGTAACGGAAGCTGCTTTTGTTTGCACAGCTTCTGCTAACAAAGTAGTAGTAACCTGCTGGTGAACTGCCTGCAGGTGGTAAATACTCTTAATATAATTTTCTTCGCTAACGGAAAAATTCATACCGGCTAAAAATAAATTTAGACAAATCTAAAAATTATTTCCCATAAATTGTTGGCTTATTACCAAAACAGAAAAGGAAATAATTTTTTTTCAATGTGTACGTTTTACACGAAATTGACAATTTCCTTATATTGCAGCCAATTAAATTTTTTAAAGATGGATTTTAAACAGTTTCAGGTTCCTTACGAAGTGGATCCTGCTTACGGTAAAAAAGTAGCTTATTTTTCAATGGAGTTTGCAGTGCACCAACCCCTTAAAATTTACAGCGGTGGTTTAGGTTATCTCAGCGGTTCCCACTTGCGCAGTGCATATGAATTACGACAGAACATGATCGGCGTTGGGATTCTATGGAAATATGGTTATTACGACCAGGCCCGTAACCAGGATCAAACCCTGCAGGTGCAATGGAACGAAAAAATATACAATTTCCTGGAAGATACCGGTATCAAATTCCAGATCAATATTCACGAACACCCGGTTTGGGTGAAGGCATATTATTTAAACCCGGAAACATTTAAATCGGCGCCATTATTTTTATTAAGCACCGATCTTCCTGAAAATGATTATGTATCTCAAACCATCTCTCACCGCTTGTATGATGCAAATGTGGCAACCAAAGTAGCCCAGTTTATTTTATTGGGTGTTGGAGGTGCAAAACTGATTGATGAATTAAATTTCAACCCTGAGCTTTATCACTTGAATGAAGCACATGGCATCAGTTCGGCATTTTACCTGTACAATAAATTTGGTAGCAAGGAAGCAGTAAAACAACGGTTAGTGTTTACTACCCATACGCCGGAAGAGGCAGGCAATGAAAAACACGATATTCATCTTTGTGAAAAGATGGGCTATTTCTGTGGTATGCCACTTGAACTGGTTCGTTTACTCACGGGCATTACCGATAGTCAGTTCAATCATTCGCTGGCAGCATTGCGTTTTGCAAAACTCGCTAATGGTGTAAGCCAGCTGCATGGAGAAGTGAGCAGGGAAATGTGGGGGAAATACAAGGACATTGCCCCGATTAAGGCCATTACCAATGCTCAAAACTGGCATTACTGGGCCGACAAACAATTGTATCGCTTCATGGAAGAAAATGGGGAAGAGGGGTTTATTGACCGCAAAAGATTTTTAAAGAAGCGGGCGTTTGATATGGTGGCTGATCAAACCGGAAAATTATTTAATCCTGATGTTTTCACCATTGTGTGGGCACGCAGGTTTGCCGGGTATAAGCGGGCGGACCTTATTACAAGAGATGAACAGAGATTTAAGGCTTTGATGTCGAATACAAAATATCCCGTTCAGATAATATGGGCTGGAAAACCTTACCCTGTTGATTATCCGGCCATCAGTGATTTTAACATGCTGGTAAATTTGAGTAAGCAATATAAAAATGTTGCGGTGTGTACCGGGTACGAACTAACATTGAGCAAGCGGTTGAAACAGGCTTCGGATGTTTGGTTAAACAATCCAAGAGTACCCAGGGAAGCAAGCGGAACAAGTGGTATGACTGCAGCAATGAATGGCTCCGTAAACTTTAGTACCAATGATGGCTGGATTTGTGAATTCATCAACCATGGCAACAATGGTTTTGTAGTACCGCCAATTGACTATGCTTCTATCAGTGTACATGAACAGGATGAATATGATATGATGAAACTGTTTGACATCCTGGAGAACCAGATGCTTCCGATGTATTATGACAACCCCGGCGTATGGAGACAGATTATTAAGAATGGTATGAGAGATGTTCGCTGGCAGTTTGATAGTAACCGCATGGCAAAAGAATATTATGAAATAATGTACGTGTAAAAACGAATCATATTTTTTGTAAGATCCTTTCCGCCAAAAACGGGAAGGATTTTTTTATGTATAATTAGCACGACGGATTTTTGACTTGAAAAAAAACAACAAGAACATAATTCGTGTAATTGTATTTGTAATTCGTGTAATAAAAGAATAGTGATAAACGCAACTTTAAATTTATATAAGAACGCATACAGTGGGCTCACCAGGAATATCTGGTTACTCAGCATTGTAATGCTTGTAAACAGGAGTGGCACTATGGTGCTGGCTTTCCTAACGCTGTATTGCAAACACCTGGGTTATACAACAGAGCAAGGTGGATGGGTGGTGGCCGTTTACGGTGTTGGCTCTGTTGCCGGAGCTTTAATTGGTGGTAAACTGAGTGACCATTTTGGTTTTTACAAAGTGCAGTTTGGCGCATTGTTTTTTGGAGGTACTTTATTTATATTAATGGGGCAAATGACCACCTATCTTTCTATTTGTATTTGTGCCTTTGTATTGAGCATGGTAAATGAAGCTTTCCGGCCAGCCAATGCTACTGCTATTGCGCACTATAGTAATAAAAAAAATCGTACGCAATCTTTTGCTTTGGTAAGGCTTGCTATTAACCTTGGATGGGGTGTAGGTATTGCTGTAGGAGGATTGCTTGCCTCCATTGATTACCACCTGTTATTCTGGGTAGATGGGTTTACGAATATTTTTGCTGCTTTTACTTTATTGATTATCCTCCCTAAAGTATCAATGGAACAACAAAAAAAGCCACAGGAAGAAACTGTTAAGACAACAACAATAAGGGCCAATGAATCCGCAATAAAAGACAGAGACTTTATGTTTTTCCTGTTGTTTGTTATATTATTTGGAATTTGTTTCTTCCAGATATTTACAACAGTCCCTGTTTACATG
Organism: Ferruginibacter sp.; assembly: GCA_014379905.1. Lineage (GTDB taxonomy): Bacteria > Bacteroidota > Bacteroidia > Chitinophagales > Chitinophagaceae > Ferruginibacter. Next base: position 36,249 of record JACMKX010000109.1, on the reverse strand, counting down.
AAAGAAAATTTACAGCTCAATGAATCACTTATTGGAATAGTGATGGCGGTTAACGGGTTAGTGATCGCATTGTTTGAAATGCTGATTGTTTATAAGCTGGAAGGCAGGCGGCCCTACTTGTATCTTATTACTTTGGGTACGGTATTGATGGCGGTAGCATTTTTATTTTTGGATCTTCCCCTGGCAAATGGGTTCCTGGTGGCATTGTTTGCTGTTTTGATTTTAACTATTTCAGAAATGGTGGCAATGCCGTTTATGAATAGTTACTACATAAGTCGCAGCACCGAAAAAAAACGGGGTCAGTATGCAGGATTTTACACCATGGCATGGAGTGTTGCCCAGGTAATAGGGAGTAGTGCCGGCGCCATCCTTGCAGAACAAATGGGTTTCTTAAACCTTTGGTTGATAGTAGCCTGCCTCTGCCTGGTAGCTGCAGGAGGTTTTTATTGGTTGCTTATGAAAAAAGTAAAACCGGGATAAACTAAAATCCCGGGCCTTAGTCCGGGATTAGTAAAATTTGTTTAACCAGTTTAATTATATTCAGTTGTTTCAATCACTTTAGAAGTAAGCGGCATCGACTGGCCCATGAGGTCCATAGTGCCCGTAATGTCAGCAACCTTACTGCTTTTTTTTAATAATGAATTTCTTGTATCCACCAATATTTCTCCTTCCGATTTCGCAAAAATATTAATATCCACCTGCATTCCCTGCAATTCAATATTTTGTTGACCTTTCACTTCCGAAAAGATACTGATCGTTGCAATATTTTCAGTAATTGATTTAACTGTGTATCTTTTTATTCCTTTCATATTTTCCGCTGTATTCGTTGAGTCTGTCCAGGAATCTCCTGCTTTTTTTCCAGAGGGAAGGAGAAAGAAAACAGACTCAGCAATTGCCGTTTCGGTGTCTTTGGCGCCCAGCATATCCATCATACCGACTAATGGATTGTCTGCATCGGCTTCTTTTTTTTCCGGCATAGCCGTTTCTTCTTTAACAGCTTTCCCTGAATTTTTGTCAATTGTCAGTTTAATTTCTTTGCCAATATTGTTGCCCAAAGATTTTCCCATTTCGCTGTCTTTATCTTCATTTTTTTCCGAATCATAACTTTGTTGTTGTCCCATGGCATCAAATGACATACTGAACTTCGCCAGTTTGTATACAGCATTGTAATTTTTATTATCGGCATCTTTTACTTCAAGAACAGCCGTCGAAGCGGTGTTGTTTTTCATTTGCCCCATACCCATATCCATCTCCTGGGATATAGTACTGCTCACCGTTATTTTTTGACCCTTGTTTAATTTTATTTGCTGTGCGTTTAGCGCAACGGGAAAACCTAGTGTAATTAGTAATAAAATTCGTTTCATTATTTATTTAAGTTTGAAGTAGTAAAAGTATACATGTTTTTAGCACCAGCATATTATATATTGTTAGCATTAGCATAAATTAATTTACAAAAAAAGGGCCGCAACTTGCGGCCCCAAGAAATTGAATTGATATTTATTATCCTACAACTGTTACGTTAACAGCATTCATTCCTTTTTTACCCATTTGCACATCGAACTCAACCTGATCACCTTCTTTGATGTCATTAACTAGTCCGCTTACGTGTACAAAAGTTTCTTTGTCGGAATCCGCATGCTTAATAAAGCCAAACCCTTTTTCAGAGTTAAAAAATTTTACGGTTCCTTGTGTTTTTGTGTCCATTTTAATTTGTATTGTATTGATAAAACGCAAAAGTAGGGGTTTTAAATTTAATGAGGCCTATTTAGTTGGATTTTAGCAGAATTATTAGCATTTTAACCCGGAAATATCTAAGATTAGCTCAAATGTTAATTGATTACTGGCTTTATTGGGTAAATTGGGGTTTCAAACAAAAGGAAAATTTCAATGCCATCAACCCATTCAGTAATCACAGGGACAGGCGCTTATATACCACCTGTAATTAAAACAAATAGTGATTTTACCCAACATAATTTTTACGCTGAGGATAATAAACGAATTGAAACAGACCCACAGGAAGTAGTAAGAAAATTTGAACAGATTACCGGGATTGCCGAAAGAAGGTATGCTTCCGCTGAGATGGACTCTTCAGACATGGCAGCCATCGCTGCAAAAATTGCAATAGAAGATGCGGGTTGCGATCCGGAAACAATTGACCAGATCATAGTGGCCCATAATTTTGGAAATGTAATAAAGCATACCATTCAGACAGACGTGCTCCCGGCGCTGGCATCAAGGGTAAAACATGCACTACAAATAAGTAATCCTTCCTGTATTCCTTATGATATTCTATTTGGTTGCCCCGGTTGGATACAGGGAGTTATACAGGCCGATGCTTTTTTTAGAGCCGGCATTGCAAAAAAGTGTTTGGTAATAGGCACAGAAACTTTATCACGTGTATTGGATATGTACGACAGGGACAGTATGATATTTTCTGATGGTGCAGGCGCCTGCGTCATGGAAGCAAAGGATACCGGGGAAGGCGGACCAGGAATTTTATCTACTGCAGTTCAGGCCCATTGCCTGGAAGAAGTAGATTATCTCAATATGGGAAAGTCAAACTACCCGGACAGTGATCCACGCATCCGATATATAAAAATGAAAGGGAGGAAAGTATATGAATATGCTATGAAACATGTTCCCGTTGCCATGAAAGACTGCCTCGACAAAGCCGGAGTTGATATTAAGGACCTTAAAAAAATATTTATACACCAGGCAAATGAAAAAATGGATGAAGGCATTATAAAAGCCATGTACAAATTATATGGAACTAATCCTGTTCCGAAAGACATCATGCCGATGAGCATTCATACTTTGGGAAATAGCTCTGTTGCAACTGTACCTACCTTGTTTGATACCGTTAGAAGGGGAACAATGGAAGAACATGCCCTGAGCCCCGGCGATATTGTTCTCTTTGCATCAGTTGGAGCAGGAATGAATATCAATGCAGTTTGTTACCGGATGTAATAACGATATTCTTATAAAATAAAAGCGCTCCATTTGGAGCGCTTTTATTTTATGTAACATGCATTTGTTCTTTGTGCATCATCGTTCCCCGCATTTTGGGGGGCTCTCTTGTGCAGCACACCAATTGTGCAGCGCTCAGGTTGCCACCTCAAAAGAACCAGGAAATTCCTCCTGCTAAAATATTTATGCTTCTTCCATATAAGAACTTATGGGTTCACAAGTGCATATCAGATTACGATCACCATAAGTATTATTGACCCTGCTTACACTTGGCCAGAATTTATTTTGCTTTACATAAGGCAAAGGGAATGCAGCCTGCTGGCGGGTGTAGGAATGAGTCCACTCATCTGCTGTTATAACAAATTGTGTATGGGGCGCATTTTTTAATACATTATCAGCCTTGTCAGATTTTCCTTCTTCAATCGCTCTTATTTCTGCACGAATGCTTAACAAAGCATCACAGAATCTGTCCAATTCATCTTTGTCTTCGCTTTCCGTGGGCTCAATCATAATCGTACCCGGAACAGGAAAACTCAAAGTTGGCGCATGAAAATTATAATCCATTAATCGTTTGGCAACGTCTTCTGCTTCTACACCTGCGCTTTGTTTAAAAGGTCTCAGGTCAACAATAAATTCATGAGCACAGGTTCCATTTTTACCTGTGTAGAGTATTTTATAATCTTCTTTCAATCTTGCCTTCATATAGTTGGCATTTAAGATCGCATATTCTGTACTTTTCTTTAAACCATCTGCACCCAACAATTTTATATAACCATAACTGATCAATAAAATACTGGCACTTCCAAAAGGTGCGGCACTTACCGCATGAATTGATTTTTCTGAATTGTTTAATGAGTAATGCCCCGGCAGGTAAGGAGCAAGCTTCTCATTTACGCAAATAGGGCCCATGCCCGGGCCGCCGCCACCATGAGGAATAGCGAAAGTTTTATGCAGGTTTAAATGGCATACATCAGCTCCTATATTTCCGGGGCTTGTTAGTCCAACCTGTGCATTCATATTTGCACCATCCATATATACCAATCCGCCATTATCATGAATCAATGAACATATTTCACGAATACTTTCTTCAAAAACACCATGTGTACTTGGATAAGTGACCATCAAGCCGGCTAGATTGTCTTTATGTTTTATTGCATTTGCTATAAGGTCTTCTACATCAATATTGCCTGCTTCATCACATTTGGTAACCACTACTTTAAATCCTGCCATTACTGCCGAAGCAGGATTGGTTCCATGTGCAGAGATAGGTATAAGAATAATATTTCTATGATGATTTTTGCGATCCATATGATATGCCTTAATGGTGAGTAATCCTGCATATTCTCCCTGGGCACCGCTGTTAGGCTGCAAAGAAGTGGCTGTAAATCCTGTGATGTTACTCAGCCAGCTTTCAAGCTCAGTAATGATCTGTTGATATCCTTTCCACTGATCCGCCGGTGCAAACGGATGTATGTTGCTAAATTCCGGCCAGCTAACAGGGATAAGCTGGGTTGCTGCATTGAGCTTCATGGTACAACTTCCCAATGAGATCATCGAAGTATTTAAACTGAGATCTTTATTTTCCAGGCGCTTTATATAACGCATCATTTCACTTTCACTTTTGTGTGAATTAAAAACGGGATGCGTTAAAAAATCGGATGTCCGGGTGAGCGTAGATGGAATATTATTTAAAATACTTTCTGCATCAAAATTAGCCACAGAAGTGTCGCTACCGCTTAAGGCTGCAAATACATGTAATATGTTCAGCACATCTCTTTGCGAAGTAGTTTCATCAATTGAAATACCTGCTGCATTTTTATAATAATAAAAATTTACCTGGTTTTGTTCCGCTATTTTCCTGAGAGCATCTATATCCCCCACCCTTATTTTAACCGTATCAAAATAAAAGTTATTTTCATTTTGAAAGCCCATTTCGGCCAATTCATGACTCAATGTTTGAGCTAGAATACTAACGCGTTTTGCAATGTCTATCAAACCTTCTGCACCATGAAATACTGCATACATGGCGCTCATGTTGGCAAGTAAGGCCTGCGCGGTACAAATATTGCTCGTTGCTTTTTCTCTGCGAATGTGTTGCTCTCTTGTTTGCAAAGCCATACGCAGGCAACGATTGCCTTGTGCATCCTGGCTTACACCAATGATACGGCCGGGAATATTTCTTTTAAATTCATCTTTAGTAGCAAAGAAGGCAGCATGTGGTCCGCCAAACCCTAAAGGCACGCCCATCCTTTGGGAATTACCAATAGCCACGTCAGCGCCCAGTTCGCCGGGAGGAGTTAATAAAGTTAATGAAAGAAGATCGGTAGCCATTACCACCAAGGCATTCACACTATGCGCAGTCTCAATGAATTTTTTGTAATCTACCACCAGGCCATCGCTGTTTGGGTATTGTATAATAGCACCAAAAAAATCTTCGGTAAGCTGCATGGTTTTATGATCGCCAAAAATCAACTCAACGTTAATTGGCTTGGCCCTTGTAATGAGAATATCTTTTGTCTGATCAAAAATCAGTTCGTCCACAAAAAACTTTGGAGCGGTAATGTGATCCGTGTCTTTGTTTTTATGATTGAACAGCATGGCCATTGCTTCAGCTGCTGCCGTACCTTCATCCAGCAAACTTGCATTGGCTATTGGTAACGCAGTAAGATCACTTACCATTGTCTGAAAATTCAATAAACTTTCCAAACGTCCCTGTGCAATTTCTGCCTGGTAAGGGGTATACTGTGTATACCATCCCGGGTTTTCAAAAACATTTCTCAAGATAACGCTTGGAACAATAGGGCTGTAGTAACCACGACCGATATAGTTTTTATAAACCTTATTAAGAAAGGCTGTTTTTTTAAGTTCCGACAAATATTCGTATTCGCTTATTGGTCCTCCTGTCTGAAGTTTCTCTTTTAAACGAATATCTGCCGGGATCGTTTTACTGATCAGTTCATCCATTGACGAAATGCCAATTGTTCTCAGCATGCCTGCTGTTTCTTCTTCTGTTGGCCCAATATGTCTTGTTGTAAACCCGGCTTGTTGTTGTTCGAAAAGCGTCATAAAATGGTAGGTTATAATTTTACCTGGCGACTTGCTCCCGGGAGCCGATGTTCATCCAGCCCAATATAAATTTTTCGCAAATTTACGACAAGACAACTACATTTCCCAGCCATTTATATATGTGCGGGAGCTGTGGATAAACAAACACTATCCATAGATTTATTAAAATTGTAATAAGAGAAAGCAGTTTGTCAGTTTCATTGCTTATTTTCAGTTTAATAACTGCTTTTATGGGAGGAAATACCTGTCTGAACTGTAATACCAATCTTGAAAATGATGTAAAATTTTGCCCTCAATGCGGGCAAAACAGGAATGTTCATCGTTTTACAATGGCGAATTTTTTCCATGAAGGATTTCATGCGGTTACCCATACCGATAAAGGACTTTTTCATTTATTAAAATCGCTGGCAATAAAGCCAGGTACAACTGCAAGGGAGTACATCCAGGGAAAAAGGAAACGATATTTTAGCCCTTTTACTTTTTTTCTGATACTGATGACCATATTCGTGTTGTCGAATACTTATTTTTTAAAGGAACGTAAAGTAATAGAACCAAGTACAAAAGTACTGCAGCATATTCCAACCGAGGAAGGAAAGAAAAAGTACATGGCCACTATTGGAAGGGTCAATACTTCACAAAATTTTTTCAGGAAGCATGGAAATATAGTAGCTATGATAGCGGTTCCTGTTATCTCCTTTTTTACGTGGTTGTTTTTCAGGCGAAAAAAGTTCAACTATGCCGAGCACCTTACGGCCAATATGATGTTTGTTGCTTTTAGTAACCTTGTTTTTACGGTGATTATTTTTCCGTTGGCCGGATTGCTAAAACCAGGGCTATCCGCTTATTTTACTGGTATTGCAATATTGCTGCAGGTAATTTATTTTACCTGGGCTTTAAATGGGTTCCTTCAGTTAACCACTACGGGGCAGCGAACAAAATCATTCTTTGTTTGCTTACTGGCAATTTTTTCCTGGTCCCTTCTCTCTATAACGTCAATGGCAGTGTATGTTTACCAGGACTGGAATTTTTATGAATTTTTTACCCGCATGAAAGGATAAGGGTAGTTTTATAAAAGTACTTTTGCACTATGAATGATCCACTTTTAAAAAATTGGGAGAAGAAAGGCGGTGAAAGAGCAAAAATATATAAGCAGTTCCTGCTGCGTCCTGATAAAAACAAAGTGCTCAAACAACTGCCTGGTTTACATGAAGAAGCTTTTTCCAAGATCGAATGCCTGGATTGCGCAGCTTGTTGTAAAAATTATTCTCCCCGTTTTAAAACAACCGATATTAAAAGGATATCAAAATTGCTTAAAATGAAGGAAGGGCATTTTATTGAGTCATACCTTGATCTTGATGAAGAAGGAGACTATGTAGTTAAAACAAAACCCTGCCCTTTTTTGGGGGCTGATAATTTTTGCAGTATTTATGAACACCGGCCTTCAGATTGCAGCCGTTTTCCTTATACAGATGAAGATGTATTGATAAAGCGGCCTCTATTGACTCAAAAGAATGCAACATTTTGCCCAGCAGTATATTTTGTTTTGGAAAAATTGATTGCTAATAAATAACTATTTTCTACCAAATTTTTCTTTGTTAAACTCCTGCGATTTATTTCTTGCTATCGAAAGGCTGGTAAATTTTTCACCGGTTAATTGTTTGGCATAAAATACTATTTGTCCAACGTGGTAAGGGTAATGTGCCAGTTGCCGGTTGATTGCTTGTGTAATGGTGTGTGGTTCATTCCTGATTAAAATAATATTATCCAGCATAGCATCATTTAGTTTGTTAAGCGCATTCATTAAACATTCCCATCCTTCTTCCCATTTTTCCATTACAGCTGCTTTTTCGGCTAATACTACTTCAAATTCTGCATCTCTTTGACGCCATTCTTTTTCACCGTCAGTGGTTAAAAAATCGGTCCAGCGGCTCATCATATTTCCATGCATATGCTGAATGATTATGGCAATACTATTGCTTTCAGTGTTCGGTTTTGTAAATAACATGAAAGGTTCCAGTTGTGCAATGGCTTTATCTCCTAAAGATTTATAGTAGAGAAATTGCTGTTTTACACTAGCGAGGTATCTGGCGTCTGTACTCATATCAATTATTATTTAAAGGAGCATTTTCAATATTCCATTTTTCTGAGAGAGGGAGCTTTGAACCAGGTAAAAATTACTACACCAAGCGTCATACATCCCCCGAAGATTACTGAGGTTACCGTGCCCATTAGCTTTGCTGCCAGCCCGCTTTCGAACTGACCGAGTTCGTTGGAAGAATTAATGAACATGCTGTTAACACTCATTACCCTGCCGCGCATTTCATCAGGCGTTTTTAATTGCAAAATAGTGCTTCGGATAATTACACTCACGCCATCCATGCAGCCGGCAATCATTAAGGATAAAAAGGAGAGCCAGAAAATTTTTGACACAGCAAAACAAATAATACAAACACCAAACCCCGCTACAGTATAAAATAAAACCCTGCCCTGGTTTCGTTGCAGAGGTTTAATGGTTAGTATCGTTACCATAATAATAGAACCAATATCTATTGCTGCATTAAGCCAACCGAAGCCAACAGGGCCAACATGAAGAATGTCTTTTGCAAAAACGGGTATCAATGCGGCTGCCCCGCCAAATAATACAGCAAAAAGATCAAGCGCCATGGCTCCTAATATTTCTTTGGTTTTAAAAACATAATTAATGCCTTCTTTAACACTCTCCCATGTTTTAGCTGTGGCTTTGTTCAGGATGGGTTTCACAGAAAGATTTCTAAGTAAAAAATATCCGGTGACAACGAAAGCGAGTACCACCCAAAAACTTTGAAAGATGCCGAAATAAGCAATTAAAAATCCACCTAAAGCATGACCGCTTATTGAACCTACCAGCCAGGTAGCAGAACTGATTGATGCCGCATTAGATAGTAGTTCTTTTGGAACTATCTGCGATATCATTGCGGAAAAAGTAGGGCCCGAAAATGCACGGATAGCGCCTGTGCAGGCTATCACTCCGCAAATAAAAGCAGCAATTGTCCATGGCTTAAAATGAGCATGTGAATAGGGGGATGCTAAAAATACGAGGGCCAAAATACAAACTGTATACAAGACAATACATTTAAGTAAAAGATGTCGTTTTTCATTCACATCGATATAATGCCCCGCATACAACGCCAGCGAAAGTGCTGGAATTACTTCCGAAAGTCCAACCAGGCCCAGGGCCAGCGGGTTATCGGTAAGAATATACATCCACCAGCCAATAACTGTTCCCGTCATTCTTAAACCCATAATAAAAATAAAACGGCCTACAATAAAAAATTTGAATTCGGGGAAGCTGAGAGCGGCGTAAGGATTTTTATGGATGTTATTGGTTTGCAAAGTATATCATGTATTTATGGCAATGTAATATAATGTTGACCCGTATCATAATTTTTATCCAGGGCATCTGTAATTACTTTAAGGTGTTCATCATTTCCTAAAAAATCTGCGTTACTGGCATCTACAAAAATAGTTTTGATATTGTGTTGCTTAATATATTGAGTGTAGGTTTCCTGTAATATAAATAAATAATCATTTGGAATTCCCAATTCATACTGTCGGTTACGCTTCTTTATATTTTCCTGTAGTTTGTTAACAGGGGAGTGCAGGTAAATCAGGATGTCGGGCTGAACGATCTGTGGGTTGATGATGTCAAATAGTTTTTGATATAGCCTGAATTCTTCATCAGGAAGATTTACTTTGGCAAATAAGAGGCATTTGGTAAAAAGGTAATCGGATACAGTTACCTGTTGAAACATATCTTTTGTTTGCAACAATTCTTTGAGCTGCTTGTAACGTTCTGCCATAAAGAATAACTCCAGTGGAAAAGCATATTGTTCAGGGCTTTCATAAAACTTAGGCAGAAAAGGATTGTCTGCAAATTCTTCCAAAATTAGCCGGGCATTGTAATGTTTGCTTAGTAAATTAGCAAGGGTTGTTTTGCCCGCACCTATATTTCCTTCTATTGTTACAAAATTATATTTCATCCGTATGCAAAATAAATGGATTCAACGGATAGGTTATTAAATTTTCTTCACATCCAGCTTGTCCTCACAGGTATTTAATAATTGATGATTGGTTTTTAACAATGCCGGATGAATAAAGTTAGGAGAAAGTTCATTTAAAGGAACCAATACAAAGCGTCTTAACTGTATGGCAGGGTGGGGTATCTGTAATTCCGGTAAATTGATAATGTCTTTGTTGAAATATAAAATATCTATATCTATAATTCTCGGTGCATTTTTTTTGGTTCTTATGCGGCCCATTACCTTTTCAATAGCTAAAATGATACTGAGGCCTTTTATAGCATCTATCCCGGATTCTACCACTATAACCTGGTTTAAAAAATCCGGCTGATCTTTTTTGCCCCAGGCTGCGGTTTGATATAATTTACTATTACGGGTAATCTTACCCAGTTTTTTATTAATATGCTTTCCTGCAGTTTCAAGTTGTAGCCTGCTGTTTCCCATATTGCTGCCAAGCAGTAAGTAGAACTTATTCATTTGATGCTGAAAAGTCGTTCATCTGTTTTAAAAGAACGGGTATCTGTTATTTTTACTTTTTTAAAATCAGGATGCAACGGATTAATCAAAAAATTGCTTTCATCGTGTATAACCGCGGAGGGTACTTTTAATATGAGGTCTTGCTTATTGCGGATGAACTCATCCCCGATAAATTGGGTGTAGCCCGCATCTTTTTCCCAGCCAGGCTTTACTTTTTTTGAGCTTATTTCAGCCGCCGTTACATTGCCCGGTAGTTGAATGACCATCAGATCAAGGTCAATACTGAAATTTTTGAACTGGCTATGCACCAGTAGTTCCAATATCGCCAGTGAAATGTGCCCGGAGCAATAGAGCATCGGTGTACCTTTTGTGTTCCAGCGGGCTCCATATAATTTGGCTCCAATCCCTGAAATGTCATCGCTGTATAGAGCGTTTGAAATTCTGTAAACAATCATGCGAGTAATCCGTATTGAATTCTTCCTAATTGTGTTAATATCCTTTCAATGCCATCATAACTGCTGAGGGATTCGAATGATAAATTTCCTTCCAGCATGCGGGGTTCATCTTTTAACCAGGTATAAAAACTGTTTACACTGCCAAAAGTAATTTTGCCCTGTTCCAGTACTTTAGCTATTTGCAAAATCCTTTCCGCATTCATAGGGGCAAATACACCATTGTTTTTTGAATAGCGTTGTAAAGTTCGTTCGCTAAGGTGTAAAATACCTGCCCATTCAACCTGGGAAAAAGGAGCCTTATCCGAAATTTTTTTAAATTCGTTGTAGTCAAAATCTTTTAAAGTAGGAATAGCTCTTATTGTACGATAGGAAGCCATAGGTTCTTCAACCATATTTTTTATGTCGTTATCTTTGGAAACTTTCTTTTTAATATGTTTTTCTATTCTTTTCATCAGTATGACATTTGTCATCAAAATTACGACATTTGTCTTAAATATCAAATCTTTTTATTGGTTTTTTATAATAGATTTGCCTTCAAATTTTAAAACAACATGGAATATAGCCAGTTAAGAGCCATGTGGGCTATCACCAAAGCCAGTTTAAGATCAATTTTGCGCAGCCCTTCCGCTGTGGTATTTAGCTTCGTATTCCCCTTTATTTTTATCCTTATTTTCGGATTTATCGGTAATAGCGGGGGAGGCCAGGCTTACCGGGCATTACTCGACCCAAAATCTGATACCAGCAATGCTTTGTACGCCGCTCTAAAAAATAATGGCAGCATAAAATTTGTACAGTACAAGGATACCTTTGCTCAAAAGCTTGATATGCAAAAAGGGAGGCTGGCCGGAAACATACTGATTACTAAAAATGATACCAGTTCCCGTACTCCTTACAATGTAAGCTTAACCAGTACAAGTTCCAGCGCAGATAAGTGGCCGCAACTAAAAGCTTTGCTCGACAATACAATTAATAATGTAAGTAATACGGTATACAAAGGAAGACCTGCTTATGCCGGGTTCAATTTTGATGCGGAAAGAGATGTAACCACCATACGTCAATATAAAACAATAGATTTTATACTGCCGGGCCAGTTAGGATTTTCTTTGTTAAGTTCAGGCGTATTTGGTGTAGCTTTTATGTTCTTCAATTTGAGAAGTACATTGGTATTAAAAAGATTTTTCGCCACACCTATCAGCAGGTCTTATATAATTTTAGGCGAAAGTTTTAGCCGGGTAATATTTCAAATGCTTACAGCAATTGTAATCATTGGCGCAGGTTATTTGTTTTTTGATTTTACACTGGTAAATGGGTTAAGAACTTTTGCCGAAATGTTGTTCTTAAGTTTTATTGGCCTGCTCTTATTTATGGGTTTTGGTTTTATTGTAAGTGGCCTGGCCAAAAGCGATAGCACTATTCCTCCCTTTGCCAACCTTATAACCATGCCCCAGTTTTTAATGGGAGGCACTTTTTTTTCAATTGAAGCATTTCCAAAATGGCTGCAGCCTATTTCAAGAGCAATGCCTTTAACGCATTTGAATGACGCTATGAGAAGTGTGGCATTTGAAGGACGCAACCTGTGGGAAGTAAAAGGAGAAATAGGATATTTGCTTATATGGACGGTGGCCGTTTATATTATAGCTACCAAAGTTTTTAAGTGGGAATAAATTTTAATTATGCGAATCGTTAAAGGCTTTCTGATAGTCATTGCAGGTTTTTTTATCCTGATAACCCTCATCTCCCTGCTAATACCGTCAACAGTAGTAACCGTAAAGGCTGTAAGTATTCATGCTCCGCAGGAGAAGATAGTTGCTGCCATAAAAGACCTGAATGAATGGAAAAAGTGGAACCCGGTTTTTCAACAGGAAAACAATGGTGTCAATATAAGCAGCCCGTCTTCAGGTATAAACGCTAAAGCATCCTGGTTACAAAATGCAAAACAAAATGATATAACCATCACCAATATACTTCCGCAGGGCTTACAATTTAATTTGAACAGGCAGGGCGAAAATCCTGTCGAAACTTTCCTGGCAACATTACCCATGCAGGAACCCAATACTTTCCAGGTAGAATGGAAGGCCGTAACCCAATTAAAATGGTATCCCTGGGAAAAATTCGGGGGTATTTTTATAAGTGAAATGACAGGCCCCGGCTATGAGCAGGCATTAAACAGTCTCAAAAAATATGTGGAAAATAATTAAGAAGGAAAACTGATCTTTCCCATAGTAACCGGAGGAAAATTTTTAATACCGCCAGGGAAATTATCTCCGTTTCCGGCCACACATTCATTGGCTAATATGGCAAAAAGTATCGCTTCTTTGGCATCGGGGTGAATACCTTTTTCTTGCGTGGAGAGAAGAACGGCGCCGGTTAAATTTTGTTCCAGCCATTCCATCAGCATAGGGTTGTGCATTCCTCCACCACTCGCATAAATTTTACAAGGCCTGCCTTTTTTGACAAGGGGTTGAATGGCATGCACTATTGTTTGAGCTGTAAACCTGTTGAGTGTAGCCATTACATCATTTACATTTAATTGATACATACCCGAATGTTTTAAAGCATTTTTCAAATAACTAAGGTTGAATAACTCAGCCCCGGTAGTTTTGGTTAAAGGCTTTCTTAAAAAATCATGATCAAGTAATGCATTCAATAATAAGTCGTTTACAGTTCCTTGTTTTGCAATGGCAGCATTCTTATCAAAATGCTGGCCGGGGAAATGTTGCTGTACAAATGCATCCATGATGGTATTACCCGGGCCAACATCTGTGCTAAACATATTCCTGTCATTTTCCGCAGGCAGGTAACTGAAGTTGGCTATGCCACCAATGTTCAGTAAAATAATATCCGTTCCTTCTTCTGTAAATAATAAGTAATCTCCGTAAGCCGCCAGGGGAGCCCCTTCGCCACCAGCGGCAATATGCTTTTGCCTGAAATCGCTGACCGTAATGATCCCGGTATTGACTGCTATATGATCACCGTCTCCAATTTGCAAAGTCCCGTCTCCAAATACTGCTTCACCATGCAGGGATAGAGGGGCGTGGTAAATGGTTTGTCCATGGCTTGCTACGAGGTCAATATCACCCGCGGCTAAATTCCATTCTGTTAAAGTGTCATTAATTAGCGCAGCATGTTTTTTTCCTACCCATTCATTCAATAAGGTTAAATGCTGCAGGTTTACTGTTTCTTTTGCAAATACCTTTTTTACTTCATTCTTAAACTCCTCATTATAGGCAACTGTTGTAAAATTTTTCAACTGCAATTTCATTTCATGACCACAGCCTTCTATAATACATTGTGCAATATCTAATCCGTCTAAAGAAGTGCCGCTCATCAAACCAATAATACTACGGCTTTCTTTTTCTGAAATATTTTTTAGTGCAGAAATATTTTTATTCATGGCTGTTTAAAAATTGCAGGTTCCGTTTTATACCTTTGAATTTAGTTCTTTTTATGGGGGAGTCGCTAAATATGAGCTTAAATTTTTCTTCAGTCAATTCATTCCAATCCTTTTCAGTATAGTTCAGTATTTCGGGAATAGGGTTAAAAGCCGCCTCTGTATTTGGTTTGGCAAAACGATTCCAGGGACAAACATCCTGGCAAACGTCACAACCAAATAGCCAGTTGTCGAATTTACCTTTCATGTCACCTGGTATCAAAGCATCTTTTAATTCAATAGTAAAATATGAAATGCATTTACTGCCATTTACAACTTTATCAGGTAAAATTGCTTCAGTAGGACAGGCGTCAATACATTTTGTGCAGGTACCGCAATAATCTTTTGTAATAGTATCATCAGCCTGCAGAGCGATGTCAGTTATAAGCGTGGCAATAAAAAAGAAAGAGCCTTGCTTTTTATTGATAAGATTGCCATTTTTTCCTATCCAGCCCAGGCCGCTTTTTTGTGCCCAGGTTTTTTCCAATACCGGGGCACTGTCTACAAATCCTCTTCCCGCAAAATCGCCGATTTCTTTTTTAATGATATTTAAAAAGTTGTTCAGCTTTGCTCTTATCACCTCATGATAATCTTTTCCCCAGGCATATTTGGAAATTTTTACACCGCCTTGCTGTTGTTTTTCCTCAGGAAAATAATTGATCAGCAATGTGATGACAGACCTGGCGCCAGGCACCAGTTTTTGAGGATCAGTTCTAAGGTCAAAATGCTTCTGCATATAATCCATGTTACCATGCATTCCATTTTTAAGCCAGGCTTCCAGCCTGCGTGCATCCTCATTTAAGAAACCAGCCGTGGCTATACCACAAAAATCAAAACCCAAACCGGCAGCGGTTTGTTTTACAAAATTGGTATGGCGGTCAAGAAACTGCATTATTTGCCAGAATCATCTAAATGAAATTTGTGAAAAAACCGGTGTAGTACCGGTGCAATAACTATACTGAACACTGATAAAAAACTCACGCCACTGAATATTGCATATACAGAAGCAAAAACCTTGGCAGCTTTTGTTAAACGGATGTTTGCATCAATCACCGGCCCCATACCACTTAATATCATGGAAGCATTTAATAAACTGTCATACCAGTCAAATTGTGGAACTGTAATTTTATAACCAAAAATGCCAATCAACAAACTTGCTGCCAAAATAATTGCCGCAAAAAAGATATTCTTTTTTAACCGTTGATAATAAATACTCCTCGGTGCCAGTTGCTGCTTTTTGTTTTCGTACATGTGCATTAGTATAAAATTACAAAGCCCTGTCGGTTAAACAGGGCTTTTGCTAAAAGAAGGAAGCCTTTTAAAATTTGATATCAAAACCAAACGTTGCTATCAGTTCAAAATATCCAAATCCGTGCTGCACCCTGCTACCTTTTAATGCTTTGGTATCGGCCAATGCATTAACATACCTTACATAGCCTGATTTACCGGTTCCTTCAATAAAAAATGACCGGAAGGGGTATAAGCGGGTACCGGCTTCGGCACTCACATTATAACCTGCTATATGAAATTTGTTGTTGAGCCTGTCTCCATGATAATTAAAATCAGTGCGGGGAATATTAATGCCCGCACCCGCTTTCCATAATAAGTTAACCAAAGGCCGTTTAGTAGCGTGGGTCCTTAGCAAAGTATTTTGCTGTACGTAATTCAGGTGAAGCAAATTTCCCCCGTCAGTATGTTCAAGATGAAGAAAATGATCGGAATTTAATATACTGTCTCCATCCACCCGTTGATTATTAATGGTGCCGGTAACCCTCACTTTTTGTCCTCTTTTAAGCACATATTTAATGTGATCAAAATTTAACTCTAAAGATTTAGTGCGTTTTTTATTGATGTAAAAGCCAAGCCTGTAATTATATTGCGGAATAGAAACTTCTAAAGGGTTTTTCCATACAGCATCCAGGTCTGGTTTATCATGAGACACCGCGTTGTGCAGTTTAAAATTATCACCATTGGCCAATTTAAAATGAATGTTGCTTTTAGTGTACCATTCGGTGTTATAACCCCACTGAATGTACATACCATGCAGTAACTTTCCCTTTTTTTGAGCTTCTCCACTTATGCTGATAATGAACAGAAGAACGAGGCCGGTTAACTTTTTCAATCTTGTAATTTGGGTAAAAAATAAATGCAAAGATAAGATTAATAACCAAAAAGGATGTAGTCTTATTTTTCAACTATTCCATCAATAATAGCTTTCAGGCTACGATAGCGCTCATTTCTGCCCCTGGACTTGAGATTGAATGTTAATAAAATGCCTGCATATTCCTTTTTATTGTCCACCCAGGGAAAGCTGCCAAACATTCCTGGACTTGTAACAGCGCCAGAAGGTTTACCTGCCGCGGCCTCCTCCATAGTCCATTCACCAAAGCCATAACCCCAGCTTCCCGCTTCCGCAGGAGACTGCATTATTTTTACGCCTGCTGCGTGGTTTTGTTGCATTAATGTAATGCTGTTCGCACTCAAAATTCTTTTGCCGTTGAAGAATCCTTTGTGCAATATCATTTGCAAAAAATTCATATAGTCTCTTGCAGAACCTTTAGCACCTCCTGCAGGCAAGGGCACAGCTTTATGGCCAAAATCTGTTTGCGTCATTCCGCAGGGTTGTGCAATCCGCTCGTTAAACAGCTTTTCAAAATTTTTTCTGCTGATCTTTTCAATAACTGCCGCGGCCAGTTGCAGTCCTACGCTGCTGTACCTGAAAGATAGTCCTGGTGCGGATTCTGCCGGTTGCCTGGCAATAAGGTTGACAGCATCCTGCATTGAATTTGCGTTGTTGTGTAAATCCCTGCTTTCTTTTACACTTCCGCCTTTGATCCCTGTTGTATGGCTGAGACAGTGTGCTATGGTTACCGAACCTTTTCCATTTACCGACATTACAGGGAGGTATTTGCCAATGGTATCATTCAACTTTAATTTTCCCTCATCAACAAAAGTCATTACAAGTGCAGCACTTAACCACTTACTGCAGCTTGCTAAAGGGATCCTGCTGCCCTCATCATAATCTGCCATCATTTGTTGGGCATCTTTGCCGGTTTTACGTGCAATCATTTTTGCGGCCACTTTTTGCCTTGTACCCAATTTATTGAATGATTCATTGTAAATGACCTTGCCATCTTTGTAAATCATCACAACCGCTCTCCCACCCAATTCTTTTAAATTAGTATTTATCCACTTTTCAACCGGTTTAAAATTGTATTGACCGATGCTTACCTGATATAATAGCATGAAGACGAGAATAAAACTGCTATGCAGGCAGTATTTGATGTGTTTATATGCCATAATTTCTCAATTGTTGGTTTGGATGTTGCTTTGCAGTAAAGATTTAAAGCAATTACAGTTATATACAAAATATGAATTTAAGCAACTATACAATAAAGGCGGCTGAAATAGTGCAGCATGCACAGCAGATTGCCTTTAATAACAAGAATCCCAATATTGAAACGGAGCACATTCTTCAGTCATTGTTATCAATGGAAGACTCGCCGGTTGAATATTTATTAAAGAAAAATAATGTTACCGTAAACCTCGTGGAAACGAAGCTGGAAGAAATGGTAAAAAAATTACCGGTTACTATAGCTGAGCCTGCCCAAATGATGGGGCGTGATGCCAACAGTGTACTGCTGCGTGCCGGGTCAACTTTAAAAACTTTCGGGGATGAATTTATCACTCCTGAGCATTTATTATTGGCGATTGTACAGGGCAATGATGCTTCCGGAAAATTGTTGAAAGATGCAGGCCTTACCGAAAAAGGATTAATCACAGCCATCAAAGATCTCCGCAAAGGCGAAACTGTTTCTTCTCAAACACAGGAAACACAATTCAATGCATTAAATAAGTATGCAAAGAATTTAAATGAAATGGCTCGGCAGGGCAAACTCGATCCCGTGATTGGTCGTGATGAAGAGATACGAAGAACCCTGCACATATTAAGCAGGAGAACAAAAAATAATCCTATCTTGGTAGGAGAACCCGGCGTGGGTAAAACGGCCATAGCAGAAGGTTTGGCCATGCGTATTGTAAATGGGGATGTACCTGAAAATTTAAAATCGAAGATCATTTATGCGCTGGATATGGGGCAGTTGATTGCCGGTGCAAAATACAAAGGTGAGTTTGAAGAAAGGTTGAAAGGCGTGGTGAAAGAAGTGACCTCTGCCGACGGCGGCATCATTTTATTCATTGATGAAATTCATACATTGGTAGGTGCAGGTGGTGGCGATGGTGCTATGGATGCAGCTAATATTTTAAAACCGGCCTTGGCAAGAGGCGAGTTGAGGGCCGTAGGTGCAACTACCCTAAATGAATACCAGAAATACTTTGAAAAAGACAAAGCACTGGAAAGACGGTTTCAAAAAGTAATGATCAATGAACCCTCAGTAGAAGATGCAATATCCATCCTGCGTGGGCTGAAAGATCGTTATGAAACTTACCATCATGTTCGTATAAAAGACGAAGCCATTATTGCCGCGGTGGAATTATCTCATCGTTATATCAGCGATCGTTTTTTACCCGATAAAGCTATTGACCTTATAGATGAAAGTGCTGCCAAGCTTAGGTTGGAGATGAATAGTATGCCAGAGGAACTGGACATACTGGAAAGACAGATAAGGCAATTGGAAATTGAAAGAGAGGCCATAAAAAGAGAAAATGATGAAGTAAAATTGAAATCACTGAATACGGATATTGCAAATCTTTCGGTAGAAAGAGATACTTACATGAGTAAGTGGAAAGACGAAAAAGAACTGGTGGAAAAGATCCAGAATGGTAAAGCATCCATTGAACAATTAAAACTGGAAGCAGAGCAGGCTGAACGCAACGGCGATTATGGAAGGGTAGCTGAGATACGTTATGGTAAAATAAAAGAACAGGAAGCCGCTATTGACTCACTTACCGAAGACCTGGGTATGCTTTCTGAAAAACGTTTGTTAAAGGAAGAAGTAGATGCAGAAGATATTGCAGAAAGCATCGCAAAGGCAACCGGTATACCTGTTACGAAAATGCTGCAAAGTGAAAAAGAAAAGTTACTAAACCTGGAAGATGAGTTGCACAAAAGAGTAATGGGGCAGGATGAAGCCATTGAAGCAGTAAGTGATGCTATCCGCCGCAGCCGTGCCGGATTACAGGATGCAAGGAAACCGATTGGATCTTTCATATTCCTGGGAACAACAGGTGTTGGTAAAACGGAACTGGCAAAGGCCCTGGCTGAATACCTGTTTGATGATGATGCTATGATGACGCGTATCGATATGAGCGAATACCAGGAAAAACATTCCGTAAGCAGGTTGGTAGGTGCGCCCCCCGGTTATGTTGGCTACGACGAAGGAGGGCAGCTAACGGAGGCGGTTAGACGCAAACCCTATTCTGTAGTATTACTGGATGAAATTGAAAAAGCACACCCTGATGTTTATAATATAATGTTGCAAGTGTTGGATGATGGGAGGCTCACCGATAACAAAGGACGGGTAGTGGATTTTAAAAATACGATTATCATCATGACCAGTAATATGGGCAGCCAGATCATACAGGACAACTTTGAAAATGTGACGGAAAAAAATAAAGAAGAAGTAGTAGAGCGAACAAAAGAAGAAGTGGTGACTTTATTAAAGCAGACTATCCGCCCCGAGTTTTTAAACAGGATTGATGAGATCATCATGTTCCAGCCGCTGATGAAAACTGAGATAAGGGGTATCATTAAGATACAACTGGACAGCTTACATTCTTTGGTAGCTAAAAATGGAATTGACCTTCGGTTTAGCGATTATGCTTTGGATTTTCTTGCAGAGAATGGTTATGATCCACAATTTGGTGCAAGGCCGTTAAAAAGACTTATTCAAAAGGAGATTGTTAACCAGTTGAGCAAACGAATACTTGCCGGTGACATCGATAAAACCAGCCCGGTTTTGGTGGATGTTTTTGATGGGACGGTTGTTTTTCGAAACGAACATCCTGCTGAAAATGCAGAAAAGGCTTTGAAAAGTTAAAACGATTTTAACAAATTCATAAATAGTTGATTTATAGTTGTTTGGTTGTCGGAATGGGGAAATTTTGATGAGTGATTATGGTAAAAACCTAAAAATCCCTACCT
The DNA here is from genome assembly GCA_014379905.1 of Ferruginibacter sp. Lineage (GTDB taxonomy): Bacteria > Bacteroidota > Bacteroidia > Chitinophagales > Chitinophagaceae > Ferruginibacter. Next base: position 15,693 of record JACMKX010000109.1, on the reverse strand, counting down.
TCAGCCGAAACCAGACACATAGATTGGCTGATAGTTTATAACAATGAATGTGAATTAAAGGCACATTCAACTAATTAAAAGGAGTTTATATATGGCATTTAAGAAAGAAGTGGTTGAAATAATTGAACCAAGAGACGTTTTTGTAGGCAATCCTAAAGCAGAAGTAACCCTTGAAGAATTTGGTGAATACGAAAGTGAGGTTTGTGCGAAAGCAAATGAAATAGTAAAAAAATTACTCATTGATTATGACGGGAGAATCCGTTTTAACTTCAGACATTTTCCACTGACCAAGATTCATCAGCGCAGTTTGAAAGCTGGTGAAGCAGCTGTAGCAACCGCCCAGGATGGTAAATTCTGGGAAATGCACAATATTCTTTTTGCCAACAGGAGAAACCTGGGTACAACCAGTTTAAAACTGTATAGCAAAGAAGCTGGTGTTAGTAACAAGCGTTTTTTAGATGACCTGGTTAACGCCACCTATGGTTGGCAGGTACAGGGTGATTTGAAAGAAGGGTTGGATCGTGGCGTGAAAGATGTACCAACATTTTTTGTAAATGGTGAAAGAGTGGTCAAAGCAACCTACGATGAGCTAAGCAAAGCCATTGAGAGTGCTTTGAAAAAAACTAAGAAAAAAGCGCCTGCAAAACAAAGAGCTTAATTGATTAACCCCGATATTTTCGGGGTTTTTTATTTCATTTATTTTCAACAGAAATGATTCGATATTTTTATTGAAATAAATTTGCCATGAAAGTTGCATTTAAGGCAGTATTAAAAAAATTTGACCGCCAGGGTGAAAAAACAGGCTGGACCTATTTTGAGATACCGGCAAAAATTGCCGGCAAACTAAAAGCCGGTATAAAAGTTTCTTTTAGGGTGAAGGGTACCATTGATGCTTACGAAATAAAACAGGTAAGTATACTGCCAATGGGAGAAGGGAATTTTATTATGCCCGTTAATGCAGCCATGCGCAAAGGCACCCGTAAAAAAATGGGGGATACCATCCAGCTTGAATTAGAAGAGGATAAAGAAGAACTGAAAATATCAGCCGATTTTTTGGAATGCCTGGCTGATGATCCCGGAGCTTTAAAACATTTTAACAGCCTCCCCAAATCGCACCAGCAATATTATTCCAAATGGATCGATAGTGCCAAAACAGAACCCACTAAAACAAAACGTATTGCTATTGTAGTGAATGGTCTTTCCCGGCATATGGATTACGGGGCAATGTTGCGGGAACAAAGAGATAATAAAATTCAATAAGCACCAGGAAATTTTCCCCCAGATCTCCGCATATGAAAAGCCGCAGATATGCGCAGAAAAATCAGCGGGAATCAGTGTGTTCTCTACATGCGCAAATAAGGGGGAAACAATAAAAACTTACTCACTCACTTCTACCATATATTCCAATATCATCTTTTCATCTACCAATATTTTTACAGGATAAGTATCTTCTGTTTTAAACTGGTAGCTAAATGTAATAGCGCCCCCGTTGCTACTGAAGTTCATTGGTTCCGGCTTTTGCATTTTTTTTCCATCACCTATAATGAGTGAAACATTTTCAATAGTAGCTCCCGAACTTATGGGAAGGGTAAAACTTACTTTTGCTTTCGATTTGGTTTTAATATAGCCGGTAGCAGGGGTAGGCTTTTTAAGAACGTATTCATAAGCCGCTGGTCCAATGATGGGCAAGGCATAAAACTCCTTTATACTTTTTGGTCCCGGGCCTAGTTGCCAGGCATCATTGTCTGCATAGTGATCCAAATTGAACAAGGTCTTGTCTGTAAAAAAATAACCGGTCGTAAACTTTTTAGTGAAGACGGTCATTTTTTTATCCATTGTTCCGGCAGCTTTTGCTGCATCCAATACATGCCAGGTGTCGGGGCTTAGCCCGAGTTGAACCACATTCCAGGAATGATTTATCTCGTCGGCAGGGCTGTTCAGTTCATCTATTCCCGACCTGATGTAACCATCCACTACCAGGCAACGTATATTGGCAATGCTGGCCATTTCCTGGAACAGTTTGGCAAAGCCCAGCGCCGTTCCTTTGCGCAGTTTTACAACATCTTCCGGTAAAGATTTTCGCTGGTCATTTATTTTGATGGCTTTTGGATCCAATGCGATGTTGTTACTTATCCAAAAAAAAATAGCCCGGGACTGTTGTTCTTTATCGGTTGATCCTGCAGTTATCCGTTTAGCGATTTGTGCAAGGTTAAGACTATCCATGCTGCCTTGTTTTTCAACAAATTTGTCGGCAGCGCCATAATCATTCTGCGCAAAACTGCTGCTGCAAAAAACAGCTGCTATAAAACATGTGAGGAGCATTTTTTTCATTTGCTAAAAATAGGTTGGAAATAGTTAAGGATTTTAAAATAAAAAAACAAAGCCCCGTCCAGCAAAAACTGCCGAACGGGGCTTACAATACTTACTTACCATATTATCTTAAGAACAATAACTCCCTGTACTTTGGCAAAGGCCAGTAATTATCATCCACCATGAGTTCCAACTTGTCAACATTGTAGCGGATACTATCAAAATATTTACCCTTTACTTCATCGCAATAGGCAATGGCTCTCTTTCTTACATCAGCAATTTCATTGGCGACTTTCCTGGCTTCAATCATTTTTTCAACCTCATCACTAATAATATTGATGTGTTCACTTAGTTTCTCTAAAATTTGCTTTTGATTGGCATAAGTTTTTTCGGGAAGCCCTGCTTCTTTTAAGCCTACGATATTAGTGATCAAAGTATTTTGATACTTTATGGCCGCAGGTAAAATAGACGTGCTTGCCAGGTCTCCCATCACCCTTGCTTCAATCTGTACTTTTTTCACATAATCTTCCAGCATGATCTCGTGCCTTGCTTCCAGCTCTGCATGGGTGAAAATATTGTTTGCTTCAAATAGCTTTTTTGCTCTTTCTGTAACAAATGCATCCAGTGCCAATGGCGTAGTTTTTACATTTGCCAGGCCTCTTTTTTCGGCTTCTTTCTCCCATGCTTCGCTGTATCCGTCGCCTTCAAATAAAGAAGCTTTACTGGCTACAATATATTTTTTGATCACTTCCATAATAGCTACTTCCTTCTTTTCCCCTTTTTCTATCAGGCCATCCACCTCTGCTTTAAAATCCTGCAGCGTTTGCGCCATAATGGTATTCAGGGTCATCATTGGAGTAGCACAGTTGGCAGAAGAACCCACCGCCCTGAATTCAAACTTGTTTCCTGTAAATGCAAAAGGCGATGTACGATTCCTGTCCGTATTGTCCAGCATCAGTTCCGGGATGCTCTTATGAATATCCAGTTTTAGAATGGCTTCATCCTGCTCATCAAATTTATCGCCTACTCTTTTTTCCACTTCTTCCAATACATCGGTTAAATACTTACCGATAAAAATGGAAATGATTGCAGGCGGGGCTTCATTTGCACCAAGGCGGTGATCATTGCCTGCACTTGCAATAGTAGCCCTCATCAGGTCAGCATACTCATGTACAGCTTTAATGGTATTTACAAAAAAGGTAAGAAACATCAGGTTCGTCTTTGGTGTTTTACCCGGGCCTAACAGGTTTACACCCGTATCGGTACTCATACTCCAGTTATTGTGTTTACCACTGCCGTTGATGCCGGCAAATGGTTTTTCATGAAGTAACACCACCAGGTTATGTCTTTTTGCAACCCTTGTCATTACATCCATCAATAAAGTATTGTGATCTACTGCAAGATTGGCCTCTTCAAAAATAGGAGCGCACTCAAATTGTGCAGGCGCCACTTCATTATGACGGGTACGTAGAGGAATACCCAGTTTATAACTTTCCTGTTCAAAATCTCTCATGAAAGCATATACGCGTTCAGGGATGGCGCCAAAATAATGATCTTCCAGCTGCTGGCCTTTTGCCGGGGCATGACCATAAACCGTTCTTCCTGTAAGGGTAAGATCCTGCCGGGCCGTTGCCAAACCCGCATCTACCACAAAATATTCCTGTTCCCAGCCCAGCGTAGAGGTTACTTTAGAAACATTTTTGTCAAAATACTGGCAAACATCCACTGCAGCTTTATCCAAAGCCACCAGTGCCTTAATAAGCGGTGTTTTGGTATCGAGCGATTCGCCTGTGTAGGAAATAAAAATAGTAGGAATGCACAGGGTTTTTCCTTCGCCAATTTCCATAATGAAAGCCGGGGAAGAAGGATCCCATGCTGTATAACCCCTTGCTTCAAAAGTGGCCCTTAATCCACCATTCGGGAAAGAAGAGGCATCCGGCTCCTGTTGTATAAGTGCACCGCCTTCAAACTCTTCTATCGGTGTGCCATCGCCTTTCAAAGTGAAGAATGAATCATGTTTTTCCGCAGATAAGCCTGTTAATGGCTGAAACCAGTGAGTGAAGTGGCTAACGCCTTTGCTTTCTGCCCATGCTCTTAACCCGTTCGCAATCTGGTTGCCCATAGAACGGTCAATTTTTTTGCCACTTTTTACAGAAGCATTCAAACTTTTATAAGCTTCATCACTTAAGTATTGCCTTGCAATCTGTAGTGTAAATACATTTTCGTTAAAAACTGCAGTAATCTTTTTTGTAGCATCTACTTTTACGCCAATATTAGATAATTTACTAATGGCATTAAAACGCAAAGAATTCATTTTTTTAGGTTTAAGTCACAAAAAAAAGAATAATTTTTCAAAGAGAAATAATTATTTTACTCAAAATGTACAAATCGGAGCCCTGGGAGAAAAAAAAGTAATATATTTTAAAAATTAATACGTTTGATAAAGTTGGGAACCACCAGGTTACAAATGACAGGAAGTAATAAAAAAGGAAGATAGATACTTCTGTACCGCACAAGGGTATTGGTATTGGGTACAATATACCCGTTAAGCAATAATACAGTGAAGCTAAAAAATATGCCAAAAAGTACAAATGCATTTGGCTTTAAAGCAACCCGGTTTTGGACTGCTGCAATACAAAAAGCGGTAAACAGCATGAGGTAAAAACTTACTTCCAAAGCTTGTAGAAAAGTAAAAATATTCCTGGCTTCCCATATATAGGGCCGAAAAAAGCCGTGATTAATAGCCTGGGGAGCATTTTTTAAAAGCCCCCATGCAGAAGGCTCAATAGCGTTTACCGGGATCTGGGAATTTGCCAGCCCCAGTTCCAGGAAATCTTTCTGTTTTTGACTGATAACTGCGGCAGGATTCACTGTTGGTGAAAGCCGTGGCACAATTAATAACAGAACAAAAAGCAAACCGTAAATAATAGTAAAAATCTTTAAAGGATTTATTTTTTTCCTGGTACTTATAACAAATGCCACTGCTGCAGGTATTAATAACAAAGCAATATGATTGCGCATTAATAGTACCCCGCAAAATAAAGTGAAAAGTAAGACCGATCTTTTAATAGTGAACCGGGAAAAAGCTGAGAAGTAAAGGAGGCAACAAAATCCTGCAATCAGTGTAAAACAAACATTGTCTTTTCCAATAGAAGAACTGAAGAGCAGCAGGCTGGGCAATAGAAAAGTTCCTGCAATAACAGCTCCTTTTTTTTCTTTGTATACGTTTGCAAAAACATGGTAGAGCGCAACATGCCCCAAAAACCCAAAACAATTAAAAAATAAACCATTGATATAATAATTGCCTCCTGATAAAAAATTTAAGGGAGCCAACGTTTTTGCTAACAAATTATATTCCAGGTCATTCCAGAAAGAGCGATAGGAACCAAACGGGTTATCGTAGCCATTCCCGTTATAATTTGACTGGTATATCTCCCTGAAGAATAATCCCGGGTCTGTTTGCAATAAATTAAATTCATGTATTGCTTGGGTGTTCAGTTGCAGGTAATCATTACCATTTGTATAATTCGAATTCATGATATAGCCGAGCAACACGCCAGCAGCTATTTTTAAAAGAAAAAGTAAAAGGATCGTTTTGGAACCCAGTTCCGTTTTTTTAATAAATGGTATCCGGCAAATAAAATAACAGCCTATAGCCAGGTAAAGAATGAAAAGAAAATAATACAAAGCTTGTTCTTTTGTTGTGGGAAGATAGTTAAAATAATTACTTTTTATGGCTGGGTTAAAAGGTCAGAGGTTGTACCTTTGCGCTTTCAAAACAATTTCTCAATACTATTCATGGAAATTACAGCATCTACCGCAGCACAGTTAAGAATAACAGCAGAAGAATTTGACTTGATAAAACAAAAACTTGGACGCACGCCAAACTTTACAGAGCTATGTGCTTTCAGTGGAATGTGGAGTGAGCATTGCAGTTATAAAAACTCGATTAAATGGCTAAAAACATTGCCAAGGGATGGTAAAAAAATGTTGGTTGCCGCGGGAGAAGAAAATGCCGGATTAATGGATATTGGAGATGGCTACGGAGTTGTATTTAAAATTGAATCACACAATCACCCATCTGCTATAGAACCCTTCCAGGGCGCAGCTACCGGCGTTGGAGGTATTAACAGGGACATTTTTACCATGGGGGCAAGGCCTATTGCTTCTCTCAACTCTCTCCGTTTTGGAAACTTACAGGAAGCAAAAACACAGCATTTACTGGCTGGTGTAGTGCATGGTATCGGTCATTATGGCAATTGCTTTGGTGTGCCAACCGTGGGCGGGGAAATTTATTTTGAAGAATGTTATCATACCAATCCTTTGGTAAATGCCATGAGTGTGGGCATTTTAAGAAATGGCGATACCGTCTCCGCTACTTCCGGTAATGTAGCAGGCAACACGGTATTTTTTGTAGGAAGCGCCACGGGTAAAGATGGTATTGGGGGTGCAAGTTTTGCCAGCGCAGAAATTACAGCAGACAGCGCCGAAGATCTGCCCGCAGTTCAGGTAGGTGATCCTTTCCAGGAAAAAAAGTTGTTGGAAGCCTGCCTTGAAGTAATACACACAGGGGCTGTTGTAGGTATGCAGGATATGGGCGCAGCAGGTATCATTTGTTCTACTGCCGAAATGAGTGCCAAGGGCAAAGCCGGCATGAACATCCAGCTGGATAAAGTACCTACCAGGCAAAAAGATATGAAGGCCTGGGAACTGTTGCTAAGCGAAAGCCAGGAGCGCATGCTCATGGTAGTGGAAAAAGGAAAAGAGCAACTGGTGATCGACGTGTTTGAAAAATGGGATCTGCCCTGCAGCCATATTGGTGAAGTGACCAATGATGGTATGCTCAATTTTTATATGAATGGAACGCTGGAAGCAGTGTTACCGGCAGAAGAGCTGGTATTGGGCGGCGGTGCCCCTCAATACGACAGGGAAATAAAACGACCGGCTTATTTGGATAAGGTAGAAGCATTTAATGTAGATTCGGTTAAAGTGCCGGAAAATTTAAAAACCGTCGCCGAAAAACTGATCTGCCTTACCAATATTGCCAGTAAAAAATGGATATACGAACAATACGACAGTATGGTGGGTACCGGAAGTTCTTCTACCAATGCACCCAGTGATGCAGCCATTGTAATTGCAAAACCTACCAATAAAGCACTGGCGCTTACTACAGATTGCAATAGCCGTTATGTGTTTGCTGATCCATACAAAGGTGCCATGATCGCGGTGGCAGAGGCGGCAAGAAATATTGTTTGCAGTGGGGGAGCACCCCTTGGAGTTACCAACTGTTTAAACTTTGGTAATCCTTACGACCCTGAAGTATATTATCAATTCAGCAATGCCATTAAGGGTATGGGCGATGCCTGCCGAAAATTTGATACACCCGTTACAGGCGGCAATGTAAGTTTTTACAACCAGTCTCCCGATGGTCCGGTTTACCCTACACCTACAATTGGTATGGTTGGGTTATTGGATAGTGTACATGATAAAATGACGCTTAACTTTAAGCAGGAGGGTGACCTTATTTATTTACTCGGCGAAAGCAGGAGCGATATCAATTCTTCTGAATATTTGCATAAGATTCATGGAGTGGAGTACAGCCCCTGCCCGCATTTTGAGCTGGAAGAGGAATTTAATTTGCAACAGGCAGTGAGCAAACTAATAAAAGCAAATATTATTCAATCTGCACACGATATAAGTGAAGGTGGGCTGATGATCACTTTATTGGAAAGCGGGTTTACCGGTAATCTTGGTTTTGATGTATCGCCAGCGGATGCGGCGATTCGTAAAGATGCGTATTGGTTTGGCGAAAGCCAGAGCAGGGTAGTGATTACTATATCAGCTGCCGACACAACCGGTGCTGAGGATATTTTAACCCAGGCAGGCGTTCCTTATGTAGTGATAGGAAAAGTAACGAATGGCGTAGTGATTGTAGAAGGTGAGCTGTGGGACAGTATCGATAGCTGGAAAGAAAAATATGATAATGCTATCGGCAATATTTTAAAAGGGCATGAAAGTGCCGAAGCACTGAGTGCGATATAGTTGTAAATATTTTATGGGTACATGGGCCGCCTCAAAACGGCCCATGTACTATTATAAGTTGTGAATAAAACCAGTACAAATTTTCTCTACTCAAATATTCACCTTATCTTTGCATGACCTCTAGGATATCCTGATCATTTTTCCTCCGGTCACATTTTATTTTCTTATTAATTGTTGATTGAAATTTGCTGATAAAAAGCTGAAGAGCTGTTTAAGTTATAAATTATTTTATATCTCTACTCAATTGCGGGCTTTTTGGATGCATCTTCTTGCTTTATAAACCGAAAATTTTTCAGAATGGCAAAGTTTATTTTTGTAACCGGTGGTGTTACATCTTCATTGGGTAAAGGCATTATTGCGGCATCGCTGGCAAAATTGCTGCAAAGCCGCGGCCTTAAAGTTACCATTCAAAAATTTGACCCTTATATTAACGTAGATCCGGGTACGCTTAATCCCTACGAACATGGCGAATGTTATGTAACAGACGACGGCGCAGAAACAGATCTCGATCTTGGACACTACGAACGTTTTTTAAATACGCCTACTTCACAGGCAAACAACGTAACTACCGGCCGCATTTATCAAACCGTTATCAATAAAGAAAGAGAGGGAGAATACCTGGGCAAAACAGTACAGGTAGTACCACATATCACCGATGAAATTAAAAGGCGCATGTTAATGCTCGGTGAAAAAGGTTTTGATATTGTGATAACAGAATTGGGAGGTACCGTTGGTGATATTGAAAGCCTTCCTTTTGTAGAAGCAGTAAGGCAATTGCAATGGGAAATGCCCGAGGAAGATTGCCTGGTAGTACATCTTACTTTAATACCATATTTAAGTGCAGCAAAAGAACTAAAAACAAAACCTACACAGCACAGTGTGCGTCTGCTAAGCCAGGAAGGAGTTAGGCCGGATATTATCGTTTGCCGTACGGAGAAGCCATTGTCGGAAGAAATCAAAAGAAAAATCGCCCTTTTTTGTAATGTAAAACCTAATGCTGTTATCGAGGCAATGGATGCAGGTACCATTTATGAAGTGCCCCTGAAAATGCTACAGGAGGGTTTGGATGTGATCGTATTAAAAAAATTGCAGATTAACGGTTATTCAGCACCCGATCTTGGCAAATGGAGAGGTTTTTTAGATAGGCTGAATTATCCCAAAAGCCGTGTCACCATTGGGCTTATAGGTAAATACATTGAACTGCAGGATGCATATAAATCCATCCTGGAAGCCTTTATACATGCAGGCGCAGTTAACCAGTGCAAAGTACAGATCGTAAATATTCACAGTGAATATATTACGGATGATAATGTAGCAGAAAAATTCAGGGAACTGGATGGATTACTAGTGGCACCTGGCTTTGGTACAAGAGGGGTGGAAGGTAAGATAAGTGCTGTTAAATACGCACGTGAAAATCAACTGCCATTTTTTGGTATTTGCCTGGGTATGCAAATGAGTGTGATTGAGTATGCTAGAAATGTACTGGGTTGGAAAGATGCTCATTCAACCGAAATGAATACCGCTACATCCTACCCGGTAATTGCCCTGATGGAAGAACAGAAAAAAATTAAAAAGAAAGGTGGAACCATGCGCCTGGGTGCTTATCCCTGCAGTATTACAAAAGGAAGCCTGGCAAACAAAATTTACGGAACTACGGAGATCAGCGAACGTCACCGTCACCGCTGGGAATTCAACAATAATTACCTGGAGGATTTTGAAAGAGCGGGAATGATACCAAGCGGAAAAAATCCGCAAACGGGCCTGGTGGAAATTGTTGAGCTAGCCAACCATCCTTATTTTATTGGGGTACAATATCACCCTGAATTAAAAAGTACGGTAGAAAATCCGCACCCGTTATTTGTAAATTTTGTACAGGCAGCCAAGTGGTTTGCTGATACTAAGGCGGGTGCTGTGGCCGCCATGGCAGAGACGGTTTAATGTGGAATGGTTAACGTTTAAAAATTCAGGGCTGCGGGAATAAAAATGGTCCTGGAAATAAATATTATTATTCGTGCAATTCGTGTAATTCGTTTTCATTCGTGAAATAAAAATGGAAAAATTAAGTATGGAAGCGCTGAACCGCAAATCGGTGGAGGAGTTCAAGCGTTCTGAAAAAACACCGGTAATAGCGGTGCTGGAAAATATTCGCAGCTCCTACAATGTAGGCAGTGTATTTCGTACCGCAGATGCATTTTTACTGGAAGCTCTTTACCTTACGGGCTACACGGGTACACCTCCTCATAAAGAAATAAGGAAAACGGCATTGGGTGCAGAAGATACGGTAGAGTGGAAACATTTTACAGGTGCAGCAGAAGCAATAGAACAGTTGAGATGGTCTGGCTATAAGATTTATGCGGTAGAACAGGTACAAGATAGTTTCTCCCTGGAAAAAATTTCTTTTGATTCCACCGAAAAAATTGCCGTTATTTTTGGTAATGAAGTAACCGGTGTAGAACAGGAAACCATTCATTTATGTGACGGTTGTATAGAAATTCCGCAACTGGGTATGAAACATTCTTTGAATATTGCTACAGCGGCTGGGGTGGTGTTGTGGGAAATCATCAGGTCGAGAATGCAGTCAATTAGCTAATATGCTCATGTGCTGATGTGCTAATGCAGGCGGCTACATCTTTTAGAAAATGAAACAACAAAAATGTCGACGGTTAAAAATTATCTTTCTCTTATAAAGTTTTCACATACCATTTTTGCAATGCCTTTTGCATTGATTGGTTTTTGCCTGGGTCTTTTTTCAATCATATTGCGGGTTAATGATAACATGCCGACGCACTTCGCTGCACCTGCATTTCGGGTGGTTGTATTTGATAGTAATATGCTGATCTTATTAGGATTGGTTGTGTTGTGCATGATCTTCGCACGTTCAGCAGCAATGGCGTTTAACCGTTACCTGGACAGGAAGTTTGATGAAAAAAATCCAAGAACGGCCGTTAGAGAAATTCCATCAGGTATCATCACTCCAAAAAATGCTTTTACATTCACTATTATAAGTTGCATTTTATTTATAACGGCCACCTGGTTCATCAACTCCATTTGTTTTTACTTATCGCCGGTAGCATTGTTTGTTATTTTATTTTATAGCTACACAAAAAGATTTACTGCGCTTTGCCATTTGGTGCTGGGACTGGGTTTGAGCCTTGCCCCAATTGGTGCCTATCTGGCGGTAACCGGTCAGTTTGATTGGCTGCCTTTATTATTTTCTTTCGCAGTAATATTTTGGGTAAGTGGTTTTGATATTATTTATGCCTTGCAGGACGAAGAATTTGATAAGAACAACCAGTTACATTCTATTCCATCCATGTTGGGTAAAAAGAAAGCATTGAGAGTGTCTGAATTATTACACTTATTATCTGCTGCCTGTGTTATTTATGCAGGTGCTTATGGGAAATTTGGATATTTATATTGGGCGGGTGTAGCAGTATTTGCAGGCATGTTGATCTACCAACACTCTGTTGTAACGGCGACTGACCTTCGGAGGGTAAACCTTGCTTTTATGACCGCAAACGGAATCGCCTCTGTAGTATTTGCAGTATTTGTGATTTTAGACTTATTCATCTCTTAGTAATTCATCGTTAATAATCAATAATCATCTTGGCTCGCATTTTATCAATTGACTACGGAGGAAAACGCACCGGCATTGCCGTTACCGATCCTATGCAGATCATCGCTACAGGCCTTACTACCATTGAATCAAAAGAACTAATTCCATTTTTAAGAAAATATTTTGCTGCTGAACCGGTTGAACTGATCATTATCGGTATGCCTGTTAATTGGGATGAATCTGATACGCATGGAACGCCCCTGGTTAGAGCAGCCATAAAAAAATTACAAACAGCGTTTCCTCAAATGCCCATCAAAGAAGTGGATGAACGCTATACTTCCAAAATGGCTAAAAATGCCATGTTTGAAATGGGCCTTAAAAAGAAGGACCGCCGGGATAAAAAACTCGTGGACGAAATAGCCGCCACCATCATCTTGCAGGAATATATGCAGCACCTTTGAAATATGGGTTAGTTGAAAAAAGGGTGAGTCACCGCAGAACGGTGGCCCACCCATTTTTCAAACGGGATTTCAGCCATTCAACTTACCTTTGCCCTCAAATTTTAAGGAAGAACAGATTATGATTTTACCAATTGTTGCTTATGGCTCACCGGTTTTAAGAAAGTTGGCCGTAGATATTGATACAGATTACCCCGGGCTTGAAAAGCTGGTGGCAGATATGTGGGAAACCATGTACAATAGCAATGGGGTAGGTATTGCAGCACCTCAAATCAATAAAGATATCCGGTTATTTGTAATGGACAGCGCCCAGATATTCGAGAACGAGGAAGAGGATGACGATCTTAATTATCCTGACAGGCCCGGCTACAAAGGGGTGTTTATCAATGCGCATATTACAAAACTGGATGGCAATGAATGGAGTTACAACGAAGGCTGCCTGAGCATTCCAAAAGTGAGGGAAGATGTAATGCGGAAGGAAAGTGTAACGATCGAATATATGGATGAGCATTTTGTGCCGCAGACAAAAACCTTTAACGGTCTTACTGCCAGGATCATACTGCATGAATACGATCACCTGGAAGGGAAATTATTTATAGACTACATGAAGCCTTTAAAAAGAACACTGATCCGCCGCAAGCTGGATGATATCAGTAAAGGCAAAATAAAAGTAGACTACAGGATGGTATTTCCTAAATAGGATTTCTGAGTGAGCCACCGTCTTGCGGTGACCCACTCAGAAATCCTAAATAACGTATCATTATTTTTTTTACAACTAATTTTGCAGGTATGAAACTATTTTTCATACCTGTTTTTTTTGTGCTTATACCTGTTGCATCCTATGCACAGGCTCCTGCTGATACTATATTTGATGGAAAAAAAGTAATCACTTTAAGTTCTGTTGTGGTTGATAAAAACCTTAATGTACCGGGGTTTATAAAAAAGATAAAGGATGATAGCAGTTATTACAAAGCCTTCAAGAACCTTCGAATCTTAGATTTTACCGCCATTAATGACATTCGGATGCTGGATAAAAACGAGGGACTTAAAGCATCGCTATTTAGTAAGACAAAACAAGTGCGTAGCAACAATTGCAGAACCATGCAGGTGCTGGAAGAAAAAAGCACCGGCGATTTTTATACCGGCAACAGGCAGTATAATTATTACACCGCGCAGATGTATGCTTCCTTATTTTTTACCAAAGATTCTGTATGCGGCGAAGACAATATTGTAGGGGATCGTGAATTTAGCACAGCGGGAAAAAGTGGAATGGAGAAACACAAGGAACAACTAAAGATGTTGTTCTTTAATCCGGGCAAAAGAATTAAGGGCTTACCCTTTATGAGCAATAAAACGGCTATTTATGATGATGATATGGCCGATAGTTACAACATAGATATTGACATGGATGTATACAATGGCCGCTCCTGCTATTTGTTTACCCAAAAAGTAAAACCCGGCAGGGAGGGGAGTGTCGTGGTTGATGAAATGATCACCTGGTTTGATGATATTACATTTGATGTAGTGGCCCGTACTTATTCATTAAGCTATGATGCAGGCGTATATGACTTTGAAGTAAAAATGGAGGTACAAATGACCCGTTTTGGCGAACTCACGGTTCCATCTTTGATACGCTATATTGGCAACTGGAAAGCCATCACTAAAAAAAGGGAGAGAGGCGTGTTTACCGCAACCCTTTTTGATTTTAAATAATTGGTAGTGTCTCAGTTTGAAAAAGCTTTCAGCCTGCCTGCCCCGCAAGTGCGTGGGAACCTGTCGAAGGCAAAAGTTGAAAAGATGTATAGACCGGTTTCGTCCGGCAACAAGCGGGACAACCTGGCAACTATTTGTAATATTTTTTTCAAACTGGTACACTACTAGATAATTGGCATGATACTTAATGCTACTATTTTCATATCTTATCATAAATAAAATAGTATGCTCCAGGCCGACCAGATCACTAATCTTTTTTTATTGGCACTACCCATTGCATGTATTGCCTGGACAGTCACCCATGAACAGATATTTGAAGAAGCAAGAAATTATTGCATTAAAAAATCGAAATCCTCTAATTCATTATTTAAAAGAAAATTCTTTTACCTCTTTACCTGCGAATATTGTTTTAGCCATTACGTAACAATATTTTTTGTCCTCATTACCAATTATACTTTGCTGTTTACAGATTGGAGAGGATATCTCATTGGCGGTTTTGCACTGGTGTGGATCGCCAATATTTATATGAGTATTTTTGGACTGGTAAGGGTAGGTATGAAAAAAGAAAAAATGGAAGCAGATATAAAAGAAGTAGAATTAAAAGAGATCAAACCAGATGACCCGGACAAAAAGTAGGTCACGGCTTTATTTTATTCAGCAGGTATTCCAACCCGTTAATTTTTATTTCATACAATGTCTCCAGCATCATTCCCAGCCTTCCTTTTGGAAAACCTTTTCGATGAAACCATTCCAGGTAGCTCACCGGCAGGTAACGAAGTACGGTGCCTTTGTATTTACCAAAAGGCATTTTCATAGTAACAATATCAACTAATAATTGCCCGTCGGGCATTGGTACATCTTGCATAAAAAATATTATCGGCCGGCAGCCGGAACTACCGGCAGGCTTTCATTACCCTCCATTCCTACAGACTGAACAGCGAAAAAATAATTATCTTTTGAATAAGGTAAAATTATTTCAGTAGCAGTAGTGAATATTTTCTTTTGCCAGAAAGCACTGGTGGTTTCCCTTACCATAACATAATACCCTTTTACGTTTCCGCTCAGAGGGGCTTTCCAATACAGGTAAGAAGTGTTGCCCAGTTTTTTTACATCGATCTTCACTTCTTGTGGCAACGCCGGTGCTTTAGCAAGGTTGGCCAGGCTGACCAGGTTCATGGCAGTATTTTTTCTTAAATATTCAAAGTCTATGAATTCGATGAGATCGCCATATTGAATACCATTTTCCTTTCTTACATCCTGGTGTTGATGATAATAATTTTCATTCATTTCTGTAATGCGAACAGCAGCGTAACCATTTTCCACGTACGGGGTATGATCACCGCCCCGCAGGAACCGGTCATTCCTATAGACCATCACAACTTCCAGGTTATCTACATACCGTTCTGAAATCTCCTTTACATAACGTGCAAGTTGCCGGCTTTTGCCGTCATTTTCCAAGCCCAGTTGACGGATCATTTTTGCATGCTTCTCTGTTTCATAAGCTGGTAAGCCTTCACTAAATACCCGCACTTTTGTATTGCTGATAATGTTTGTTTCGCTGCTGTTATTGCTGCCCATGATATCATTGTTCAATACGGCCTCTATATTCCAATT
>JACMKX010000014.1 GCA_014379905.1 Ferruginibacter sp. | reverse complement strand
GAGGGAGGTGCTGCGTCCATCGAACATGGGGATGGGTTGACCAATGAACAGCTTCAACTCATGAAAGATAGAGGAACTTTTTTGGTAGGCACCGATTTTTCATTCGACAACTGGTATGCGTATGGCATGGATTCTGCCACCGCCTCTTTCCTAGCCGATAAAATAGTAGACAGGTTGAAACGTGCTTATAAGATCGGAACAAAAATGGCTTTCGGTACAGATATCATCATTGACCTGCCTGGGATGAATCGTATACAAAGCAGCCTGAAAGTGCTGGAATCCTGGAAAGCCGCTAATATTCCAGCTCCCTATATTTTGCAGACAATGACCATTTACGCTGCTGAATTATTGGGCATAGAAAAACAAAGGGGCATACTGGAACCAGGATATGCGGCGGATATCATCGCTGTAAAAAATAACCCGGCAGAAAATATTGATGCAGTTAAAACAGTGAACTTCGTGATGAAGGATGGCAGGATCATTAAATCAAAATAAACAGGTAATTTGTATTAATGAAATACATCGCATTAATTTATTTAGTGTTTACAGGCACTACAGGCAATGCCCAGGCAAAAAATTACCAGGCTGCCATCAGTGCCGCGGCTGATAAGATAGACCCAAAACTTATTGAATGGCGGCACGACTTTCATCAGCACCCCGAACTGGGCAACAGGGAATTTCGCACAGCAAATATTGTTGCCAAACATTTGCAATCTTTGGGCATTGAAGTACAAACTAAAGTAGGTGTTACAGGTGTAGTAGGCATTTTAAAAGGAGGTAAACCAGGGCCTGTCATCGCCCTTCGTGCAGATATGGATGCCTTGCCCGTGGAAGAAAAAAATGACCTGCCCTACGCTTCCAAAGTGAAGACAACTTATAACGGCGTTGAAACAAGTGTAATGCATGCCTGCGGACATGATGGCCATGTTGCGATATTAATGGCCACGGCAGAAATACTGGCCGGCATGAAAAAAGAATTAAAAGGTACGGTCAAATTTATTTTTCAACCGGCAGAAGAAGGCGCTCCTGCCGGCGAAGAAGGCGGCGCTGCCCTGATGATAAAAGAAGGTGTACTCGAAAATCCAAAAGTTGAAGTGATCTTCGGACTTCACATGGGTTCAGAAGTAGAAGTGGGTAAGATCACTTACCGCCCCGCCGGAACGATGGCAGCAGTAGCATCGGTAAAGATCACCGTAAATGGCAAACCATCTCATGGCGCCAAACCATGGACATCCGTTGACCCGGTTGTGGTAGCAGCACAGATCATCAACAGCCTGCAAACTATTGTTAGCCGCAATGTAAACATTACAGAAAATCCTGCCGTAGTAACCATTGCTTCTATTCATGGCGGCAACAGGCACAACATAATTCCGGAAAAAGTAGAAATGATAGGAACTGTAAGAACTTTTAGTAAAGCGGATGAAAAACTGGTATATGAGCGCATAAAACAGGTTGCTCAAAAAACAGCCGAAGCAGCCGGCGCCACTGCCCTTGTTGAATTACCTTACGAGATCTACTACCCCGTTACCTTTAATGATCCTACATTGACTGCAGCTATGCTGCCTTCTTTACAAAAAGCGGCGGGCACCGAAAACGTTGAACTGGTTCCTCCCAATACAGGCGCAGAAGACTTTGCATTTTTTGCAGAAAAAGTTCCGGGATTGTATTTTTTTATAGGTGGTATGCCAAAAGGAATGGATAAAAAATTGGCCGGACCCCATCATACCGCTTCCTTTATTATTGATGACACCGCTTTTAAAACCGGTGTGAAAGCCATGTGTAACCTGGTGTTGGATTATATGGAAACAACTAAAAAATAACGATGCGAAATTTATTACTGCTTTCTTTATTAATGATTTCATTTTTTGCCAACGCCCAGGTTAGCAAAGATTCTATCTACCCCGGGTTATTGGATCACGAAAAGCGGGAACTGACTTTTGATTCCATTGATCTTAAGATCATCGTCCAGGCAGATCTTATTTTATCCGATTCCTCCAAATGGCATAAACAAGACGACCGGGTTTGTGAAGATGATATAGCCAATGGAAAATACAGCCTCTTTTGCGCTTTGTACCAGGCCTCCAAAGCTGTTGCCGGTGAATACATACATCGCAGACCAGCTATGCAGCAGGTGAGGTTTATTTTGGAAAAATATGAAAACGGAAGGGTGAAAGAACACCGGTTAATGGACTGGAACAATCACCCCGACACAACATTTGAAGAAGTAAAAAAAGTATTGAGGGAATCAATAACAACGGTGCAACAACAGTTAAATAAAAAATAGCAGTGCTTTCTGTCATCCTGGGGCACGAAGGATCTCATTAATAGATGGGTAAGATGCTTCGTTCCTCAGCATAACAGGAATTTTATATTTTTATTGGTATTTAATTTTCAATTATACATTGATTCGTATCTCTCCGGTGTTTAAAAAATAAAAAATGAAACTACCCTTTCCATTTTTGATTATTATTCTCTTAAGCCAGCATCTTCTCGCACAATCCTGGCAAAAAACTCACCGCAAGGCAATTGTTATAGATACACACAACGATATACTGATGCGTGCTGCTGATATGGGTGCTTTATTTGACCAGGATCTAACCGGTAAAAGCCATTGCAAAAAATGCTGGTGTGATACAGGTAAATTTCAACCCCGGGTTCATTGACAGCAGTTTTGATAAAAAAGAATCCGTTTTTATGGCAAGGCACAAAACCGAAATGGATTCCCTGGTAAAAACAGGTATGCAGGAATTTTATGCTTATGACTATATATGCTATAAATATCCCGCTGAAGTAAATGCTATCCGGCCGCCTCTTTCAAAATTAATTGACCATATTGACTACATTGTAAAATTGGTGGGTATTGATTATGTGGGTCTCGGTTCCGATTTCGATGGTATTAATATTACTCCTTTACAACTGGATGATGTAACCAGCTACCCGATGATC
Organism: Ferruginibacter sp.; assembly: GCA_014379905.1. Taxonomy (GTDB): domain Bacteria; phylum Bacteroidota; class Bacteroidia; order Chitinophagales; family Chitinophagaceae; genus Ferruginibacter. The sequence continues at coordinate 3,902 of JACMKX010000014.1, read as the reverse complement.
ACGAAAGCATTAACAGAGAAAGGATATAGCGCAAAAGATATTAAAAAGGTATTGGGCAGTATTTCTTAAGAGTTTTAAAAGCAAATGAAAATAAGTAACAACTCCATCACGAAAAACAAAATAAGACTAACTATGAGATTAAAGACTGGTGTAATAATCGCTTTTACCTTTATAAGCCTGGTAACCGGTTTTGCTGCTAACGCACAGCTTTCTTCTACGGCCGTAGATTCGCTCGTGCAAAATGCCATGAAGCAATTTAATGTTGCAGGCGTAGCTGTTGCCATTGTAAAAGACGGTAAAGTAATTCATAAAAAAGGATATGGTGTTAGATCAATCAGCAATAATTTGCCTGTAGATGAACATACCAATTTCGAAATTGCCTCCAACAGCAAAGCCTTTACTACAGCGGCCTTATCTATTTTAATGGATGAAGGAAAATTAAACTGGAACGATAAAGTAAGAAATTACCTCCCGGAATTTAAGCTGTACAATGATTATGTAACAGAAAATTTTACCATAGCAGATCTCCTCTGCCACAGGAGTGGCCTGGGCCTCGGCGCCGGCGACCTGATGAGTTTCCCGGATGGAACTGATTTCACCATCAAAGATGTATTGGTAAATCTCCAACATTTTAAACCTGTATCGCCCTTCAGAACACAGTTTGATTACGACAATCAGCTTTATTTTATAGCAGGTGAATTAATTGCCCGGGTAAGTGGTATGACCTGGGAAAATTTTATCCAGGCAAAAATAATGGAGCCTCTGCAGATGCAACATTCTTTTGCAGCATTGTCAGCTATTAAAGACAGGGGCAATGTAGCTACCCCTCATTCTACTGAAACGCCTGATTCAAAAATAAAAACCATTACGTTATTCGAGGAAATGATCAATGGTGCAGCCGGCGGTATCCTGTCAAATGTAGATGACATGAGCAAATGGGTACTGATGCAATTAAACAAAGGAAAATATGGCGACAGTTTAAAAAAACAATTGTTTAAGGAAGCCAGGCAGAGGGAAATGTGGACTATACACACCGTGATTCCTGCAAATCCCAATCCACGATATAATTCACATTTTAGCGGTTATGGCCTGGGCTGGTTTTTAGACGATGCCAAAGGCAATATGATGGTTTCGCATACAGGAGGATTACCGGGAATGCTTTCAAAAGTGGGGATGATACCCGACCTGAAACTAGGCATCATTATTTTAACCAATACAGAAAATGGTGGGGGCGCATTGTTCAGTGCTGTGTATAACAGCATTGCAGACAGCTACCTGGGTGTAGAAAAATTAGATTGGGTTGGCCGTTATGCAAAACGCATGGAAGCAAGAAAAGGCGGGGCAGACTCTGTAACAAAAAAAGTATGGCAGGCAGTTGCGGTGTCTAAAAATAGTAAGATCAATCCTGCAGATTTTACAGGTGTTTACGAAGACAAATGGTTTGGCAAGATGGAAGTCTTTTTAAAGAATGGGCAGTTATGGATCAAAGCCATTCGCTCGCCTAAACTGGTGGGTCAGATGCAACTCTATAAGGCAAATACATTTGCTATTAAATGGGATTACCAGGATATGAACTGTGATGCCTTAGCCATGTTTGGTTTAGATGAAGAAGGCAAAGCACAGCGTATAAAAATGAAAGGTATTTCGCCGGACATAGATTTCAGTTTCGATTTCCAGGACCTGGATCTGCAAAGAATAAAATAGACCAGAAATGCTGAAGACGCTGATTGAACGGATTTACACAGAAATTTCCCCGGTCTTTCTGCGAAAATCTGCGCTGTATTTGATCGGCGAAAATCTGCGGGAAAACAATTAAACTTCATGAAAGCAACATCAATAAAAGGAACTTCGCTTGAAGCGATCAATACCGCCCTTCAGCAAAGCATGTCAGATAACTTCCGGCCAACCCTGGCCATCGTTTTCCTTTCTGTTAAACAAGACATGGAAGCTATATCCAACCTACTTGATGAAAAAGACATCCGGGTATTTGGAGCCACCACAGCTGGCGAATTTATAGATGGCGAAATTGAAGCAGGAAGTATTGTTTTATTGTTACTCGACATGAATCCCGCTCATTTTCAAATAGCATTTCTTGAAACAAGCCAGGACACTGCCTTTGAAGACGCATACAAACTCGGCATAACGGGGAAGGAAGCTTTTACAAATCCAGCATTTGTCATAGCAAACAGTGCTGTATCATTAGATGGTGACCCAATCGTGGAAGGCATCACAAAAGGGTTTCAAAAATCTTCCTCCAATGCAAATAATGAAGTAACCATATTTGGCGGTAAGGCTGCAGATGACCTGGCACTTGAATCTACATTTGTTTTTACCAATGGAAAATGCAGTAAAAGCGCATTGGTCGCACTTATTATTGATGAAGATAAAATTGATGTAAAAGGTATCGCTACCTGCGGCTGGAAAGCGATTGGCACTACAAAGACCGTGACCAAAAGCGACGGCAACATTGTGTATACCATAGACGATAAACCTGCCTTGGATATGCTGATGAATTACCTGGGCGTGGAGATAAAGCAGGAAGACAATAAAGAGATCGTAACATTTTTAAGTTCCTGGTATTATCCATTGCAGGTAGAAAGGGAAAATGTAGACCCTGTGATACGTACAGCGATGTTTGCCAACAGCGCAGACCGTTCCCTGATTTGTTCGGGCAAAGTGCCGCAGGGATCAAAGATCAGGTTTTCACTTCCGCCGGATTTTGATTCCATTGATACAGTCGTTGCAGAATGTAAAAGCATACAGGAAAATGTACAGCCGCAAGCCGATGCACTCATCATGTTCTCCTGCGTAAGCAGGTACCTGTCATTTGGCGCAGTTATGAAAGAAGAAATTGAACAGGTGCAAAAAATATGGGATAAACCCATGGCAGGCTTTTTTTCCTATGGCGAATATGGAAAATCCAAAACGGGTAAATACGATTATCATAATAATACCTGCTGCCTGGTGGTGCTAAAAGAAAAATAACAAAACCTCCCGCAGATTTGCAGATTGAACACCGCAGATCAGTGCTGATCTCCTGCGTATTCAGCTGCGAACATCTGCGGGAAATCAAACTAAAATTCATGCAAGCAAAATCAATCAAAGGAAACTCCCCCGAAGCAATCATTGCCGCCCTGCAGCATAGCATGGCCGATGGATACAGGCCAACATTGGCCATCGTATTTCTTACCAATATGGCAGACATTGATGCCGTGACCGGCATCCTGGATACCGCAGGGATAACCGTATTCGGCGCCAGTACTTCTGAAAAATTCAATGAAACAGACATAGATCCCGATGGCATTATTGTATTGCTCATGGATATGAACCCGGCATACTTCAACATCATTTTGCAGAATTTTGAATCTCCGGCTGATGCTTATGAAGCTGCGGGCAAAGTGGGACAGGCTGGCAAAAATAGTTTTGATCATCCTGCCTTTATTATTTCTACGGCAGATCTGCGGATCGCCGGTAATGATATTATAAGAGGTATATTGGATAAAGCAGGTACGGAAGTGCCTGTAATCGGTGGTATGGCAGGCGAACCGGTGAACTTCAACGGAATCGTATTTACAAATAATGCTGCAACCCCTTCCGGTCTGCTGGCCCTCATCATTGATGAAAACAAGGTTACAGTGAAAGGGGTGGCCGTATCCGGCTGGAAACCCGTGGGAACCGAAAAGAAGATCACAAAAAGTGATGGCAACTGGGTATATACCATCGACGATGAGCCTGCGATAGAAGTCATAAAAAAATTCCTTGGAAAAGAAATGGTGGTAAATGTGAAATCGATCGGTATCGACAGCTATCCTTTACAGGTTCAAAGGGGGCAGGGTAAGCCCATGATGCGCCCGATCGTATTCTGGAAAGAAGAAGACCAGTCGATCATGCTGGGTGCCCCG
>JACMKX010000108.1 GCA_014379905.1 Ferruginibacter sp. | reverse complement strand
TCAGACATAGAAAAGAAGAACAAGGATGGCAATTATTTATTTGCTATCATGGTTGATGACCGGCTGGAAAGCCTGTTGAAAAGGCTTTTAGATGAGGCTGAGTTTTTATCAGATTACGGCATCCGTTCCTTGTCAAGAAGCCATAAGGATAATCCATACGTTTTTGGATACCAGGGCAGCAACTATAGTATCCAGTATGAGCCCGGGGAAAGCTCCAGTTCAATGTTTGGTGGTAACTCAAACTGGCGTGGCCCTATATGGTTGCCATTAAATTACCTGATTATTAATTCCCTTAGAAAATATTATACATATTATGGCGATAAGTACACTTATGAATTCCCTGCAAGGTCGGGGAATAAACTGAACCTAAAACAAATTGCAAACCAGCTTACGCTAAGGCTTTTGAAGATCTTTGAAAGGAATGATACAGGAAAATTTCAGTATCATGCAAGTGACCAGTCGTGTTGGTCAGAAGATCATTTCAAAGAACATCACCTCTTTTATGAATTCTTTCACGGAGATACCGGGCAGGGTTTGGGAGCTTCGCATCAAACAGGTTGGACAGCTTTAATAGTTAATTTATTATTGGAAATGGATGAAGATTAGAATGGTGAATGTCAATTAAACACAGTCTGACTTATCATTAGAACATAGATTTTGATTTAGAAAATTTCGGCTGAAGAATAAATTTAAAACATTGTTAAGTATGCCAGGAAAATTAACCGGTAAGATCGCCATTGTAACGGGTGCCAGTGCGGGAATAGGCAGAGCATCAGCCCTTGCACTTGCCGCAGAGGGAGCCAGGGTCGTGATAACAGCTCGCCGCGGGGATAGGCTGGAAGCGTTAGCATCTGAAATCAATGCTATGAATACGCAAGCGTATACAGTTGCAGGTGATGCCAACGACGAAGCAACAGCTAAAAGATGCGTGGAAACTGCTTTGAGCGAAGCAGGAAAAATTGATATTCTTTTAAACATTGCTGGTATGGGCAATTATAAAAATCTTGCTGACACGTCGTTGGATGAATATGACCAGATGATGAATACTAATATGCGTACCACTTTTATTTTTACGCGGCAAGTGGTGCCCCAAATGTTATTGCAAAAACAAGGTACGATCGTCATGATCTCATCTATGGCAGGTCTTTACGGCTTTCCGAATCAGGCAGTGTATTGTTCCACCAAATTTGCGCAGGTGGGTTTTGCCCAATCGCTTGATAAAGAACTTAGGCCAGCCGGCATTAAAGTTGGCGTTATTTGTCCGGGTGGAGTGAAAACGGAGTTTGCTATTGGTGCCGGCCGCACTGAAAAAAGTGTTGCCGAGTCGGGCATGCTCGAAGTTACGGATGTAGCGGACGCAGTGTTATTAGCTTGTACGCAAGCTCCGGGTTCAAGGATTATTGAAATTCAAATGCGCACCATGAGTGAGTCACTATAAGGTACCGCAAGAACATTACGCTAATAAGGAGACGTTCTCTTAGCGTATCGCTGCGGGTTCCCGCTCACGCTCATCGTTATGGAATGAGATCCTTAAACGAAACATCCTTGCAAACTCGGAGTTAGTTTATCCTACATATTTCCGCCAGTTATGTTGTTCTTTGAATCCCAGAACTTCACGGATTTTGCGATTTGAAAACAGGGCTTCATGTTCTTCCAGGTCACGGGTAATCGGCACACCAGGAAAAAACTCCTCGGCTAATTCTTTGCTGGGGATTTTCGCGCCATTGTGATCATTGCCAGCATTGAAAATCTGAAAACCTAGTCTATCTTTTTTCAAACATAAATCCACAATCTGTCCCAGGTCGCGAGCGTCAATATAACAGAACGCATTTCTGCGTCGCACTTCAGGGTTTTTGAAATAATATGGAAACAGTTCTTTGTATTCATGAGGCTCAATCACATTTCCAATACGAAGGGCATAGATATCAAAGCCTGATCGCCGCTGGAAGGCGCGTGCCGTTTTCTCATTCACAACCTTCGATAATCCATAGCTATCCATGGGATCGATATCATAGTCCTCCTCTAAAGGCAGCACATGAGGGTCTGTTTTGCCGTCTGAAAAACAAATGCCGTAAGTGGTCTCCGACGAAGCAATAACTATCTTCTTAATTCCGAGCTTAACGGCTGCTTCAATCACATTATAAGTGCCGATGGTATTGACGCGGAAAGTTTCATTATCTGGTGTAATTAAGATCCTGGGCACAGCCGCGAAATGAACTACCGCATCAAATTGTGGTACACCATTACCTGCTTCCAACTCATCTAAACCTGCATACGAACTCATAGCGTTAAACATTTGTCCGGAATCGGTGATATCAGCTATGAGATTATCCACTCCCGGGTAATCTAAACGAACCAGGTCTACATTCATCACCCTATGCCCTTTTTCCAGAAGGTAGGGTATCACGTGCTTTCCTGCCTTTCCCGATCCCCCTGTAAAAAATATACGTTGTTTAGTCATGCGTCTCCTGTTTAATAATGATTTTATCCCGGGGCAGCTAATGTTGTGTGGTGCAAGTTGCCGCGCAGTTACACCATCAATGTTTACAAATGTAGAATAATGGAATGTTATGCCCTAATCGTCAAACCTTCTGCTTTGACACACTGAAAGTATTAAGTGAGTCCAGTTACAACGACTTGGTAAGTGAATTAACATAATGAGAGTGACAGACATATGTTAGCAATCGGGCTAAACGGGTGTAGAGGAAGTTCAACATTCTCAGTTACCCTCAAGGCTGCATCTTTAAATTTTCAAAATATGCACGCGGCCATGAGAACCATTGTGCGGTTGACTATTACCATGTCTGGTAACATCAGCCTAAATAATAATGCAAGCTTGGCAAGAGAAAGAGTTGTATTAATTTTTGTAATGTCTTCAAAAGAAGTTTTACCAACTTTATTGCTTAACGTGACCATCCATTAACTTCTTTTGGCTTGTACCCTTAAAAGCACCGTAAGGTTATCAGATAATACCAGGCTACTCCCCCCTACTTTAAAATCTCTCCTGTTAATTTTAAAAGAGCCATTGAACAAATAGCCTTCCGTAGTTGGCATTGCAGTAAAAGGAAATGAAATTGATTTTTTAGTTCCCTTGATACTTAGTACACCGTCAAACAGATAGGAACCTTGCACCGCACCATTTGTGATTTGAGAAGAAACAAGGCTTATCTTTTTAAATATGGCTGTATTAAAATATTCTTCTTTCTTTAAATGCCCGTCTCTTGAATTATTGCCGGTACTAATGCTGGACGCATCTACCGTTACGTTAAATAATGATGCGGTAACGTTGGATGGATTGAATGTGATACTACCCAGCAACCCGGGAAAACTTCCATTAACGGTAAGCCCAAAGTTTTTAATGACAAAACTTACTGCCTGCTTTTCATCTTTTGGTATATAACCTTGCGCCATTGTATTAAACATAATTGTGAGGCTGCACAAAAGAACTGTAATTTTTTTCATAGCTGGTTTTTTGCTGAATTTTATTGTCAATGTCTTCTTTATAATTGATATGAAACACCAATTCCGAAGTTGTTGGATTTATTTCTAAATCGGTTAATGGAAGTACCATCGGGTAATAGCTGTTCAATATGCGGGGTAGTATGTTCTGTAAATAGAAACTGATAGACTCCCCGTACTGCCCATTTATCATTGAGCTTATATTTTACAAAGAATTCTGAATTAAGACTTCCCCTGTCGTGGTCGCCTGTGAGTAAAATATTGAATGCAGTGGGCTTTGCAGAAGGCTCAGAGGTAGTGATGCCATTACTTACAAATACGGCTGGGGATTTTCTTCCAAATGAAGCACCGATCAGGTCAATATTGAAACCACCACTCCATTTGGAAGTGAAGTTGTAACCAAAATTGGCAGTTATATTTAACGCATTTACAAAGGTGCGTTGTACGGTGAGGGTATCCCAGTTTTCAGGGCGCTGCCCTGCAAAAACAATAAGGAAAGGCGTGGTGCTGGTACGGGTAAATTTAGCAGGGCCGGCAGTTGTATATTCCAACTTGGTACCAAATGAACTAGTGAGCCTTGCGCCAATTCCGACTTCCCAGTTTTTCTTTTTGCCAAAACCAAACTTCCAGTTGTAAACATAAGATGCTGCTACAGACCCTTGCTGGTTGCCAACAGTACCAGCAATATCTACAAACTGGTTTTTGTTATTATCAGCTTTCTGTTGAGCATAACCTATGAAACTAAACAAAACCGCAAGTGTTGCAATAAATACTTTTTTCATTCTTTCTATTTCTAAAATATACGGGTGCAAAAAAGAACCCTTACAAAGTTTATCAAGTAATGTCACTTTATTAAATTAGTAACAGGTGCAAAAAAATGACAAATCGCTGCTGTTTAATATGCTTGTTTTAATGCTATATCTTTCAAGCGGTAAAACAGTGAATTTTATTTGGTGGCATGATCATATAAAAATGTGGGATTGTAATTTAAAACGTAATTAAAGCTCCCCATGGATATATGGTACAAGAGAAATCATTTATGTTCTTTATCAAAAGGTATAAATGACAAAATCATATTTACAACGATGTTCAGCATTACTTCTTAGCTGATACAACAAAGAATCAACTCATCATTTACTCCGTTTTATAGTTTCAGAACTCACCCTTGATTATAAACTAAAGAGCTATTCGCAAATTGAAAGCACTGCCATATATTCAAAAGTACAAGACGGCGATGCAACTATGCTTATTCAGGATTCAGTTGCCTGGACAAAAGAATAAAAAGTATGGATTTTAATTTTCGCTAGTCCAGGAGTTCTAAGTTTAATAAAACACCACACTAACAATACACAATGAAATCATGGGCGGCATTGCAACAAAAAAAGCTATCCCTTTGAGATAGCCTTCTGTATTGGATATTGAAAACGGAACCCATTATGAAGCTTCTATTTCTTTAATAAATCCTGAAAAGCTTTTTCAAACTTTTCTATTTTGGGTGCTACTACGGCCTGACAGTAGCCCTGTCCTTTATTGTTATTGTAATAATCCTGGTGGTAATCTTCCGCTTTGTAAAATTTAGAAAGCGGCTGTACAATTGTTACAATTGCTTTATCAAAAACATTATTCTTTTGTAATGAACCAATCACTTCTGCCGCCACTTTTTTTTGCTGTTCATTATTGTAAAAAATTGCAGAGCGGTATTGAGTACCTACATCAGCACCTTGTTTATTTACCGTGGTTGGGTTGTGAATAGAGAAAAATACTTTTAAAATATCCACCAATTTTATTTCATTGGGGTTATACACTATTTGTACTGATTCTGCATAGCCCGTGTTACCCGTGCTAACATCCTCGTATCTTGGGTTGGCTTTAGTGCCGCCAGAATAACCCACAGCTACATTGGTAACGCCTTCTAATTTTTGATAGATAGCCTGAATACTCCAGAAACAACCACCAGCTAATACAACTGTGTCTGAATGATTGGCCAACTTAGCTTCTGCATCGGCCTTGGAGCAAAAGCCCAATGCAGCAGAATTAATGCAATACCGCTGACCAGTTGCTGTTGGCCCGTCTTCAAACAAATGGCCTAAATGCCCACCGCACCTGGCACACACTACTTCTGTCCGTTCCATGCCATCAGTGTTATCTTTCTTGAGAATTAGTTTTCCATTCTCCATCGCTTTGTCAAAACTGGGCCAGCCAGTTTTACTGTCGAACTTGGCATCGCTGCTGAATAATTCGTTACCACAAGCTGCACAGGTATAGTTTCCTTTTTTATCGTTGTGCAGCAACTTTCCCGTAAAGGCCCTTTCTGTCCCTTTATTTATCAATACATTGAATTGCTCAGGTGTGAGTGTATTTTGCCAATCCTCAATTGACTTGCTCAATGCAAAAGCAGCACCTTCTTCTTTCCTTGAATCGGTGCCTGTAACTGAAGATTTTGGCTGGGCGCAGGAGGTTACGGCAAATACCAATACGCTTAACAAGGGTATGGCAAAATGGGTTCTAAATGTCTTTTTCATCTTGTATATTTATATATTAATACAGGCTAATAAAAAAAGCCTTACACATATTTGCAAGGCTTTAGAAGACTTTAACAGTTAGTAACTGTATCAATATTTATTCAAAAGAGCAAGGTCATTTTTTGGATCAACTTTTAAAATGCCCCAATTGTCCATAGCAGATAACTCACCCGTAATTTCAACCGGCAGGCCAATAAAGTTCAGCACTTTATTATTAATCTTTTCACTATTTAAGCCAACCAAAACCGCATATTTATTTTGGTTATTCACTTCATATTTTAACACCGGCATTATTCCACCACTTATACATCTTACAGCGCAACTGAGGTGCGGCTTACCCTGTCCGGGGTTCATGGCACCGAAGTAACATTTAGGGTCTATTATTTCGCCACGTAAAGTTTGCAACCCCAAGCTTGTGATATTTGCATTTGCAGCAACCGGTGCTTGTATGGCTTCAAAAGAATATTGCCCGTTTTCAATTTCCATCACAGGATTGTTAGTAGTGCCGATAATGCACTGGCTGCATATTTCAATACAATCTTTGCTGCTGTCGCTACAACCAATAATATTACTGCTTAGGTACCCGGTAAGCCTAACATACTTTACAATATCACCATCTAATACTTTTTTCACCACTGCATCTGCACCAAACTTAAAAGCATCCATCAGTAAAATGGTTTTAAAAACAGGATTGCCATATCCATCTTTGCCATCAATAATTTTTAAATTCGGCACAGGCTTTACAGACAACCATCCTTCCATTTTTTTTACATTGTTGTAATCGATGATAAAGTCTGATAACCTTTGCTGGTGGTTGCTCAATACGACCCCAATAATTAAAATAAAAATGGATGCAACAAATGCAGTAAGCCTCGTTGTGTTAAACACCATTTTATTATTCCTTGCCCACCCAATAAAAAATGGCGTCAATTTTTCCTGATGTATTTTATCTGCAATTATTACAGGTTCAATAAATGTTCCTTCCGGCAATGCAGCAGTATTTACATAAATTTTATTATCCCTAAGCTGCAATTGGTAAGTGGCAACCTTTTCAGTAAATGGCGCAGGTGCACAACCATCTTCTGGCCGGTATTGGTAGCCATGCCAGGGGCAAGTGATACAGCCATCTATCACTTTGCCTTCTCCTAATGGCCCCATCTGGTGTTTGCAAACGTTGTGTACGGCACTTAACTTTCCATCATATTTAAAAATGGCCACCCGCTCTTTATTTACATTCACCATTTTAGCCTTATCATCTTCTATATCTGCCAGCGTGCACACATAATTCCAGCCTTCATCCAATGTATCACTTTGTTTTCTATCAGTCTTGTTTTCTTTAACAGCAGCCCACAGGTGTAAGCCAGCGACACTAATAAACCCTGTAATTAACAACGCAACAAGCACCGGGCTTTTTTCAAACTGAATGATGCCCAACGCAACATGAAGCAGTATTAAACCATAAGCCACATACACCAGCATGTGCATCACTTTCCAAAACTTAGGGCCGAGAAAATGCAGCCAGAAATCATGACTGGTAAAAGCCATCGCTGCTAAAATTATCAATGCAAAAAAACCAAGGGTTTGAAAAGGAAAAAACACCAATGAATTGTAATGCAGGTTGCTGGTAAAAAGTGATATGATCGGATGTACGTTGCCATTACCATGAAACTGCAACAGACTCAACAAGGAGTGGACCAAAGCAATAATAAACATGGAAACCCCGAGATGGCGGCGGTTGTAGAGTATAGGAAGGAATGTATTTGATAAGCGGCTGAGTGGTCCGACGATTAAAATAACATGAAGCAGCAAAATGGCCAACGTACCAAAAGCCCTTATAAGTGTAGTGTTGATATTTTGCGTAGGATATTTAGAAATAGTAATGCCAATAAAAATAGTAAGGTACAAAATGATCACACCCCAAAGGATTGCATCGTATTGCTTCTTAAATTTATTCCATAATACAGGTTGGTAACTTGCACTCATCTTATCAGTTGGTTTATTAAAGGTTTAAGGTCGCAGCAAAACAGCAGACAGCACCAATACCGCAATGATTGCAGACAATACTACCCAGATAAACAAATGTTGTTTTCTCAGTTTGTAATTCATTTGTTATAATTTTTTGCAGATGAAAGTTTAGATAACACGAACGGCCACAACAGCACTACGCCTGGGACGATGATTAATTTAAACCCAAATGACGAACCTACAGCAGCCGCGTCTGTCTTTGTTACTTTAAAAAAACAAAACCATATTGCTATGGTTATGCCTGTTATAAAATATAAGTAAAGAGCATAAATAAATATCATAAAATATATTGTAGAAGTCACCGTTTAATAAGTCCTTTTTTTATTCACCAAACATTCCTGCTACTATGAAGCCCCGTTTCGACCTGTCTCGTAAAAGATGAAGGAACCGCTCATCTATACAACCGTATTTTTGTCGTCCGGGCCGAAGTATCCGCAGTGCTGTCCAAAAGCTGCCACTATCGTTCTGTCTAAATTTCCCGATGCACCTGTGATTAAATATTTTTCACGCTTTATTTTAGTATTGAATGCTAACAACTATTGCTGCTGTATCTTCCTTTTTGGCTACATATACTTTTACGGTGGCCCCTTTTTCATTCTTCTGAAACCAGCTATAAGATTGATATATCCTGTTGCTGAATTGCAGTCCGCTCTTAAAACATTTCATGGTTTTGCCTTGCCCGAATATACTGAAATAAAAATTCCTGAATAAAAAAGCTGACAATTGCATACCT
>JACMKX010000013.1 GCA_014379905.1 Ferruginibacter sp. | reverse complement strand
GAATCCAGCCGTAATATCAGCGCCGGAGCGAGCGAGGGTAATGTCGTTGTCCAGGTTGTCAATATTTTTGAGGCGGAACCCGCCTTTCGCCAGCACCTTTACAATGACCGCCTGGTGCCGATGGTCGCGGACCTGATTGGTACGGATACCGTACGCGTCTGGCACGACCAGATACAGGTCAAACCCCCGAAAAATGGCGGACCGACTATCTGGCATCAGGACCATCCGTACTGGCCCATTATCCAACCCGCCGCATGTACTTTTCCTGTAACACCTAATTGCGGTAGCATTTGCCGCATATCTTCCACTAATGATAATCCATCATACCCATGCAAAGGTTTATCACTGTCACCATTGCCCCGCATATCAGGGCAAATTACCCGATACCCTGCGGCAACTAATTTTGGTGCTACATGCCGCCAGGAGTAGGATGTACCTAACCAGCCGTGCATTAATAAAACGGGCTGCCCATCGCCAGCCATTCTCACATGTAAACGAATACCGTTTACAAAACATTTGATATGATTAAATTCTTTGTACTCCATAAACTGTTTATTTACGATTTAAAAAAGTTATTTAATTGATCTGCTAAAAAAACAGGGTTCTCGTCACCCAACCAATGCCCTGCTTCGGGAACGATGCAAGCCGTAATATCTTTTGCCACGGGTTGGAAAAGCATGGAAACATATTGAGCCGAACTGCTTTCTCCTCCCACCGCCAGCAAGGGCATTATCAATTTATTTTTTGCAAGTACTTCGTTATTGGCTTTATCAATCCATACAGCAGCATAATATTCTATACCGGCTCTTAATGCACCGGGCTTTGTTATCTGTTTTAAATATTCTTCAAAATGTTCATTATTTACTGCGCTTTCGTTATGGCTAAGGTGCCAAAAAAACCAGGTAAGCAATTCCCTTTCTTTTCCTGTAAAAGCAAATTCTGCTACTTGAGGAACCGTGAAAAAAGATAGGTGCCAGTTGCTACCTGCATTCCACTCTGGTGTGGCGGTTAACAATGTTTCATAACCAAATCCGGGTAGCCCAAATTCCATTACAGCCAATTTTTCCACTAATTCAGGATACATGGCTGCAAGACTGTAAGCCACACCGGAACCAAGGTCGTAACCGGCAACAAAAACTTTATCATACCCAAGTTGTTTTATCAATTCATATATATCACCAGCCATTGTCTTTTTATCGTAGCCATTTATCGGAATAGATGAACCTCCTGCCCCTCTTAAATCAGGAGTAATAACCGTAAAGTGTTCTGCTAAAATTGGTGCAATAGTGTGCCACATTAGAGAGTGTTGCGGCCAGCCATGTATGAGTAGTAATGGCTGTCCGCTGCCGCCAATCCTGTAGTGAATCCGGATGCCGTTTACATTGGCTTTGCCATGTTTAAAATCTTGAAATATCATGATTTGTAGTTTTAACTATTTTGGAATAAGTTAATTTTTACATTAATTGTGCATCTATCTGTAGTTTTAATTTTTTAGATAGAAAAATACTTCCATCAGGCAATTTGATATGATGTGCTATCCCAAAATCTTCCCTGTTTATTTTACCTGTGGCACTAAACCCAGCTTTGTCATTGCCTTCTCTATCCTTGGCAAAGCCTGTAAATTCTACCTCTAATTCAATAGGCTTTGTAATACCCTTTATTGTTAAGTTGCCAGAAAGCAGGTAGGTTTCTTTTTCTTCTTTTACAAAAGACAAACCCTTAAATGAAGCTGTTGGATATTTGGCAGTATCAAAAAAATATTCTTCAGCCAGGTGCTCATCCCTAAGTTTATTGCCTGTGTCAATACTGCTAATTTGTAAGTCCACATCTACAGTGGTACCCTCCCAGCTATCTTCATTTGGTTTTGTTAAGGTCCCTGCATATTCATTGAAATGCCCTCTCACACCAGCTATACCAAGCATGGTAATTCTAAAGCCTATATAAGAATGTATGCCATCAATTTTCCAGTCTGTTTTCATTTTGTTTTATTATTAATGTTTCGAATAATCATTTTTTCTGCTAATTTTTTTGTGAGATCTTTTTTTATATTTTCATCATTGTACGTATAAGCCCAACCTGGTTCTGTGACTGCAGTGTGGGGTAACTTATCAGCAATGAATTGTTTGATGGCAAAACGTTGGTCCTCGGTGTACCTGCCTCCAATTAACACAAGGCTTACCAGTGGTAATGATTGCAGCAATTGCAAACCTTCTTCTTGACTTAAAACTCCGTAGGCTGTAATGTCTGCATCAATACTTTTTATGAGGTTCAGGACTTCTGCTCTGCGAATGGGGCTGCCACCAAAAATGACCATTACAGGAGCCTCGGGATTTGGTGAAACTATTTCTGATAACATGATTTATAATTTATTTATGCTTGCATTTTGTTCATGGCATCGCTATCTATATCACCAAAATATTCCCGGTAACCATATACTTTTCCGTCCTTAATATCAAAGGAAGCAGCAATGCGGTTAAAATATGGACTACCCATAATGGTACCTTCATCTGTAAATTCAATTACTACTGTATCATCTTTTGCCGTAACACGGATGGGTTCTGAAAAAATAAAATCAGCTTTGGCTGCCATGATGGCATTGTAGAACTCAATGGCTTTTTGTTTGCCAACATTCTTACCTCTGAATGCTCCTGCAGGTGCATAAAAAGTATAGTCATCAGTAAGCAGGTTGATGTAATTATCGAAGCTGGATGCTTTATGCCCTTCGGCTAAGTACTTAAAGGCAAGAAGTGCTGTTTCAATATTTGTTTGAGGCATTGTATGTTGATGTTAGTATTTCAATGAATGAATGGCAATTCGTGGAAACAGACCAGCAACTACTGCAAACTGGACCCAGCTTGTAGCCAATGTCTCCAATGTTCTTGCAGCAAGCAGTCCACCACAGTTAATGGGAGTATAGTCAGCATCTTCAATTAATGTTGCGGCTATTTCTTTTGCAGCAGCATCATCGCCACAGAAAAATAAGGATGGTTTTTTACCTTCTATTTCTCTTGACGGCAGTTGTAGTATTTCTGCAAAGGTTGTGTTGAATGCTTCTACCACTTTTGTTATTTGCAGCAGGTGACAAATATGTTCTGCAACAGAAATGGAAAGTTTGGTACCTAAGCCAATCGTTTCTCCACTGAAATCTGGCTGCAGCCCACTTATACAGGTAATGATAGTTTTATTTTGAAAAATCGTTTTGTTGGATAATACTTCTGGTAATGATGAATAAGGAATGGACAGCATTATTACATCGCTAAATGCAACAGCTTCTTCCACGGTACCCTGAGCATTGTTACTATTTAAAGCAGCTAACCGGTTTAATTTTTCCGCGTCTTTTGAATAACTGAACATAACCTGGTGCCCTTTTTTTGACCAGATTGTCCCTAATGCTGCACCCATATTACCTGAACCAACTATCCCTATTTTCATACCTCTTGTTTTAAAGTGTTTACAAAATTCGAAATATCATGCCCCCAACATTTTATAGATGTGCCATTAATGGCGGGGAACCGATCGCATCTATCATGTTACCCGCATTTTTCCTACTGCATATAATTGGACCTGGCCACCGCATACTGGCCAACATGCTCACTCAAGAGATTGGCGATGTGTAGGCCGTTTACTTTTGTATTATTTGCTAACTCAGCCATTAACCCACCCATTACCGATCCAATAATGTTTCTTGTTTTGTTCATTTTCTTTATTTAAACCATGAAGGATTGATGTAACCAAAATATTCACGAAAACCAATGAGTTTGCCCTCTTTTATTTCCAGTTGAATGATATTGTAGCCCTTGTAATCAAAGCCATCTGCTACTTTGCCTTCACTATCAAATTGAAAGCAAAAGCTGTTGTTATGCTGATAGCTGATAATGTTTGAAAATTTCAACATGTTGGGTTTTACTTCTCTTTCTTTCACCAGGCCAATCAATTTTTCATAGGCTTCCTTGCCTGAATAATTGCCAAGTAAAGGATGAGAGAAATATTGAAACCCATCAGCTACTACATACTTTTTAAAATTATAGTAGCCCCTGCCTGCCTCACCGGTTTGCCAGCCGTTAAAAATGGAGTTTGCGATGTTCTGGTACATATTTTTATTATTTGATTTTACCTGGGCAGGACTGTTAAGTGACAGCATGCAAATGGCTATCAACAGCATTAGTTTATTTTTGATCATTATTTCACGTTTATTTAGTCAACTGCTATTTTTTGTAATTGCCTGCCAACAAACGGCACTACAGTTATGGCCAATGGAATACCAACAGAAGCCCCTACTGCAAAGGCTTTCATCCATTTACTAAAAAAGCCTTGCACCAGGCCAACATTCACCAATGTCATCACTAAACTCATCACCAGACCCATCGATAAACCCATACAAACAGCAGTGGCAACAGGCAAATACTTGCGTTTTATTTTCACGCCTTTTATAGTTTATAGTTTAGTAAAACGTTCACCAATAGGTCAATGCCACGCCTATCGCCATTACTTTTTATAAAATCGCTTTTATAATACCTTGATACTAAAAATGTACAGCTCAGGTTTTGCGTAAAGGCATAATCTGTTTTGGTGTACAGTTGATAACCTAAGTAGGTATTGTTGCCGTTGTTTAGTAACAGAGCACCCGAAGGAGCATACAACCCATCTTGCTTGCTGGCACGCCAATACAAATCTGCACCGCTAACTATACTCAGTTTTTTATAATCCCAGCCAAAGTTTACTTGTGGGTTAATGATATTGGAAGGAAAGATGCCAATGGCTGTTTGGTAATACAACAGGTTTGGAAACAATGAATTGTAGGTAGTTAGCCTGCCATCACTTACAGAACGGTTGCCTGAAAAATAGCCCAGCTTAAGAGATGGTTTTAGTATAGAACGTTTCAAGTTGATGTCCTTTGATATTTTTACATCCATCATAAAAGCATCGATGGTATTGCTACCAAATTGGCCAAACTGGTACACTGCTTCTGCATCGTAACCCAGGCTATTAAAGGCTTTTCCATACCATCTTGCACCAATGCTATGCCTTGTTTCTTTATCCCTTAGAGCTTGCTTGCTGAACAATGCTAAAGGATTATAATAACCTAAGTAATAAAAATCAGCATTTGACTTTTTCCATTTTCTGGTGCTGTACAAGCCCCATAAACGCTGGTTATTGCCCAATACTTCATCATCTAAAATACCTTGTTTGTTATTAACCAGGTAAGAGAAAAAACCATCCAGAGAGAAAGTCCCAATATTGTAATGTACACGCAGAGCATCATAACTACTGCGAATATTGGGACCTTCTCTTGGGGCCACTAACCTACCCATACCAAAAAATAATTCCTGCCTGCCAAGTCGTACATAATTATTGTTGGCTTTGCCAAAACTGTATTCCCCAAAAGCATTTAAAAAAAACAATTCATTTACATCAACAGGGCGAACTGGCAATTCCCTTGCTGCAATAAAGCATCTTGCCATTTGAAAAAATGCTCTGAAGCGTTTACCGAAACGTACATCTGCGTGAGCCATAAAACGTGTAAGCCAATAGCCATCAGTTGGTCCCAAACTATCATAGCCTTTTACCAGTTCATACATTTCCCGGTAATCCAATCCAAAACTAGCTTTGATGGTTTTAGATTTGTTCAACCCAATATTTTTGGTCCGTAACCATGGCTGCTTTTTTACCATCGAATCTGTGAGGCTGCTATAATCCTCATCAAAACGAAGCAGTTTTGGTTTATAATTTTGCCCATTGGCAACTTGCAAACAAAGCATTGCCTTCAATGCAAATACTATAAAAATTGGCCGGCTTATTCTCACAGAAAATGATGGCTTTGGTTGAGGTAAAGAAGATTATTTTTTCTCGTCGGGATAAGTTCTAAAAGCACCCCAGCTTGCATTTTCCTGGTACAGTTTACCAACAGCCGCACCATAAGGCGATTGCCAGTCTTTCATCAGTTCACTGGCTAATGTACCCCAGGTAACCATTACTGCACCAGCTTGTGTCATACGCATCATAGCTGCTAATTCTGCTATGTTCTGGTCGCTACCGCTGCAATCAGTAACCACATATACATCATAACCTGCCCTCAATAAATCAATAGTGAGCAATTGTGTACATATGTCCAATGAGATACCGCCGACAATCAATTTTTTACGGCCCATTTTCTTTACCGCTTCCTGAAATTTGGGTTCATCCCATGCGCTTGGCACATGGCGTTCTACCCTAGTAGCTTTTGATAAATATTCACCCACCAATGGATAAAATTTGCCCCTGAAGCCACCTTCTTCACCCAGCATAATGGTAGGCAAATTGAAAAGGTTGCTCATCTTGGCAAGGGCTGTAGCATTTTGATTGAATACAGCTTTTGGAATGGTATTTAACCCTGGATCAAACCCTGTTAGAAAATCAACCATAATTAAGCCCGAGTTTTGGATGCTCAATTTTTCCGTGTAATCCCTTTCTACATTTACCTTTGGGTGCTGGTCTGGTGCATAAGCAGTTGTGTCTTTAACAGTAAAGCTGTACAAAGCTGTTGCAATTAAGCCACCAGTTACCATAAGGCTTAAAGCCAAAATACCTTTTTTCATGAGTTTTGTGTTTGTTTAACACTATATGCCAAACGCTATGCCTTGAACGGAGGAATAGGTATGTAAAAAGCTAAAGGCCCTATGGTAAAGGGTTTCAACTGAAATTTAAGTAATCTCAAACTATAAGGCCCGCAAGCAAAAACCCGATATTTCGTACAAACACGACTATTTAAACCCGAAATATCGTATACGAGGCGAAAAATGGTTTATTTGTTACTTTTAGGCTTTAATATTGGGGTATATGCAGCAGAATTACAGCCAGTTATTGGCAATCATCAGTAAAATCATCGTTAGCAAACGCCAGAAACTATCCTTGCTACAATCTATTTACAAGGAAGTGCTACCCATTTTTGAAGTAGAAAGCATGGCCTTGTTTATCATTAACGAGAAAGAAAATTATCACTATGACTTAACTGTTATTTTCCCAGAAATAGACAATAGCCATTTAAATCAGGAACTCAGTATTGCTATTGAAGATCATAAAATGGCATATCATGGTACTACTGTTGCTTACCATTTTGAGCAATTGAAAAAAAAGCAGCAACCCATCATTTTCAATTATGAGAAGGATTTTAAAAAATACCCAAACCGTTTTAGCGAGATAAATTTAGCTGATGGCTGCAAAGAAACCTATGGTTCATTGTTACAAACTGGTGATGAAGCTTTTGGTGTAATGTATTTTAATAGTAAGCAAACAGGTAGCTTAAAATCTGTTGATGCATCATTCTATCAACAAGTTGCAGATTTGACAGCTATTGCTTTATCCAATATTCTTACAAAAGAAAGTTTACTAATTGAAAAGCAGTTTAAAGAGACTTTACTGGCCATTAGCGAAAGCATCGCTTCTATTCAAAACAGAAAAGAATTGTTTACAACCATCTTTCAAAAAATTCCCTCAATTATTCCAAAAGATAATACAGCCATAGTGATTTTAAATGAAGATGGTACAGAATGGAAAGACCTCTCAAACCCAGATCGTTATCATGATGGTAAAACATCGAATGAGTTTGCTAAACTGGGCTTTGATGGATTTAATAAAATGGATGATGTTGTAAAAAAATCACTTACCGAAACTGGCATTGTTACCCTTGATGAATTATTGGAAGGCAAACAATTTTTCGCACCTTTTATGTCTGAAGCAGGTTTGAAAGAATTTATGTATACTCCTATGATTTGCCAGGGTAAAATAATAGGCTCTTTGTTTTTTGATTCAGAAAAATATGGCACTTATTCACCAAAATATTTTGAACTTTTTAAGGCAGTGGCAGCAATGATTGCCGTCGCAGTTTCCAATATTTTAGCCAATGAAGAAATACTCGAAAGGGAAAAGAAAAAAACCCAGTTGCTTGAAATTATCGAATTAATAGCGCAGGTAAAGGATGCAGCAGATTTATTGAGGTTAATTGTCGAGAAAATAAAACCAATTTTTAATTTTCATGACTGCGGATTGTTTGTGCTTAGTCCTGATGGCAAAACGTATACTGATTTAGCCGCTGTAATTCCTGCCGTAAGTCCAAGCGAATTGAATGAAAAAATTGCCGCTGTATCAGAAAATATAAGTCATAAAAATTCAGCATTAGAGTGGATGATGGATAACATTGCAACGAGTGGCAGACCCGTACTTTTTGATTCTGCCGACTTGCAACAAAAGTTTCCTGAGTATCCTCAATTGAATGCAATAAACATTTTAGAAACCGGCTATCGTGATTGTCTCGCATTTAATTTGAAAGCAAGAGGTCAAATAATTGGGATGTTTTGCATCAATGCATTGCAAAAAGATTTTTTCACTACATCAATCTTTGCATTTTTTCAATCTGTTACGGAGTCCATTGCTATTGCGGTTGCCAATGTTTTAGCTACAAAAGAAATATTGGAAAGAGAGAAAGAAAAAACGGTCCAGTTGGAAATTTTAGAAACACTCAATAATAAAAATTCGTGGGATGAAAAATTTGCTGTGGTTGCAGAAAAGTTTGATGCGTTTATTGGTTGCGATTTATTCAGTTATTCCATACGTATGAATGAGGG
>JACMKX010000107.1 GCA_014379905.1 Ferruginibacter sp. | reverse complement strand
AATTATTGGAGAAAAAATATATATTGTAGATAATAAGAAGGTAGGGTACAGCATCTCTTCTTACCAGTTTGCCTACAGGAAACTGGGTGTAACAGAAGATGAGCAAACTGGAAAAATTAGTCCAACGTTTACATTACAGGCTACCCTATTTAAAGCAACGCCTATTGCTGCCAACTGGATCCAACAAATAAAGGAACAGGTTAAAGCAGGTGATGAATTGTGGTTCTTTGATGTAATTGCAAAAGATGCACAGGGAAGAGTGATGTATGCGCCTGATGTAAAGTTTAAGGTAAAATGATTACACGAATTTTAAATGCGAATTGCACGAATTCCACGAATTATAAAATGAAAGGGAACTATTTATCGGGTTCCCTCTCTTTTTTATATGCTTTCCTTTGTGCCGCTTTGTGGCTCCTTAATTCGCCGCATACTCCATCTTCACCGTTATACTTGCTGTTTTATTTTTAGCACTTGTATTAAATACGCCACCATAACTATAATCCTCGTTGCTATTTTGCCCGGTGATCTGGAACACTCCCATACTGGCTTTACGGGTAGCTCCCAGTGAACTGCCTGAATTCTTTGCGATGGTTTCAGCCCTCAACTTTGCATCAGCTGTAGCTTTGGCCAGCAGGTCTATTTTTAATTCAGATAACTTGGTGTAATAATAAGAAGGTGCGCTGGAATTAAATTCAATCCCGCTTTCAATCAGTTCTGTTACTTCACGGGATATTTTTTCTACTTTTTCTATGTTTTTAGAATCAACAGTTACAGCTTGTTTCAAATTATACCCTGTAAAATCACTCCCTATCTGTCTCCCGCTTTCATCGTACCGGTAAGCAAAATCTTTATCAATAGCAATAGCCGAAAAAACCATTTCAGTTGCTGTTAATCCTTTATTTACAAGGTAACTTTTAATTTTGGCCTCATCTTCTTTTAATAAAGAATAGGCACTTTTCAGATCCATCATTTTGCGGCTGTAGTTGCCGGTCCATACAATCTGGTCACTTACGAAATCCTTTTCGGCAGCACCTGTAACTGTAACATTTTCCGTGGCCCTGAATTTATATTTATAAGCATTCCCTACTAAAAAGGCTGCAATAATTAATCCGATGGCAGCAATGGCAACAGCAAGCGCAGATTTCATGTTGGTTGATTTTTATTAGAATGAAATTAATGGTTGGGATGGGAATAATTCAGATTTTTATGATTTTTATGATTTTATTTTTAACCGCTAAGGCGCCAAGACGGAGAGTTTAAAGTAAAGGGCTTATCTTATTCGAAAACCTACAACTGTCATATTGCTCTCCATTAGCACATTAGCTCATCAGCACATTCATTATCAACTTATCGAATTAGCCTATTAGCTAACTGGGGCCTTACCATACCAGCTGGTGTGTTTCCTTTATCACGCCCATCACAAACACGCTCTGAACATTTCCCATATTGTCCATCTGGCTTAGTTTGTTTACATGAAAATCGTAATAGCTATTCATATCGGCGCAGGCCACTTTGAGCATAAAATCAAATTCACCGCTGATGTTATAGCATTCTATCACTTCATTCAATTCATGAATGGATTTGATAAATTTTACGCCTGCATTTTTGCTATGTTCTTTTAAGGATACATAGCAGATCACCATCAATGCACGGTTCACTTTATTCTTATCTACCAGCGTTGCATATTGAGTTATCACCCCGTTTTGTTCCAGCCGTTTGATGCGTTCATGAACGGGTGTAGTACTTAAATGAACTTCGGCCGCAATTTCTTTTACAGTGATGCGGGCATTTTGCTGTAATAGTTTTAAGATAGAGAGGTCCATTTTATCCAGGGAAACCGCGGGACTAGCACTTTGTTCTTTTGGAGCCGTTATTTTTGCCATAAACAGGTCATTTGTTCCTTAAAAGTACATTTTAATATTAATTTATCCTGAAGTTTTAAAAGGTATTAGAATATTATCCTGTTAAATATACCTTTGTGGTCTAAAAATAATAATTATGTCAATATTAGAATCTAACGCCATCGACTTTAAGCTGGCGCACAAAGTAGCAGATATCAGTCTTGCTGCCTGGGGTCGCAAAGAAATTATGCTGGCCGAAGCAGAAATGCCGGGTTTGATGAGCATCCGTGAAGAATTCGGACCGTCTCAGCCATTAAAAGGCGCCCGTATCGCAGGTTGTCTTCACATGACCATCCAAACTGCTGTGCTGATTGAAACACTGATTGCACTGGGTGCAGAAGTTAAATGGAGTTCATGTAATATCTTCTCTACACAAGACCAGGCAGCAGCAGCTATTGCTGAAGCAGGCATTGGTGTATATGCCTGGAAAGGTCAAACGCAGGAAGAAGCTGACTGGTGTATTGAACAAACTTTGTTCTTTGGATCTGCAGACAAACCTTTGAACATGATCCTGGATGATGGGGGTGATTTGACCAACATCGTTTTTGATAAATATCCTGAACTGGTTGCCAACATCAAAGGCCTTAGCGAAGAAACCACTACAGGTGTTCACCGTTTATACGAGCGTATGGCAGCAGGCACTTTGCCTATTCCTGCTATCAACGTAAACGATAGTGTTACCAAATCTAAATTTGATAACAAATATGGTTGTAAAGAATCTCTGGTAGATTCTATCCGCAGAGCTACCGACGTTATGATGGCAGGTAAAGTTGCTGTTGTTGGTGGTTATGGTGATGTGGGTAAAGGAAGTGCAGAAAGCTTACGTGGTGCAGGTGCCCGTGTTATTGTTACCGAAATTGATCCTATCTGTGCTTTACAGGCAGCAATGGACGGTTTTGAAGTAAAGAAAATGATCGATGCAGTTAAAGAAGCTGATATCATCGTTACTGCTTCAGGTTGCAGAGACCTGATCACAGAAAACCATTTCAGGGCGATGAAAGATAAAGCCATCGTTTGTAACATTGGTCACTTTGATATTGAAATTGACATGGCATGGTTGAATGAAAATTATGGTTCGTCTAAAAACACCATCAAACCACAGGTTGATCTGTACACCATCGAAGGTAAAGACATCATCGTGCTGGCTGAAGGTCGCCTGGTAAACCTGGGTTGTGCAACTGGTCACCCGTCATTTGTAATGAGCAACTCTTTCAGTAACCAAACTTTGGCCCAGATTGAATTGTGGGTTAACACGGACAAATACGAAAACAAAGTTTATGTACTGCCTAAACACCTGGATGAAAAAGTAGCCCGCTTACACCTTGCAAAAATTGGTGTAGTGTTGGAAGAATTAACTACTACCCAGTCTGAATACTTAGGTATCAGCAAAGAAGGTCCGTTTAAAGCGGAGATGTACAGGTACTAATAATGGATAATTGATATTTTTTGAACGTGATGTCATGCTTGCCGGTCCCGATACAATCGGGAAGCTTGCCCAAGCAGTCGTTAAAACTAAAAAATTGTTATCTTTTAAGTCTTACTTAAATAAAAAGCCCGCTTCGAAAGAGGCGGGTTTTTGTTTTGTATCAATTGCCCCTACCTTCCCGTCGGGGGATGGTAGATTATATGAAATAAATCATTCTGAACTCTTATAATAAATAATCCCTCCTGTCTAAAATTTTAAAATAAAAATCTCCATTAAATACTGTTTCGATTGCTAAAAATATTTCATCAGGATTTGTCGACTTCGCTAAGTAACCACATGCGCCCATCTTTTGAAATGCATATATCATGTCTTTATCATCGTACATTGTCAAAGGGATAATCTTTACCTCTGGATAAAGTAATCTAATTTGCCCAGGGGCTTCTATGCCATCTAAAATAGGCATCCTAATATCCATTAGAATGATATCCGGCAACCTGCTACCGGTTAACTTATCTAAAAGCACTTGCTCATTTTCTACTACCAAAATAATATCAACTTTTTTAAACTTGATTAATTCCAATAATATTCCTTCACGAAATATTTTGTGATCATCAGCTAGAGCTATTTTAATTAATGTCATTAATATGTTAAGAGTAGTTTTCTGTTAGTAATCCAATACCAGTTTCATTCAACCTTGCGTTGGTTTTCCAGTCGTCACCCAATTTAAATGCCAGTGCTTCCTGGTAATTTACCACCCACACTATTATTAGCATATGACCCGCCTTTAAAAAGCAGGTCATATGCTAAAACCTCTGTATAAAAATTTCAATCTTGATGTTGCAGTTCCCTTTGTTTTACCTGCGGCAATTGTTTGAAGATATCGGGCCGGCGCAATATTTTTTGATAGTCCTTTGGATTGATGGGTTTAAAAAATTCATAGAAGGGGTTGCGAGTGGCCCGGGTGCGCATACCCATATCCTGCATCAGCTGGTCGAGGTGCTGAAAATTAAACGGAGCCACGCACAAGCCACTAAATTCTTTGGCGATGGGCCTAACGCCCTGTTTCCAGTTGCTGATGAGGCCAATTTCCTGGTCAATTAATTTTTGTTCGGGCAGGATTATGTGGCCGCTTACATATTCTGCCAGCCAGTTGGCCGCCACCTCGGAGGTGAGCGTGGAGAACAGGCTGGAATTAAACCCTACAAAACCCAGAGCAGGTATTTTGGGATTTATAATGTTGCGGTATAACTCAAACTGCCCTGCTTCGTTGCGCAATAGTTTTTTTATTTCATTGGGGAGGAACGGCAGGCTTTGTTTAAAGCCGGTTCCAAATACCACCAGGTCGGTATCAATATGCCCTCCTTTTTTTAAATGAAAACCGGTGGGTGAGAAGGAAGCAATTTCGTCGTGCACGGCATTTATTTTTTTGGACAATACCTTTTCATAAAAACCCTGGGGCGCCACGCCAAGGCTGCAACTTATCTGTTCTTCAATGCGGTGCTGCGGCAGCATGCCACAGGCCTTGAGCCTGAATTGTTTTTTCAACAACAGTTCAATACCCCTCCATTGCATCCATACCATTGGCCTGCCGATGCTGTGCAATATTTTCTGGAACCCGGTTTTGCGATAGGGCATAAAAAACGCTTCTGAAAAACGGGAGAACAACAGGTATTTTAAATTGATTGTATTCCCAAAAAAACGGGGCACTTTCCATTGTGCCTTCCTGTATAAAAGCGTAGCAGAGCGACTGAGATCGGCGGCAGCTGTAGCAATATCTGTTGCTGATTTTGCAAAACCAACCACCGCCACATGTTTATCTTTTAATAAATTTTCATCTTTCACTTCACTGGAATGCAGCACCTGGCCACCATTGGCAATAAACTGTTGCACACCCTCAAAAGCAGGGATATGTTTTTCGTGAAAGGTGCCGGTGCAAACCACCACAAAGTCAAAATGTTGCTCCATGGTTGTTTTATCGTGCAGATCCTGCACCGCAAGGGTCCATTGCTTATTGCGGAACTCCATCGATAGTACTTCTTTATCAAAAAAGATATGTGCCGCCAGCCCGAAATGTTTGGCAAAGCAGGTAAGGTAATCGCTCATGTTTTCGCCGCTGGGCCATTCAGGAAAGGCTGCGGGCATGGGATAGTCGGAAAAAGAATATTCGTTCTTAGTAGTTTGCGTGGTTAATTTAATATACGACCTGCTTCTTTCCCACACGCCGCCTACAGAGCCGGCTTTTTCCAATACAGTTACCCCGTATCCTCTTTCTTTAAATGCTTTGGCGGTAGCAAGTCCGCTGATGCCTGCGCCGATTATTCCGATTTGTTTTCGTTTCATAAAAATATTTTATTGAGAATTATTGATTGTTATAATAATGAATGCAATGATAACCCGGCTCTTCTTTCTCTGCCGGCATTGTTTAACGAATGCGGGGTATCAGTTAACGAAACCCGGAACTACCCTTTCTCCCTTTACCGCTTCTCCGTTAACCCAAATCACCCTTTCATTAACTGCCTCTTTTACGGCCCTGCGCTGTGTATACTTTCGTTCTACACAAAACGCTCAGTTATGAAAAAGATCTTTACAATTATGTACTGTTGTTTTCTTTTAGATGCGGTACAGGCCCAGGGGATTTACCAGTTATTTGGTGCCACTGCTTACGGCGGACCCGATGACCGGGGAACGTTGTTTACCACCAGGTTTGACGGCACAGGTCTTCGGACTAAAAAAAATTTTACTGTAACTAATGCCGGTGGTTCTTCCTACCATAACAGGCCGGTAGCGTTGAACGGGAAACTGTATACCCTGTTCGACAGGGGTGGCCTCCAGGATAATGGAATGATCAGTGAATACGATCTCAACACCGGTGTTTACCGGAAAGTGGCAGATCTTTTCAGTATCGGGGAAAGGGGATCTGCCGCCGGAATGGTAGTGTATAATAATAAATTGTATGGCACCACCAGTTACACCGGTGTAAACTTTGAAGGATCTATTTTTGAATTCGATCCTGCATCAGGTATACTAACAAAACGGCACCATTTCCAGGAAGCTACCGGTTTTATCAGCATGGGCGATCTTACATTGTTTAACAACAAACTGTATGGTATTACCGCTGCCGGGGGTGCCAATGGGCAAGGCGTTATTTTTGAATTTGATCCCAACAGCAATACTTATATAAAGAAAAGAGATATGCAGGTAAACAGCAGCGGCCAGGCCACAGCCGCCGGCTTTACGCTATATAATAATAAACTGTGGTCGGTTAGCGGTATCAGCCAGGGACCACAACATGGCGGGTACATTTTCTCCTACGATCCGGCGGCCAATGTGCTGTCTCCGAAACTCGAATTGGGAAATATCTCGGCCCGCAACTTTTCGGGCTCCCTTGCAGTGCTGAACAATAAATTATATGGCTTTGCTGTTGATGACCTGGTACCAAGAGGAAGTGTAATATTTGAATACGACCCTTTGTTAAATCAACTCAGCCGTGATAAAACCATCACCGAAACATCCTGCTATGGCCCCACAACCCTGCTCGTTCATAATAATCTCTTATATGGTTTGCCGGGTTATGGCGGACCAAACGACAGGGGGGCTTTATTTAGTTATGAACCTATAGCAAATAGCTTTGTTCCCAAAGTAAATTTTAGCATTGCCCATGGTGGACAGGCACTGGGTGCGGCACTGTTACATAACAATAAATTCTATGGACTCCTGTATGAAGGAGGCCTATCCTACACCGGGGCACTTTTTGAGTACGATCCGGCTGGTAATTCCTACAATCAAAAAGTAATATTAGGGGAGAAAATCATCTCCCACCCGAATGGCAGGCTGACCTTATTTAA
This sequence comes from Ferruginibacter sp., assembly GCA_014379905.1. GTDB lineage: Bacteria > Bacteroidota > Bacteroidia > Chitinophagales > Chitinophagaceae > Ferruginibacter. Next base: position 15,428 of record JACMKX010000107.1, on the reverse strand, counting down.
TAATAAATTATATGGCGTAGGCGCTGCAGGCGGGGATACAGAGAAAGGTGGAATTTTTTCCTACAACCTGGTTACGCAAACCTATTCAGAGATTTATAAGTTGCAGGGCCCGGATGGATTCATGGCAGAACAGGGAGGACTTACCTTGTTCAATAATAAATTTTATGGCGTAGCCTCTTCCGATGGTGTAAACAACGCCGGGGTATTATTTGAGTTTGACCCTGCAACAGAAACATTTACAAAGCGATTTGATTTTGGCGGTGCACAGGGAAAATGGCCTACCGGCTTATTAGTGGAATATTCGGGTAAATTATATGGTACCTGCAGAGAAGGAGGCATCAATGAACGGGGAACCATATTCGAATTTGATCCTGCTACCAACCAGGTGGCCACCAAAGTATTATTTGATGGAGCCAGGGGTGCAAGGCCCGGCAGCGGAATGATATTGCACAATGGAAAATTGTATGGCAGTGCGGGCGGCGGCGGAATCAACGATGCAGGAACATTGTTTGAATACTCACCCCTGGGCAACGCATTGACCAAACTGGCAGATTTCAATGTAAATATTACCGGTGCGGAACCCGGACCATTGGTGCTGTATAATAACAGGCTCTACGGCTGCACGGCTGCAGGTGATCCCGAAACATACAATGGTAAACTATTTGAATACGATATAGCTGGTCATGTGCTCTCAAAAAAAATAGATCTTGATACGGAAAAAGGAAACGAAGCTATTGGCCGCCTGGCAGTGGTGGGTACAAAATTAGCAGGCATGACCAATCGTGGTGGAGATAACCCTTTTGGCGGAGTAATATTTGAATATGATCCCACAACAAATGTTTACAGTAAAAAGACAAACTTCCTTGCACTCACCGGTCGCCATCCCAGGAACAATGAGTTCACAAAAATACCGGCGCCTGCTGCACCGGGTGTTGCGGGCACTTGCACAAATGCAAATTTTGCCAACATCAATGCAGCCAATGCCAATGAATGGATTGCCTTTACAGATGTGGAAGGAAGAGCAGTGGCAGAAATAAATGCCAATGGAAATATATTGGGCAATGTTGAGGCACGCTTCTTTATCAATGGCGGAGTTATCCGCCAGCAAAATGGAACTTATTATGGCGATCGAAACATTACCATCACTACACAAATACAACCAGTTACGCCCGTTACCGTAAGACTGTATCTTAAAAATTCGGAATTCCTCACCCTACGCAATACAGCAGGATCGGGAGTGATATTACCACAGGATATTTCGGTATTTAAAAACAATGATTTTTGTTCAGGTGTCATTGGCAGTAATGCCCTGATGCTTCCTACTACTTATACCAGCTGGGCCGGTGATCATGTGTACAGCACTTCTGTGAATTCCTTTTCGTCGTTTTATTTTGCTGCTACCAGCCTTGTATTACCCATTCATATTCTATCTTTCACCGGCGAGGCCAAAGTTACAGGCAATACGCTTACATGGAAAGCCAGCTGCACCGGCAATGCTGAATTCATCATAGAAAGAAGTACCAACGGAATTGATTTTGCTGGTATTGGTGCTGTCAACGCTTCAGCGGCCGACTGCCAGCTTCCTTTTAATTTTACAGACAGCAATCCTCCTGCACGAAGTTTTTACCGTTTAAAAATGAAGGAAGAAAATGCACCCGATAAATATTCTCAAATAGTATTGATCAACAGGGCGGCAGGCGAAGCACTGCTGGTGAAACTTGTTCCCAACCCGGTTACCGGGCCACAGGCCAAACTTTCTATCACTGCAGCCAGGCAGCAAACGATTCACATCAGGATAACAGATGCCGTTGGCCGTTTATTAAAAGAAAAAACAATCAGTGTGCAGGCAGGTGTAAACAATATTGCTATTGATGTTGCCCATTTTGCAAAAGGAGTATATTATTTACAATATTGCGGCAACAATAATGACATTAAAATATTGCAACTGCTAAAGCAATAACATTTGAGCATAGTATACCAGGCCACCCTTTAAGGATGGCCTGGTATTTTGCATTGGTTTTTCTCAATGAATAGTTTAATAATGTATCCTGCTTTAATTAAAGCCAATGGCTTAACGGCGGTATCTTCCTTTGCATTCACCCAGGGAAAGCAATAATCAAATGAGGCTATGCCTGCATCAATTACACTGGTATTGAAAATTGTAATTGATAATCGTTCCGTCGCCATTAAATTTTAGTGCAGTAATTTTTCCCTCCTCGTAAGTATAATCAAAGCTGGTGATAGTGGTGCCTGTGATCAATGACTTGATAACGTTCTTAGTGTTATATACTTTGTATCCCTGGATCATTTGCATGAGCGCCAGGTAATCGCCGGTCTGCGAGGGTTTATCTGTGTAATATTCTATATGGGTGGTAACTCCCTCTCTGGTAGTAGATACGAGGTTGCCGCCGCTCCAGCCAACCGTAGTTACTTCAGGGACTACATTTTGCGAATTGGTGTAAGTGTCCTTTATCAGTTCTGTTCCATTGTATTCATATGTATCCTTGTACCATGTTGAACCGTCTGCACTTGTTTCCGTTTTTACATTTGCAGCAAAGCCGTTTGCAATCAACGTAGCTATCCTTTTTGAACTGAAATTACCGTTTACAGTGGTGGTAGAAATGATGACGTTTCCGCCGTAAGAAAAAACGGTCAACGAATTTCCATTGGTCATGGTCTCTGTCTTTCCGCTTGAATTGTAAGTGAAGTTAAAACCATTGCCGGCGCTAGGGGTAACAGTTATGATTCTGCAGGAGCCGGCATCATCGTTATCTTTTTTACAGCCTGGTAAAAATATGCCGGCGGATAAAACAAGCAGGGGTACGAATAAAAATTTCAGTGATTTCATTTGTTGATTTGTTTTTTTATTATTTATTTGATGTTATTGCCGCACAAAACTATACCGCTGCTGCCAGTATACCGGGTACCGGGTATCCTCCGGTTGCGATAAGGGCGCACATGGCTGCAAATGGGTACTGAGTGGTGATGTAAGGAGACGCGCTTTTGGGTTTTAAAAAAAAGCAGGGTTTTTGAAAGAGGAGCGATGTTTGATGAGAGGTGAAAGCAGCTAAGCTATGCTGTATAAAACTCCCTTTATCAGGGGTAAACAAACTGAGCGAAAAGTGATCAATTTTAAAAGAAGCTGCAGGTAATTTCCATAAACCTGTTTAAATCCGATCCAAATACCCGATTTACACGCTAATAATAATGTTCAAGGGGTAGCCAGGGCTTGCCCCTCAGCCATTATCTCTGAAAAACATCCATTCAGAACATACCCGGTCATTTTTGGAATCATAATTGCAATCTAGCAGCAATGCAGTGGTTACCGATAATACAGCCTAATGGCGCTGTAAGATGTTTAACAGTTTGAAAAAACCCGGTAGAATTACAATATGAAAGTTGCGCATATTATCATTTTTCATGAGGATGCCATTTTAATTGAACGCCTGGTCAGGTCAATGGCTCATCCTGATTTTGATTTCTATCTTCACCTGGATAGGAAGGTAGATATTGTGCCTTTCAAAAAGCTGTCGTTGTTACCAAATGTATTTTTTATCAGGAAAAGAAAAAAAGTAAGCTGGGGCGGTTACAGCCAGGTAGAAGCCATTACCAATTCGCTGGAACAAATATTTGAAAATGGAACTCCAGCCTATGATTTTATCAATCTCCTGAGCGGCCAGGATTATCCCATTAAAACGACAGCCTTTATTCATAGTTTTTTATTGAACAACCTGGGTAGGTCTTTCTTAATGTCTGAAACACCCCCCTCTGCCTGGTGGGAACATGCGGTGCTGCGTTTTACCCGCTATCATTTTGTTGAATATGGTTTCAGGGGCAGGTACCGGCTGGCCGATGTTTTTTCTAAATTGTTACCCCGGAGAAAGTTTCCTTTACCGGGCAAATTGTATGGCGGGCCTGATGGCGCTTATTGGATACTTAGCGCAGATGCCGCTAAATATGCATGGACGATCTTAAAAAAAAGAGACAGGCGCTGGTGGTTCTTTAAACATACCTGGGGGCCCGATGAATTTCTTATCAATACTATATTGATGAATTCTCCATTTGCCGAATCGATCATCAATGAAAATTATCATTTCATTGACCGTTCGCAGGGTAGTACCCGGCCAAAGACCCTTACTTCCGGAGACTTTAATGCCTTACAACAATCCAACAAGTTTTTTGCCCGGAAATTTGACCGCAAACTTGATGCAGAAGTTCTGGACAGGATTGACAAAGAACTTCTATTTTTACCGGGTACTGTAAATGTTTCACCTGAAAACAAACAGGACAATATTAAAATTCAATCTTTTTAAATTTATTTTTTTGCAAGAAGAGGAGCAAGTGCCATGGAAAATAGCGTCGCACAGCGGCTGGTTCAAATGGAACCTCGGAGAATTATGGCAATACAAAGGATTGCTCAATAGTTTTGTGCGCCGGGATCTGATTGCCAATTACCAGCAAACAGTATTGGGGCCCCTCTGGATATTTTTACAACCCGCACTTACTACACTGGTATACTGGATCATATTTAGTAAAATAGCTAAGGTATCCACCGAGGCAATTCCTCCCTTACTTTTCTATCTGCCAGGGGTAATTGTATGGAGTTATTTTTCCGATTGTTTAAATGGAAGCATGTACACATTTTTACACAACGCTGCCCTCTTTGGAAAAATTTATTTTCCCCGGCTCATTGTTCCCCTCAGTAATATAGCATCGCATAGTATAAGAATGGGCGTGCAGTTGCTGTTCTTTTTATTGTTGTACTATTATTATTATTTTACTTCGGATATCGTTAATCCTAACCTGTATGTTTTGCTGCTCCCGCTTTTAATGTTACTGGCTGCATTGTTTAGCCTGGGTGCAGGATTAATCATAAGCGTGGTAACGGCCAAATACCGCGACCTTGACTACACGCTTCAATTCCTGCTTCGCCTCTTTATGTTTGCAACCCCCGTCGTGTACCCGGCAGCGATAGTGCCTCCCAAATATGAATTTATTTTTTGGCTCAATCCTTTAACACCTGTGATAGAAACTTTCAGGGCTGCTTTTTTTTCTCATAAACCCATTCATTTTGATTATCTTTTTATAAGTGTTGTTACAGTGTTCGTCATCCTTTGTACAGGACTTGCCCTGTTTAAAAAAAGAGAATTAAAAATAATGGATATTATTTAAACGATTGTATGAGCAACTCCGTGATATCAATAGAAAATATTTCAAAATATTACCGGCTGGGCAAAACGGGTTCGGGCCGGTTAAGGGAAGATATCAGGAATTGGGTAGCTGGTTTCTCAAAAAAAAAGAGTGGTGTTGTGGACAGTGGTATCTGGGCCTTAAAAGATATCAACCTGCAGATATATGAAGGAGAAGTAATTGGATTCGTAGGCAACAATGGCGCTGGTAAATCCACGCTTTTAAAAATAATTTGTCGTATCACAGCTCCCAATACTGGCAGCATAACCGGCCGTGGCCGAATTGCGAGCCTGCTGGAAGTAGGAACTGGCTTTAATGGCGAACTTACCGGGAGAGAAAATATTTACCTCAACGGGAGCATACTGGGCATGCAAAAAAAAGAGATCACTGCCCGTTTTGATGAGATCGTTGATTTTTCGGGAGTGGAACAATTTATAGATACACCCGTAAAAAGATATTCGAGCGGCATGTACACCCGGCTGGCTTTTGCAGTAGCCGCCCATCTTGATCCTGAAATATTAATAGTAGATGAAGTGCTGGCCGTGGGCGACGCAGCTTTTCAACGCAAATGTTTAGGCAAGATGAAGGAAGCTGCTTCGCAAAAAGGAAAGACAGTTTTATTTGTAAGTCACAACATGCAGGCATTGCAAAATCTTTGCACCAGGGCCGTATCATTACATAATGGACAAATTGCAGGAATTGGTTCACCGGAAAAAGTGATTGGCGATTATTTAAAGCGGGAAAAACACGCAGAGACATCGCAACATTTTGAAGATATTAATACAGCTCCCGGCAACAACGCCATCCGCATCAGATCTGTTGAACTCAAACCCGGTTTCTTAGCCGGCCAGCAGGTGATAGATATTCGCACGCCACTTCAAATTAATTTTCAATTCTGGCATATTGATGTAGAACCGGGCAGCTTAATAGCCGGGGTACATTTGTTTGATATGACGGGTAATTTCATTTTCGATATTTGTTCGGAAGCTTTACACAATGTAAACGGTTTGATTGCCGGCTCCTGTAGTATCCCCGGCAATTTTTTAAACGATGCTTCTTATTATATATCCCTCGTGTTCGTAAAAAATACCACAGAACGCCTGTTTTATTTTGAAACCTGCCTGCAGTTTGATGTGGAGGACTACAGGAAAGACACTGCCTGGTTTGGTAAATGGCACGGTGTGGTACGCCCCGATTTTCCTGTACAGTTAAGGCCGGTAACGCATGCGTGATTTTGCTCCATATCAAATATTCCGTTGGGATCTTTCGGAAGCTAACTTGCTGCCGGCTCTGAATACCAACTGTTATATTACCTGCTGGTGGAAACAATTGCCCCTGGCTCATGTATGGCAGCAGGCTGGTTCTTCTTCCACCAACAATGATCTTCTAAAAAAGATCAACGATGCTATTCAGCCAACCTTACAATACTACGGGCAACAGTCAAAAGAAAATTATAAAGTAAATATTGCTGATTCTTTGGCAGAAAAAAATTATGCGGCCCTCAATACATGGTTGCACAAATCTGCTGGAATGATCTTGCCTGCAGCAGTATCGCAACATGTATCGGTCGTTATCTGCACAAAAAACCGGCCGCGGGCCCTGCAAAATTGCCTGGAGCATTTGCAACGTTGTGACGGAGATTTCGAGATCATTGTGGTAGACAATTTCCCCTCCGATGCTGCAACAAAAATGGTGGTAGCTTCTTTTAGTAAAGTAATCTATGTTGCAGAAAGCAGACCTGGCCTTGATATTGCCCGCAATACCGGCGCACATTATGCCAGCGGAGATATTATTGCCTATACCGATGATGATGTAAGCGTTCCGGCAAACTGGGTAGAAAATATGAGCAATTGTTTCAACGATCCGCTCACTATGGCAGTTACCGGCCTGGTAATTCCGGTACAACTGCAAACACCTGCCCCGTATATTTTTGAGAAAGACTGGAGTTTTAACAAGGGTTACGTGCCCGCCAGCTTTGACCATGCTTATTTTTTACACAACAAAAAATGGGGCGTGCCTGCATGGGAAATTGGTGCCGGTGCCAACATGGCTTTCAGGAAGCAGGCTTTTCAACTGGCAGGTTTTTTTGATGAACGCCTCGATGCAGGTGCCGCGGGTTGTAGCGGAGATTCTGAAATGTGGTTTCGGATATTGGCAGAAGGATGGAATTGTCAATATTACCCGCATGTGTATGTTTATCATGATCACCGCAGCAGCATGCAGGAGCTGAAAAATCAATTGTACAACTATATGCGGGGGCATGTGGCTGCCTTGCTGGTGCAAAATGAAAAATACCCGGGTACCGGTAACCTCAGGAGATTTTATAAAGGATTGCCCTTTTATTATCTTACAAAAATTGCCCGGCAACTATTTAAGTCTGCCTTAAAAATTGATCCTTTATTAACCGCTCAAATAAAGGGATGTATTGCAGGATGGAAATATTACAAAGAAAATAAAAACAATCACCGGAGAGCTATTTATACTTTCCCGGAAGAATTGATGACCATAGAGGATGACCCGCGGGCATTGGTATCAGTAGTGATCCCCTGTTATAATCATGCGAAATATTTAGGAGCCGCCATTGAAAGTGTTGGCAACCAAACCTATCCGTATAAAGAGATCATTGTTGTGGATGACGGATCAACAGAAAATATTTTTTCTATCTGCGAAAAATACCCGGTACTTGTAAAATATGTGCGGGTGGAGAGAGTGGGACTTTCAGCAGCGAGAAATATTGGTGTGCAATATTCTAAAGGAGCTTACCTTGTTTTTTTAGATGCCGACGATCTTTTATACCCGGAGGCGCTGGAGATTAACAGGTATTTTTTAAATTATTACAAAGAAGCAATGATGGTTTCAGGTGGTCATAACAGGATCAATGAAAAAGGGGAATACCTCTCCTCCCCTGTTTCAAAAATTACGGAAGGAAATAATTATAGCGCTTTGTTACAGGGAAATTATATTGCTATGGAAGGGACGGCAATGTATCGCCGGGAATTATTTTTTCATTTTAGTTTTAATACCGGTATAAAATCCTGTGAAGACTACCAGCTCAACCTGCAGGTTGCCAGGTACTTTCCGGTGTTTGGACATGATAAAATAGTGGCTGCGTATCGCATTCATCGTCATAATATGTCTAACAATAAATCCCACATGATACAATATGCATTGAAGGTATTGCGTGCGGAAGAAAAAAAACTGGTCAGTGAAGAAGAACGCATTGCCTGGCGCCAGGGAATGGAGAACTGGAAATCCTATTACAAATAACACGAGCGATAATATGATGGAGCGTACTCCTTTACAACCACCCGTTATACCCGCCCTGCCTGCCGGGGTGAAACGCCCGCTTTGGTCTGTAATGATACCTGCCTATAATTGCGGCAGATACATTCAGCGAACCATCGAATCTGTACTGATGCAGGCACCTGCAGAAAAATTAATGCAGATTGAAGTGGTAGATGATGCCAGCACAGATATTGACCTGCAATCACTGGTACATAAAACTGGCAATGGTCGTGTAAAATATTTTCGCCAGGTAAATAATGTGGGAAGCCTTCGCAATTTTGAAACCAGTATCAACCGGGCCCGCGGACACTACGTTCATATATTACATGGAGATGATTTTTTATCTCCCGGATTTTACGACGAAGCAGCTATGCTGTTTAAACAATTTCCATCAGCAGCAGCCGTTTTTACTGCATTTACGCAGGTAAATGAGCAGGGAACATTTATTTGTAATAGTGAAATACCAGCCAGCCAGCCGGGCATCATTCCGGGTTGGTTATCCATTATAGCACGCAATCAAAAGTTGCAACCTCCTGCTGTGGTTGTAAAGAGAGAAGTATATGAAAAACTCGGCAGTTTTTTTGGTGTTCATTATGGCGAAGATTGGGAAATGTGGGTACGTATTGCCGCCCGTTATCCTATGGCACACAGCCCCAAAAAACTGGCGCATTACCGGGTGCATGATGAAAACATTTCAAGTCATTCGCTTGTATCCGGCCAGCACATTAAAGACATCGCCAGCGTTATTAACACCATACAAAACTATCTGCCGGCCCCTGAAAAAAAAATATGGATGAGAGCTGCAAAGAAAAACTGGTCTTTGTACTTTGCCCGAACAGCTGATAAAACTTACGGCAAGTATAAACAACCACGACAGGCTTTGCGCCAGGCGAAGATGGCTTACCAGCTTCACCGCAACCAGGTTTCTTTTTTTTATATGGCAAAAACATTTGTGAAACTGGCTATCGGCTGGAAAGTAAAAGACCGTTGATGGTTTCGTCACTCCTGGCCGGTCAAAGGGTCAATTGTTTTCTGCTAATTCGCCTGTTAGAAATCTATTTCAACAAATCAGCACTGATCACCTGGTTGCTAAGGAGCCACTCAAATAATTCCCAGCGTTTGGCTGCGTTTGTTTCGGTACCGCCTTTTGATTCAATATAATTTTTAACCATGTCCTGCCCGTAGTTATAATTGATCACGTAGCTACCGTATTTTTTTATAAAACCTATTGATTTCTTCGCAGCATCCTCACCAAATAATGCATAGTCCTGTAACCATCGCAGGGCATCGGCTTCGGTTCCCGAACCATTAACGATCATTCTTGCCGCTTCATTACGGGCATAGTTCAATTGTTTTTTAATGGAGATAGCAGCAAAATAGGCACCTGCGCCTGTGGTGTCGATCCCTGCCAGGGGCAGCAGCACTTCTTTGGCAAATTGTTGCTGCGTAGTACCCGGAAAAGCTACTTCTATTCCAAAGTTTGCACTGCCTTCGGCAATCAATGATTGCGGACTAAACAATGGGTATAATGATATTTCTACCCAACCGTTGTCGCGGTACAATTTCTTTTCGAGCAGTATATTGTACACATGATGACCAGGATAACCTTCATGGCAGGCCAGGTCAATGGCCCGGTCAATCATAAGGGGCAGATCGGTGTTGATCTGTATAACACTCTGGTAATTTCCCTTGTACCAGTTATACCCGCCCCAGGGTTTATTGGTAACATACTCCAGTGTAAAGTTTTCGGATTCGGGTAAGTTATAATGTGCCAATGTTCTTTTGCGTGCTTCGGCAATAGCAGTTTTGAAAACGGTATCCAGTTTATTTTTTGGAATTACAAATTTTTCAGAAAGTGTTTTCATCCTGCTTTGTAAGTTTCCCTTTCCGGGGACAAGACTGTTGAGTGTTGCGAGCAATTTTTTATAATGAGCTTCAGGGTAAGCAGGTGCCACTACCCCAAACAAGTCTTTGGATGCTTCATCAAAGATGGAGGGTTCGCCGGAAAAAATTTTAATGCGGCGAATGAAAGCTGTTAGCTGGCTGTTCATCCACTTAGCCCGGTTTTTTATTGTATCGTCAACGGCAGCTGAAATAATATGATTGAATGCTGTTTGTAAAGTAGCAGCTGTTGTAAGCAGGCTGTCTTTTGGAAATACGGTCAGCAGTAAAGAGTCTTTAGGGTCAGGTTTGAGCGAATCGGGTCCGTAATAAGCATCTACAAAGTCAGCATCGTACTGGCCAATGTTTAAACCCAGCCGTACATACTGTTCTGCCAGGCGGTTTAATTCTAAAGTACTTGTAGAAGTTTCCTTTTTTTCATTGCATCCAAATAACAAAGACGCCAGGATGATAACCGCAGATAATTTTTTCATTGCTGTTTATTTGAGTATTGCTAATCTACGGAAAGATAAACGGCCGGTGAGCGTTTTTTTACGAATGGCTGTAACTTTGGTTGAGCATAATGGATTTCATTATTAAGTGATAAACGTATCACTAGGTCCGCCTGCCTGCCCCGATAAAATCGTGCGAGGCACGAAGGATCTCATTATTAGAAGCCGTTTTCTGCGACCTATATTTTTCGTTAAAAAGAATTCTGCTAAACCCTGATGGGTTCTCAACTAATCAACCAGTCATCTATTTCCCGCTTATACAATCTCAATCATCCTCTTCCTTCAACCCCCTGTCTTCCCTATGATTTCTCTTTAAAAATCCTGCTCTTACCGGCGAAGGAGCAGACATACCTTTTATGCCCTGCCATAGTATTTCGTTGAACACTAAATCAGGTACGGCATCTTCCTTATCCCATTCAAATTTTTCGGAGAGTTCTGCCATGGCTGTTTTTGAAGGGTTCTTATCATTGAGGTTCACATTTGCAGGCAGGTGATTGAAAGGAGTATAATCTGCCTTGCTGGTAAAGCATCTCCACAAGGGCGTTGCAGCGGCATCATACTGCGTCATTGGCGGCATACCCAGTATCAGCTCTATGGTTCTTAACATACCCGACGTGGAATACATGGTATGATCTATAAATTTCCTTTTCACAAAGGGGCCAATTACATAAGCCGGGCTGCGGTGTGCATCTACATGATCGGGGCCGTTTTGTGCATCGTCTTCTAAAATGAATACTGCAGTTTTTTTCCACACCGGGCTCTTGCTTAAATAGTCTATGAACATGCCCACGGCCAGGTCGTTATCAGCTACATGAGCAAAGGGCGTTGCTTTGCCGGCACGCATTCCTTCTGTGTGATCATTGCCAAAGCGCAAAGTGGTTAATTGCGGCAATGCATTGGCAGCAACCAGTGAATCAAAATCTTTTTTCCATTGATAAAAACGGGTGGTATCTCTTACGCTAAGATTGTATTCGGTGTAGCGTGCTTCATGCCCCTTCAGTACGGCCAATGTGCCTTTACCATTCTCCACAAATTCACCATAGGTACGAAAACTTACCTTGTTTCTTTTGCAATGATCCCAGATAAAACCATCCCGGTTATTTGCAATGGCACGTTCGCCTTCACCTCCATAAGTGCCACCCTTGCCACCGTAACTGGATGGCCATGTTTTTTCAAGGTAGTCGTTGGCATAAGCGCCCATGCTCCAGTTGTGCCCGTCGGCGCTCACTTCTGCATCCACATAAAAATTGTCGAGCAATACAAATTCTTTTACCAGTTTATGTTGGTTGGGTGTGATGTTTTCGCCAAATAGGGTGAGAGAAGTATCACCATTGCCTCCGGGCACATCACCCAGTACCTGGTCGTAGGTACGATTTTCCTTTATCACATAAAATACATGTTTAATGGGCGAGGCTTCGCCAACTTTCATGGGAATAGGGTTTCCGGCCTCCCCTTCAGGATTCAATTCTTTTTCTTTTGTATAAGGACTGTTGCGATAAACCGCCTGCGAATAAACACCCAGTTGTTTTTCACCAGGTTGTTGAATGATACTTAAAGTACCATGAAAAAGTCCTGCGATATACTGCACTTTGGGTCGCCGGCCACTATCGCCTGCATGCCGGAGCACTGCCTGCGTATTGCCGGTAGGATTTGGACCATAAGGATTGGGCGCAGATGATACACCTTTACCATTGCTTACATAAATGGTTTTGTCAACCACCTTAACATTGGTAGGATACCAGCCCACGGGAATAAAACCTTTTGATTTGCTTTTTCCGGGTTTGCTGATATCGAATACCGCCAGGCAATTATTATCCGCATTGGCGATGTACAATGTTTTTTGATCATTGCTTAATGCCAGTCCATTGCTGGTGGAACCGGTTGGCGAAGCGGGATACAGGGCAGCGTTGAGTGTTTCAATGATCTTATTTGTTTTTGTATCAATGATGCAAACAGCATTGTCCTCAGCAATGGCTACCAGCAGGTATTTGCCATTTTTACTTAGCAGCATTTCATTGGGATGACTGCCGGTAGCAATGCTGTCTGTTATTTTTTGCGCTGCAATATCATACAATAAGATCTTTCTTCCACCCCACACACTGATGTACAATATTTTTTTATCATTAGATAATTTACAGGTGTAGGCTTCTGCGCCGAGTGGAACTTTATTGATTATTTTTTTTGTAGAAAGTTCAAAAACGTAAAGATGGTTGTCTTCTTTTGTTACTACAAAAAGTTTATTGTGCATTCTTTCTGCTATATCCAATCCTGCCACACCAATCTTATTTGGCCATTTTTTTCCAAGAATAAAAGAATCAGCAAGCTGCAGTTTATTATTTTTTATTTCATATTTATTTACCCGGTTATCGTGTCCGCCCGATGCATAAATAAACTGGTCATTTTCACTGAAGGCAAGGCCATACCATGATTTAGGTATAATAATACTGTCGAGCCTTTTGCCCGCTTTCCGGTCAAACAGCTCAATAGTTTGAGTGCTTTGGCCATTGTTGGTCACGGCCAGCCATTTTTTATTATGGCTAACCACCAGGTTCAGCGGAAGGTCGCCCAAAGGAATATTTTTTCCAACAGGCGTAAGCGACCAGCCATTGGGAAGACCGATTCTTGTTTGCTCCAGTTCTGGTAAAGTCTGGGCAACACTAAGTCGACTAAAAAGAAAAATGCCCGCGTAGAAAAGAAAATGCATTATTGGTTTCATACTGTGAATATAATTCTATAATAGCTTTTGAGAGAAAGCGCACGATTAAGAATATAATAATAATTCCTTCCAGGTAAGACATTACGATGGACCTATCTGCCTCCCGGCTGGCAGGCAGGGAACTCAAAACGCTGGTTTTCCTGTGGTCAAAAAAAATAAAAACAATAACTACATTTCATAACTTACAACTATATGCTACTATTGAGATCCGGAAGATTTACTAAAGCAAAGAGAAATGCACTTATTCCCCTTGGTGTTTTCTCGTTGGCAATATTAACCGGCTGGATTGCCGGCGGCCTGATATTCCTGTAATAAACCAAATATTCTTATCTATTTTCATCAACTTTCAATTTTATGTTTGTAAGTAATTCAAGTTGCAGTTTGTTAAAAGCATCAAACCTTGCTTGTCGGTTAGCTTTCTGTACTCTATACTTAGCATAAAAAATAACCTCAAATTTTTCATTTGAAATCGTATTGACAGTGAAACTAGCCAAATAGTCTTTAATTGGTAAAGCTGTTGAAATCATTTTGTAAGAAATGTATCTTTTTCTATTGTCGATTTTTACCACCTCTTCTACAATTGTACCTTTATTATTAGTTAAAGTAAGGGTAACAACACTTCCTTTTCCTTTCCCACTCAACGTGGATTGTTGAATGGTGGATGGTACAAGGTTTTGCAGGTTTCCGAGATTTGATAAATATGTCCAGGCAAAATTTATGTCTCCACTTATTACTATTCTGTTTGAAATCTCTTCATTTTTAAAGGATTCATTCTGTGCAAAAATACCCGGGTGAATAACTGTTAACACTATTATAAGAAGTCTATATTTTTCCATTGTATTGTATTTGGTTAAAATGTGATGCTCTTTCCCCCATCAACCCTAAGTTCAGTACCTGTAACAAATGAGCTTTCTGATGATGCAAAGAATAAAGCTGCATTTCCAATATCTTCAGATGCACCAAATCTATTCATAGGAATTTTCGCTTGTACACTTGCTGCAAAATCTTTTAATTGCGCTGCAGGTATGTCCATTTTTGAGTAAATAGGTGTGTTAATTGGGCCCGGACTAATTGCATTCACCCTTATTTGTTTGTTAGCCAATTCAATCGCTAATGTTTTACACAGTGATAATAGTGCTGCTTTAGAAGCTGAATAAGCACTTGAGGTTTCAAATCCCCAACGGGCTAACACTGTTGCGTTAAGAATGATTGAACTTTCCGACGGTATCAATTGCAATAAATTTTGGATGGTGAAAAATGCACCCTTAAAGTTTACATTAAAATTGGAATCAAATAGTTCTTCTGATGTTTGTTCAAAAGCTGCAAAGCTGGCAATTCCCGCATTTACAAATAGCACATCTATTTGGCTGGAAACAGCTTTGATTTTTTCTGGTAAAGAAATGATGTCAGCCATATTCACTACATCCGAAAGAATTCCAAATGCCCCTTTACCCAAATTATTTACCGCTTCACTTATTTATTGCATTTTGGCTTCTGCCTGTAATAATAACTTTGGCTCCTCCATCAATAAATATTTTTGCTGTGGCAAAACCAATACCGCTGGTGCCTCCTGTTATAACAGCGGTTTTACCATTTAATCTATTCATCTTTTCTATTTTAAATGGTGATTGATTAGGCGAAGAAACGCTCTTTGATAATTTTGCCGTCTTTCCAATCCTGAATGCAGACTTCGGTTGTTTTTATTGTTCCTAAATCTTTCACATCAAAATCTACATCCCAAACAATGAAACTGCGATTACCCTTTACCAAACTGCCTCCGTGTGCATAGGTTCTTACTTCGGTAATGTTGTTAAGTAATGAATGATTTGCTTCTAAAACTTTTT